>CAZWLJ010000004.1:2487-117883 GCA_964634605.1 uncultured Paludibacter sp.
GAAAGTGAACAAAGTGAATGCAGTGCGGGATTGTTAATACCTTTTTTTCAACGAAGCAAAATGCTTTTTGGGGGTAAGATGATACCCGCATTCTTTTTCGCGGTAGGGTTTCTTGTGTCGGGACATAAAAAAAAAGTTTGTTTTTTTAATGCACTTCGTTCACTTCATTCACTTTTACCTTTAAAAAACAGATCTGAAAGTGAACAAAGTGAATGCAGTGCGGGATTGTTAATACCTTTTTTTCAACGAATCAAAATGCTTTTTGGGGGTAAGATGATACCCGCATTCTTTTTCGCGGTCGCATTTGCCGATTCTGTCGCCAACCTCTGAGTTGTTATAAGCACTCCGGTAAAGCGAGAAGGTATGTTCGCCGCAAGCGGGACAGGTGTGGCGTGATTCGGGACCATTATATGGCTCCAGTACAGCTGGTAAATATCCGTATTTCATACTAATATTGGTTTTTTTAAGATCACTTTCTTCACCCCATTCACTTGAACTGAATAATCAGATCAAAAAAGTGAACGAAGTGAATGAAGTGAAGCAATTTTTAAACATTATTTTTTTTCAATCATTTCTTAATTTTCGCTCTCATCGTCCACCCCGTTCACCCTCACTGAAAAAATACAGCTTGAAAAGTGAACGAAGTGAATGAAGTGAACCAATTTTTAAACATTATTTTTAATAACTTTTTCTCAGGTAGACTACGATTCCGAAGTTCCTTTTTTCCATTTCAATCCCGATGGCTTTGAGCCTCTCGCCGAACGTCCGTTTTGCCACCGGTCGGTATCCGCTGTCCAGGCAATACGTCCGGTAGGAAGTGTAGATGCTCTTGAATTGTTCGTAGCTTTCTATTGATTTTTCATAATTTTCCTCATCCAGAAAGAGCTGAACCGAGTTGGATTGCTTCTTGTACAATTCAATCTGATGATCCACCGCTTCGCTGTGGGTGAAGTTCTTCTGCGACAGCAAGCGTTTCAGTCCTTCCAGAATCCAGTTGAATACCCCGGAGAGTTCACTCCCGATAATCTTTCGGGCCAGTTCCTTGTCCTGTTCCCCTTCGGGAATGGTCACATCGAAAGGGATGATAAGCAGCCGGCGAAAATAAGCGGGGGTTTGTTCCACATCTTTGGGCAGTTCATTGCAGTTGAAAATCAGTTTGGCATAGTCGGTCATCGTGAAGGGATCACCGTAAGGCAGACGGGCTTCAACCGGTTCACCGGAAACTAACTGTTTGAAGATGGATGTTTCGAGCTTGCCGTTGATCTCACTGGCATAATTCACCAGCTTGTTAGCCAGCATGGCTCGGTAATATCCGTTTTCGTTGGTCAGTGCCTGCAGGGAATAGCTGCTTACATTTTCTGTTCCACCCAGCAGGGCATTCACAATCTCAAAGAAAACCGATTTGCCATTGGCTCCGCTTCCGTACAGCAACAGGGCTTTTTCGAGCTTCAGCCGGGATGATTTAATGAACAGGGAACCCAGGTATTCGGCCAGGATGTATTGCCGCTCCGTGTCGGGAAGCACTGTATTGAGGTACTTGTTAAACATCGGGCAGGTGGCGTTCACATCGTAGCTGAAGGGGAGCTGATAGGTCATAAAATCATGCCGGTCGGGTTGTCTGAGCATTTGCTGTTGAGTGCTGATTTCAAACGTGCCGTTCAATAAATTGATATACACCACTTCATCGGACGGAACGGGCTTAGGCAGGTTGGCAACTGCAAGGAACTGCTTGAAGAGTTGTTCCCGGAACATATAATGCCTGGCATCGTACTTGTCTATGCCCATCTTCTCGGCGGCTACGCCCAGGAATCCTTCAATTTCTGCTTTATCAATCAGACTCCAGTACTGACTGTTGTACAAATAGATAAAGTGGTGATGGCGGCAGATGCCCCAGTTGCATTGATGGGCTGTTTCCAGCACATTTTCAATGCAGCAGACCAGGTAATGTTTCTTTAAGAGCTTCTGACTCTCATCGGTCAATCCTGTGACTTCCCGAAATCGGACTTCAACGATTTGCTCAATCAACAGGGACAGTATCTCGGCATGTTCAACGGAGATTGAGAGTTTTTGCGTGTCCTGAGTGTCCTGTGATTTCTGTGGTTTCTGTGGTTCTTGTGATTCCTGTGTTTCCGGGCTTTTTGTTTTCATTGTCTCAAAATTCGCCTGATGCTCTTCAATGTCCTTTTTCAAAAGGTCTAGAAAGCGGGTGTTTTTGTGCAACTTGTTCTGATTATTACCTGGCGGATCCGGCTGGTTCGGGAGGGCTTTGTTTTTGTTTTCCATCGTTATTCCTCCTTGTTGGCTTTCATGTGATACCTGTTGAGTAATTCCCGGATTTCGGATACCCGGTAATAGTACTTTTCGCCATCCTGTGAATAGCTGATGAGCCCTTTGTCACGCCAATATTGGGTTGTTTTCTTATGGATGCGCATCAAAGTGGTGAACAGGGTATTTTCAATTAACAGGTTCTCGAATGGATACTTACTACGTCTGAAATAGTATGCCAATTCATCTAACTTGCGCTGAATGCGTTCGCAATGATCTTGAGAAAATTCATCGTAATTGCGCATATTACTTTCCTCCTTTCAAAATAGCGTTTACGTCACTCATTTTATACCTGCGTTTCCCACCGACTTCGGTGTGGCACAGATAACCCCGCTTATTCCATCGCCAAAGCGTGGAGAGGTCTACGTCAAGGATTTCACTGACCCTTTTGGGGCTGGGATAGGTTTCGGCTTTGGCGTCTGTGATTTGAAGCTCGAGTTCTTGTTTGGTTTTCGATACGCAATAGTCGATTGCTTTAATCAGGTCGCCTACCTTTACGGTAATGTTCAGTTCGGGATATTGCTCAGCAACATCAATAAAATTTAAATTCATAGTCAGTAAGAGTTTAATTTTTTGTCCATCCGGTAGACAGGTATCAGACTGTCTCCGAATGTCTCCCGAAAACTGATACTTACTTCGGGTCTTTTGACGAAAGCAAAAGTAAGGGGTAACCTCTGTGGTGGGTGGAGGGTGAAACTGCTTTTATGGAAATAAAAAAAGTACAGATACTATTGATTATCTGTACTTTACAAGAGGGTGAAATAAAAACTTTGGGGTAATGTTGTGGTGGGTGCTATTTTATAAGGGATGTTGCACGTTTTTTCCAGATATAATCAACATTTGCACCGCTGCATCTTAGCGGTTCGGTATTGACATTGCGTGCAGCTGTTTGATACCAGTCCTTATCTCGAATCACCTGACTAAGGGTGTAAATCATATACCGGAACTTGGCTTTCATACCCTCTTTTACTGTCAACTTGTTGAGTGTTGCCGTTGCAATGATGTTATAAAAATCCAGCTCTTTTACTCCTTCAAATAAATGATCGTTGTATTCTGAATAGATCTTTCTTACTTTTTGAGTATCATAAGTAAAGTTCGGGTTTCCGGTATCACCTGTTTCTTCCAGATTTTCTTCTTTGAGTTCCTGAACGGGGGTTGCATCTTGTTTGCCGGTTAGTCTTTTCCGGCATTCATTCTTTTGAAGCTCGTATGCTTTTATTGCCTGTTCCTCGGCATATTTCTCCGGAAGTAATAGCTGAATATCGGCGGTGGGATCAAACGTGGTTTTGATGGTGTGGAGAATGACGAGGTATTCTTTCCATTCTTCATTGTAGATCGTCCGAATGTATTCCATGCAAGAAGTGGGTTTTTTCCTGTACATGGTTCTCAGCAGCAGGATATCATTATACAATTCAAAGGCTTCTGTATGCGGAGGAATACAGAAATTGTTGATGGCATGCAACAGAATCTTGTCTTCGATATCACATTCGGCTAGTGCCTGATCAAAGGAGGTGTATTGCTTGCTGATTAATTTGGAGTATTGCTGTATGTGTTCAAGATAACAATGGTTGTAAGCCTTCAGCATCGATTGGTCGCTTTTGGGAAGATAGTCAAAAACGGGAGCGGATGCTTTCAGGTTTATGTCTTCTATATAGACGTGATTCCTGAAGATTTCTTCGTCTGTATCCCGGTGGGATGATCCGGGAATCGTCTTTATTAAGTCGAGGTGTCTGTATCGTAATGACTGAAAATAGTCTTCGTAAAAATCAACATCTTTTTGATATTTTTGGTCTTTCAGGCTCATCAACATAAAGGCGCTGAAACCTTTGGCAACTACCGGACATTTTTCATCGCGCTCTTCAACGGAATACAGGGGTTCCCGGGTTTTCTCGTCGCATTCGATGAAACGACAGGAAATGGCACTGAAAAAATCGATTTCAGACAAGAACTCCATCCTTCCGTATTTACCGTTTGCCCACCGGATTACTTCGCCGTTCATACAGGGCATTAAACTTCCAGCCATTCAGATTTTTTTATTTAAATTACTTGATTTTTTTTAAAATTCTTGTTTTTGTTTTTACCGGTTTCATCCTGCCGGGGTATTGTCAGTATTTCCCTTTGGAGAATTTATTGATACATCCTCTCCCACTCTCTTTTCATCATTGCTGCATGCTCTTCCTGGCGTACTTTGATGTATTTCAAAAATGATTTTTCGGTTTTATGTCCGGATATGCTCATAATCATCAGCGTGGGGAGACCGCGTTTATACATGTTGGTGCAAAAACTTCTGCGGCCGGTATGGCTGGATATTAGCTCGTATTTGGGCAATGATTCAGATGTCAGTTTCCCACCGATGGTCTTGGTGACAACCTCGTTGTCGTTGATTCCTGCAAGTTTACCCACCTCTTTGATGTAGTCGTTGAATTTTTGATTGGAAATTACTTCCGGCATATTATATTCGTATTTTTCCAAAATCTCTGAAACTACCGGATGCAAAGGGATAGTCACCTTCGTGTTTGTCTTTTGCTGCCTGAAAGTGATAAATCCATCTTTGATGTCTGTCTTGCTGATCTTCTCCAAATCGCTGAACCGGCAACCGGTCCACGAAAGTAATAAAAACCAATCACGTACACGGTCTAAATGCGGAGTGTTTTTCAAATCAAGTTCCTTGATTTTTTGCAACTCACATTCATCCAGGTAGATGTTGTCAACTTCTTCAGAAAAAACATGAAAATTAGTGAAATCGGTATTTGAATTTAATCCTTCTCTCAATGCTTCATTCAGCATCACTTTCAACGTACGGATATATTTACCAACTGAATTCTGCGTAAAACTTTTCTTGACTAATTTAGGAGTATCGTCTTCGTTCAGAACGGGTTTACCTCGCTTATCTAAAACCGGAATTTCTTTTTGTAAGAATTCTACAAAATTAGCATAAAACTTCTTATCTATTTCATTGAATTCAAAATCTTCCTTTTTGCATATTTCTGCAAATTCTTTTAAATGCCTGGCGGTAGTAACATACTGTTTTTTTGTATTTGCCGAAAGAAAACGACCAGTCTGTTTATCTTTTCGCAAATGGGCAGTTGCTACAAATTGATTCACAAACTGAATAACTTTGACAGGTTGTAAAATATCAGGTTGTTCAGTATTATATTTGGTTGGATTTAATCTTCTGTCCAGGGCATTTTCCAACCAATCAGATGAAATGTCATCTTTAACCGGTTGGTCATTATAGAGTTCTACAATTAATGCTTTTCTGTCATTGACCGATTTGTCAAATTTGAATCGTTCTTCTTTGTTGAATAAAACTTTAGCCTTAATAGCCTGGGCTTTTGGATCCCAGTCTGAAGGCTTAACAGTGATTTCACTTTTGTGAAAAATCTGAACTGCCCGGCCATCTCTTAACCGAAAACGAACATTTACTTTGTTCGCCTTTTTGGTTGATACCCTGATAAATGCTGTAACTGTTGCCATAAGTGTTGCAAATTTTATTAATTCCGTGTTGCAAATTTACAACATTTGCACCACATTTGCACCACATAATAAAAATACTTGAAAAAAAGTGCAAAGTTTGTCGTAAATATATACAATTGAAAATCAATGTATTTACAATTCAAATAGCTCTAAATCACCGAATTAGAGAAGATATTTACATTGAAATATATTAGTACTGGTGGTACCACTTAAAACAAAAGAACGCAGCTGATAATCAATCAGTTGCGTTTTTTGATTTAGTAATTTGCACCACATGTTTTTCAAATGATTTCACCTCATTTCAAAAGTTACCTGCAACCCGTAAAAATCTCTTTTTATAACTCTTAGCTTTCTATTTCTTTTCATCAGAAGCCCGTGTTGATTGAAAATTTTCCGGGATATTGACATTTAATGCATTCTGAGGCTGAAGTGAATCAGGTAAACCAGGCAATATATTCTTTCTGTAAAATTACACTTACCGATTAACATGATTTTTCGCTGATTTTCACTATCTTTGCACCCGCAAAAACAATTATTACAACATGCAGAAAATTAGAAATATAGCTATCATCGCCCACGTTGACCATGGAAAAACCACTTTAGTAGATAAACTCCTGCTTGCCGGACATTTATTCCGCGACAATGAAAGCGCAGGTGAATTAATCATGGACAACAACGACCTGGAACGCGAACGGGGGATAACTATATTGGCCAAAAACGTTTCCATCAACTATCAGGGACATAAAATCAATATTATCGACACTCCGGGACACGCAGACTTCGGAGGAGAAGTAGAGCGCGTACTGAATATGGCCGACGGAGTGCTTTTGCTTGTGGATGCATTCGAAGGGCCGATGCCGCAAACGCGGTTCGTGCTGCAGAAAGCACTTTCGATCGGACTGAAACCGATTGTGGTTGTAAATAAGGTTGATAAGCCCAATTGCCGTCCCGATGAAGTAAACGAAATGGTATTCGACCTGATGTACAATCTGAATGCTACCGAAGACCAGCTAGACTTCAAAACCATTTACGGTTCGGCGAAGCAAAACTGGATGTCGGACGACTGGAGAAATCCCACTTCAGACATCACTCCGCTGCTTGATGCCATCATCAGTCACATACCTGCTCCCACTCAACTTATGGGTACTCCTCAAATGCTGATTACATCCCTCGATTATTCGCCCTATGTAGGCAGAATAGCTGTGGGCAGAATCCACAGAGGAATTCTGAAGGAAGGAATGGATGTGAGCCTGTGCAAGCGGGACGGAACAATTGTAAAATCCAGAATCAAAGAGCTTGACACCTTTACCGGACTGGGACGAACAAAAACCGACGTTGTGGAATCAGGTGATATATGCGCACTGGTGGGAATTGATGGTTTCGAAATTGGCGATACGATTGCTGACCTTCAAAATCCCGAACCGCTGGCTCCGATTGCCATCGACGAACCAACCATGAGCATGGTATTTACCATCAATGATTCACCATTTTTTGGCAAAGAAGGCAAGTTTGTGACTTCGCGCCATATCAATGACCGGCTTATAAAAGAACTGGATAAAAACCTGGCACTGAAAGTGGAAAGAAATCCGGATTCGGACGTGTGGAACGTATACGGACGTGGTGTGCTCCACTTATCGGTACTTATCGAAACCATGCGACGCGAAGGTTACGAAATGCAGGTAGGGCAACCTCAGGTTATTTTCAGAGAGATAAACGGGGTGCGTTGCGAACCCGTAGAACAGCTTACAATCAATCTGCCTGAAGAAAATTCGGGCAAAATTATCGAAATGGTTGCTGTACGTAAAGGCGAGATGCTCAGCATGGATGCCATTGGCGACCGGATACAGCTCGAATTTCACATCCCTTCGCGGGGTATCATCGGGCTGCGCAACAATGTACTCACATCGTCGGCAGGTGAAGCTATTATGTCGCATCGCTTTGTGGAATATCAGCCATATAAGGGAGAAATTGAACGGAGAACAAACGGTTCGATAATCTCCATGGAAAGTGGTACAGCTTTTGCTTACGCTATAGATAAGTTACAGGACCGCGGAAAATTCTTCATCCATCCGCAAGATCCCATTTATACAGGACAAGTTATTGGCGAGCATTCCAAAGAAGGTGACATCGTAGTTAATGTGTGCAAATCGAAGAAACTGACCAACATGCGTGCATCAGGCTCCGATGACAAGGTACGAATTGTTCCGCCAATTATTTTCAGTCTCGAGGAAGCGCTTGAATACATCAAAGAAGATGAATATGTAGAAGTTACTCCTTCGAAAATCAGACTTCGAAAAATTTTGCTTGACGAGAACGACAGGAAACGCCTGGCAAAAAAATAACTCCCGGCACAGAACTTTAAAACATCCAATATTAACGCCACAAGACAATGAAAAACAGGTATATAGTCACAATTTTCATTCTCCTGCTTACTACCACCGGATACGCCAAGCTCGGCATCAGGGGAGGCATCAATATGGCGAATGAAATTCACACATTCAGTCGTGAAGATATTTCGGCTGCGTTTAGTGCCGACAATCTGACCGGATATCAGATTGGATTGGTGTATGAGTCCAATCCGCGAAGATCGGGATTGGGATTTGAAATTGGCGCCCTGCTCTCTCAAAAAGGCTCTGTGTTCAGAATGGACAGCAGCAGCCTGGTGCAGTCGCTAATAAAAGGTTATCATGAAATCAACTACATTGAAGTACCGGTTAATATACGGTTGAGACTCAGTTTCGGCGGTATAATCGGGGTATATGGCACCGCAGGAATTTACGGTGCTTACGCTTTGAAGGGCAAATCAGCATTCGAAAGCGATATAGTGACCCTTATCCATGAGGAATCTTTTGATAGTTTTATGAACAGGATAGACTATGGTTACAGCTACGGAGGAGGTGTGGAGTTGCTTAAAAAAATACAGCTTGGGTTTCAGTGGAGCCAGGGTTTGCAAAAAATAGATGCCAACAGGAACATCCTTGATAAAATAACAAACGAAAGTGGTAATACTGTTCCGAATCTGACTGCAAAAACTTCATTAAAAGTATTTTCTGTTTCTCTAACCTATTTGCTTTAAGGAATCTGTTCAAGCTTATTTTCTCAAAGTTACAAACTGCAAAAGAAAGTGACCAGAAAAGGGACCGACAAGTCGGTTATAAAACCGTGATAAACAGCCAGAATTGAAAATTCACTGCCCGAATTTTTGATAATAACCGGGAATGTGGTATCCATAGTAGTGGCACCTCCGGCAGATACAGGCGCCAGATTTCCGAAATACCTCACCATCCAGGGTGCAAAAAGCAGTGTGAACACTTCGCGGATAATATTGGCAAGCAACGCTATTGTGCCAAGTTCAACTCCTTTGTATTGTGTAATCAACACACTCGAAAGTGAATAATAACCGAATCCGGAACTCACAGCCAGCACCTCGGGCAAACTTCTCCCTTTAATAAAAAAACTGACTGCTATTACTCCAAGAAAAGTACCCAGCACTGTCATGAGCGGAAGCAGAAGCAAACGGGGAGAGAGAGACCGAAATTTACTTACCGACTGTTTGTCATGTCCCAGGCTCAGACCTACGCTGAACATAAGCAAGCACAACACACCGAAAGTGATGTCCGGATTGATCCATTCTTCGGGAAAAATTCTGAATATGCCCGACAACAAACCCAAAGCAAAAAAAGACAATATAATCAGACTGCCTTTCATCTGTTTAATTTTTTATTTTTTTAATTATTGTAAGATGGAACACGCCATAAATCATTCCCTTCCCGATAAATCGGGACAAGTCGTGTGTCAAAAGTATATTTACATGGCTGTTTCATGTGTTCATGATTTATTTTTATATAAAATTCAATCAGAATCCTGTCACATTCCCGATACATCTGTACAAAATAAGTCATTTATCATGTTCGGGAATCTTCTCAAACGGCTGCTTCGTTCTGCAATCATTCGTTTGCCTGAGGTAGTTACATTTTCGAATACCAGGTATCTTTTCAGTTTCAGAACGGCAAGAAAAAACCGAACGTACATAACAAAGAAATCAATCTTTCGCTACAGCGTGCAAAAATAGCTGTTAATTCCAACATTTCAAAAAAAAACGGCTGCATGTCCATCCGCAAGGAATAATTCGATTCAGGATTTCGGAATACGTTTAAAAAATTTTACCTTTGCTTCTAAAAATAAAAAAGACAGATGAGAAAAATTGTATTTGCAACCAACAACCTTCACAAACTGGATGAAGTACGCTCCATACTCAAAGGTAAGGCTCTGATTGTGAGCTTATCAGATATCGGTTGCACGGATGATATCCCCGAAACAGCAAGCACGCTCGAAGAAAACGCGGTTCTGAAGGCATCCTATATATATAACAAGTTCGGCATAAGCTGTTTTGCCGACGACACAGGGCTGGAAATCGAAGCCCTCGACGGGAGACCGGGTGTTTTCTCGGCACGCTATGCCGGTGAGCCGTCAAATTCGTCAAATAACGTGAAGAAGGTGCTCACTGAAATGGAAGGGCAGGTTAACCGCACGGCACAGTTTCGAACTATGATTACATACCTGGAAAATGGCGAATACCATCTGTTTGAAGGTATTGTAAAAGGGAAAATAGCTACTGAACCAAGAGGAAATACCGGATTTGGATACGACCCGGTTTTTATTCCCGAAGGATACGAAAAAACATTCGCAGAAATGAGCCCTGAAATTAAAAACACAATCAGTCACCGTGCTGTGGCTATTAAAAAACTGGCGGACTATTTTGATACGCTCATACTTTAAAATATAACCGGTACTGAAACAATAAAAACCCCGGAAATCTGTTTTTTCATTGATTATCCTTTTTTAATTATCAGGCATGAAACGAATCAATTTTATATACATTATCCTGCTGCTTACCGGTATGGCTGCACAGGCTCAGGTGGCAATGGGTAAATGGCGAACTCACTTTTCATACAGCGTTGTAGACCATGTGACTCAGTCTGAAAATAAGATTTTTGCCGTAAGCGACGGAAAACTCTTCACCGTGGACAAGCGGGATGGAAACATGGAATTCATCAGTAAAATATCAGGACTCAACGGGATTACAATTTCAAAAATCGGATACGACGAGGTAAATAAACTTTTGCTTATCGTATATCAGGATGGAAATATCGATTTCCTTTCGGCCGGAGGAGTAATGAACCTGCCCGACTACTACAACAAGCAAATGAGTGCCGATAAAAGCATCAATCACATACTTATAGCCAACAACAAAGCCTATCTGTCCTGTAATTTTGGCATTATTACACTCAATATGCTGAAAATGGAGATTCAGGACACTTATTACATAGGCAACAACGCATCGGAAGTAAAAGTACTGAACACGACCATCCATAATGGTAATATCTATGCTGTGTCAGCCAATAATATTTATTTTGCATCTGCCTCGGAGCCGCAGCTTATCAACTATGAATTCTGGAAAATAATGACAGATCTGCCTGGCAGCGGAAGTTTTCAGGCTTTGTACTCGTTTGGAAATTCACTGGTACTGCTCCGGAACGGAAAACTTTACATTCAGAATCCAAACGGGATATGGTCGGAACCCGAACCGGAAACATCGTTTAATGAAATAATTGTTTCAGGAAATTTCATTCAGGCATTCACAACAAACGGCACTTATATTTTCGACAGTCAATTCACCAAAAGCACCATCACCGGCATCAATGAAATTAAAGATGGCTGCTACGACAAATCATCGTCCAGATTTTGGTTTGCTGCCGGCGGACAGGGATTAATCGAATACAAAATAAACGGTGATTCGCCCTCAATAAATTATTACAAACCCGACGGGCCTGCCGTAAACTTTCCTTACAAGATGAAGTTTGCAGGTGAAAGGCTCTTCGTAGTGCCCGGCGAAAAATTTCTCGGACCGGTAAAAAGACCTGCCTATGTGATGATTTTCGAAAACAACAAATGGAAAAACATTTCCTATACCGATATCGAAAAGTCGCTCGGCATTCTCAAAGTGGAAGATTTTTCGTCCATAGCCATCGATCCGGATGATAATAAACATTTCTATGCAAACAGTGCAAGTTCCGGAGTTTATGAATTCCGAAACGATGAGTTTTATATGCACTACGACCGGAATAACAGCATTATCGAAACAGCACTCAACATACCGAGCGACTACTTTCAGTGGACGGATAACCTGACCTTTGACGCCGCTAAAAATCTGTGGATGACCAACGACCTGGTGGCTTTCGGGATAAAGATATTCAAGCCAAACGGTGAATTTTCAAAACTGGGATTCGACGGCGTAAACAACAAGCAATCGCTGGGTAAAATTCTGATTTCCAACCAGAATCCGAATCAAAAATGGGTACTTTCCAGAAGGCATATTCCCGGAATATGTGTTTTTGACGACAACGGTACCCTCGACACCCTGGCCGATGACAAATCCACTTTTAATTCAACATTCAACTACAACACCAGCGATGGTGTGAAATCAATCACTCCGACACTGTTTTTCTGTATAGAGCAGGAAAAAAATGGTGCAATATGGGTGGGAACCAACGAAGGACCCTTGCTTTTCAACAATCCGTCGAAGGTTTTCGAACCCGGATTTACGTGCTCAAGAATCATCATTCCAAGAAACGACGGCACAGGGTTGGGCGATTTCCTTTTAGAAGACCAGAAAATCATAGCCATTGCCATTGACGGAGCAAACAGAAAATGGATTGGCACAGAATCGTCCGGAGTGTATTTAATGTCGGAAAATGGCCAGGAGACGATTCATCACTTCACTTCTAAAAACAGCCCGTTGCTTTCTGATGAAATAATTTCCATAGCGATAAATCCGGCTAACGGCGAAGTATTTTTCGGTACCGGCGGAGGTCTGGTGTCGTTTCAGAGCGACGCGGTGGAAGCTTCCGAAACATTCGGCAACGTATACGCATATCCTAATCCGGTCAGAGAGAATTTCGACGGACTAATTACAATCAAAGGTCTGGTGGAAAATACCCAGGTAAAAATAACCGATCTGGCAGGAAACCTGGTGAGCGAAACCACCTCTAAAGGAAGCATTGCAACGTGGGATGGCAAAAATGCTTACGGTCAGAAAGTCAGCACAGGGGTGTATCTTGCAATTTGTATTTCACCTGACGGGCTGCAATCTCAAACAACCAAAATACTGATTATTAACTAAGTACAACCGGCTCTGTTTTTTATCAGAAATGTTTCCGAACGGATTATCCGTGAAACCAGGCACAGTTTTGACCATAGTCTGCTTCTCAGACGAAATGGTTATTTGAATCTGGGTATCAGATACGTCCATTTTGGTATATTCATTCCCCATCTTTTAGCTGTTCCCTGGTACTTTATTTCCAGGAAATCGTCCACATTGAACTCTGCCAGCAGGTGATTCTGATTTTTTCGGCAAATATCCAACATTGCATCTATACAGGGAGCACCGTGTCTGATGAATGGTCTGAATCTGAAATAAGCTTCACGGCTAATAAGCATACACAGCGGGTGGATATAGGTGAATCTGAATGAATCCGGAAAAAGTTTATCTGTTAACCGTGATTCACCTCTTTGAATTCCCAGTTTGTTCACCATGCGCTTCCTGCCCACGGCATAGCCGGTAAACCGCTGGAACATAGGCGACAGAACATCTTTTGTCAGTGTGACATCGCTATCAAGTATCAGCAGAAATTCGTGGTTCGAACTTTTCAGGGCAAAGTCCATCCCCGGTCCATGGTGAATATTATATCCTAAACGCTCTACTGTGAAATTCGAATCTTTCTCCTCCAAATCACGAAAATAAGTATTACCATCATCGCTGCCGTCAATAATCCGATAGGCCGTATCCGGATAGAGATTCCGGACACTTGCATATTGTTCGTAAATGTATTCCGGTGTTTTATAATGAACAGACACTATTTCTACATCCATCGGGTCAGTTTTTAAAATTCGGAAAAGCGTTTTTTTTTTGGAAGAAAGGCTTTTTGCTCAGGTGCCTGAAAAATCTTACCCTTTAATCAGATTCAAAAATTCCTCACGGGTTTTGGCTTGCTGGAAAACACCTGTAAAGTCGGAAGTGGTAGTAATGGAGTGTTGTTTCTGAACTCCCCGCATCTGCATGCAAAGGTGCTGAGCTTCGATGACTACGATAACTCCCATCGGATCGAGCGTATTTTGAATACAATCTTTGATTTGCGTGGTCAGACGTTCCTGTACCTGGAGCCGGCGGGCAAAAACTTCGACCACACGGGCTATTTTGCTCAATCCGGTAATTTTCCTGTTCGGAATATAAGCTACGTGTGCCTTCCCGAAAAACGGGAGCAAATGGTGTTCGCACAGGGAGTAAAAATCAATATCCTTAACGATAACCATCTGGCGGTAATCTTCTGTAAACATGGCTGAACGGAGAATCTTTTCGGGTTCCTGTTCATAGCCCTGCATGAAAAACTGCATTGCTTTGGCTACACGCTGCGGAGTTTTAAGCAAGCCTTCCCGTTCGGTGTTTTCACCCAATATATCAAGGATTTGCCTGTATTTATCGGCAAGTACGACCGTTTTTTCTTTATCAAAAGAAATAAGATTGTTTTCGAACAGGTCCATTTATTCAGTTTATCGGATTGATATTTTACTTTCACGTACGGGATAAGTTTCTCTGCTAAGTTCCGGAAATACCTTTACCAGCTCCGAACGAAACGCTTTGGCATCTTCCAGGGTTTTGAAATCACCTATTCTGACTTTCCAAAATGGGGAAGCATAGATTCGGTATACTGCGTAACCCGGAAAAGCGCTTCTTAATTTTCGTTCCACTGAATAGGCTTCATTTTTGGCGGTTTTCTGCGCATTGCTTGAAAACACCTGAACTCTGTATCCGAATCCGGTATATGTACCCGACCCCACTTCTATTTTACGGTTGATATGGCTAATTATCAGATTGTCTAATTTTGAATCCTGAAATATCACGACTTCCGAATTCTTCCGAATATTATCAATTATAGCCGGCCGGGCAGGTTTATCCGCTGATTGTGCCATCAATAAGTGAATACAGAACAGCATTATTCCTGTTATGGAAAAAAACTTATTCATCATGTTTCTGAGAATCTTATTTTTTACAAAAGTATGAAAATAAAACAATTTTCAACCGGTTTTTTGAAAAAATCAATTGCTTTAACTAATATTTCAAAACGATAAAACTTGTATTTTGTACCCGAAAACAGTATCTTTGTTGGAAATTGTAGCTAAATGAAAACCCGAAAATCGGCTATCATAGTTGCCGGAGGAAAAGGAGAAAGAATGAACACGGTAATTCCAAAGCAGTTTCTTGAACTGAACGGAATACCTGTACTCATGCATGCCATACAGCAGTTTTTCAATTATTCGGATGAAACAGAACTTATAGTGGTTCTGCCAGCCACTCAGATTGACTACTGGAAACAACTCTGCCTGAAATATCATTTTTATATTCCGCATCAGATTGCCGGGGGAGGAACCGAAAGGTTTTTTTCCGTAAAAAACGCTCTGAAACTGATCGGAGATACCGGATTAGTGGCCATACACGACGGTGTAAGACCTCTGGTTAATTCACAAACCATAGCAAAATGCTTTGATGAAGCCGAAAAATGGGGTGCAGCAATACCGGTGACTGATTCGGCTGACAGCATACGGAAGCTCACCGCGAATGGAAGTACAACTGTGAACAGGAAGGAATACAAACTGGTTCAAACGCCTCAGGTATTCCGGGCCGACATCCTTCTTGAAAGTTACAGGCAACCATTCAACGATTTTTTTACCGACGATGCTTCGGTGGTGGAAGCAGCCGGTTACAGCGTCAGACTGGTTGAAGGCAACAGAGAAAACATCAAGATTACAACTCCTTTTGATCTGAAATTTGCTGAATCGGTATTAAAAAACAATGCATAATGAAAGAGCAAAACCAGAGAATTGACTGGCTTGACAGCCTTCGGGCTATTGCAGTGATAGCGGTTATCGTCATTCATGTTTCTTCACCGGTGGTGAACATGACTTACGGCAGAAACATGGCACACTGGTGGACAGGGAATTTTTTTGACAGTGCTGTAAGGTTTGCAGTACCTCTTTTTCTGATGATTAGCGGCGCCATGCTCCTATCAACCGGATACGAAATCAAAACATTTTACAAAAAACGTTTTGTTCGCGTATTGATTCCTTTTCTCTTCTGGATGGTCGTATACTGGATTTTCAGGTATTTCACGCTGCCCGGCAGCAAGCCGCACGGTTTCAGCGACATAATCGTGTGGGCTGGAGATATCTTCATGAGAGAAGGGATATCGAAACATTTTTGGTTTGTCTATATGATTGTTTTCTCGTATCTGATAACACCCTTTATCGGTATGTTTGTCAGAAAACTGAAGCCGGAAATGCTGGTATTTCTTCTGGCTGCCTGGATTCTAATCGTAAGCATCAGCAAAGATTTTTCGGTCGATATGTACGGCTGGAGAGGAAATCTGCTTCATAAATTTTTTATTTATTTTCTCTATTCAGGCTACATGGTTTTAGGGTACTATCTTTACAATATCTTTTACGTATCCAGAAACATCCGTCTTACAGCATGGATCTTATATTTGGTCACAGTATGCATTGCCTTTTTCATGACTTTTTATTCGAGTAAGCTCAAGGGCAGGCTTGATTTATCCATCTACAACTATTTCAGCCTGAACACCATGGTGCAATCAATAGCAATCTTCGTTGCAATGAAAGGCACTTCGGTATCAAAAAAAATACCCCGTGCAATCCAGCAAACGCTGAGTAATTATAGCTACGGCATTTACCTAGTGCACATTCTGGTTATCGGGATATTCTACAGAAACGGGATATTCTGGACAATGTCCCATCCGCTGATTTCGGTACCTCTGGTTGTAATCCTGACGGCTGTCACTTCATTTACAGTGATATTTCTTTTACGAAAAATTCCCTTCGGCAAATTTATTTCAGGCTAACTGCAAAGATGGATTTCTCAACACAGGATATCAAATTTTTACCCGGAGTGGGGCCCCGAAAAGCCGAACTCTTCAACAGGGAACTTTCCATTTTCACCGTTGAAGATTTGCTCAGGTATTATCCTTACAAATACGTGGACAGAAGCCGGTTTTACAAAATCCGGGATCTGCGCGGTGATATGCAGTTTGTTCAGATCAAAGGCCGGTTTGTCCGTTTTGAGAAAATAGGCGAAGGGAAAAACCAGCGCCTTTCGGCTTTGTTTTCTGACGGGGAAGATACCATTGAGCTGGTATGGTTCAGGGGTATCCGGTTTGTTGCCGACAAGTATAAAACCGGGATTGAGTACGTGGCATTCGGCAAGCCTTCGTTATTTAACGGGAAATTTAACCTGGTTCACCCGGATATCGAATTGGTATCACAACTGCCTCCGGCGGATGAAATGGGTTTCCAGCCCTACTACAACACTTCCGAAAAAATGAAAAATCACTTTCTGAATTCGAAAGCCATTCAGAAAATCATATATCCGTTAGTTGAAAAAATCGAAGCCGGCATTTCCGAAACTCTGCCTTCCTATGTGTTGCAACAGTACAAACTGATGAACCTGACAGAGTCGCTCATCAACATACATTTTCCGAAAAACGAAAAAACGCTGGAGCGGGCCAGGCAACGCCTTAAATTCGAAGAACTATTTTACATTCAATTGGATATCTTACGCCAGCGAAAATGGAGAGAACAACACTATTCCGGATTTGTTTTTTCGAAAATAGGCATTTATTTCAATGAATTCTACTACAATCACCTGCCCTTTACTCTGACCGAAGCACAAAAAAAAGTGGTCAGGGAAATCCGCACCGACATGTCATCGGGTAAACAGATGAACCGGTTGCTGCAGGGAGATGTAGGCAGCGGTAAAACGGTGGTAGCGCTGATGACCATGCTGATAGCACTTGACAACGGATTTCAGGCCTGCATGATGGCACCCACGGAAATCCTTGCCAATCAGCACTTTGCCACTGTCAGCGAACTTCTTCGGGGAATAAATGTGAATATAGCGCTTCTGACAGGCTCAACAAAGAAAAAAGACCGTGAAGTCATACACAAACAACTACAGAATGGCGAACTGCAAATTATTATCGGGACCCATGCTCTGATTGAAGATACAGTTCAGTTCAGAAACCTGGGTTATGTGATCATTGATGAGCAGCATCGGTTTGGTGTGGCACAACGCTCCAGACTCTGGATAAAAAACGAACATCCGCCTCATATTCTGGTAATGACCGCCACTCCTATACCCCGCACACTGGCAATGACTATTTACGGTGATCTGAGCGTATCGGTAATAGATGAACTTCCTCCGGGCCGGAAAAGCATTCAGACTTTTCATTATTACGAATCAAAACGCAATGCATTAATTAGCTTTATAAGGAAACAAATCCAGAACGGAAGGCAGGTTTACGTGGTATATCCACTCATTGAGGAGTCAGAGAAACTTGATTTCCGTTACCTCCAGGAAGGATTTGAATACCTGAAAGAGGTACTCCCCGATGTAAGTATCAGCATGGTACACGGCAAAATGAAACCGGCCGAAAAAGATGCACACATGCAGAAATTTGTAACCGGCGAAACACAATTAATGGTAGCAACTACCGTTATTGAAGTTGGAGTGAATGTTCCGAACGCATCGGTGATGATTATCGAGAGCGCCGAACGATTCGGACTCTCACAGCTTCATCAGCTTCGCGGACGTGTAGGAAGGGGAGCCGAACAATCTTTCTGTATATTGCTTACAGGGTATAAACTTTCATCAGACTCGCGCAAGCGAATGGAAATAATGACCCGGACTAACGATGGTTTCGAGATTTCAGAAGCCGACCTGAAGCTTCGCGGACCAGGCGATATGGAAGGTACGCAGCAAAGCGGCATTCCGTTTGAGCTGAAAATAGCCGACCTGACCAAAGACAGCAGGATGCTCGAAATTGCACGAAACACGGCCTGGGATATCCTGGAAAAAGACCCGACACTTAGTTCTGAAAAAAACCGGATGATGGGTTATCAGTTGAAAAAAATGAAAACCAACACGGTGAACTGGAGTGCAATAAGTTGAAAATATTAGTTAAAAAAATATTTTTTTCGTCCGGAACAATTTGAATTTTAATTTGTTTTGGGTACTTTTGGCATTGAATAAATTTTCAGGTTAAATATCTGAACAAAAAATACTTTCTGATTAATGGAACGGACCCTTGTAATTCTTAAACCATCTGCAATCCAGCGATCTCTGGTGGGCGAAGTGATCAAACGCTTCGAACAAAAAGGACTCCGGCTTGCCGGGATTAAGATGATGCAATTGTCCGACCAGATTTTGAATGAGCATTATGCTCATCTGGCTGACCGTCCTTTCTTCAAACGCATTAAAGATTCGATGATGATTACCCCCGTGATAGTGACATGCTGGGAGGGAAAGGATTCTGTACGTGTTGTACGCACCATGACCGGTTCTACCAATAGCCGTGATGCAGTACCCGGAACAATAAGAGGTGATTTTAGTATGAGTTTACAGGAAAATATTGTCCATACATCCGATGCGGTTGAAAACGCGAAAGAGGAGCTGGCAAGATTTTTCGCTGATGATGAAATTTTCGAGTATGAGAATATACTTACACCGTTTTTATATGCAAACGATGAAATTTAACTAACTAATGACGTTTAAACACTTAATTCTTACAACACTAGTAAGCATAATTGCGATAAACAACGTAAACGCACAAGTAGTAAAAGTACAGGCAGCCCCTGGAAACATGAAAATGGCTGCTCAGAAAGCTTTTCCTGCACGCAACATCCCCACTGCAGACACGACCAACATTTACAACGAAATGTTGAACGACGAAACGGATGACTTGATGGAAAACCACCCTGCAGGTGACTTGTATAACGACATCTGGAGCAGTGAGAAACTCAATCCCTATAAGGTTTCTGTCAACAGTCTTCCTGACTCCATACTCATCGACTGCTCCGACTTTACAATGCCGGTCAATACAGGCAGAGTATCCTCCAAGTTCGGGCCAAGACGATACCGCTATCATTACGGAATAGACATAGCGCTTCCAAGCGGAAATTTTGTTGTGTCTTCATTCGCCGGAAAAGTGAGAGTAGTGGATTATGAAGCCGGTGGATACGGCAACTATGTGGTAGTAAGACACGACAACGGGCTTGAGACTGTATACGCTCACCTGAGCACAGTAACCTGCAAGGTGAATGAACGTGTAAAAGCAGGTGACAAATTAGGTCTGAGTGGCAACACCGGTCGTTCTACAGGTCCGCACCTGCATTTTGAAACCCGTTATATCGGTAATGCATTCAATCCTTCGTCGCTGATAAACTTCGACACCCATAAGGTGTATGCTAATAACTACACGCTTACAAAACGTAAAAACTTCGGTTACCAGCAGCACAAAGCCAAAACTGTTCAACTGGCTAAATACTATAAAGTACGTAAAGGCGACAATCTGAGCGTCATTGCTGCCCGTAACGGCACAACGGTAAATAAACTGAAAAAACTGAATGGATTCAAATCATCCAAAGTGAAATATGGCCAAAGAATAAAAATCAGATAATGATACGTTTTCTGATCTGAATTAAGAAATTGACTATCCGAAAAAACATAAAAAAACCATCCGGAAATCCGGATGGTTTTTTTATGAATGATATTCAGATTATATTCCTTACTACAAAAGAGAATTAATACCTGTAATGTTCGGATTTGTAGGGTCCATCAGCATTTACTCCGATGTATGAAGCCTGTTCAGGAGTGAGCCGAGTGAGTTTTACACCGAGCTGATCCAGATGCAAACGTGCCACTTCCTCGTCCAGATGTTTTGGCAGACGATACACATCTACAGGATAATCCTTCGTAAAAAGTTCGATCTGAGCCAGTGTCTGATTGGTAAACGAATTACTCATTACGAAAGAGGGGTGTCCGGTAGCACAACCCAGATTCACGAGACGACCATCTGCAAGCAGCAGTATTGAATGCCCGTCGGGGAAAATATACTTATCGACCTGAGGTTTGATATTCACACACGTCACTCCGGGGTATTTTTTCAGCTTATCTACCTGGATTTCATTATCGAAATGACCTATATTGCACACGATGGCTCCATCTTTCATTTTTTCCATGTGTTCAATCCGGATGATGTCTTTATTTCCGGTTGTAGTTACATACACATTTCCCTGTGCAAGTGCATCTTCAACCGTTACCACTTCGAATCCTTCCATGGCTGCCTGAAGTGCGCAAATCGGATCTATTTCGGTAACCATCACACGTGCTCCGTAAGCGCGCATTGACTTTGCTGAGCCTTTTCCCACATCTCCATACCCGCATACTACCACTACTTTTCCGGCAAGCATGATGTCGGTTGCGCGTTTGATACCGTCAGCAAGCGATTCGCGGCAGCCATAGAGGTTATCGAATTTTGATTTGGTAACCGAGTCGTTCACGTTGAAAGCCGGGAAAAGCAACGACCCCTCTTCCATCATCTGATACAGACGATGAACACCTGTGGTTGTTTCTTCAGACACACCCCTGATTTCGGGAGCCATACGGGTCCAGAGAGTTGCATCCTCGTTCAGAGTGGTTTTCAGGATATTGTAAAGTTCTTTTTCATCTTCTCCTTCTGTCTTTTTATCTAATACAGAAGCATCTTTTTCGGCTTTCACACCCACATATATCATCATGGTGGCATCTCCGCCATCATCTACTATTACGGTTGGTCCCTTATTTCCTTCGAAAGTAAGAGCCTGGAGCGTACACCACCAGTACTCGGCCAGAGTTTCACCTTTCCAGGCAAAAACAGGTACTCCGGCAGCAGCAATGGCTGCAGCAGCATGATCCTGCGTGGAGTATATGTTACAACTTGCCCACCGTACTTCTGCGCCAAGTTCTTTCAGGGTTTCAATCAGAACGGCAGTCTGAATGGTCATGTGGAGCGAACCCATAATACGGGCTCCCTGAAGAGGTTTTGACATACCGTATTTTGCACGGAGAGCCATCAATCCCGGCATTTCCTTTTCGGCAAGTTCTATTTCTTTTCTACCAAAGTCGGCCAGTGTGATATCGGCAACTTTATAAGGTAATTTGGTGAAAGTTTCTAAATTCATATTGATTTGATTATTTTTGATTCTTCTAAAAAAGACTACAAAGATAATATTATTTTATGGCACCTGAAACAAGTCTGTAAATACCCGGCAGAATAATTTCGCGTATTCTTAAACGGCAAAATAATTTTCCAGTTGCTTCAGAGTATCTTCGCTGGTAGCAATATCACGGACAATCTTTCCTTTTTCCAGTACCACTGTGCGTTTGCATACTTCGGTCACATGATTCAGATCGTGGCTCGATATGAGCATGGTTGTATTTTTCGTTTCCTGCAGTTCGTTGAGTATCCTTTTTAACCGAATTTGCGAGGATGGGTCGAGCGCCGTGAAAGGCTCGTCGAGAATTAAGATTTCCGGTTCACCAAGCAATGCGGCTGCTATGCCGGTTTTCTTCTGGTTTCCTTTTGAAAGCTCGCGGATCAGTTTTTTGTTGCCGGTGACTTCACCATTGAAGAATTCGCTGAATTTTTCCAGGAAAGCAGAGATATCTCCTTCAGATTTGTTGTAAAGTTTTCCGACAAATGCAAAATATTCGTCAGGTGTAAGAAAATCGATCAGAAAACTTTCGTCGAGAAATGAGCCCACGAAGGACTTCCACTCGTCGTGCCTGGCAACCGGCTGGTTTTTAATAGCCACTACTCCGCTGTTGGCTTCAATCAGATCGAGAATCAGACGAAACAGGGTGGTTTTACCGGCTCCGTTGTTGCCTACAAGGCCGAAACTTTCACCCGGCCGGATGGACAAATCAGCTACGTCAAGTACGGTAATATCGTTGTATTTCTTCGTAAGGTCAGTAATTGTAATCATGAATGCAATATTTTTAGATGTATATATAATGTATAAATTATATGGTATTAAATATCTTTACCTGAATTTTTATCATAATGGTTGAAAAACTATTCCTGAATTATTCTATTTCCCTGAATCCTTCGGCCATGGCATATTTACGCCGCACAAACTGTCTTGTGCAAATTTCAATCTGATATGGGATTAACAAGATGCCGGCAATCCCAAACAAACCGAAAATGAGCATTATTATATTGAATGACAGAAAATTAGATAAAACAGCTGTTAAAATCATCGGAAAAAACATTATCGGAAGAATAATCAGGAAACTTTTGTAAGTTGTTCCCTGGTAATTGAACATGCTTCTGGCTGCCAGATCAATGCGTTTGGTATTGAAAGTTGCTGTAAATATCAGTAAAAACACATTCACACCAGTATTGAAGAGAAACATACCGATATGCAGTATGATAAATTTCGAGCCCATCAGGAAATAGGGAGTCGACAGCAGAAACGAAATCACGTTGAACGCAATGAGAATAAAGTAATTGGCTTTTATATACGTTTTTGCCGGAATATTCTTGGTCAGAATAGTATCAAAATAGCTGCTTTCCCAGCTGACTACCCACTGTCCGTACGTGAGTGAGGCCATTCCGGTGATTATCAGTCCGCAGAAAACCAGCCAGACGAAGCTATCGGAATACATCTCGTTCGTATAAAAAAGCAATCCGTACAACATGAAAAAAACACTCATATAAACCAGCGATTTCGTTCGTTTATGTCTGAAAATGAGGCGGGTCTGCAACTGAATCAGTTCACCGATGGTACCATATTTTTCAAGAAATGAAAATCCGCCTGTCACCTTATTTTCACCCCGGCTGAGCTTTTCGTTGAATTTTTCAGGATAATAATATCTGGAAAAAAACAGGATATTCAATCCGTAAGTCAAACCGCAAACAACTAACGCTGCTAAGACGCCTGCTGGATTGATGAACACGAAATTAAATACTTTCATGGAAAAACTGAACGTCGAAAATATTTTGAAATACTCAAGAGCTGCCAGCCCGAGCATTACCACAAGCATGACGAGCAGAGATTTCAGGTCGGCTCCAAAACGTCGTTTGAGGTATGAAGCCAGCCAGCTGTCCATCCAGATAACGAGTATGCAAACAATAATAAACTGTGCGGCGACCCAACCTGAATGCCAGACAGCCACACTCCGAAGTGCAAAGGGAATGATAATGAGCAGAGTCAGATAGTTTGAAACACTGAAAAGTGGTTTCAGAAGAATAAAATGAACCAGTGCAGAACGTCTGACAGGCAGCGACTGGTAAGCCTGAAGGTTGAGCGTGTTGAGCGACTGCATGAAAAATCGTATTGAGAGCGCTCCCAGTATTATATATAACGAAGCGCCACTGACAAGCTGAAGCGGAGTATATGAATCATGTACTTCTTCAAGCAGTTTGCCCAGTGTTAAGCCCAGTATGATAAAAATTGTGGCAAAATACAACGCCATGAAACCCATGAAAAGCTTAACGACCAAACCACGGTAAAAGGCTTGCGAACGGAATCCTTTCTGAAATTCCTGTTTTAATAAATCAGTTATCAGCATAAATTAAGTTGAATGTGTTTCAGTAAAAATGTGTTTATTGAAAGAAAATATCTTACAGTTTTATTTCAGTATTCTAACGGTTCTGCAATTCGGATATCCGCTGTTCACGGTCAGGTGAGTAGGTTCGGGCAAGAAAATTAATGTACTGCAACATTTCCAGAGTAACTCCGAACAGATTTTTCTGAATGTTGCTGTTTTTTTCGAGCAACGCCCGCTGGTAAAGTGCATCCGATAGAATTTCAAGCCGCGAAATACGTTCCTGCTTATCGGCATAGCTGGCAGTAAAATATTCAACCAGTTCATCGCTCCTTTTTTCTTCGAAAAACCCGATTTCTTTATCCAGATAAGGTTTTACCACCTCATTGTTGAAACTTGTCAGCCATTCCGGACTTTCGGATTTTTTCCCCGAAAGCCATTTAGCCAGGCTCTCGCTGAAGTGCTGCAGAAGCCGCATGATGTAATCCTCTTTTAGCATGCCTTTAGTCCTTCTTTTTTTGAAAATCCAAAAACAGTACAGCACATGAAAGTGCCGCACTGTTTTTTAACAAACCGATAATTATTTTCTTTCAGGTTTTTCTTCGCTGGTCATGGATACTTCTACCCGGTTGCCCTGTTTGAAGAGTGTTTTGGTAAATTTTTTCATGGATTCTACCGTAAGCATATCTACGTAGTTTTGATAATTGCTGACAAAATCAGTTCCGTAACGATATTTTTTGCTCATGGAGCTTAACACAGACTCGTTTTTCTTCAGGTCGTCAGCATGCTGTTTGGTCATAAATTCCCTGATTTTCTGCATATCCCCGGGTTTCGGACCGAATTTCTGTAAATCGTCCACGGTTTGATAGATGGCATTAACCAATTCCACACGTCTGTTGGGTTCTGTATCAAACTGCATCTGGATGCTGAATCCTTCCGTGGGTTCTTTCTCCTGTTCGGACATTACCTGTACGCCATAAGTTCCACCCAGCTTCTCCCTGATTTTTTCCATCAACTGTATATCCAGCACCTGTTTCAAAGCATCCAGCTGTATGGAGTTTTGCAGGTTGTATTTCATTTTTCCGGAGTATATAATTGCCGAGGAGGCTTTGGGTGTTTCGAGTTCCCGGGTATAATTATTGTTGAATTTTCCTTTCCGCAATTTCATAGCATTGGCATTGAAGGCGGATTTTTCAGCTTTTCCGGGAATTGAGGCTATGTATTGTTCTGCAAGAGGTTTGAATTCATCGGGTTTCACGTTTCCTACAATGGTAAAGATGAATTTTCCTGCGTTAGCGAATCTTTCCCTGTAAAGTTTCAGCATGGTTTGATAATCGGCTTTTTTAATGTTTTCGGCATTGATTATCCTTCCGCGCGGATTGTCCATGTACATGGCATTCATCACCGAATCGCTGAAAGCCACCATCGGATTATTTCCCAGATTGGCAAACACGGCGTTGGCGCGCGATACGAATGATGAATAGGTCTGAGCATCGTTTCGAACATCGGTAAAGTTGAGATAAAGGAGCTGCATTGCCGTTTCAAGGTCTTTTACGGTCGATTTTCCATTGATATTTTCCGAATAGGTTTTCAGGGTAAAATCCATGCTGATATTTTTCCCGGCCAGCGCTTTTTTCAGTTCGTTTGCACTGAATTTTCCCAGTCCTGCAACACTGATGGCTGTTTCGCCCAGGATCATTTTCATGTCTTCACCCATCATTTTTATTTCAGACAGATAATTGTCGCTTATCATGGAAGTTCCACCAGATGCAAATCCGGATATGAGCACTTCATCGTCTTTGAAATTTGTGGGTTTTATGACTACTTTTGCTCCGTTGGAGAGTGTCCATATTGTTTCGTCGCCGTTTTTTTCTTCTTTCACAATGCTTCCCTTAGCGGGCAGTTGAGCTATCAGAGGTTCATTGATTGTATTGTCCACATAAGCTTGCAGTGTTTCGGTATCAAGTTTTTTAATATTTTCCGCGAGCTGAGCTTCGGTAGAATATGTTTCATTCTCGGTTCCCAGCACAGCCACAACACGGTTTTTATCTGTCAGTATTTGCCTGGTTATCTGATTTACGGCTTCGAGAGGTATGTATCCAACCAGTTGCTGCATGGTGGCAAATTTATCTTCAATTGACGGAATTGGTTCGTTTTTCAGAAAATGATTCACATACTGATTTACATAATAATCACTCCGCTGTTTTTCGCGTTCATTGTTGAGTTTTTCCAGGTTGCTCATGTAAGTTGCTTTGGCCCGCTCGTATTCACCGGCCGTGAATCCGAAATCCTTTGCCCGCTTTGCTTCGCGCATAAGGGCTTCGATGGCTAAATCAGTTTTCCCGGTATTTGATATGGCAACGAGCTGCAGGGCGTCTGTTTTCTGTGCCAGCCCGAAGTAAGGTCCGCTGCTTGCATCTACATAGGCAAACGGCGGATTTTCATTCTGAAGAATTTCCTCGAGGCGGTTTGTGAGCATCTTTTCTACCATTTTATTGGCAAAATCATATATCAGATAGTCCATTCCGGCCTTTTTTTCTGCAGGTATTCCGTTTCGTTTAAACATTACCAGTATGTTGGTCATCGGATTTTCCTTGTCTTTCACTATTCCGATAAGCGCTTCGTCGTTTTCGGGTATTTGATCATATACACGCTCTGCCGGATTCACGGGTGCTTTGATATCTGCAAACATGGTTTTGATGGTATTTTCCATCTTTTCAACATCGATATCGCCAACAACAATAATCCCCTGCAGATCAGGTCTGTACCATTTTTTATAATATTCTCTCAATACGTCAGGCTGAAAGTTATCCACTACTTCCATGGTGCCGATTGGCATTCTGCTGGCATATTTGCTTCCTTTGAAAAGTGTCGGAAGCAATGCCTCGAGCATCCGCTGATTTGTATTCTGACGGGTTCTCCATTCCTCGTGAATCACCTTGCGTTCCTTGTCGATGTCCTTGTCGCGAAGCAGCAGAAAACCCGACCAGTCGTGCAGTACCATCAGGGCACTATCCAGCACCGACTGACGGGCGGTGGGTACATTGTTGATGAGGTATATTGTTTCGTCGAAGCTGGTCATAGCATTCAGATTCTGACCAAATTTCACACCAACGCTTTCGAGGTATGGTATAATACCCTTTCCGGTATTGTCATTCGGGAAATTGCGCGTACCATTGAACGCCATATGTTCCAGAAAATGTGCCAGTCCACGCTGATTGTCTTCTTCCTGCATTGATCCCACTTTCTGTACTATATAAAAATTAGCCTGATTTTCGGGCAGTTTATTTTTTCGGATGTAATAGGTCATTCCATTTTCTAATTTTCCGATTTTCACGTCCTTATCCAGCGGTATGGGAGGCATTTGCTGTGCTGATAAACCTAAAAGAGCAATCATAATAAATCCAGATAATAATGTTAGTTTTTTCATTTTAAGTGTCAATTTTTTAGTTGTTATTAGATAAATATTTCTTGTTCAGGGAAAAAATATTGCTCTGGTATTTTGAAATTTGAAACCGGTTTTTATATTTCGGCTTCAGGTGAAACGGCCGGAGAATGAAAGTTTTTCTTATCATCCCCGCTGAAGTTCCACTCCAGAATATCGCCTGGCTGGCAGTCAAGCTCTTTGCATATAGCCTCGAGCGTACTGAAACGGATTGCTTTTGCTTTTCCGGTTTTCAGAATCGACAGGTTGGCGGGTGTTATACCCACCCTTTCGGAAAGTTCGTTTAACGATATTTTCCGTTTTGCCATCTGCACATCCAGATTTACTATAATCGCCATTTTTCTCTACGGGTTATATCGTCAAATCCTGTTCGTCTTTCATTTTGGAGCCGCGTGAAAGCACTTCGGCAAACAAAAGCACAACCACTCCAAGCAACACCCAAATCAGGTCTGCATGCTTAAACTGAATTTTGTAATCGGCAAATTCAAACATCATGAGATTCGTTTTATAAATTATCCAGCTCATAATCAGTACTACAACATAATAAAGAATGAGCAAAACGCCAATCCAGCGTAACGATTTTATATTCGACTTGTCAAAAACCACTTCTTTCTTCAGGCTGATATTCAGTTTTATAAAAAAAACGGGAATCATAACTATTATCAAAAGCATAATAAGTGAAAGCGGTATTTCCAGCAGTTTTAGCATTTTCAGCCCCGATTCGTCTTCTTTTGAAAAAGCATCGGCCATTATCTGAGCTTTGTCAAACCGTATTGCTAAAGTTTCCGTCCCTTTTAGATTGCGAATGGAATCGGGAAAAGTGCTGATGCTCTCTTTGGCTTTCAAATCAAGAAAATAAACGGTTTTCATCGCGCTTTCCTGTTTTGTGCTATCGGCCAGATTTCTGCCATAGCCACTTCCCATTTCATACCCCAGCAGGAAATCATCTATTTCAGAAATAAATGAAGACAAAATCATTACCGCATAGATTACAATTGCCAGTACGGTGAGCACACCTAATTTTCCAGATTTAATTTTTGTTTTCATGCCATGGTTCGTTGAGTATTATTCATTTTTTCTGAACTTATATCCGGGTGCAAATCTATGTTGTTTTTTCCGAAAAACAAAATATATTTATCGTTTTTCAATGTATTTTTATCGAAAAATGCTTATTCTATCGAATTATGTAATTTTAAAAAGCCTTAGCAGATGCTTCTGCATGGGATTCAATCAGCAAACTTCCTTTCCGTTAAATAATCATAAAAAAAACGCTTTATCGGTTTTTCAGACAAAGCGTTTGATTTTTGGTTCATATTCAGCTCATCACTCTTCCTTGTACCAACTGGAATACATGGCATAGTTATGAGCTATCTTCCGGTTCATTTCGTTGGTTTGATGAGGCTCCACATCCTTTACATATTTGGCAGGTACACCTGCCCAAAGCGTGTAGGGAGGAATTTTTGTATTAGTAAGCACAAGCGCACCTGCAGCCACGATGGCACCTTCGCCAATTTCGGCGTAGTCGAGCAGTGTTGCACCCATTCCTATGAGCGCGTAATTATCAATTTTTGCCCCGTGAATTGTCACGTTGTGTCCTACCGACACATAATCGCCGATTTCAACTACCGATTTCTGGTAAAGCGTGTGCAGCACTGTTCCGTCCTGAATATTCACATGGTTTCCGATGCGGATTGAGTTTACATCTCCCCGCAGTACGGCATTAAACCAAACACTGCATCCCTCTCCCATCGTTACGTCGCCTACTACAGTGGCATTTTCAGCCAGAAAACAATCTTTACCAAACTGTGGTGTAAAACCGCGAACAGATTTTATATAAGCCATTTCAAAAAAAAATAATGTGATTTGATTATATGTACAATAGATTTCTTAACAACGAATCAATTCCGAATGTTCTGTAAGTTATTATTTTTAAAGAAAAGACACACAGCAATACACTGTGTGTCTCTTTTTAAAAAAATACTTCTTACCTAGAAAGGCAGATCGTCCGTTTCATTCGTTAACGGAATATCGCTGGCTTTTGGAGCATCATTTTCAGTCACGCTTACCGGTGAGATTGGTGCAGAATCGTTTTGATCAGAGCGTTTGCCAAGCAGCTGGATGGTTTCTGCAATGATTTCAGTTGTATAACGTTTAACTCCGTCTTTCTCCCAACTACGTGTCTGAATTTTCCCTTCCACATACAATTGAGTTCCTTTCCGAATATATTTTTCGGCAAGTTCGGCCAAACCACGCCATGCTACTACATTGTGCCATTCTGTTCGGTCAGGCACCTGATTCCCATTTTGCATGGTATAACCACGTTCAGTGGTAGCCATTGTAAAATTAGCTACTGCGACATTTTTGTCCAAATAACGTACTTCCGGGTCGCGACCCACATTTCCTACTAAAATTGCTTTGTTGATTGACATAATAAATAATTAATTTTGATTAATAGTATAAAACAATTGCACAGCAAATATACAAGGTTTTTTTTATTTTCAATATTTTTCGGGATTTTTTTTGAAAAAAAATTAAATTTTTCTGCAAGAAAATTAAACACTTTTTCACCTCCGGAATAAACCAATATAGAAAATAATAATGTATTTTTGCACTTTAATCAAGCAATAACAAAAAAACTCATGAGACTTATCATTCAACCTGATTATCAGAATGTTTCAAAATGGGCTGCGAATTATATCGCGTCCAGTATTAAAGCTTTAAATCCCACTAAAGAAAAACCTTTTGTATTGGGATTACCAACCGGTTCATCTCCTTTGGGTACTTACAAATACCTGATTGACCTGTATAAACAGAAAGTTGTTTCATTCAAACATGTCATAACTTTTAATATGGATGAATATGTAGGTTTAAAGCAAGATCACGAACAGAGTTATTACACGTTCATGTGGTCCAACTTCTTCAGTCACATCGATATTCTGCCTGAAAACGTGCATATTCTGAATGGAAATGCCGAAAACCTGGAAGCCGAATGCGCTGCTTACGAGGCAGCAATGAAAGAAGCGGGTGGAATTGATTTATTCCTGGGAGGCATCGGACCCGACGGGCACATAGCTTTCAACGAGCCTGCTTCATCGCTACAGTCGCGCACCAGGCAGAAAACCCTGACCACAGACACCATCATTGCCAATTCCCGTTTCTTCGAAAACAATGTAAATAAAGTTCCTAAAACAGCACTCACCGTGGGAGTTGGAACCGTAATGGATGCCCGAGAAGTGGTAATCATCGTCAACGGACACAATAAAGCACGGGCTTTGCGCCATGCGGTGGAAGAGCCCATTAATCATATGTGGACTATCAGCGCCCTTCAATTGCACCCCAAAGGCATAATTGTGTGCGACTATGACGCTTGTGCTGAACTAAAAGTAGGAACTTACAAATACTTTCTGGATATAGAAAAAGACAAACTCGATCCGGATTCGCTGCTATAAAGAACAGATGTGTTAATCCTTCGAACCGTCCGACCGGAGTTAGACGGTTTGTTTTTGAAAAAAGAAATCTGAATATGGGATAAAAAACAAGCAAAAATAAAAATTGTCTTAACAAGTTTTTTTTGTAAGTTTGTAAAACCAAAAATAAAATACTTTAAAATATTATGTCAGAAAATGTATTAGGTCATATATCACAGATAATCGGTCCGGTGGTGGATGTGTCGTTTGATTTGAATGAAAAAGACGAGAACAAGCTCCCTTCGATTCATGACGCACTTTATATTGATCGCGGTGATGGCCGGAATCTGGTTGTAGAAGTTCAGCAACATATCGGCGAAAACACCGTTCGAACAGTTGCAATGGATTCAACCGATGGATTACGACGCGGTCTGACCGTAAAAACTATCGGGAGCCCGATCAGAATGCCTGTGGGAAATCAGGTAAAAGGGCGTCTGATGAATGTAATCGGTGATTCGATTGACGGGATGAAAACGCTGAACCGCGAAGGCGCTTACCCTATTCACCGTGAACCTCCCAAGTTTGAAGACCTTTCAACTTCTACTGAAGTACTTTTTACCGGTATAAAAGTAATCGACCTGATAGAACCCTACGCCAAAGGTGGTAAAATCGGATTATTCGGCGGCGCCGGTGTTGGCAAAACAGTACTCATTCAGGAACTGATAAATAATATTGCAAAAGGGCACAGCGGTTTTTCGGTATTTGCGGGTGTAGGTGAACGTACACGCGAAGGAAACGACCTGCTACGCGAAATGATAGAATCCGGTGTTATCCGCTACGGGGAAGAATTCAAAAAGAGCATGGACGAAGGTAACTGGGATTTATCCAAAGTGGACTACAGTGAAGTGGAAAAATCGCAGGCAACGCTCATTTTCGGACAGATGAACGAACCTCCCGGAGCACGCTCGTCGGTAGCTCTGTCGGGACTTACAGTTGCCGAATCGTTTCGCGATGGTGTGGGCGAAAACAAAAAGGGAAATGACATTCTGTTTTTCATCGACAATATTTTCCGTTTTACTCAGGCGGGCTCCGAAGTATCGGCTTTGCTCGGACGTATGCCTTCGGCTGTAGGTTATCAGCCTACCCTTTCCACCGAAATGGGGGCAATGCAGGAACGTATCACATCCACAAAGCAAGGCTCAATCACCTCGGTACAAGCCGTTTACGTACCTGCCGACGACCTTACAGATCCCGCACCGGCTACCACATTCTCACACCTTGACGCTACAACCGTATTAAGCCGGAAAATAGCCGAACTGGGCATTTTCCCGGCTGTGGATCCGCTGGATTCCACTTCACGCATCCTGAACCCTGAGGTATTAGGTGAAGAACATTACAATACGGCTCAACGGGTAAAACAAATTTTACAGCGAAACAAGGAACTTCAGGATATTATTTCAATCCTTGGAATGGAGGAACTTTCTGATGAAGATAAAATAACGGTAAACCGCGCCCGGAAAGTTCAGCGTTTCCTTTCACAACCCATGTATATGGCTGCCCAGTTTACCGGACTTCCCGGAGTCATGGTGCCGATTGAAGAAACCATACGCGGATTCAGAATGATACTCGACGGTGAACTCGATGAATACCCCGAAATGGCATTTCTGAATGTGGGAGTAATAGACGATGCAATCGAAAAAGGTAAAAAACTGCTCGAACAGGCTAAAAAATAATAGCGGATGAAACTTGAAATTGTCACACCGGAACAAATTGTCTTTTCAGGAGAAGTAGCCCTGGTTACTGTTCCCGGAACTAAAGGGCGTTTTACAATTCTCGAGAATCACGCACCCATCATTTCGAGCCTTAGAAAAGGGATCATCACCTATCGGGTAAACGATAAGGATACCAGTATCGTTGTTTCGGATGGATTTGTAGAAGTGAGTAAAAACGTGATTTCTATAGCTGTAGAAGGTGTTACATATGAATAAAGCGTTACGTCTGATATGGATTCTTGCAGGAAGCATCGCGGTTTTAACTATCGTTGCTTACCTGATATTTTTCATTACAGGATTCCGTTTTACACCGAAATACTTTATCATAACTCCTCTTTTTTTCTGGCTGATGACCCTGGTGCTTGCACTATATGCAAAAAAACAACTGAAATCAAGCAAGGAACTGTCAGTCGGCAGCATTTTAGGCATCAGAGTATTGCTCCTGGCACCGGTTGTAATCATGCTTGTAATCAACATGCTTATCGACAAAGAACATATTCTGCCGCTGACGGTGGCTTACGTAATATACGATCTGATATTTTCGGTATTCGAGACAAGAATTTTGCTTGCGTTAAACAATAATAAACCATAATATGCCCTCTTGTATAAAACGAATTTCGTTTCTCCTGCTGACATTCATTTTTATGATGAATGCAAGTACTGTTCTGGCATCGGGAAACGAAACTGAAAAAGAGAAATCGTTCGATATCAAAGAAATGATTTTTTCACATGTACTTGATTCGTATGAATGGCATTTGCTTACCATTGGCGAAAAACACGTCTCCATCCCGTTGCTTGTGATTGTAAAAGGGGAAAACGGCTGGAATGTTTTCTCATCATCCAGGCTGAGCCACGGACACGAACACAATGGTTATTATATTTCTCAGACAGAACCTTACAAAGGTAAAATCGTAACCAGAAACAGCAGCGGACAGATAGTTCGTCCGCTCGATTTGTCGCTTACCAAGAATGCTGCATCAATCCTCATAGCGAGTTTTATCCTGATTACCATTTTGCTCAGCATAGCTGCTCAATACAAAAAAAATCCGCTCCGCCCGATGAAAGGATTTGCCGGAGCCATCGAGCAGCTCACAATGAGTATTCACGACGATATTATCAAACCAAGTATTCCGTCTGATTATAAGCGATTCGCGCCCTATCTGCTTACCGTTTTTTATTTCATTTTCTTTAATAACCTGTTCGGGCTGATACCATTGTTTCCCGGCGGGGCAAACGTTACCGGTAATATTGCCATCACATTCGTGCTGGCAATGCTGACTTTTATTGCTACAAACGTTTTTGGAAATAAAGAATACTGGAAAGAGATTTTTTGGCCGGATGTACCTGTTTTTCTGAAAACACCGGTTTTCCCGCTCATGCAATTCATTGAAATCATCGGCATCCTGACCAAACCATTCGCCCTCATGATTCGTCTTTTTGCAAATATGCTCGCCGGTCATATGATTGTGCTGGTGTTAATAGGACTGATATTTATTTTTACCCTGATGATGGGAATTGGAGTTGCAGCAGGAGTTTCAGTCATTTCGGTTGCTTTTTCAATCTTCATGTTACTGCTCGATGTGCTTGTTTCTTTTATCCAGGCATACGTTTTCACCATGCTTTCATCCATATTCATAGGTATGGCAAGAGCCGAGCATCACACTCATAAGGCTCACGAGCAGGTTGAACATTAAAATCTGAAATCAAATAGTTACAAAATATTATAAACAATTAAAAGAAAGAATTTATGTTACTTACAATCTTATTACAAATTGCCGCTACAGCGGGTTTTGCAAATTTAGGTGCAGCATTAGGTGCAGGTATTGCAGTAATTGGTGCAGGACTTGGTATTGGCAGAATCGGTGGACAAGCCATGGATGCTATTTCACGTCAGCCGGAAGCTGCCGGAGATATCCGTTCGAATATGATCGTTATCGCAGCACTTATCGAGGGAGTTGCATTCCTCGCAGTTATTGTTTGTGCTTTGGCCATTTTCATCAAATAAGATATGGAACTTTTCACTCCCGAAGTTGGTCTGATTTTCTGGATGCTCATTCCATTTCTTGTTGTCTTCTTCATACTAGCCAAATTTGCCTGGCCTGCTATTCTGAAAGGAGTCAACGAAAGGAATAAGTACATCGACGATTCGCTTCTGGCTGCCAAGCAAGCTCGTGATGAACTGGCCAGAGTGAAAGCAGATGGGCAAGCCATCGTGGATGAAGCACGTAAGGAGCAATCCAGAATACTGGCTGAAGCAGCTAAAACACGCGACATGCTTATAAGCGGCGCCAAAGACAAAGCAGTTGAAGAAGCTTCAAAAATCATGGAAAATGCCCGTGAACAGATAGCCCTCGAGAAAGAAGATGCCATACGTCAGATTCGCAGAGAAGTAGCTGCTCTCTCGGTAGAAATATCGGAAAAGATACTTCGCAAAAATCTGGAACAGAAAACCGAACAAATGAATATGATTGACCGTCTGCTCGATGAAATCAATATTCCGAAATCTTAAAAAATCAGAACGGAAATGAATACCGGACTCATATCGGTAAGATACGCCACCGCCTTATTTGATTTTGCCACTGAAACAAAAACAGTGGAAAAGGTGTATGGTGAAGCCAAAATGCTGACACTCATGTTCATGAAAATGGGTGAACTTCGGCTTGTACTTGACAACCCGGTATTGCCGCTTTCGGAAAAACGACAGCTCATACTCAACGCTGCCGGCGGAACAACCAGTAAAACATTCCAGCAATTTACCGATTTGCTACTGAAAAACGGACGTGAAGATCAGATTCAATACATCATGCTTAAATTTATCGATCTTTACCGGATACATAAAAATATCCGGTACGGAAAACTTACCACAGCGCATGAAATTGACAAAACCACCGAAGAAAAACTGATTTCGCTGGTAACGGATAAGGTAGGCGGGACACTGGAACTCGAAAAAATAATAGATCCCGACATTTTGGGAGGTTTTATGCTCGAAGTGGAAGATGTACGCTGGGATGCAAGTCTTTCAGGACAACTCACGCGCATCAGAAATGAATATATCGAGCGAAACCGAAGAATTGTTTGATGAACACTGAAACAGCCGAACAAATATCGAAAATAAATATTAGTAAACAATTAGTGATGTCTGATAATAAAATAAAAGTTAGCGAAGTATCGGAAGTTTTGCGACTGCAACTCGAGAGTATTGATACAGGCGTAAAATTTGATGAAATAGGTACCGTATTGCAGGTAAGCGATGGTGTGGTTCGAATCTATGGACTGAGAAATGCTGAAGCAAATGAGTTGCTTGAATTTGACAATGGTATTCAAGCTATCGTGATGAATCTGGAAGAGGACAACGTAGGAGCCGTATTGCTCGGACCTTCAAGCGAAATAAAGGAAGGCTTCAGTGTGAAAAGGACTAAACGCGTTGCTTCCATATTTGTAGGAGAAGGCATGCTCGGCCGTGTTATCAATCCTTTGGGCGAAAGCATCGACGGAAAAGGAAAAATTACCGGTGAACTCCTCGAAATGCCGCTGGAACGTAAAGCACCGGGCGTAATTTATCGACAGCCGGTAAATCAGCCTCTTCAAACAGGTCTTAAAGCCATTGATGCCATGATTCCAATCGGGCGGGGTCAGCGTGAGTTAATCATCGGCGACCGTCAGACCGGAAAAACCAGTATAGCTATTGACACGATCATCAATCAGCGTCGTAATTACGACGATGGCGATCCCGTGTATTGTATTTATGTAGCAATCGGGCAGAAAGGTTCCACAGTGGCTACCATTGTGAATACACTGAAAGAGCATAACGCGATGGAATACACCATCGTGGTGGCTGCCAATGCTTCAGATCCTGCCGCACTGCAATATTATGCTCCGTTTGCCGGGGCTGCAATCGGAGAATACTTCCGCGACACCGGACGCCACGCGCTGGTTATTTACGATGACTTGTCGAAACAAGCCGTTTCGTACCGCGAAGTGTCGCTCATATTGCGTCGTCCGTCAGGGCGCGAAGCTTATCCGGGAGACATTTTCTACCTTCACTCACGCCTGCTCGAAAGAGCGGCAAAAATCATCAACCAGGAAGAAGTGGCAAAACAAATGAATGACCTTCCTCCCAGTTTGATAGGAAAAGTAAAGGGAGGAGGTTCCCTGACCGCGCTTCCGATGATTGAAACACAAGCCGGCGACGTTTCGGCTTATATTCCCACCAACGTGATTTCCATTACCGACGGGCAGATATTCCTCGACACCGATTTATTCAACCAGGGAAATCGTCCGGCAGTTAACGTAGGTATTTCAGTTTCGCGTGTGGGTGGAAATGCCCAAATCAAAGCCATGAAGAAAGTAGCCGGGACTCTTAAAATCGACCAGGCTCAGTTCCGCGAACTGGAAGCATTCACCAAATTCGGAGGTGATATGGATCCGGTAACCGCCATGACTATTGACAAAGGGCAGAAAAACACGAAACTGCTGGTTCAGAAACTGCATCAGCCAATGGCAGTGGAAAAACAGGTGGCAGTACTCTATTGCGGTACTCACGGATTACTTTCCAAAATTCCGCTGGACAAGGTTCCCGCTTTTGAACAGGAATTTCTGAGCACCCTCGAGCTTACGCATCAGGAAGATGTGCTGGATAGGATTAAAAAGGGTATTATCGATGACAATGTCACTGCACTCCTTGAAAAAGTGGCAGATGAAGTGGCGCGAAGAATTTAATATAAATAATTTAGAGAGATATAAGTCTTTCGGTCTTGTGTCTAAAAGTCCAAAAGTCTGGCAATGGCTTCATTAAAAGAAATAAAATCGAGGATACAATCCGTCAAATCAACGCAGAAAATCACTTCGGCAATGAAGATGGTTTCGTCTGCGAAGTTGCGCAAAGCGCAAAAAATGATTGAAAGTTTTTATCCTTACGAACAAAAACTGATTCATATACTGAAAAATTTCCTGAGCGCCGAAGAAGAAAACTCTTCTGTTTTCGCCGAAAACCGTGAAATTAAGCGGGTAGCTATTGTTGCATTCTCGTCAAATTCGAGTTTATGCGGAGGTTTCAACTCCAATGTAGCCAAGAAATTCACTTCCACGCTTGAAAAATACAGTCATCTGGGTCATGAAAACATTTTAATTTTTCCTGTTGGGAAAAAAATTGGCCGGATAGTTAAGAAATCGGGATTTCAAATTGAAAACTTCGACGAACTGGCTGAAAAACCAACCTATCCGGCAGCTCAGGCATTTGCCGGCAGAATGATGGATTTATTCCGAAACGGCGAAGTTGATAAAGTTGAACTGATTTACCACCATTTCAACAGTAAAAGTTCGCAGGTGCTGGTCGAAGAAACGTTTCTTCCTATCACACTGGAAACTGCATCAGGGAATGAAAACGGAGTACAGCTCAATTATCTTGTGGAACCCGACAGGAACACAATCATGAACGAACTGATTCCCAAGGTATTGCGTCTGAAGATTTATACTACTCTTCTTGACAGCAATGCTTCTGAACATGCTGCCCGAACCATTGCCATGCAAACCGCAACTGACAATGCCGACGACCTTCTTCAGGAACTTAATCTGCAATTCAACAAATCGCGCCAGCAGGCTATTACAAACGAACTTCTCGATATTATCGGCGGTTCGTTCGGGCAAAAGTAAATTTTCTGCAATTAACACACAAAAAAACCAGCTAATCATCTGATAATTAGCTGGTTTTTTATTTTACCGGATGAATAGCTCTTTATCTATTCAGCCAGCACTGTGATTTCGGCTCCTGAAGCAAAGTCCTGACCGTTTTGCTCACTGAGTGCGGTAAAACGAATATAACGACCACGAACAGGTTTGCTGAAAGTCACTTTCTTCTCGCTTTGATTGCGTGCGAAAGTGCCTTTATGCACAGGTTCGCCCCATTCTTTACCATCCATGCTGATGTGAATAGTATAATCCTTCACATTGCCATTTGCGCCATCCTGACGTGGAAGATATGTAAAGCCTTTGATGTTTTTAACTTCACCGGCATCCATATCCACCCAATGTGGGTGTTTAGCCACAGTTACCGAGTACATAGTATGCCAAATGGAATTTACATTGCCATCGGTCAGGTGCGAAGCATCTCCTTCGCCGGCTTCCTGGCTGCTTGCAAAAATCACCGTGGTTTGTATGGTCTCAATTTTTCCGAACGATGCCGATACTTTCAACTGCGGGTTATGTTTGTACCAGGCAGCTACATTGCCTCCGTTGCGTAATGCGAGGCTTTGTTTGTATTCCTGAGCTTTTCCATTGTTCAGGCTGTAAAGTATCACAGCGTCCTTATTACCTGAACTGATTTTTACTTCGCCATTGTTGCTTCGCGAAATACTAATCGGCATTTCACCCGATGGAGATACAGCTGCGATTTTAGTCAGATCTTTGCCTGCAGGACGAATTATAAAACCAAAATCGTGCTGACTGGCTTTTACACGGTCATGTTCGAGTGGACCACCCTGACCACAACTGTTTCCTCCAAGGCCTGTCACAGCCATGTCGAGATGCAGGTAGGTGTCAGTTGCTTTGGGCAATTCATGCGGGTGAGCAGCTGCCACTAAATCGTTGGCAGAATACTGAATAGCTGTGGTCGACATTGTTCCGTTTGCTACAAAAACAGCTCCGTTGTTCTGATTGTCGGTAAGTGCGCACCAGCGAACTTCTTCATGATTTCCCACGTTTTGAGGACGGGCAATAGGGAAGAATTCGTTTTTGACTGTGTTTTTGTAAAGTTCAATAAACTGACTTGTTTTCCGGTCGTTATAGTTATCTGCAGGACCTCTGCCGTAATATGTGAAGTTTCCTAATTTTTCAGGAACTTTCATGATATATCCTAGTCTTGGTAAAATCAGCCCCGGCATATTGGAACTGATATTTGCCTGTAATTCGATGGATCCGTCGGGATAAATAGTGAAAATCTGACTTGTGCTGAATTTGAAATCATTTTCGCCAAATTTTCGGTCGGTCATTTCAATCACACTGTTTCTCGTAGCCACAGTGCCACCTTCGAGGCGTGCAGCGTTTGGAGCCTGCGAAACCACAGTAAACGATGCGACCACTGTACCGTTAGCTTTTTTTACGAAATTGTGGCTTGTGGCTTTGTGTTTCAGGTTGTGTAATCCATTTGCGTACCACTTATCAACAGCCCAGTTGTCGTTGTTGGTATATGCGCGGAAAGCATTCAGAACGGGGCCATTACCTGCTGCAATAATAGTTTCTTTGCCATAGGTCAGACTGTGAATTGTTCCTGTTGTAAGGTCAAATTCTGCTACAAAGTTGGCGCCTTTCACTGTTTTAATATCAGCTGATTTGTCTGATAATTCAGGCTTAGCTGTGGTTGTAGTGCTTGAAACTTCGTAAATTCCCGGTAATTTTGCTGCTTTTTTGAGCAGGAATTGTTCGTCGGCCTGAACATAGCCCTTCTTAGCCCATGGTGTGTTTTGTTTCAGTTCGAAACTGAATTTTACAAAATATTCCGATTCTGCTTTCAGCGTATTGTTTTTGTATGGTACAGTCACCAGAGCTTTTGTTCTCGGAGCTACCGAAGGAAGATCGATATATCCGTTTTCTTTCTCAACTCCATTTTCGTAAACCGACCATTTCAGACTGTAGGCAGATAAGTCGGTGAAGTATTGTTTGTTGAAAACTCTGAAAGTACCATTCTTAATGTCAACGCTATCTACATCAATGTTTTGATATACCTTTTTTACTTCGTAGTAGTGAGGCTTTGGTTTCAGATCGGCAGCTACTACGCCTTTGAAAATAAACTGTCCGTCGTTTGGTTTTTCTCCAAAGTCACCTCCGTATGTATAGAAAGGTTCTCCTGTTTTTTTGTCATAATAAAGCATACTCTGGTCAATCCACTCCCAAATGGCTGCTCCACAAATAAAGTTGGTCGATTCAATGGCTTTCCAGTAATCTACCAGATTACCGCAGGCATTACCCATTGCATGTGCATATTCCGAAATGTGGAACGGATATTTGATATTGTATTTCCCATTTACAGCACCATACATCCAGGCAATTGACGGATACTGGTTTGAACCCATATCCACGATGTCGTTGTTGCGTTCGTATTGTACCGGACGTGAACTGTCAAATGCCTTGAGTTCGTTGTAGGCAGCTACGAAATTCTTACCGGGACCGGCTTCATTACCAAGCGACCAGATAACAATGGATGGATGATTGAAATTGCTGTATGTCATTTCGAGTACTCTTGCTATGTGGGCAGCTTTCCATTCTTCGGGATGCGAGAGCGATGCTTCACCATAATAATACTGATGTGATTCAATATTGGCTTCGTCTTCGAGATAAATACCATATTTGTTACACAAATAATACCAGTAAGGATCATCGGGGTAGTGTGAATTACGTACGTGGTTAATATTGCCACGTTTCATAACCATAATCTCTTCGGTCATTCGTTCGCGACTAATGGCGTGACCAGTGAGCGGGTTGCTTTCGTGGCGGTTTACACCTTTCAGTTTTACGGGTTTGTTGTTCACATAAAAATATCTTCCGGCAAGTCCGAACTCGTCATCTTCAGCTTTTGTATCTTTAATTTCCACTCTGCGGAAGCCCACATAGGTCGATACAGTTTCAATTGTTCTGTTTTTATTGTCTTTCAACTCAGCAACAAGCGTGTAACGGTTAGGAGTTTCAGCCGACCATGGTTTTACATTTTTAAATATAAGTTTTGTGGCGGTCATATCCAGATTTTGCCCTGCCTGAATGATAAGTTTGGTTTTGGGTTTGGCAATCAGTTCGGTATTTCCCGAAACATATTGATTGTTATCAGAGTATAATTCGTTTTCGTACAACGAGTAACTGATTTTATAGTTGCTGAGATTTTTTTTCTTATTGTCGAGATTTCGCAGATTGATTTTAACTGCGAGTTCTCCGTTTCCGTTTTGGTAATCAGGAGTTACCTGGAAGTCGCGAATATGCAATTTCGGAACAGAATAAAGAGCTACTGTTCTGAAAATTCCCGGCAAACGATACATATCTTGAGCTTCGAGGAATGAACCATCGGAATTGCGGTAAACTTCTACGGAAACAGTGTTTTTGCCTTTTACAAGATGTTTAGAGATATTGAAACGTGCGGCATTACGTGAGTTTTTCGAAAATCCCACATATTTTCCGTTGATCCAGAGATAGAAGAACGAATCCACGCCATCGAAGCTGATAAATACCTCACGATTCTGCCAGTTTTGAGGGATTTCAAACTCACGTCTGTACGAACCTACTTCGTTACGATATTCGTAGGTAGTCCAGTCGGTAGGCGGGGTACGCATTACACCACCTTTCCAGTCGCCGGGTTTAACCTGATGTTTGAAAATAACCTGTTGGTTTACATAAATTGGGACACCGTACTTCAGATCGCCATTTTTCTGTATTCCCACAATGTTCCAGTTCGATGGAACGGGAGTGTCGTCCCACTTGCTTACATCGAATGTGGGTTCGAAAAATGTTTTAGGTCGCTGGTCAGGGTGTTTTACCCAGTTGAATTTCCATGTCCCGTTGAGCGAAAGCCAGTATTCCGAGTTTTCCGGAAGTACTTTTCTGGCATTTTCAGCATCCTGAAACGAAAAGAACCAGGCTCTTGGCTGTTCTTTGTTGAGCGATAAGTCCTGTGGTGACTCCCATTCTTTTCCTGTAGGGGCCGTATCGTTAACATAGCGAAAACCTGTTAAGATATCGTTTGCTTCTGCAGGAAGTGCGCAAAAAGCGATTAAGGCGCTGAATGTTAGTAATTTAATTAACCTGTTGATTGTTGTCATATTGAAATTGTATATAGATTATTTCCGAAAAATGCTCGTTTTTTTAACCGGTTGTTCAGACAATCTCAGTCAGAACAATATTAAAATATCAATCTCAGCGGATGTAAATAACCGGACTGAGAAATGAATAAATTTGTTTTAATGCAATATTAATTTGAACGTTTCCTTTTTTCCTTCCACCGAAAGGGCCGAAAGAAAGAACACTCCGGAAGCCAAATTGTTAGTATTCAGCACATTGGAATTAATTGCCTGAGCGACTTTTACACCCTGCATGTTTGTAAGTACAAGCGTTTTCATTTCTCCTCCCGAAAGCTGAATAATATCATCTTTCACCGCTACAAAAAATTCGTTCGAATATTCTTTTTTTTTTACAGATGTATTCACCTGGAACGGTATAATCTCAAAAACGAAGCTATCCGAAAGTCCCTGATCGCCAGTCACAATACGGCTGCTGCTTACTGTCCAGTATTTGTTGCCCGCGTCACCGGCATTTCTCACTGCAAATTTACCTCCCAGTTCGGTCAGCACATAAGTATTCCAGGTGGAATAATAAGCATTGGTTCCAAAAGCGCCCATCTCATTGACATAGCGATTATCGGCTGCGCTTACCAGCTTGATCCGATCGGTGGCTTTATCAACCGTAAAAATCCATTGCTGTGTTTTGTTCGTATTGTTCGTAATCAGTGAACGGAATGTGGGATTTCCGCCGCTTCCCGAGGGATTGGTATTCGTCAGATAATTGCCGTTATTTTTAATTAAAAAAGTTTGCTCGGGTACAATAACCGGATGATTCACCGACGATTGTCCTACAGGTATCATTTCAAACATAAAGTTGCCTGCCGACAATTGATTATCGGTCCCGGGATTAATCCGGGTTCCGTCAGATTCCCAGAATTTATCACCAGCCGAGCCAGCATTCTGAATGGCATATTTACCACTGAAACGATGGATGTTGTAGGTATGCCATACGGCTTCGTACGCGTTTGTGCCAAAATTACCCAACTCATTGATATAACGGTTGTCCTGCGAATTGCGGATGCTATACCGTTCGGTGAGCGGATCGACACTTACCGTCCACTCCTGACGCTGGGGATTGATGGAATCGTAAGCGGCCAGAAACTCCGGTTTGCCTCCCGTACCGTTCACATTTCGGTTTGTAAGAAATTTTCCTTTGAATTTAATGTAGTAATTTCCATTTTCAATCAATACAGTCGGGAATACATCTTTCCGGTAGTCATATTTGCTTCTGTAGTCATTTACCAGCCTTGATTTCAGTTGTTTCAGATAAGGTGCCACAACTTCATTAGCAGGTTTTGGATAAGGAGCTTTAATCGAACCTGTAAAATTACGTGAACGGATGGTAGCCTGCAAAGCTTCCAGCGAGTCGGTCTGCAGGTATTCTTTGATAAAAGCGACAGTATCGCCCTGATGCAGCGCATCGTACATCGACAGTAGTTTTAAGCCCCGCTGCCCCATCAATTCAAAAACCCGGAGCCAGGGAGTGATTTCGCTAACCAGTTGAGGATTGTATGTGGCAGATTTCAGCTCGAGAGATGCATTGATAAAGCTCCGGAATTGAAGGGCAAGTGAACCGGCCTGTTCGGCATTATAATTTCCGGCAATTAAACTTGCCATAAACGGACTGGCGACCAGTTTGAAAGGCGCCGACTCGTTATCACGGCGCAAGCCATGGTAAGTAGCCCCCAAATCGATATTATTTTCACAAAAGATTTTGAAAGCATCGTAGTTATCGGGCATAAGATACCTTAGTCCTCTCAGCCAGGAGTTCTGATGGTTATATTTCGGCATATTCCAGGTATAATCGGCAATGCTGTATAAAGCCACTTTGGAAGCTTCGGCATATTCCATCGGATTGGCAGTGAAACCTGAAAGCTGAGATGCAATGTTCAGGTCGTTGCCATAGGTTGGTCCCATCAGCAGGTGGTCCACGCAATAATCGGTCACAGGATAGTTGAGCCAGATATATGCTTTACGGCTTATTTGAGCATTGATCCAGTCCATATCGCTTTTGTTGATCATATCTACCACGCTGTTTCCTGTCCACATAATACGCACGCTCTTATCCATCTGAGTGCCCAGGATACTCAGGTAATCGCCACTGGACCACGAACGGTTGTACTGTGTGGGACAAAGCAGAAGGGGTGACACATCCGGTTTTTTGTTTACAAATTCGGTTGTCAGGTAGTTCATCATTTTAGCCTGATTGGCCGGATCGGCTCCTACTCCTCCGATATCGTCGAAGAAAACTGCAAATGAACGTACTCCCAGATCATACATCATCTGGAATTTATTTTTACAGGCTACAAAATCGTCCACAATTCCGTCGCTGTTGTTATCAGACCAGCTTATATTGTTTCCGGGATGTACCGCCCAGACAAAATTCACCTTGTTTTTGTGAGCTGTTTCAATCAGTTCTCTCATTAGTGATGCTTGCGCAGCCGGATACGGATCGCGCCATTTTGTGCCGAAACCGTGGTAGGGATCATCCTTGGGGCCGTAAATGTAAACGTTCATCTTGTTTTCGCCGAAAAAGCGAAAAAGACTCTGACGGTCCTGATGTGAATAGGGATTACCGTAATAGCCTTCAATAATGCCTCTATCGGTTACACTCGGATAATCTTTGATGGTAACCGACATCACTTCAGGTGCAGCAAGTATTTGAAGAAGCGACTGTACACCATAATATGTTCCTGATTCATCATTCCCGGCAATTACAATTTTGCCTGATTCTATTTTCAGGAAATAAGCTTCTTTGTAGTCAGGAATTTCGGAGGTATAAGCAGCTACAGAAACATCGCCTTTTTCGCCTATCAGTACTTCAATTCCGGAAGATCCGGTTGATAATTTTGAATTTAGCAAGGCAACAGCATCCTGATCGGCAGTTTCACTGCCACTCAGAGCATAAGTTGAAGTATTATCGAATGCTTTTGTACCCCAGGTGATTGATTGAGGAAGTGGTGAGATGGTAACCTGTTGCGCCGTCAGAGTTGAGAAGAAAGAGCAAAGCAATACCAAAAGAAGTGATTTGTATTTTTTCATTTGTATTAAAATATAAGTATTCAGATTTTTGCAAAGATACAAACTTTAATCTTTGCAGCTGTATTTATTTAAATATTATAACTTTTAAATAAATGCCCGGAAAGAAAATTAATTTTACCGGATAATTTATTTTTTAGCTGAAAAAAGATGAAAGCTGTTGTGAATTAAAGATAGAAAAAGCAGTGAAATCACATTCACTGCTTCCCGGAGATTACTTCATGCTGATGATTTACACGAAAAAAATCAGCAGAATTTAAAATTATTATAGAATTGCATTGACCGGTAAAAAAGAAGAATTTTGGAAAAAAACAGTTTCACAATTTCGGAAATTCATACTTTGCCATTTTCAAAAAGGATAAACTCCTGCAGACGCACCTTTCATCAGGGCATTATACGCCTGGCGGTCGGAAACAGATCCGGTACTGCGTACAAAAATTCCCATATCGTTGCTGTTATGGATACCCGTATCCCAAAGGAAAGGAATTAAACCGTTGTTTTTTGCCTGCTTTGTCATATATTCGTAGTAATATGCCCTTGAAGCTAAATGCAAAGTCAGATTATCGCCCGTCAGATTCCGTTTCATTACACCAAATTCGCCTAAAATAACCGGAATTCCCTTGTTTACAAACCTGGTTTTCATCAGACCGAACAGACGGTTCATTTCAGTTTCTTCTCCCCAGGTTGCATTGCGTCCGGTGTCGGTAGCTGAATGATATCCGGTGCCCCAGTAGTAAAACATCTTGCCCCAGCTTTCATCTTTATCCAGTCCGCAAAAATTCCACGGAGTATAGTAGTGAATTTCAGCCATCATGCGGTTGGTTACATTATCCACAGGCATGTCAACCATCAGCGTATTTGTTTTTTCAATATCGGTAGCAGGTCCCTGTATAACCAGAATGCGATATGCATTTCGTCCGCCGGTTGAACGTACCGCATTCACAAAAGTTTGATGGTAGGACATCAAAACGGCCATTTCAGTTGCATTCGCAACGTTAGGTTCGTTGGCACTGGCGAACAGCAAATGTTCATCGTAATTGCGGAAGTAAACGGCTATTTGTTCCCAGATTGCTCTTTGCTTGGCATTATTTTCTGCTTGTTTGGCCGTTGTTACATTATTTTCGAGCCAGCCTCCGTCCCAGTGTATATTCAAAATGACATACATATCGTTTTTAATACAATAGTCTACCACTTCTTTCACACGCGTCAGCCAGAAATCTTTAATTTTGTAATTCGTCTGGTTTTCGAGGTAACCATTCCATGCACAAGGCAGTCGCACGGCGTTGAATCCGGCTGCTTTTACCGAGTCGATAAGCAGTTGCGTGGCTTTGGGATTTCCCCAGGCCGTTTCACCTCCGATGGCTTCCAGCGTATTTCCAAGGTTCCATCCTAAATGTATCTTTTTTGCAATCGCTTTGGCATCATTTGCCATACCTGTATTATCAGGCGGAATGGACAGATCTTTAGCTGCCTGACGTACTGTTACAATTTCGGTAAGAGTACCGGAAGTAAATGTGATTGTACCTTCGCGGGGAGAATTCAACTTATTTTCAGCAATTGTATATACGAGCGTTTTTTTATCGGCTGAAATGGATTTCTGAGTAATCCAGTCGGCCTGAATTGCTGATGTAACATCCTGAGATGCCTGTACTGAAACTGTAATATCGCCTCCTGAAGATGTTAAATTGAATTCTTTCGGTGAAAGAGAGAAAATAACATTCTGAGCCTGAGTTACCTTTACCTTCTTTGAAAGAGAACCTGCAACAACTGTAATGAGAGCTTCACGCATAGTAACAGATTCATTTTTACTAACCGAAACTGCAATCTGTTTGGTACCAGGTTCGCCTGAAACCGGTGAAAGGGAGCACCAGGACTCATTGCTGCTCACACTCCACTTCACGTTTGTTTTTATTGCAAGCATGCTTTTGCCGGCTTCATTAGAAAATGATAACTCTTCTTTGGCAATAGTCAACTCGGGCTGAACAACTTCCTCAGGCTTACAGGAATTTACACTTCCTGCTATAAAAAAGAAAAATACAATAATTTTTATGAAGTCTTTTCTCATCAGTTTGATTTTCTAATCATTAACAAAAAGGATCACAATGAATCAAATCAGGTTCTGTAGTGTTGAAAATGTGTTTACTTTTGAGAAAACACACAATACATTACGTTTCAGAAACATCTAACCAGTAAAGTATTGAAGATGTCTGAAAAAATTATCAGACATCCTCAATAAATTTTGAAATTAGTACAGCAATATTTTGTCTATTTTTGCTTTGACGGTTGAGATATCTGAAATATCAGGTACAATGGATGCAATATCAATAGTAAATACTACAGCACCATTCACTGCTGCCGAAGGTACAAAAGAAACAGTGTAAGTGCCGTTTCCGGTAACATTTACATCACCGGCACCTTGGCCTGCTCCCCAATACTGTACCGACCAGTCTGAACTTGCAAATTGTATGCCCGTTTTGTAAGATCCTACAGCTCCGGCTTTGAGTGTAATTCCCTCCAGTGTGAATTTAATTTCCATTTTATTGCCAAATTTAATATCAGCAACATTTAACGGAGGATTACTTTTTGTACCGCCATATTCGTTGTAAAGTTCCATGCGGAAGTTTCCTTTTGACTCCAGGTCTCCGAAAAGAAGTTTGGTATTGTCAAAAGCGACTTCCACTCCCTGCGGTTTGGTAGTGCCTCCTCCTCCAGCCTGCGGTATCAGGTGATAAACCATATACTCGGGTTTAATCGCATCACGCACTCCAACCCACATTCCTTTCACATTGCCTGACAAATCTTTTTCAATCTTAGTAATCCGCCATTGATTTTCGGCCGAAGTTTTCAATTCAACCCAGGAACAAATGGTAAATTTCGGTGTCACACCGGTAAATGTATAATACCCCTTTTCGTCAAGCGTATAGGTTCCTTTTGTCTCTGTTCCGTCAGGTGTTGAATAGGTAACAGATTTGTCGGCAGAATTCATTGTGAGTGAGAATTTTTTATACGTATCAGGAATTGAAGCATTAAATCCTGTCCAGTCGGGATAATCGGTTAAAACTGCCCAGTTATTCATCAATGATCCATCCAGTTTAGCCCAATTAAACGGAGTTTCGGGCGAAAGCACCCATTTTATGGTTTTCGAAACGGTTTGTGATATATCCGTTTCCCATCCTTGCGGAAGCTGGGGCTCTGGTTCAACAACTTCGCCGGGGACCCAGTTGTCTTTATATTCTTTGGAAATAAAGTTGTAAACCAGCAAGCAAGCGCCTTCGCCTGACAAAGCCGGATCGCGCAGAACCGCCAGCTGCATCGTATTTTCGGTTAACGACATGATTTTGATATTTCCCCAGTCCAGTACCACATTGTCGCGATTTATATCGTGCAGAATGGCAGCATCCTGTGTTCTCATAGTATGATTTTCCACATCCAGCATGTATTTACCCACTTCAGTACCACGTCCCGAAATGGTTTTGTGATTTACGGTAAGGGTGGCAGCACCTTTCAGACTAAATGTCATGGAACCAAAATCTGCAGCTGTCATCATCCAGGAATTTCCTTTGTAGTCGGGACACCAGTTCCAGGAATCACCTTCCACCTTTTTACCTTCAGTCACTGTTTCCCAGCTATCGGCAGTTCCGTAGAAATAAAGCGGACCGACAAAATAGCGGCTTACCTGATTTTCATCCAGGTCGAGATACCAGGTTTTTTCCTTATCAGCTCCTCCTGAAATGAGTGTCCAGAGCGGGTCACTGATAAATCCGGCATACATATCTTTCACGTTAAATGTGGCTTTCGGTCCCCAAACGATACCTCCGCGGGTCTCTACACCGAATTGCACTTCATAATTACCTGCAAAAGGTATTTTCAGCGTTACTTTCTTTTCCTGACTGCGTCCCTGCGGATGATTCCAAAGAGGGGTGTATTTATTTCCCATCAAGCTGGTGAGATAAACAATATTCGGATTTACGGCATCATGTTCTATTTTATAGGCAATTCCTTCCACCAAATCTTCCGGTGACACATCTTTCATTCCCATCGAAAATTCTTCGGGTGAGCAGGCTGTAAATATCATTGTAATGATATAAAGCGATGCAAATAATTTTATTATATGTTTCATTTTTTCTGTTATTTTTTTGGGTTAATTACCATCCGGTATTTTGTTTCAAAACATTGTCAGACAACGTTATCTGCGTGTTAGGGATTTGCATAAATCCTTTTGTTTTGGTAATGTTTTCAGCTTTTATCACTACCTGATCGGGAGCATTTCCACTTAAAACGGCCTGAGACTGAGCAATGGCAGAAGCGGCTGTATTGAGTCCCTGGCGAAGCAAATCCCAGTAACGGATACCTTCGAAAGCAAATTCAAAACGGCGTTCATTCAGAATATCAGCTTTTGTGATCTCTGTTTTTGCTGTTAATCCAGCGCGCACGTGTACTTCGTTGAAGTAAAGTATGGCGTTAGGAGAACCCAATTCAGCTGCCATCAGCAATACATCGGCATAGCGGATTACGATGAAGTCCTGATCTTGCGAAATCTGAAAATCTTTATTACCACCTACATCATCTGTTCCGTCCGGATTGGAAGTAGGTGTATATTTCTTTACCGTGAAACCGGTATATTCGCGTTGGTCTTTCAGGTCGAATTTTGATTCAATACCTTCACCTTTCAGGTCTATTATAGATGATGTTTTGCGTGTATCGCCTTCGGCAAATGCCTGAAATGTTTTCGGATTAACAGTGCATGCTCCCCACCCTTTGCCGTACGGACTGAACTGAGTGTTTCGAATGCCCATCATTACCAACCAGCGGTTTCCATCCACCATTCCGTTGTAGTTCTGGGTGTTGTTGAATTTCTGTGCAAAGACAACTTCTTTATTCCCTTTACCGGCATAACCGGATTTATCCAGCTTATTATCAACAATTGCGTAACTTGCTGCCGGCCAAAGTGCTTTGAATTCAGAAATCAAGTCAAATTCTTTGCTTGTGATAATGTCTTCGAGCCCCGATAATGCTTCTGTTTTCGAAATACCTATATCTTCTTTTCCATAATAGCCGGAATAGAACAGATAAACTCGTGCCAACAGCGCTTTGGCAGCATATGATGTAGCACGGCCATCATTTTTAGCTGCATTGGATTTTGGATACGCATCAGCCGGGATATTGGCTGCAGCAAATTTCAAATCCTCAACAATCAGTTTATAAGTATCTACTGCTTCCGACTGAGCTATGTTTTCTTTGGTAGGTTCGGTCAGCAAGGGTACTTTTTCGAACAAACGAACCAAATCGAAATACATAATAGCTCTTAAGAAACGGGTTTCACCTTCAATCCGGTTTCGTACAGTATTCTTTTCTGCTTCATCATCAGATTTCCAGCTGGAGATATCACCTATTTTTTTCAGCAGCGTATTACAGCGGAAAATTCCGGCGTAGTAATCAGCCCAGGTTCCGTTGAACAAATCATTATCCGAAGGAGATTGAGAAATATCAAAGCGATCGAGCGCCTGGTATGCTCTTCCGTCAGTATGACCGGTAGCTCCGAAACAATCATCCGAAAGAACCTCAGATGTTACGTAAAACGCCATGTTACCGTTGGAAGAAGTACGTTGATAACCATCGTAGCAACCTATAAGTGCCATTTCGGCGTCAGCTTCTGTTTTGTAGAAATTTTCATCCAGGATGGTAGTCATCGGCACTACATCCAAAAAACTCTCAGCACAGGAAAATAAAGTAACACTTAAAATTCCCAATGCGATTATATATAATTTTATCTTTTTCATTGATAGAAGGTTTTTAGAATTTAACATTAACTCCAACTAAGTAAGTGCGCGGACGGGGATAGTAACCCAGGTCAATGCCTGATACCCAGCCGCTTGTACCATAACCAATTTCAGGATCCATTCCGTCATATTTGGTAAATGTAAAGGCATTCTGAACGGAGGCATACAGTCTCAACTGACTTAAATATTTCCAGTTGATTAACTTCGAAAAATCGTAGCCTGCTGTGATATTGCTGATTCTGAGGAAATCACCATCCTGCAGATAAAGGTCAGAAAATTGCCAGTTTACGTTTGTTTCTGTAACACGCGGAATCAGGTTTGAAGTGCCTTCACCGGTCCATCTGTTAAGTATCCGGGTGGTGTAGTTAGCCTGCTTATTGGTATGATTCCGGTATGACTGAACAATTTTGTTGCCCATTACGCCGTTCGCATTCATCGAAAAGTCAAAACCTTTGTATTCAACTCCCATGTTAAATCCAAGCGTGAAGTCCGGCATTCCGTTTCCAAGATTGATTTTATCATCGGCATTAATTACACCATCTTTATTTTGATCAACATATTTGACATCTCCGGGTTTAACATCGGCCTGTAAAATACCATTATTGGCTGATTTCCAACTAGTTATTTCTTCCGCATTTTGGAATATTCCGGCTGTTTCGTATCCCCAAAAATATCCGATCGGGAAACCGTTTTGAGCACGGTAGAATTCTTCGGAATTATCGTATAACATGTTTGTCAGTCCATGAATGATTCCATCGACGGTTGGAATCTGACCTACCGTATTTTTATTATAGGCTCCGTTAAGTGCTGCATAATAATTCACCTGTCCAATGCGATCATTCCAGGTAAAAGCGAGCTCCAAACCGGTATTTTTCACATCACCGCCGTTGATAAACGGTGCTCCGGCACCTGCTGTAGCCAGAATGGGAGCCTGAACCAACCAGTCTTTGGTAGTTTTAACATAATAATCGAAATTTATTCCCAACCGGCTTTTCAGCAGCCTGGCATCAAATCCAAGGTTGGTTTGTTCGGATGTTTCCCATCGTACATCAGCATTTGATAAGCGGCTTGGATATGCTCCCGCCACATTTACTCCTTCATTTCCAAACACATAGAAAGCTGCGGGATTATCGCTGGTGTATCCGGTGGAAGTATTGACCGGAGATGCAAACTGGAAATCGGATATGTTTTGATTTCCTACCTGACCCCAGCTGGCGCGCAGTTTCAGGAAATCGAGCCAGTAGTTGGTAGACTGCATAAAACCTTCGTTAGTCATCACCCAACCTGCAGAAACGGAAGGAAAATATCCCCAGCGGTTTCCTTTTGCAAACTTGGACGAGCCATCAGCGCGTAAAGTGGCATTCACCATGTAAGTTTCCTTGTAGTTGTATCCCAAACGGCCGAAATAAGATACCCGGCGAAACATAGTTTCGGGTTTTCCGCCTACCGAGCGGGTTTCTACCACGCCTTTTACGGTACCGTCGTCATTGTATTCGATATATGCTTTTCCGGTTGTATTGTCCAGATAAGCATGTGAAAAATCATCAAACTGAGACAATAAATTCCAGTTTGATGCATTTAATGATGTTCCCTGATATCTCACAGCCTCCATACCAATCAATGCGTTGAAAGCATGGTCGTTATTGATCGTAAAATCATATCCGGCTGTATTTGTCCAGGTCATTGTATGCCCTTTTCCCATACTTTGACTGGTAGTGGTATGGTCGCGGTTGTAGGTATAAACCGAAAACTGGTATAAGGGATTGAAACTGCGGTATTCGGAAGCGTAGTAATTTATTCCGAAAACCGATCGCAACGTAAGCCCTTTGACTGGATTTAATTCGGCGTAAACATCGCCCATCAGTCGCTGACCATCATTTCGGTTGTTTGTGTTTGTCATCATAGCACCGTAAGGATTGCTGTCGGCATTGTACCACAGTGAGTTGCTTGTGTCGTTGTAGGGGCTGTCGTATACATTGTTGTCGCTGTACACCGGAGAAAGCGGTGAAGTGGTAAAAGCGCCTCTCAGTGTGTTATTGTACTGATTCCCAACATTTATTCCATTATTTTTGATATAATTGAAATTCAGGTGCTGACCTACTTTCAGGAAATTTTTATATAATTTGTGTTCGGTGTTTACCCTGAATCCATAACGCTCGTAGTACGATACGTCTTTTCCGCCAACTATTCCTTCCTGATTGGTGTAATTCATTGACATAGCATAAACCGAAGCTTCCGAACCACCGTTGATATTCAGAGAATAATTGGAGGTTACAGCATTCTTCTTGAACATTTGTCCTATCCAGTCTGTATCAGCCAACTCACCTTTCGATGCCCAGTCGTAAACACCGGCACCGGAGTTAACTGCCTGCTCGTCAAGGATAATTTTGTACTGTTCAGCATTCAGCATTTGCGTTTTGCGAGCCACATTCTGGTAACCTGTGTAAGCATCAAAAGAGACTTGTCCTTGCCCTTTCATCCCTTGTTTGGTAGTGACTAGTACGACGCCATTGGCAGCTTGTGCACCGTAAATGGCGGCTGATGCAGCATCTTTCAACACATCAATGGATTCGATGTCGGCTGAATTCAAAATACTAATGTCGCCCTCGATTCCGTCGATAATGTAAAGTGGCCCGGAATTGCCGATGGTGCCCAGTCCCCGGATAGTAACCTTCATTCCGGAACCCGGCTGGCCTGAAGTGGATGTGATATTTACACCCGGTGTGCGTCCCTGAAGTGCCTGCAATGGACTTATAGTATTCATTTTTTGCAGTTCATCACCTTTGACCTGTACTGTAGCTCCGGTAGACAATTTCTTCTTTTGCACACCATAGCCAATTACAACTACTTCGTCCAGTACATCCAAATTTTCACTTAGTTGTACGTTGATTACCTGTTGAGCACCCACGATTATTTCCTGGCTTTCAAATCCGATGTAGGAGAAAACCAGTGTTTGACCCTGTGCTGCATTGATGGAATAATAACCTTCAAAATTAGAGGTAGTTCCAATGCCGGCACCTTTTACAACTACACTCGCACCAATGAGCGGTTCTCCGTCAGTGAGCGATGTTATGGTACCTGATACTACACTTTGCCCGTAAGCAGATAATGAAGTGTTGAGTAAAAAAAGTATAATCAGAAAAGTATACAAATCAGAATTAATACTTTTCAGTTTTGAAAATAATAATGGTATTTTCATTGTTTTGCATGTTTTTTAAGGTTAAACATATTTTTTCTAGATTTTTGTAATGAATTTTTGATAATAAATTGGTAATGAATTAATTTTTGTGTCGCATAAGTTTAAATTTGAATTAATTGATTATTTTACTTTTATGTTAATTCCGGATGATTGTAATCCTTCTGATCCTGCTTTCAGGTTTATCTTCCCGGCAATGCCTTTATTCTGCACAATTACCATACATTTTCCGTAAAATGCTTTTCGTTCTGAAGCTTTGAATTTTTCCAGGCTGATTTGATTTCCATTGTCCACGCCGGCTATGAATCCATTGTCCGAAATAGTGAATTTTACCAGATTATCTGCATTCGGACACAGATTTCCGTCTTTATCGAGCACTTCTACCGTTACGAAACTTAAATCAGTGCCATCGGCTTTGATTTCATTTCTATCTGCCGTCAACCGTATCTGGTAAGGTTCGCCGGCAGTTTTAATCTCTTTGGAAAGAACTTCTTTACCGTTTTTTCTGGAAATAACTTTTATGGTACCGGGTTCAAAAATGAGTCGCCAGAACACATGATACTCGTTTTCACCTTTCCTTTTTATCCCTTTAGAAACGCCGTTCAGATACAATTCCACTTCGTCGGCATGGTTGTAATAGGCCCAAAGGTCGATGGTTTGTCCTTTTTTCCAGTTCCAGTGCGGAAAAACGTGGAGCACATCCTTGTCAGTCCATTCCGATTGGTACATGTAATAGACATCTTTCGGGAAACCGGCTAAATCCACAACGCCGAAGTAAGAACTTCTGGCTGGATACCAGAACGGAGTTGGCTCGCCAATGTAGTCAATTCCGGTCCAGATATACATTCCGCTGATAAAGTCATTTTTCTTCACAATATTCCATAAGCTTTCATGGGTAGATCCCCACGGCACATGATTGTTATCGTATGAAGAACACGCGAAACTAGGATCAGAAAATGGCAAATCCCAGCGTGAGGGCCATATAAACATCGAGTCGCTCGGCATTCGGTAAAATCCTCTGGTCATCAGCCCGGATGTTGTTTCGGTTGCAATAAAAGGTTTTCCCGGAAAATTTTTCTTTACATCAGCATAATCAGCTTCGTGATAATTGAATCCTATCAAATCGATTGCTCCCGATCTGAAAACGTGATTATTGGGATTTGGCTCGTTATTTCCGGTGGTAACTGGCCGGGTTGGATCGAGTTTTTTCACAATATCAGCTAATTTTTTTGTCAAAAGAGAATTTACACTCATTTCTTCACCTTCACGTGCTAGCGAACTTTCATCGCGTTTGAGGTTGAGCAGCAAATTTGCCTGCTGTATGTCAAGAGTATCTGCATCTGCATGTGTCCATTGCTCCATCACTTCGTTGCCAATGCTCCACATGAATACAGACGGGTGATTTCTGTCGCGCAAAATATGGTCGGTGAGGTCGCGCTCATGCCATTCGCCAAAAAAACGGGAATAATCGTAAGCTGTTTTTTTCTTCCGCCACATATCGAAAGTTTCATTCATCACTATAAAACCCATTTTATCGCACAGCTGAAGCAATTCGGGTGCCGGCGGATTGTGCGAAGTACGGATTCCGTTTACACCCATATCTTTCATAATTTGCAACTGACGCTCTATGGCGCGGGTGTTTACAGCCGAACCCAGCGCACCCAGGTCGTGGTGAAGGCATACTCCTTTGATTTTGGTCTGTACTCCGTTCAGGAAAAATCCTTTATCAGCATCGAAAGAAAAACTTCGTACACCCAGCGGTGTGTTGTACTCATCTTTTAATTCGTTTCCAACAAAAAGTTTTGTTTTCACACAATACAAGTATGGATTTTCAAGTGTCCAGAGTTTCGGCTTTTTCAGTTCAATGTCTTGCTTCACTTCCTGTGATCTGGCTGATTGAACCATTTGAACAGTACTGATTTCAGCCACTTCATTTCCTTTCTCATCCACAATTGAGGTTGAAACTTTCACTTCTTTCTCATTTTCAGTCTCATTTTTAAGGGTAGTAATTATCTGAACAGAAGCTTTTTTATCATCTACTTGCGGGGTGCTTACGTATGTTCCCCACAAATCCACATGCACCGGATCAGTAATCGTCAACCATACATTGCGGTAAATTCCACAGCCGGAGTACCAGCGTGAATTGGGTTGCTCGCTGTTGTCAACCCGTACGGCAATTACGTTTTTTTCTCCAAAACGAATATCTTCAGTTAAATCATAGCGGAATGAAATATAACCATAAGGCCTTACTCCCAGGCTTTTACCGTTAATCCAGACTTCAGAATTCATATATACTCCGTCAAAATCGATAAAAATTTTCTTTCCTTCCAGATTTTTATCGATAGTGAAGTTTTTCCGGTACCAGCCAACTCCGCCAGGTAAGGCACCACCACCGCTTCCCGATGGATTGCTTTCGCTAAATTCGCCTTCGATAGCCCAATCGTGTGGAATATTAAGTTTTCGCCAGCCGGAATCGTTAAATTCAGCTGATGAAGCAGCTGGAATTTCTCCTAAATGAAAAGTCCAGTCCTGATTGAAACTTGTCACCTGACGAGGCGATTCTGAGGCGCATGAGGCAAACAGCAGAACCATCAGAAGTGAAACTATAAGAAGTAAGTTTCTCATCTCTTTTTAGAGTTTAATGGTTTGTTTTGCACCGGTATAGTTCACCTCAATTCCTTTTGCATCAGGATTGCAGGTTTTTGCAGAATCCTGATTAACGAAAACAACATTGAATTTCCGGTTCCGGAGCATCCCGTTAAAAGAGCCTTTCCGGTCGCCAATTTCCAATGATTTTGCAGATTCATTATATTTAAATTCAATAGTGGAATAAGCACCTTTTTCGTAGTTGTAATTCACTCCTTCGTCTTCATAGAGCGTAAATGTTCCATTTTTACCTCCGTAAACATACAGGGTGATATTTTCAGGTTTCTTTTCGTCAGTGTATTGAATTTCAGGTCCGAAAGGAATAATGGCTCCTTCGGGCGCATACAAAGGCATGCGGAAATAAGGCGCATCTACCTTCAGGCGACTACCGCCAGCAATGAATTTTCCGGAATAAAAATCGTACCATCCATTGGTTTCAGGGAAATAAACATCCCTTTTGGTAGCTTTGTATTCATATACAGGGCATACCATCAGCGAGTTTCCAAACATATACTGGTCGCTGATGTTATTCACATGGATATCTTTTCCATAATCCATCACCAGCGCACGCATGATGGTATAATCGTTGAACCAGGTCATCCCGGCCAGTGAATAAATATACGGCATCAGGCGATATCGTAATTTATTGTAATAATTAATCGTCTGGAAAGCCGGATGATTTTCGGGTGCGATATTAAAGGATTCGCGATACGGGAACTGCCCGTGAGCCCGGTAAAGGGGTGAAAATGCTCCAAACTGATACCAGCGTGCATTTAGTTCGCGCCATTCTTTCAGATCTTCATTTTCCACACCGGTTTCGTCGTAAATACGCTGTGCAACATCATATCTTTTTTCCACACAGAAACCGCCAATATCCATGGTCCAGTATGGAATTCCGGACATGGCAAAGTTCAATCCGGCAGAAATCTGTGCTTTCATATCTTCCCAGCGGGTGCCAATATCGCCGCTCCAGGTAGCGGTAGAATAGCGCTGAGTTCCGGCAAATCCGGACCGGGTGAGCAAGAATACCCTTTTATCAGGATCAACTCCGCGCTGACCTTCATAAATAGATTGTGCGTTGACCAGTGCGTAAGCATTGAAATATTTGGCAGAAGGACCGAGTGCTGTAGGTCCGCAAAGCTTCTTTCGGTAATCCATATCGGTATTGTCCTGTACGTTGGGTTCAGAAGCGTCCATCCACCAGGCATCAAAGCCTTTCGGATAAAGATTATCTTCCATTTGTTTCCAGAAAAGCTTGCGGGCTCCTTCTGAGTAGGCATCGTAGAAAGATCCGACATAACCGGGTCCAACCCAGTCGCGGATGCTGTCCACAACTGCCTGACGGTACATCCAGCCTTTGCTGTCGAATTGCTTATAGTGATCAGTTGCAGCGTAAAATTTTGGCCACACCGAAATCATAATTTTCGCATGGAGCATGTGCACGCTGTCCACCATTTCTTTCGGCTTCGGAAATCGTTCCGGATCAAATTTGTGACTTCCCCACTCTTTTTCAGGCCAGTAAAACCAATCCTGTACAATATTATCGATGGCTATATTCCGGTTGCGGAATTCTTTCAGGGTATTTACCAGTTCATACTGGGTTTTATAGCGTTCACGACTTTGCCAGAAACCCATCGCCCACTTTGGCATTATCTGGGATTTACCGGTAAGGGTGCGGTATCCGCTGATAACTTCGTCCATGTTTTTTCCGTAAACAAAATAATAGTCGATCTCATTTCCCATTTCACTCCAGATTGCAAGCTTGTTTTGCTCCGTTTCGGGCAATGGGCTCAGGGCTTTCAACGACAGGTATGAAACTCCTCCATCGGGCTCCCACTCTATTCGTACCGGTATTTTTTTACCGGCTTCAAAATTATAGGTGAATTTGTAATCGTTTGGATTCCAGGCGGTTCTCCAGCGTTCTTTTACTACAAGTTCGTTATTAAAAAACACCTTTACATATCCGGCGTAATGAAGCAGAAAATGATACACACCATTTTCGGTTGATTCAATTTCGCCCTGCCAGGTAATATTTGAGTTACTCAAATCAAAACCTTGCGGAAAATTTTTCAGGAGCGACAGGTTTTCATAATTCAAGTTCTTTTCTACCCGTTTTACAGTTGCTTTAGAAACATCTTTCGGGGTGTAAACAGCCGTCAAACCACCTTCTTTCCCTTCAGCATCGTAGAGTCTGAACTGCTCAAGTCCGGCGTAATCGCGGCTGTCGCCGAATCTGGAGAGCGAATAATTGTCCCACAAGATGCCGTAATTTTTACTGGAAACAACAAAAGGGACCGATACTTTCGTATTATACTGGAATAGTGATTCGTTTTTACCTTTGTAATTAAATTCGTCTGACTGATGCTGACCTAAGCCATAAAATGCCTCATCGGCCGGCGATTCGAACACCTGACGCACAGTGTATCCTTTTGTTCCTTCCACCTCGATGGGTTTGAATGATTTTCCGCCGCCTGTATTTTCCTTCAGCAAGACTTCACCTTTCAGATTCCTGAATGTGATTTCGCCGGTTTTTTTCTGAACTGTAACCTGCAGTGAATCTGTGGATAACAGAATAAAATCTTCTTTTTCCTCCACAGCAAAGTTGGAAATCATTTCGTTTTGCGGAACTATAATCAGACTTTTTTCCCGGGAAAATTTCTTTTCGGGAGTCGCCGATACACGGATGATTTTTTCGTTTATAACCTGCAAACGAATTGATTGATTAGAGTCAGGAGTTACACCGTGAATGGAGATTTCAATTCCATCTGAGTTTTTTTTGTATACAGAATTACTGCATGCTAAAAATGAAACAGCCACAAAAACCAGTAAGAGCAGATTTGGTTTTTTCATGATATTTAAATGCGTTTTATAAAACAAAAATTATTGTTGAGGATAAGCAAATATACGGAGAATTACGGTCAGCAAAGGAGTTAATTGTTTAAAGACTAACCTTATATTGATAATCGGCAGGAGTTGAATGTTATCAAATTAGTGCTTATTTGATAACTAATTCCTAATTTCACCCAAAAGGAGTCAGTTTTTTTATAAATTTGTAACAAATTGTAATCGGTAAGATTCAAAGCAACCATCAATATTGAGTTATGAAAAATATTATCATATCACTTTTCTTTTATCTACTATCGACAGGCATTTACGCTATATCGTATAATTTCACCCGGCTTGACAATACTAACGGCCTATCCAACAATCAGATCGAGAGAATTTTCAAAGATTCGCGCGGTTTTATGTGGTTTGGAACCAACAACGGATTGAATCGGTACGACGGTTATAAGGTAAAAGTGTATAAATCGGCAAAAAATGATACTTCCACCCTGATAACAAATGTCGTAACGGAGATTCAGGAAGACGTTAACGGCAACATGTGGATGAGAGGAAATCCGGAGTATGTTATTTACGACATTAAAAAAGAAAATTTTATCCGCAATCTGTCGCCGGTTCTCAGTCCTTTGGGCATACACTTTACACCCGGAATAGTGGAAATAGACAAGCAGAAAAACTACTATTTCTATCAGAGTTCGGTCGGGATTATCAAATACGACGTGAAAACGAAAAAGTTGATTACATTTAAGCAAACCAGCAATGCAAATTCCCTGAGCAAAGGAAATATTGTGAGGTTACAATCTGCAGATGACTCATTTTGGGTGCTTTTCGATTCAGGATTGCTGGAAAGATTTAACGAAAAAACCAATCGGGTGGATATCAGAGAATCGTATGTGAGAGACAATTCTGCCGATGCTACCATCACCAAAAGCATTTACATTGACAATGAAGGTTGCCCGTGGATTTACCCGGGGATAGGCGACAAAGGCGTGCTCAGTTTTGACATAGCTCAGTCTAAGTGGATCTATTTCGGAGGAAACAGGAATGAATTCAGAAATCCGCAGGATGTGTTAATTACCACCGATTTTGTGCGGGATGTATCCCAGGAAAAAAACGGAGACATCTGGATTGGAACGGATCATGGCGGAATTTGCATTTACAGTAAGAAAAACAGGCAACTGAAAGTTATTCGCAACGATCCTCAAAACTCTAACTCCCTGAGCCAAAATTCAGTAATCAGTCTTTATGCCGATAATAACGGAATCATGTGGGCGGGAACTTACAAAAACGGCGTGTGTTTTTATCATCCTGAAATGTTCAAATTTGAAAAATCACCTTTTTTCTTTTATCAGCATCCCATGCTGGAAAATAAAGACGTAAACAGCCTTTACGAAGACTCCAAAGGCAATTTGTGGATTGGTACAAACGGTAGCGGGTTGCTCAGATACAGCACTGCGAACAATGAATTTCAAATTTACCGGAACGATGTGAATAATCCGGGTTCCATTTCATCCGATATAATTACTTCTTCGCTCGAGGATAAAAACAACGAAATGTGGTTTGGAACCTTTCTGGGAGGACTTAACAGATTTAACGGCAAAAATTTCAACCGATTTCTGCCGGATGTAAACAATAACAATTCACTGTCGAATAAAAGTATATACGGACTGGTTGAAGACAACCGGCAAAATCTCTGGATTGGTACCTTGGGAGGCGGAGTGGATAAATTAGATTCTTCAAGAAGCGTTTTCAGCAGGCATAATGCAGAAAATATGCCCGGATTGCAGTCAAATTACATACTTTCGCTTTTTTCTAAAGACAAAGACGTTATTTACATCAGTACATCAAACGGTGTGCATATTCTGAACACGATTACAAATTCCATTACTCCGGTTATAAAAGATGCAGCTCTGACAGACAAATTATCCGACGTGATCAGTACGTTCGCTATTTTTGACAGCAGAGGTCAGCTTTGGATAGCAACAGACAACGGAATCAACATTTACAACGAAAAGCAAAATTCCGTCAAATACATCAATAAAGAAAACGGATTGCCAAGTGAACAGGTTGTTTCGCTGGTTGAAGATAACGACGGAAATATTTGGGTTGGCACCCGTAACGGACTGGCATGTGTATATTGCACCTTGAACGAGGTGACAAAAGAATATGAATATAATATAGCATCATTCGATGTAAACGATGGACTTGCAAGTTCAATTTTCAACCAGAATGCCATTTTCAAAAATAAAGAAGGCAAAATCTATATTGGCTGCACAAAGGGATATACCGTAATTGATCCCCAAAAAATCAGGTTCAATGAATTGGTTCCAAAGCCAGAGTTCACAGGATTAATAATTGGGAATGAGGAAATTACACCAGGTGTGAAATATAAAAATCGGGTTGTGCTGGTTGAATCTATCACACAAAAAAAGAAAATAATACTGAAAAACACCGAAAATAATTTCAGTGTTTTCTTTTCGGCCATGAACTACATTCATTCTGAAAAGAACCAGTTCAGGTACAGACTCAAAGGACTGGATAATGAATGGATAATAACCAGAAACGGCGTAATAAGTTACTCTAACCTGAATTTTGGTACTTACGAGCTTGAGATTTTTGCCAGCAACAACGACAATGTATGGAGTGCAGAACCTTTAACCCTCGAAATAGTTATAAAACCTCCATTCTGGCTTTCGTGGTGGGCTTTATTACTTTATATAATTCTTGCGCTTTACCTCGTCTGGTTTCTGATAAATTTTAATTTAAAAAAACAAAAAAAGAAATTCGATGTTGAGCAGCAGATGCTTGAAGCCAGACAACTGCATGAAATTGATGAAATGAAATTTCGGTTTTTCACCAATATCAGTCATGAATTCAGAACTCCTTTGACACTGATAATCAATCCGGTAGAAAAACTGTTGCAGGAAGTAAAATCCGACAAACAAAAAAATCTGCTTACAATCATACAGCGAAACACCAATGGATTGCTCGAGCTTGTGAATCAACTGCTTGATTTCCGGAAACTGGAGAATGAGAAAGACAAACTGAATCTTTCAACCGGTGATATCATTGCATACGTGAAGGATATATGCTATTCTTTCTCTGATATGGCCAGCAAAAAATCAGTAAATTATTCGTTTTCGACTTCGATTTCAGAACTGAAAATGGAATTTGATGCCGAAAAGATGAGAAAAATCGTTTCAAACTTACTTTCCAACGCTTTCAAATTCACTCCCGAAAAAGGAAAAATTGATGTAAGTTTATCGTTGAATCAGGAAACAGACGATGAAATGAAAACACTCAAAATTGTTGTTTCGGATTCCGGTATCGGAATTGAAACTAACGATCTGGAACACATTTTCGAACGTTTTTACAGAGTCGAGAACAAGGAAAACATTCACCAGACAGGCACCGGGGTGGGTTTGCACATTGTAAGCGAATACGTAAAACTTTACAAAGGAACCATTACAGTAGAAAGCACGAAGGGTAAGGGATCTGCATTCATTGTCCGGATTCCTGTCGTTCAACTGATTCAGGAGGAAATAATTTCAACTGGCCATGATGAAGCAACCGAACCGTATAAAGGTTTATCAGAGGCCGAAAATGAGCAAAAAAACAAACAACCACTTATGCTTATTGTCGACGATAATTCGGATTTCAAAAATTTCATAGCATCGGTTTTTACTGATAATTACAGAATTCTGACCGCAGCAGATGGCGTAGAAGCACTGAAAATTACCCTCGAGAAAATACCCGATCTGATTATTTCGGATGTAATGATGCCCAATATGGATGGTTACGAGTTTTGCCGGCAAGTGAAGGAAGATATACGCATTTCGCATATCCCAATCATTCTGCTGACTGCCAAAACCGGAGAAGAAAACAAATTTGCCGGACTCTCTGCCGGCGCTGAGGAATATATTTCCAAACCATTTAAAATGGATATGCTTATTCTGAAAGTGAACCGGATCATAAAACTTCAGCAACAACTGCATGCTCAATTCAAACAAAAAGTGGCAATAAATCCTTCAGAAGTGGAGGTCACTTCCATGGATGAGAAATTTGTAAAAAAAGCCGTAGAGTTTGTGGAAAAAAATATCGGCAATCCCGATTTTCTGGTAGAAGATCTTTGCCGTGAAATGGGAATAAGCAGGGTTTATTTTTACAAAAAGATTTTATCTCTGACAGATAAAACACCTTCGGAATTTATCCGCTTTATTCGCCTGAAACGCGCTTCGACCCTGCTCGAAAAAAGCCAGTTGTTTGTCAACGAAGTGGCATATCAGGTGGGATTCAATGATGTAAAATACTTCCGGAAATATTTCAAAGAAGAATTCGGCTTAAGTCCTTCTGATTTCAAAAAGAAATTTGACAATCAGTAAAGCACAAATCCGGCAATTCCGGCCAGCAGAATCAGCATAATCGGATGGAGTTTACTTCGGAATGAAAGCAAAAAAACCAGCAGAAAAATGATAAAACTTTTATAGTCAATGAAATTCCCGGAGTTCATCAACAGCACGGCTGCGGCTGCAATGAGCCCGATAACCGCAGGCCGGAGTCCCAGAAAAGCCCATTCCATGTATTTATTTCCTTTCAAGGCAAAGAAAAACCGCACCAAAGTAAGCATTATCAGAAAAGAGGGTAAAACTATGGCAAAAGTTGCTACAACGGAACCAAAAATGGTGCCGGAAGCTGTATAACCCACGTATGTGGCACTGTTGATGCCGATGGGTCCGGGTGTCATCTGCGAAATGGCTATGATGTCGGTAAATTCGCTTTGGGTCATCCACCCGTGTATCTCAATCTCGTGCTGAATAAGCGAAATAATGGCATAACCTCCCCCGAAACCGAACAAGCCGATTTTGAAAAATGACAGAAAAAGCTGTATGTAAATATCGGTTTCCATCAGAGCGGTTTTGATAATTTCGAAGCATTGATTATTCCGTAAACAATACCGCCCAGAATAGCAGCTACAACAATCCAGATGGGTGAAATCCCGGCTAACCATATCAGCAAAACGGCAGCTACCGGAATAAAGATATTTTTAAGGGTCACGCCTGCCGATTTTGCCATTTTATACAGAGGAGCAGCGATAAGCGCCACCACCGCAGGACGTATGCCTTTGAAAATACGTTCGACAACGGGACTTTCCCTGAAACTGGTAAATACTATCGCTATGAGCAGGATAATAACAAATGAAGGGAGCGCGCTTCCAAGGGTGGTTACAATGCTCCCTTTCAGTCCTTTCAACCTGTAACCAATAAAAATTGCGGTATTGATGGCTATCACACCCGGAGCCGACTGTGCCAGGGCAAGCATATCAACAAATTCACTCGCATCCATCCATTTTTTATTCTCCACCACTTCTTTTTGAATCAGAGGAATCATGGCATATCCCCCTCCGATGGTAAAAGAGCCAATCCGGACAAAAGTGGTGAACATCTGCCAGTAGAGGTTATAATCCCGCGATTTTGGCTTATCCATTGGTTTTTAGAAATTCAATATTCTGTTTCAGTTTTTGAAATCCGGCCCGCTGAATGGCCGTTTTTTTAAACACCCAGTTGAATTCTTCTCTGGTCAGATTTTCCCAGTCAGAATGATCCCAGCTAATGATCTCATCCATTGTTTCAAACTCAGGATGACGATTAATTTTTGCGCGGCTCTTATTCCAGGGACACACATCGTTACAAATATCGCAACCGTACGCGTACCCCGAAAGTTTGCCGCGAATTTCTTCATCGATTTCGCCTTTCTTTTCGATGGTCTGATACGAAATACATTTACGGGCATCAAGTCCTTCGGATTCCGTAAGTGCACCGGCAGGACAACTATCCAGGCATTTTCTGCATGTGCCGCAGTGATTTTTCACTGGCTCGTCATACTCCAGTTCTTTGTTTACGAGCAAAACACCTATAAAACAGTACGAACCCATCTCTTTGTTAATCAGCATTTTATTCTTTCCTATCCAACCGAGTCCTGCTTTTTCAGCCCATCGGCGTTCGAGAATCGGAGCTGAGTCGACAAACCGGTGCTGCTGAACCGGATTAAAACAATCCTCTCCAAATTCATCTTTTATCCTGTTTTCTAAAACAAACAGTTTCTCGCGGATAATTGTGTGATAATCAATCCGGCTGTAAGCATATTTGGAAATTCTCGGTGCATTTGTTTCCTGCAAGTGAGCAGGAAAATAATTCAACAGGGTTACGATAACGGATTTACAACCTTCCACGAGTATAGCTGGGTCTGTGCGTTTTTCAAAGTTACGCTCCAGGTATTGCATTTCAGCGTGAAATCCATTTTGAAGCCACCTGTTCAAAAACCGGGCATCTTCATCCAAAAAACCGGCTTTGGCTATTCCGCAAGCATCAAAACCGATTTCCAGGGCTGTATTTTTGATAAATTCTGTCAACATCCGGTACTTACAAAAAAACACGATAGCTCGCTGGAGTATCGTGTCTTTTTAACTCTTAAAGTATTTTAAGCAGATCAGCCTCCATACTCGTTATGCTCCCGTATCTGCCGATTATATTTCCTTCTTTGTTTATCAGAAACATCGTGGGTATTGCCTGTATGTTGTAACTTTTTGCTGCCAGTCCGGTTTCATCGTAAACACACATCCATGGTATGTTTGAAACTGACCTTTCCCACAGAAGTTTGCTCTGATCAAGCGATACCTGATAAATCCGCAGTCCCTTTGGTGAATACCTGTTAAAAATATCGCGCAATGCAAATGTATAGTCAATACTTGTTTCAGTGGCATAAGCCGAAAAATCCAGCAAAATCGGATTTCCGATAAATGACGAAAGTTTCTGAGGGTATCCGTTGGTGTTTTTCAGTTCTATTTCAATAAAACCGGTCTTTTCCATTTCCGCCAGATTCGCCATTGAACTTTGTTGTCTTGCCAGACGATCTTCCCTGATAGCTGCAAGAACGAGGTTGTACAGGCTTTTAGATCGTTCGTATTCGGGCATAAAAGTGTGAAAAGTAGTGGCAACTGCCTGATAATACGGACGTTCTGCTTTCACATACGGTGAAAAAATATAATTGCCTTTTATTTGCTGATAAAGTGCGAAATAGGCAGCCATCGATGCCGGATTTTTCAGTATGATGCCCTGAGCAGTTTTCTTGTGCTTATCCAAATGTACCCGAAACGAATCAGCCATTGTTTTTAATTTCTCAGCATCCTTTTCAGTCTGGTAAGCATCATATTCTTTCTGAAGTGCTATCACCGATTTTCGTAAAGCTTGTATTTCGGATGAATGCACCGAACCGGTAATGTCCGATGAAATCAGATCAGATGCTGTTCCCTGAATTTCAATTGTTTCGGTAGAATCTATTGCCAGAATAAGTTGCTGATCGTTCAGTCTCAAACGGTACAATTCAGGATAAGACGGTTGAGTAGTTCGGAATTTGAATGTTCCTTCTTTACTGAGTTTTAGAGAATCAATCAGACTGTCTTTCAGAAGCCCGGTTTTTTCAAAATAGAGTATTTTTCCTTCGGCTTCCGAAATGGTTCCGTTTACTTTGAATTTTCCCGGATTGTTACAAGCTGTAAAAGCTGCAAGCAGTACAAAATAAATAATTTTTTTTTGCATAAAATTAGTTAAGCATTAATGAATCAGCTACCTGAATAGCAATTTCTTTTCCCTGGAGTGTTTCCACAATCTTTAGTGCGAATGGAATAGCCACTCCCGGTCCTTTGCCAGTGATAATACTTCCATCCTTCACTACAGAGTTTTTTGATATATGTGCACCAGTGAGTTTTTCTTCAAATCCCGGGTAACAAATGGCTTCTTTTCCGTTCAGAATACCCAGTTTTCCGAGAACGGAAGGAGCAGCACAAATAGCCGCAATCTGTTTTCCTTCAGCATGCTGTTGCTTCAGCAACTCGTTCAGTCTGGTGTGTGCAGATAAATTTTCTGTACCAACTCCTCCACCGGGCAGTATCAGTAAATCATTGGAACTGAAATCGGTATCGCTGAATAACCGGTCAGCAAGAATTTTCACTCCGTGCGCACCAGTCACTTCATAACCATCAGATATCGATATAGTTACAACATCCACTCCGGCTCTTCGTAAAATATCGACCGGAGCAATGGCTTCGATTTCTTCAAAACCATCGGCAAGAAACATGAATACTCGCTTCATAATCCGTCAGTGTTTAAAAAAGAGGGTTAATATTCTAAAAGTTACTTCAATCTGAAATTATATGTAATGGTTCCTACAGACACACCTGTTCCCGACGAAAACCTGGTATTGCGGGCTGCGCTGAGAGCCGCACTTCGGGTTTGCTGATCGGAAATAGTGGTTGGCGAACCGATACTGGCGCTCGAAACTTTTCCGGAGGCATCCACACGTATGCTTACCGTAATTTTTCCCTCCACATTGTTCGGATAGGAAGGTGTAGCTAATGAGCCTAACAGTGAACGTCCGCTCAAGGACCATCCGTGTCCTCCTGAGGTTCCTGACCCGGCCGGATTACCCTGACGGGTATCACCCTGAGTAGTTCCGCTGCCGCTTCCTCCTCCTGAGCCGAATGCACTCCCTACAAGGCTTTCGCTACGGGCTGCTGCTTCCTGTCTTCTTCTTGTTTCGGCGGCTGCTGCCGCTTCGCGCCGTTGCTGCTCCTTCAGCTGTAATTCCTGCTCGTTAACCGGTTTGGGAGTGACTTTTGGTTTTACCGTCTGCTTCGGTACGACTACCGATTTTTCGCTTTCCTGGGTTATGAACTCCTGTTGCTCAGGTACCTGGCGTGGTGATACGGGCGAAGACAGTTCTTCAGTACCTGCAATCATATCGCCAAACCCGATTCCTTCGATATTATCGCCGAAACTCACCATTATTCCCTCGTCTTCGGGAGGTCTTACAGCAACAGGCATGAATACAAACCAAAGTATCAAAAAGGTTAGCAGGCAAAACACTGCTGAGCCTATCATTCCATATATCTTCGAACTTTCCAAAATTTACTGATTATCAATGTTTTCCGGACTTTCATCGCTGGTATGCATGGAAGTGGCAATGACCAGTTTCAGTTTATTTCTATTGGCAATATCGAGCACACGGACTACTTCCTTATATGCAATTTCCTGGTCGGCATAGAGTGCCAGATAGGTTGTCGTATCTTTAGCTATCAGGCTCAGAATTTGCTCTTCGAGCATTTCAGGCAAAACTTCAACGGCTTTTTCCTTGTCCCCGGCAACGTAATACTTACCTTCTTTATCTATCGAGACTCTTGCAACTACCTGTTTTGTAGCCGTTTCGGATCCGCTTTGAGGCAAATTGATTTTAATATCGTTCGGAGTTGTCATCGTCGACGATATTACAAAGAACAGCAACAGCAAAAAAATTATGTCGGTCATTGACGACATCGGAAATCCGCTCTCCAGTCTGCTTCTTCTTTTTAATGCCATTTTTCTATTGTTTTGTGATTGAGCTGTAGTACGATTCGAAACACGATTATTCTGTTACTATCCCGTATCCACGCTCCTGTTTATTGTCCTTACTTTTAAAAAACTATTTTGAAGGCTCGTTCAGTAAATCCATGAATTCCAGCGTTTTGGACTCGAGATTCCTGATTACTGAATCGACACGCGAAATGAGGTAATTGTAGGCAAAATAAGCCAGAATCCCAACAATAAGCCCTCCTACCGTGGTTACCATAGCCTGATACATTCCCGACGACAAATCAATGAGTTGAACGACTCCGGTTGAATTTTGAGTCATGTTATAAAATACCAGCACCATTCCGGTTACTGTCCCGAGGAAACCGAGCATAGGCGCACCACCCGAAATTGTCGCCAGGAGAACCAGACTTTTTTCAAGTTTTGAAATTTCAAGGTTTCCCACATTTTCCACTGCAAGAAGCACATCGTTCATCGGTCTGCCGAGACGGCTAATACCTTTTTCAATCATTCGTGAAGCCGGTGAATCGGTATCGCGGCAAAGTTTCTGTGCTGAATCCAGTTTTCCCTCGAGTATGTAGTCTTTTATCCGGTTCATGAATGATTTGTCTTCCCTGGATGCCTTGTTGATTGTAATCACTCTTTCGATAAAAATATAGACTGCCAGAGCCAGCATGGCTGCCAGTATAATCATTATCGGGCCTCCATAGGTAGTCATTTCCCACAAATTCATTTTTTCAGGTACTTTCTGTATTTCAGTAACTGCTACCTGTGCAGCTGCCTGCTGTAATAAAATCTGTAAATTCATATTGTATTCAAGTTGAATAAGAAAATTTATCTGTGTTTAATCAATTTTCAGTCAATCGGGCTTTGTATTGTCTGATGGCATCTTCCAGTCCCAGATACAGTGCATCGGCAATGAGTGCATGACCGATGGAGACTTCATCAAGCCAGGGAATATTCTGATGCAGGAATGCCAGATTATCCAGATTAAGGTCATGTCCGGCATTGACTCCCAAACCAAGCCGGTGAGCTTCTTTGGCTGCCTGAACAAACGGATAAACGGACGCAAATTTGTTTGTTTTATAACCTGCTGCATAGGGTTCGGTATAGAGTTCCACACGGTCGGCACCAGTTTTAGCAGCGTATTCAATGTTTTTGAGGTCTGTATCTACGAAAACGGAAACCCGGATTCCTTCTTTTTGAAATGTGCTAACAACTTCCTGCAGGAATACCAGGTTCTTCATGGTATCCCATCCGGCATTGGATGTAATGGCATCGGGTGCATCGGGAACCAGGGTGACCTGCGCGGGTTTCACCTCTCTGACCAGTTGAATAAAGTCTGCCGACGGATACCCTTCAATATTAAATTCGGTGGTTAATACCGGCTTCAATTCCCTTACATCCGAGTAACGGATGTGTCGTTCGTCAGGGCGGGGATGTACCGTAATACCTTCGGCGCCAAAACGCTCACAATCAAGCGCTACACTTCCCACGTTCGGCACATTTCCGCCGCGTGAATTGCGCAAAGTTGCAATTTTATTAATATTTACACTTAATTTCGTCATCTTTTGAAAATAAATTAACACAACATTTTTTATTCCCCGATAGGACTCAAAAATAAATTTGTGTGTTTGAATTCCATTTTGTTCCTTTGCATGTCGAAAGGAATCAAAGGAATGCAAATTTAACTCAAAAAAAACGAAGTAATTGTATAAAACGATAATTCTTTCGAATTTTTAAACATTCAAATTATCTCCGCTTTAGCTCATTATTTCGTTGCCCGATGATTATTTTCAGGCTGGTTTGAAATCGTGTTTTCGGGGAATAACCGGTAACTACCCCGACTCCCGGCGAGGTAATATTTTTTCTGATTCTATGTTTGTTTCTTAATTTGCATATCGTACGTAATGGAACTGAAAAACACAAAACGCATTGCTCTTTTCGGAAATCTTCATCGCACCGAAATGGAGAATCAGTTGCTCGAACTGGTTCATTATTTTCATCAGATGAATGTGGTTGTAGTACTTGATGAGTACCTGAAACTTTACATGGATGAAAAATTTCATACCACTTTTGACCGGGTGGAGTTGATTTCCGATGATAATTTCAGCGCTGACCTGGCTTTGAGTATCGGCGGGGATGGTACTTTTCTGAACACGGCTGCCCGTGTCGGGAACAAGGATATTCCTATTCTTGGCATTAATACAGGCAGGCTCGGATTTCTGGCCGATGTGGCTAAAGATGAAATAATCCAGACCCTCCAGGCGGTTTTCGAAGGGCAATACACCATCGAGAAAAGAAGCCTACTAAAATTGCAGACCCTGGACGGGTCACGGCTCGACTCGCCTTATGCCCTGAATGATATCGCAATATCGAAACAGGACAGCAATTCCATGATCATAGTCAATGCCTTTACCAACGGTGAGCTCATCAACAGCTATCAGGCCGATGGACTGATTATTTCTACCCCGACAGGTTCAACAGCTTATTCGATGAGTGCCGGAGGCCCCATTGTGGTTCCAAATGCACGGAGTTTTGTGATTTCACCCGTTGCATCACACAGCCTGAACGTGCGTCCGCTCATTGTTCCCGATGACTGGGAAATTGATATGCAGGTGATCAGCAGAAGTAACAGCTACCTGGTTTCGATTGACGGACGCTCCAAAATTCTCGACCACAGCACAAAGCTTCGGTTGAAAAAAGCCGATTACTGCACTCAGGTTCTGAAACCATTGAATCATACTTTTTTCGAAACTCTGAGGAAAAAATTATTGTGGGGAGCTGATGTGAGAAAATAAACTCTGTATCAGAATTTTACGGGCAATATTATTTTTCGCCTCGCCGCACCTGCGGGGGTTATTACCGTGCGGTCAAAATGAGGCAATACACTTCTGAAAGTACCTTTCAATTCTGTTTTACCATCGAGGATGAAACTGCACCGGATATCATACACTCCATCTTCTGAAGCGCTTGCGTTCATCGTTCCGTCGGTTACATATACTATTTTTGATTTGGTCGGATCTGATTCGATGTAATACATATACGTTCCCGACGGAATTGCTTCCCGGTTGTCTTCGAATTTTTTTCCGGCAAAAAACGAGTACGGCTCTCCGGTTTGTGACATCTGGTAAGTGCCTGCAGGTAGCAATGTATCAGACGGAGCACTGAAAATGTCTTCAATAATCAGATATTGCCCCGTACCATCCAGTTTGTTTTCATCATTTATTTTCAGTTTATCAGTGAATAAATGCAGACTGATTACATTATTACGGATTCCGTAATGGCTGTAATAATTCCCGTAGAAATCGGCAAAACCCCATGTAAACTCGGGTGAAACATTGTACTGATAAGGCACGGGTGCATCTGCCGGTTTGCACCCTGCTATCGAAAACAGGATCAAAATCAGTATCAGAATTTTATTTTCGCCTGCCTGAAAGACTCTTTTCTTTAACAAAGCTTTTGTAATTAAATTATTCATAACCGACAGTTTTTTTTCATTATTTTCCGTTAATCATCATTCACCTGCCTTATAACGCGCCGTGATGTATTTAACCGGATAAAGTGCGGCCAGAAATCCCATTACCAGCACACTCACAAACGTGATAAGCACATCCGACAGCAGGAGCACCACAGGATAGGCTTCTACCACATAATTATCGCCTCCGAGTTTCAGGAATCCAAAATGCTGCTGCAATAAAATCACGATCAATCCCAATAAAATTCCCACAACAGCGCCCAGAATGGAAATCATCCATCCTTCGAACAGGAAAATTCTTTTCATAAGTTTATCGTCAGCTCCCATGCTTCTCAAGACCTGAATATCATCCTTTTTTTCAAGGATAAGCATCGAGAGCGAGCCGATGATGTTAAATGTGGCTATAAGAAGTATAAAAGAGAGAATCAGGTAAGTAATCCATTTCTCCATTCTGGTAATCTTGAAGAAATCTTCCTGTTGTTCATATTTATCCTGTACTTTGAAACGGTCACCGACAAGCGCTTTTATGTCCGCCCTGGTTTTCTGCAAATCTGCTGTTTTGTTCAGTTTAAGTTCGAGAGCAGATACAGTCGTTGAGTCGTATTCAAATATTTCACGCGCCAGGCGGATAGAGGTAAGAACATACTGGTCGTCGTACTCGGGCTGATTGACCACAAAAATACCTGAAACGTACGCAGATGCCGGATTAAAACTGCTTTCAGGGCGTAGCAGATTAATCTTTCCTGTTCTTTTGGGTGCAAGAATCTGTAGCGGGCTTATCATCAGGGCATTAAAGCCCAGTTTGTTGGCTACTCCAATTCCGGCTACCGCCCTTTCAGAAACTCCGTCGAATAACTGAAACCTTCCATCGTATATAATGCTGTCGATATTGGTAACCTTTTCGAAACTATCGCTCACCCCCATGATTCTGGCAGGCATCTGCCGGTCGTCAAAACTCAGCAAGGCAGTCTCTTCAATCACTTCTGCATAGCTGGCCACATTCGTAAGTACTTTCACTTTACCGAATTCAGGAGTATTTGCATCAAATGTCTTTCCTTCGACAAGCGAAATTTTCATATCCGGATCAAAAGCGGAGAACATGCCCTCGATGAGAGTACCGAATCCATTGAAAACAGACAATACGCAAATCAAAGCAGCAGTTCCGATGGATACTCCGGCAGCTGATATCCCCGAAATGATATTAATAGCGTTGTGTGATTTTTTTGAGAAAAGATAGCGTTTAGCTACCCAAAATGCAAATTTCTGGCTGTCCATTTAGTCTGATAAACTTGCCCAGAATCCCTGAAAAAGGGAAAAACCGGTTCGATTAGCTTTTATTGAAAGATATTATTTTTGTGTTCTTATTAAAATCTGCCTGAAACACTTTATTTCATCAGGAAACTGGATTTTCCTTGTCTTTATTTAATAGTTTATCGATATTTTCGAGATAATCGAGGCTATCGTCTATGTGAAAAAACAGCTCAGGAATGATCCGCATCTGAAACCTTACCCGTTTGCCCAGTTCAAACCTAATGGATTTTGCATCACCATGAATTTTTTCCAGAACCTCACCGGCTTTTTCGCTCGGAAAAATACTCAGCCTGGCTCTTGCCACACTCAGATCAGGGCTTACCGTAACTGCCGTAACACTGATGAGCGTACCATGCAATTCACGGGCGTAATGAAGAAAAATGTCTCCGAGCTCTTTTTGAAGCAATCGTGCTATTTTTTGTTGTCTTGTTGTTTCCATAATCAAAAATTCACACCCCGAAAAAAGGGTAATCGTTTGTTAATCAAAAATCTTTAATTTATATTATCTTGTCCGGGTTATTCTAAAAAAATTTCAGGCAGGCCGGGTGGCTGTCACACCTTCCATTCAAACCCGTCTTTCGTATCTTTTATCTCGAATCCGTATGATGTAAGTTCATTGCGGATTCTGTCGGATGTTGCCCAGTCTTTGTTTTTTTTGGCTTCCAGGCGGATATTCAGCAGTAAATCAACCGCTTTTTTGTAAGCTTCCACACCTTCCGATGCTGTTTCAGATGTTTGAATTCCCAAAATATCTTCGGCAAAAAGCTTGAAAACGGATTTTAATTCGTGCAGGTCTGATTGTGAAATCGTTTCTTTGCCATCGTACACAAGGTTAATAATCCGCAGACTTTCAAACAGATGCGAGATGAGAACGGGAGTGTTCAGGTCGTCTTTCATGGCATCTTCACATTTCAGGCGTAAATCGCCTATTTCAATGCTTGATTTTTCACCCGGTGTGAGCTTCAGAAGTCTGGCGTAGCCTTCCAGCAAACGTTCCAGTCCTTTTTCGGAAGCTTCAAGGGCTTCGCTGCTGAAGTCTACTGTACCCCGGTAGTGTGCCTGCAGGATGAAAAACCGAATGGTCATCGGACTGAACGGCTTAGAAAGTAACGGATGATTTCCGGTAAAAAACTGTTCGAGCGTGATGAAATTGCCCAGCGATTTTCCCATTTTTTGCCCGCCGATGGTTATCATGTTGTTGTGCATCCAGTAGCGCACGCTGTTTTTTCCGAGTCCTGCCTGATTTTGAGCTATTTCGCACTCGTGATGCGGAAACATCAGATCCATTCCTCCTCCGTGAATATCAAATTCTTCGCCCAGATACCTGGTAGCCATAGCTGAACATTCCATATGCCAGCCCGGAAAACCTGTGCTCCAGGGTGCTTTCCATCGCATAATGTGTTCGGGCGATGCTTTTTTCCAGAGAGCAAAATCTACTGAACGCCGTTTTTCGCTCTGGCCGTCGAGCACACGTGTATTTTCCTGAATCTCGTCGATATTCCTCCCTGAAAGTATGCCGTAAGCCCCCCTGCCCTGTTCGGAAGTGAAATCATTGTTGTATTTTTCAACATCAAAATAAACCGAGCCATCGCTCTCGTAAGCATAACCTGCACGGAGAATCTTCTCCACGAATTCTATCTGTTCGGGGATATGCCCTGATGCTTTCGGCTCAATGCTCGGCGGAAGCACATTGAGCAAATCCATTGCCCTGTGGTAGCGGAGTGTGTAATGCTGTACGATTTCCATCGGCTCCAGTTCTTCCAGACGGGCTTTTTTCCCGATTTTATCTTCACCTTCGTCGGCATCGTTTTCAAGATGGCCTACATCGGTGATGTTGCGCACGTAGCGCACTTTGTAGCCCAAATGCTGTAAGTATCGAAACAAGATATCAAATGTGATTGCCGGACGCGCATGACCCAAATGCGGATCGCCGTAAACGGTCGGACCGCACACGTACATGCCCACATTGGGTGAGTGAAGCGGAATAAATAGTTCTTTTTTGCGTGTAAGTGTATTGTAAACAAAGAAATCAGCCCCCCGTCCACCTGAAGGGTCAGTAAGTATGGGGCTGACAGTATTTTCTGTATTATTTTTTTCCATTATTCTGTAGTTTTTCTTTCTGCTCTGTTAAAAAATTCTCCCTTCAGGGATTCAGGGGCTGATTTCTATTTAAATCCCCTCATTTTTTTCAGTTCCTCGTATGCCTCGTTGATGGCACGAAATTTCTCAGTGGCTTTTTTCTTAATCTCTTCTCCGAGATTAGCTACTGTGTCCGGATGATATTTTTTTGCCATTGCCCGGTAGGCTTTTTTAATTTCATCATCGGTGGCATCCGGTTTTAGTTCCAGCGCAGCGTATGCCCAGTTAACATCCTTTACCCGGTTGTATGGTGCTTTCAGCGCATCGAAATCGAGATTACTAACGCCTAAGTTCCACGAAATGCGCTGAATGACATTCAGTTCATACTGATTTTCGGCGCCATCGGCATAAGCTATTTCGAAGAGAAGGTGTATCAGTTCGAGTTTCGAGGCGTAGTTCATAGCGTAATTTATCTGTCTTGCCACTTCCTCATCATTGATATTCTGTTTCAACAGGTTTTTCAGTATTTGCAATGCTTCCAGGGCACCTTCCTCGCCAAAATTAGCCAGCAGAAAACGCTTTGCCACGTCCAGTTCCTGTTTCTTGGGACTTCCGTCGGCTTTCATCACGCAGGCAATAAGCACCAGCAGACTCATTTTGAAATCTCCCTCGGCAGTTCTATTGTACCTGTTCGTTCCCCGTGGCTGCTGTTCATACTGCTCCATATTGACCAGCCCGGCTGACCCATCAATGAGCGAACCGATTGCAAAACCAATCAAGCCACCAATCGGACCTCCCAGCACAAAGCCCAGTCCGCCTGTAATCCATTTGGTAAAACCAGCCATTTTTAATATTCTGCTTTCTATAGTAGTAAATCGCTTACTGTAGCAGCGACTAATACCCGATTTTATGAACAAAAATCACTCTACAAAGATAATAAAGAAATTTTCTTTATCCTTCAAAACTTTTAAAATAGATAAAAAATCAAATTGTCCGGGATAGAAAAGCGATTAGTCAACCAATTCATCCTGACACAAAAAACAGATTTAAGGTTATTTAACACAATGTGATTGCAGCGTTTTGGGTATGTAAATCATCATATAATAAAAACAATGCTTATTTTTCATAAAAAGCCTCAAAGATGCTGACAACATTTTTTTTACTGTTAATTCTCTTTATGAGAAGCCCCGCAAAAGCTCGTACAAACATTCAGCGCACTAAAAGTCCGACAGGCTTACCGGAAATTGTTTTCCTTTTGTTTCAGAAATTATCCGACAAGCAAAACAAAATAATATCTTTGTATAAAACAATCATCAGCCCAAAATAACAGATTTATGAAACGGGCATGTTTACAGACTATCACCAAAGTCGATGAAAATCTGTTGTGCGAGTTCCATATAACCATTAAAAACCAATTATTTACGCATGAAAAAAATTGCTTTTGTTTTAGTTTCACTTTTGTTATTTACAAACTCATATGCTCAGAAAAATCATCATTTCCTGCTTGGGATTGATTTTGGAGGTGGTCCGGTTACAGGTGAAACAAGTGACAACTGGTCGATTCGGCAGGATTTAAGTCCCTACTCCGAATATAATTCTTTTTTATCCGGTGTCAGAAATGAGTCGTCTTTGTTGTATTTCAGCATAAAACCGGAGCTCATTCTCAACCAAAGTCGATTCAGCGTGTCATCAGGCCTGCGTTTCACAGTTTTAGACAGTTACCTGAAAGGTGGCATCAACGGCGAATATTTCTTTTTGCGCTATAAATCAGATGCTTCAGGCACTGAATATGCGCGTACAAAGGAACTTTCGGAAACGGTGAGCTACCTGAGCATTCCGATGGAACTGAAATATGTTGCGATTCAGATCAGTAATGTGGGTTTCTATGCAAAAGTCGGCACGGAAGCCGGTCTGAAACTTAATTCTAAAAAAGAAATCGAATTCACTACCGAAGCTATGAACGAATACAAGGATGAAATCCTTGACAAAAACACCACTAAGATAAACAGCATTTATTCTACTCTATACGGGGCTCTGGGAGTGAGATGGGAATCGCTGAAAGGAACACAGATAAACCTCGAATGGCTGCTTCCTTCGAAACTTCTGACTCAAAACAACCTGACTCAGATCAAGCCCGAAATGTATACGGGTTTTCAGGTTTCCGTGATGTTTCCACTGCAAAAAACAAAATAAAATCAGAAATTTATGAAAAAAATAATCAATCTCCCGGTTCTGATTACCCTGATGATTCTTTTTGCCGGATGCTCCGCAGAAGACTATCACCTGAATAAGTCCGTTTTCATTGAAGATGTCACCAATCCCGGCCTTCCGGAATACTCAGAATGGGGCTACAACACCTTTGGATCATACATTGACCGTGTACCTTTCGTATCGGACATGGTAAACCTGCCTTCAAAAATTATCGTAAACCGCGACACATTCAATCTGATCCTGAATGGTAAAATCAACGGTTCGGAACCGGCATCGCTTAAATTCCGGATTATCGGCTACGCTCCTTCAGAATATCCGGAGCTGATATCACTAAACGGGAAAGCATATGATCTTAAACACGAAAACTGCCTGGTGGAATTTACAGAATCGGGAAATGCTACTAAACTCAGTATCATAGGCGGCGAATTAAAGTTTGTACGTGCCCAGAAACTCTACGTTGATAAGGAACTCACCAAAACTATACTCTCAGGCACATTTCAGATTCAGACATTCAGGATGAATGAGCCAATCACGATATCGGGCGGCCGTTTTGATTTAGGATTCGGATTCGATAATTTCTTTAATTTTCAGAACGGTATTTACCACTGAGTTTTTCAAAAAAAAGCATCCTGCAGAATTAAAAACCGAGCAGGATATTTTTTTGCAAACCTGTTTTTTTAAAAGGTGCAGCTTCGTACGATGAAATTATTCCATTTATTCTTAATATATTTGTAACTAATTATTTACACTTTCATGCTGATTACCCGGGTAAGCGACTTATTTTAAAAAAATAGCGGAAAAACTTTGGTTTGGATTTTGTAAAAAAAACACCGTTAACCTCAAACAAATGAAAAGTTTCAAAACATTCGGATATATAGCCATCATTGCACTTGCTTTGTTTCTTGTCGCTTACCTGTATTCTGTTTTTCTGAAGCCAGCAAATTACGGTGCCGGGAATACCATGGGAATGATGGTTTTAGGACTGATTCTGGGCGGATTAATCGTATTTCTGATTGTAAAGCTGCTGTCGAAAAAGCAAACTGAAATTTCCGCTGAAAGTTCGCATACCGTGGTTGAAAGCATGCGAAAAGTATTCAAAATTGTGTGTGCCGAAGGGCAGTTTCAGGAGATCTACAATTACGAACAAACAAAAAAACTGCTGAAATTCATTCCTTCCACCAAAAAAGCGCTGGTGATAGTGAAAGCCAAAGTGCTGATTGGATATGATTTTGAGAAATGCCGGTGGGAAATCGACGATGAAAACAAGCGACTGAGAATCGTAAGTTTTCCCGAGCCGGAAATTCTTTCGCTCGAGCCCGATTTCAAATACTACTATTTCGAAGAAGACCTTTTCAATTTCATCAACCGCGACGATCTGGATAAAATTCAAATACAGGGTAAAAAACAAGTGGAGCAGGCTGCCTTACAAAGCGGACTGAAGAAAATTGCCGCCGAACAAATGCGCACCGTACTTACCGAAATGGTAACAGCCAACCGTTGGTCGATAGCCAATCCGGAGATGCTCACCCTTCCGCTCCAGGCTGCCACTTCCGCAGATAAAGAATAAACTGTTAAATTCATTTTTTTCTCATTTTTTATTTTTCACCGAAAGAAATTATCTCTATCTTTGCATCGAAAATTTTGGTGTCAGGCATTCCATCTGTTTCCGGAATGCAGGATGAAAAGGGAATCAGGTGAAAATCCTGAACAGACCCGCTGCTGTAAGCTCCACCAAAACGTACTGAACAAACACCTTAAGCCACTGATAATTGGTTGGTAGTAAAAGAGTATAAAGTTCATAGTCTGCAAACTATAAACTTTCAACTAAAAAACTATAAACAAAAAATCGGGAAGGCGTTCAGAAACGGGAGTAAGTCAGAAGACCTGCCAAAAAAAATCTGTTAATAGCTTTCGGGGAATGGAGCATTAAATCGAAACGTACAATCATCTATCTCTTTTTTTTTACCGGCAGATTTGTGCTTTCTATTTGATTCCTTTTCCTGAAATTCATTCGGGAATAATGAATCTACTTTTTGAAAAAAAAATTCTGATAGTCATTTTATTGCTATTAAAAGGCAGTATCATTGCATTTTCGCAGTCGAAAACCGACAGCGTGAGGTGGCTGCCCGAAATCGTAGTGACTCAGGACACCAGACATAACCAGGCCCGCTCTTCATCTCCGATTCAGATGCTTGATTCGGAAAAACTGGCTTCACTCGGTTCGCTTCAATTATCGGATGCTGCGAAGCATTTTGCAGGTGTCAGCGTGAAAGACTACGGCGGAATTGGCGGGCTGAAAACTATTTCCGTTCGCGGTTTCGGCGCCAATCACACCGCAGTGGCTTACGATGGAATTCCCGTTTCGGATGTGCAAACCGGACAAACAGACCTTAGCCGGTTTTCGTCTGAAAACGTGGATAATATTTCGCTCAATATCGGGCAAACCGACGACATTTTCCAACCTGCACGGATTTTTGCATCTGCTTCGGTACTGAATATCCGGTCGAAAAAAGCGAATTTTAAACCAGGTCAATCCATCAGCGCGAAAGCCGGTTTGAAAAGCGGTTCGTTCGGACTTTTTAATCCCTCGTTTTTAATAAACAGCAAAATCAGCAGAACAATATCCACCTCATTTACAGGTGAATGGTTAAGTGCAAACGGTAAATATCCGTATATTCTTCATTACGGAAACGCGAATAAAGACAGTTCATCGGTTGAAATCCGAAAAAACTCTGACGTCAGAAACCTCCGGCTGGAAGGTACACTATTTGCCGGTTTCCCGGAAAAAAGCAGCGGATATCTGAAAACGTATTACTACAATTCGTTGCGTGGACTTCCGGGAGCAATCATTTTTTACAACGACAAAAGTTTTGCTTCACAACGGCTTTCGGACCACACATTCTTCACTCAGGCACATTTTGAGCATCAGTTTTCCGACCGCTGGGCTATTCAGTTGAATGCAAGATACAACAAATCAGGTTCACATTTTGTGGATTCGGCCTGGTTGAGCCAGTTGCAGAAATTAGACATCACGTTCGCCCAAAATGAGCTATACGGTTCATTGTCGGCACTTTACCGGTTCAACGAACACCTGTCGTTTGCTGCTTCATCCGATTTATCATTCAATTCGATGGAGGCAAATTTATATCATTTTGCCAGTCCGGCGCGGTTAACATCGCTTTCGTCCATTGCCGGAAAATACGTGACCGAAAGGCTTACAGCCATCGGAAGCCTTCTCGCCACAAAAACTGCCGAAAGTGTAAAATCAGGCTCACCCGGAGCCGGTCAGCAGAAATTATCTCCGTTTGTCAGTATTTCGGTAAAGCCTTTTGAAACAGCCGGTTTCAGAATCCGTGCATTTTACAAAAACATCTACCGGTTACCCACTTTCAATGATTTGTATTACCTGCGAACCGGTGAGCGGAATCTACTGCCTGAGGATGCCAACCAGGTTAATCTGGGACTAACTTATTCAACGACAGATTATTCTGTTTTTAAGAATATTCTCCTTTCGGCCGATGCTTACCACAACCGGATAAAAAACAAAATTGTAGCCAAACCGTCTGCCAGCCTTTTTGAATGGACAATGCTGAATTTCGGAACCGTGTATATTAACGGTTTTGATTTGAATATGGAAACCTTAATAAAGCTGCATCAGGACATTATGCTGGAAATCGGGGGCAATTACACTTTTCAGCGGGCTACCGATAAGACGGATAAAAACGGTCGAACTTATGGTCACCAGCTGCCTTACACACCATTTCATTCGGGTTCGGGAAGGGCAAATCTTATCAGTCCGTGGTTGAATGCCGGTTATTCGGTACTGTGGTCGGGCACGCGGTATTCCGGTTATCAAAATTATGCCGAAAACCGGATGAGGCCTTATTCCGATCACAGCATCTCGTTCTCCAGGTCGTTCATATTCAGCCATACAAGTACCCGTGCAGAGCTTCAGCTGCTGAATGTTTTCAATAAAAATTACGAAGTGGTCAGTGGTTTTCCCATGCCCGGAAGATCGTTCAGAGTGAATGTATTCATTAATTATTAACTATATAGCTATCAAAAAAAATGCAAAAGAAAATTTATTTCAGCTTACTGATTTTTGTTGCAGCCTTATCAGCCTGCAAAGTGGAAGATATTAAAAAAGATGATGATTTGCCGGGCGAAACAGTCCGGATTTTAGTACTTTCTGAAGGCAGTTATACCAACAACAACAGCACGCTGGCCTATTACGATCTGAAGAACAAGACAAAAGACGCCGATTATTTTCTGACGCAAAACAAGCGCGGGCTTGGTGAAACAGCCAATAAAATGCTTCTCTACGGCTCCAGAGCTTACATAGTTTTGAATGGCTCAAGTCGAGTAGAAGTGATTGACATCCGTACCGGCAAATCGGTAAAACAGATTCCGATGTTTGAAGGAGATAAGGCAAAATCGCCACGCCAGATTATTTCATATGCCGGAAAAGTGTATGTCTCGTCATTCGACGATACTGTAACCCGTATCGATACGGTCTCGCTCAGCATCGACGGCAGTCTGAAAGTTGGTTTTGATCCGGAAGGAATGTGCGTTGTTGGAGACAAACTGTATGTTGCCAATTCCGGCGGACTGGAGTGGGCAAACGGATACGACAAGACCGTTTCGGTGGTTGATTTGAGTAATTTCAAAGAACTCCGGGAAATAGAAGTGAATGTTAATCCCGTGCATTTGCACGCTGATACACACGGAGATATCTATGTTGTAACGAACGGAAACTATTCTGACATACCTGCCAGATTTCAGCGTATTGATACCCAGACAAATACAGTATCGGATATTGATATGAGCGTGTCCAATTTTACCATTTCAGAAAATAAAGCCTATACCTACAGTTACGATTATTTCACCAAAAAGATGACAGTTCAGGTGTATGATTGCCTTACCGAAAAAGTGATAAATGCTTCGTTCATTTCAGATGGTACAATCGTAAAAATACCCTATTCCATTCAGGTTGATCCTTTCAGTAAGGACGTTTATATTACCGATGCTATCGATAATCTGGTATCAGGTGATGTGTTTTGTTTTGATAAAAACGGTAAAATGAAATTTCAGGTTAAGGAAGTGGGCATTAATCCGAACAATGTAATTTTGATTGACTAAATCCGAACCATAACAGGTTATTTTAATATATGTCAGGATGACAGGCACAGTAGAGCGCTACTGTGCCTGTTGTATTTAAGAGAGCAGCCGCCTAACTCCCTGAAGGGGGAATATTAATGCTAAGCATTGAATTATAGTAAAAAAAGTGTATTTTTGAATTTGAAAATAATCTATATAAATCTACCTTTTAATCAACGCTTCCAATTCACCTTTCATGGGGTTGTTTGGGGGTTTCTCATAATATGCTGATCAACGAACGTCAAAACCGCCGTGAACGCCTGCTGAAAGTGGCAGACGCTATGGCTACAGCAGCCCGAACGGCACCGAAAGGCAAAGGATTTGATTTAATTGAAATCCTGATTGTTACGGATGAAAATATTGCCGAACTTTCGGCCGGAATGATAAAATACAGCGAAAAAACGGGCCTGAAATTCTTCCTTCGTGATGCCGATAACCTGCAACACGCCGAAGCAGTGATCCTTATCGGAACCACAACGAAAACGCACGGGCTGAACTGTGGTTATTGCGGCTTCCCAACTTGCGAAGAAAAACTTCAGCACGAAGAAATCCCCTGCTCGCTTAATTCGGTGGATGTGGGTATCGCCATTGGCTCTGCCTGTGCAACTGCTGCCGACTGGCGGGTGGATAGCCGCGTGATGTTTTCGGCAGGGCGTGCCGCTCAGGAATTAGGGTGGATGCCCGGCTGCTCAAACATCTACGGCATACCGATAAGCTGCACGTCGAAAAATCCGTTTTTCGACCGGAATACAACAAGACCGGCTGGTATTTGAATGATCAATTTTGACCAGATTTCCCCTTAAAAAACTTTCATGATAAATATCTGCATTAGTCCTGAAATTTTCGAAGCTTGTCCCGAATTTGCATTTCTGGCTATTCAGTGCAAGGTGAAAAATTCAGCTTTCAACGATGAACTCTGGCAGGAAATCACCGTGTTTTCTGAAAAATTTTCTTCACTAAACGGCTTAAATTCAATCAATAAGCTTCCGAATATTTACGAAACACGCGAAGCATACAAAAAACTCGGCAAAGACCCTAACCGCTACCGTCCTTCGGCAGAAGCACTTTGCAGGCGCATTGCCAGGGGAATACCGCTTTATCAGATTAACACCCTGGTGGATTTAATCAATCTTGTTTCGCTGAAAACAGGATACTCCATCGGCGGATTTGATGCAGATAAAATTGAAGGAAATTTAACGCTCGGAGTGGGAGAAGCAGGTGAAAAGTTTGAAGCCATTGGCCGTGGTTTGATGAATATTGAAGGACTTCCCGTTTATCGCGATAACACCGGCGGCATCGGCACACCGACCAGCGACGAAGAACGAACCAAAATCTCACCCGAAACCACCAATCTGCTGATGATTATCAACGGTTATTCCGGTGAAAAGGGGCTGAAAGAAGCGGGGGAATATGCAGAAAAGTTGCTAAATAAATTTTGCCCCTCAATTCCCTAAAGGGGGGAGTTAAAGTGCAAAAGATGAAATTTTCAGAAAATTTTGAATTGCCATACCTGATTCCCTCTTCAGGGACGTTAGGGGAACAGGTCAATATTCAAACCTCCCAAATTCACTCTCAATCACCAGTTCCTTTTTATCCGATGCTTCGCAGTAACCCACTATTTGTGCATCAATGCCGAAAGATCCGGAAATGTCAATCACTTTCTGAGCGTACTCAGACGGCAGATACACTTCCAGCCGGTGACCCATATTGAAAACTTTGTACATTTCCTTCCAATCGGTACCGGATTGTTCACGGATTAGTTTGAAAAGTGGAGGAATGGGGAAAAGATTGTTTTTCACTACTTTCAGATTGTCTATAAAGTGCAGGATTTTAGTCTGTGCACCACCTGAGCAATGGACCATCCCGTGAATATTCGGACGAAGATTTTCAAGCAACTTTTTCACTACCGGAGCATAAGTACGCGTGGGTGAGAGTACCAACTTTCCGGCATCGATGCCAAGGCCTTCAATTTCATCAGTCAGTCTGCATTCGCCGGAATATGCCAGCTCACGCGGAATTTCCGGATTATAACTTTCGGGATATTTCTCAGCCAGGTAACCGGCAAAAACATCGTGGCGTGCCGAAGTCAGCCCGTTGCTTCCCATTCCACCGTTATATTCCTTCTCGTAAGTGGCTTTGCCGCTGGATGATAAACCAACAATCACATCGCCTGCCTGAATGTTCGCGTTATCAATGACTTCCGAACGTTTCATGCGGCAGGTTACGGTACTATCCACAATGATTGTACGAACCAGATCGCCTACATCGGCTGTTTCGCCACCCGTTTCGTAGATGTTCACACCCATTTCACGCAGATCGGTCACCAGTTCACTGGTTCCGTTGATGATGGCAGAAATCACTTCGCCCGGTATCAGGTTTTTATTTCTGCCAATGGTTGACGAAAGCAAAATATTGTCGGTTGCTCCCACGCAAATCAGATCATCGATATTCATTATCAAAGCATCCTGTGCAATGCCTTTCCAAACCGACAAGTCACCTGTTTCGCGCCAGTAAACGTATGCCAGCGACGATTTTGTTCCTGCACCGTCGGCATGCATTATATTGCAATAATCCGGATCGTTTCCCAGAAAATCGGGGATGATTTTGCAGAAAGCCTTTGGAAAAAGTCCTTTATCAATATTTTTTATGGCACTGTGAACGTCTTCTTTCGAAGCTGAAACGCCACGAAGATCGTATCTGCCCGCTGAATGCGCGCGGAGGGGGACTTTTGAATCCTGTGGCTGATTTTGTGAATCCTGATTTAACGACATCTCCGGTAAAGATTTTGGTACTGGAATTTATCTTGCAAAGATAACAAAAACTGAGTTTGTTTGAAACAATAAAAAATAAACTGCCATAATTCAAATCAATTTATGAAATCTAAATAAAAAGCAACAAATTACTGAGTTAATAATTTGTTGCCCGAAAACACCTTTTAATGTGATTGTTTCATTTCAATCATATCAATATTTCCCCGTCAGGGAGTTAAGGGGGAAGCCCTATCTTCCGCTTTCCATAATCATCTTTTTCAGTTTCGAATTGAATTTCTTTTCGGAAAGCAATTGCTCTAAAGTGAGATGCATCCGGTAGCACCAGAAATTCCGGGGGTCAGCCGGTACATTGATTCGTTCGGCATTCGGATTTTTATGACGAAGATTTTTATCCATAGCCATCCAGTCCTGCCAGGGAAGAATTACCAGCATGGCTGAGGAATGCAGATGCTGATGTACAATTTTCTCGGCAATCCATGGCAAACATGTTTCAGGAGCAGGTCCGTCAATTCCCAAAGCCCGGTTATAAAACCTCTGAGTGAGCGCCGGATCTTCTTCCCACCACGCTCTTATCGGGTTCATATCGTGTGTGGAAGAAGTGCATACCGATAAATAAGGAGCATCCGATGGCATTGCAAACTCCATGTTGGGTTTTTTGGGCATACGCTGTATCTCCAGAGTGATAATTTCCAGCTGATTCATCACATCGGGTACCGAATCAGGCACCATTCCCAGATCTTCGCCACAAACCAGCATGTTGGTGGATGAAATTATTGAAGGAAGTTTCTTTAACGCCTGCTCTTTCCAGAATTCATTGTGCCTGTGATAGAAATACTCCACATATATCCGGTCAAAACATTTGCGGCGTTCTTCATCCAGATCCCTGAATGTTTGCGAACTGTGCATGGATATCCGGGGATGAAATTTATTCGGATTGTTTTTGTCCCTTACAAGAAGCACTTCGCAGTGAAGTGCATACAATCCATCTCTGATAGCAACTTCCTTAGTGGTAAAGTTATATCCGAGGGCAGCAAAATGAGTTTCGATTTTTTTCTGGCTATCGAATTCGGGTTTGAATTTAAAATTCTGCCATCCATCAGTCTGCAGATATTCCCGCATTACATCATCGGCATATTTTCCGAGGATGGCACGGATCACATGTTCACGCAGATAAGGTTTCAGATACCGGTTTTCATCCCACCACACACCATGCGACTGCAATTCGTGAATGCTGAAAGGAAGCGATGGACTGAAACTACCAGTCATAGCCCAAACTGCATTTTCGGGAATTTCCCATATTCTGAAGAATCCCAATACGTGGTCGATACGATAAGCATCAAAGTATTCCATAAACTTCCTGAACCGCTCTTTCCACCACCGGTATTCGTCTTTTGCCATTTCATCCCAGTTGTAGGTAGGGAATCCCCAGTTCTGACCCGTTACCGAAAAATCGTCAGGAGGTGCACCAGCCTGCATATTCAGGTTGAACAACCGCGGTTCCACCCATGCATCGACACTGCGGGGGCTGACACCAATAGGAACATCACTTTTAAGCGCCACGCCGTTGGCATGTGCATAGTTGTGGACTTCAATAAGCTGAATATGAAGATGATACTGAAGAAAATAAAACAGGGCAATTTCTTTATAATAAGGTGAATCCGGAGCAGCCAACGCTTCCACAACTTCATTATCATATTTCTGATATTCAGGCCATTTGCTACAATCGGGAGTATTATACCTGTCTCTCAGGCATGAGAATACTGCGTATGGTACAAGCCATTTGCTGTTTTTCTCAAAAAACTTCTTAAAGTCGGCAGACCGGAGTACTTCATCACCTTCCTGCCCGAAAATCAAACGAAAGTATTTCCATTTCTCATCGAGTACATTTTGATAATCCGAGAATGAATTTTCATTCAGTTCCTTTTTCCTTTTTTCAAAATAAGCTGTGTCTTTTTTCCTGCGCGGAATACCGATTCGCTCGAGCCGCAGATATATCGGATGCAGGGCATACACCGAAACGGCGTTGTAAGGATAGGAGTCGTAATTGGAGTGATTGAGGATTGTATCATTAATGGGCAGTGTTTGTATGATGTGCTGTCCGGTAATCTTTGCCCAATCCACCATTTTTTTCAGGTCGATGAAGTCGCCGGTTCCAAAACTGTCTTCACTTCGCAGCGAAAATACAGGTATGGCTACTCCCGCGGTTTTCCATGGTGAAACTGTTCTGATAAAGTTTTCGTCAGTGACTATAGTACAGGCATTCTGATCTGCATTTTTCACGCTGCGGTTAGGACCACCGCCCCAGGCAAGTACCTGATCGGTTTTAGTATCCACTATCAGGTATTTGTATTCCAGCGGAAATTTTATGTCTTTCGGGTTGAGTTCGAGCGACCAGAGAGGGTAGTTTTCTTCATTCAGCTTTATTTTTTTATCTTCATCCCAGTTACCCAGTATTGCTTGATTTCCGGTAATGGCAAAATGGCGGTCCGGTTCGAGCTGCGGACAGTTAAGCTGAAGTTTGAAATTGCAGTCTTCGGCTGATTTTACCTTTCTGGACCTTTTCCTTTTGAAAAAACACTCCGAGAATGCCACCGTGCCAAACGGGCTGTCGCCGTTGGGTGTTCTCCAGTAGTCTTCAAAGACAAGCATCTTACCGTCTGCTTTGATGCCGATGGTTCGCACATCGCCATGCTCATGCTGTAAAACATTACCGCTCTTTTTTATTGCATAACGGTAACTAATACGGGTCTTATTGTCAGGCAATTGCACGTTAATCTTCCATAGCTTTTCATTTTCGCAAACCATGTCATAACTGTCAAAACCGGAAGAATCAACGTACAAAAGTAACATTACTGACTGGCCCCAGACTGCCTTATGATTTAATTTGAATTGTGCTTGCATACCTGATAATAATATATTTACAAAAATACAAAAACGTGTACGTTAACAACATAAAATAATACTTACTTGGCGAAAAGACATTTAAAACGTTTGCAATAAAAAAAGCCAACTATATCAATATAGCTGACTTATGAGATGAGGTACCTAGCAGATTCGAACTGCTGTATACGGTTTTGCAGACCGGTGCCTAACCACTCGGCCAAGGTACCATTTTTTACGGACTGCAAAGATAGCACTATTTCGGGATTTTTCAAAATATAATCTGAAAAAAACAGAAAACCTGACTTTTCAGAGAATCCTTGAATCACAAAAAAATGGCACAAGCTTGAACCTGTACCATTTTTCTCAATAAACCAATCTATTATTAACTATCGAAAAACTATTCTGTTTCGTGTCGGGGAGGAGGTCCGCCAGGTCGTTTGCTGAGGAGCTGACGTTCGAAGTCTTTCTCTGCTCCGTAATACCTGAAAAGGATCTCAGGTTTGAGTATTTTACGGATTTTCAGATGATATTCACGCAGGTATTGCGAGCGTTTGATTTCGCTGTTTACCATTTTATCGTTCAGTTCCCGATACTGGTTTTCACTCAGATTTCCGTCGAACGTCTTGCGAAACAACTGCCTGGTCTGGTTATGAAGTTCCCAGTTTTTTTTCTCAAATTCCAGAAACATCGGTTTTACAGAAGCTTTTTCGGCCGGAGTCAGTTCAACTTTCGAGATGATAAACTCCCATTTTTTCTCATGAAAGGCATTTACATCAAACTTTCCGCGGCGGTTTTGCGCTTGTATGGATGCAATGGTCATCAGGAGCAAGAGTATCTGAGTGTATATTCTTAATTTTGACATAATTGTTATTCCGTTTCAGAAGTTAGGTAATAATCAATAATTGAAGTTTCATTCACCTGTGAGAGTACATATGTATCGTATGTTTCGGATGCAATTCTCCGGTTTTTATTTTCGGATAAATAAATCTGACCCAGCAGTATCACTCCGACCATCGATGCAGCCACTCCATACATCCAGGGGCGGATTCGGAATCGATTCACCGGTTGAGAAATGCTGGTGGCAGCAAACTCGTCCATACGTGCTGCAAATTCTTCGAAATAGTTTTCAGGCACTTTAAACGGGCTTTTGTTGCCAATTCTCTGAATCTCTGTGTATTCGTTTTCTTTCATCTTATTATTTAGACTTGATACAGGTTCAAAAGTTTAAAAATTAATTATAAAAAAACATTTTTACGTTTATTCCTTTTTCAGAAAATCCTCCACTTTGCGGGCAGCATGATGATATGATGCTTTCAGAGCTCCTTCGGATGTATCGAGGATTTTACTCATTTCTTCGTAGGGTATTTCGTCATAGAAGCGCATATTGAAAACCAGCCGTTGCTTTTCGGGTAAAGTGATTATTGCTTTCTGAAGTTTCAACTGTACTTCATCGCCTTCAAAATAGGTATCTGCATGTAAATTCTGCAGTAATGCCTCTTCCATATCATCGAGGGAATTCATCATTCTTGCCTTTTTCTGCGAAAGAAACGAGAGTGTTTCATTGGTAGCTATTCGGTAAAGCCAGGTTGAAATCTGCGAATCGCCCCGAAAATTATCCAAACCTTTCCAGGCTTTCATGAATGTATTCTGCAGTACATCATTAGCATCATCATGATCAAGCACCATCTTCCGGATATGCCAATAGAGCCGTTCCTGATAGGTACGGACCATTTCCGAAAAAGATTTTGCCTTATCTTGAGCGGATTGAGCTGAAAAGTCTTGTAAGTTCAAATAAAAACGGTTTTTTATTTGTTTGACCAGTAGTAAGACGATAAGTTTAAAATTCAGGACTGGGTTTGCGGTAATTTTTTACCCGGAAACCGGATTTTAGTCAGCACCACACCGGCCAGTATCCAGAAAAGTTCTCTGATTCGGGTACAAAGACCCACATACACCCCTATGCCAGCCGGTAAAGCCAGAGTTGTGGCAGCCAGTACAAATCCGCCCTCGCGTGTTCCCATCTGCATGGGTGCGAAAAAGAAAATATTGGCAATGAGCGTGGCAATGGATACAATGAGATATGACTGTACAAATGACAGCTCAAAAGCAAGCGGGATGGCCATGAAGTACACCTCGAAACAGGAAATGTATCGTGAAATTAGTTCAACAAACAGCGATGCAAAAAAGTCTTTTTTCCGGTTGATATACAAGTCCGAAATCAACAAATCCATTTCATCCAGGTGGTGTTTGTTTTTATCTCTGTAGATACGGATTTTCTTTCCGACGAACGGAAACCTGGCTGCTATGGAAAGTGCGTTCTTGATAATTCCTTTGGTAAAAACAGAATATGCCCAGAGAATAAGCAATACACATGAAACAAATACAACCCAGAGTACTATCCGGACTATTCCGGATACTTCGGGCATAATAAATATAAAAACAGGAATGGAAATAAGCCAGAAGAAGAAATGGGAAACGTAATGCATCATTACATAAAGCAATACCGAAGAGGTGGCTTTGTGGGTTCCCAAATCATTTTTAAGTTTCAGAGCCTTGTATGGTTCCCCGCCGATACTGAGCGGGGTCATGTAGTTGATGGCGTAGGCGCTGATAGTAAGTTTCATTAGCTGCCCTATACCCACTTTCTTTGATTCGGGAGTTCCGTCGGTAATAATTATGTTGAGCGACCATGCATTGAAAAAATAAACAAAAATCCAGATTCCGAATATGGGTAAAAACCACCAGCCGGTATTACGAAGATTTTCGTAAATAGTTCTGATCCCAAGTTTGTACGCAAGAAAAGCAAGGACGAGAACTCCTATCAGAAAAAAATAATTGTGGTATTTATTTAACTTACCGGCCATTCGTAGAGATGTTTATTTTCTGTCGCTCAATACTTTAACCCTGATTTTCGATTCGTTTGCAGATATTCTCATGACGATACCTGATTATCAGGCGGTTGATATTCAGCACAACAATTTCCCAGATAAAATACAACCATATAACATTGAATATGACAGCTATGAAAAGGATAATTGAGCGTCCGTTGAATGTATTCAGATCGATTAAAGGCATGATTTTTCTGCTTCCGGCCCGGAATTCTTTTCTGATATCTTCAGGAATATCTGGTCCATATTTATTGTTGAGCCTTTCCATCATTTTTTGCAATTCGGGAGTCAGGCGTTCCTGATTTTTGGTATACAGAATGTATCCCCACATAATTACTTTATTAATACCAGATGGCATGTTCTTATACCGCTCTGAAATATGTTTTGAGTTTTCAAACTCTTTGCCTTTATCCTTGCTTATAAATAGCAAATGAAGCGTTTTGTAATAGTCGGTAACCGATGCCTGATTCCAGTGCGATATTGCAGACATCAGAATAATGGCAATGTATATCCAGGGGTCGTAGGGTGTGTCATACATCATATTCATCCGATGGGCAAAAGCGATATAAATCATCAGGAACCATAAATCACCGGCAAGTCCGTCCAGAATTCGTCCTACCTGCGATTTTATTCCTGTCATACGGGCAAGCTGTCCGTCCACACAATCGAGGATATTGGCGATAATGAGTGCCAGTATTCCAATCAGTGCAAGCGTAATATCGTAGGGAAACCACCAGAAAATACCGGCACTGATTCCTACAAATATTGAAATAATTGTCACTGCATTCGGTGTTATGCCTGTATGTTGTATTGATTTTGCAATTTTGTATCCAATGGGACGGTAAAAAATCCGGTCGGGATAATTTTCTGTTTCGATGGATTTAAGTGTTGCTTCTACGTCTTTATTCATTGTTGGTTTTTATTTTTCTTTTTGTGAAGTCATAATTCATTTCGGTTTCATTTTCCGAACAGGTTTCATTGTCCTCAATGAATTGTGTGAAAGTTTTCTTTTTTTCTGAATTTTTCAATAACCGAAGCTATTGCTATCGAGTCGGCAGCCAGAAATTTAAATTGTTTCTGGCTCGGGTTGTTCATTTCAATCAGAAAGTCGTTGATTTCATAGCGCAAACCTTCGCCATCGAACTTGTAAAAGTATTTACGTGTTTGATTCTGATCCTCGTACCGGAGTTCGAAATATTCTGTTTTCCACCAGGGAGCAGGCACATAAGCATACCCTTTCGTTCCGCTTATTATCAGATCACCTTCTGTTTTCACGCCCAGTCCGACCTTGAACGAAGCTATAGCTTTATCGTAAATCATTATTCCACGTGTAAACACGTCTACATCGCCTGCCATATCAGAATAAAACTGAATATCCCGGTAGTTGTATCCCAGAATTTTGAACACTGGCAATAATGCATACGAAGCCAAATCGACAATACTGCCTCCTGCCTGCATGGTATCCGGTTCGCGGACATTGCCGTTGGATAGCCTGGTAAACGATACGTCAACATCCTTTATATTGCCAATAACACCGCTTTTCACTACGGTAATGAGGTGTGAAAAAGCAGGACAGTAAGCTGTTTTGATGGCTTCCTTGAGTACAAGGCCTTTGCTTTCAGCCAGCTGATACAATTCTTCGGCTTCCCTGCCGGTGAGCGCCAGGGGTTTTTCACACAGCACGTGTTTTCCACGTGTCAGACATTGCCTGATATAATCATAGTGAGTAAAATGAGGTGATGCAATATAAACGGCGTTTACTTTTGAAATAAATTCTTCGAAGTCGTCGGTATAAAAGCTCAGTTCGTATTTTTCACAAAATCTTCTGGCAGAATCGATGTGAGGGTTGAAAACTCCCTTTACGTCGATACCGCTCACGTATTTGGATTCGGGTATAAACTTACCTGCTATCCGTCCGCTTCCGATGATTCCGAGATCGGTGACTGACTGTGTTTTTATCCTCAGTTGCGTGCTCGAAACACCTTTTGTTCGCTCCAGATATACCACCTGGCAGTATTCCTTGAGGTAGTCGAACATGCCTAACCAGTCCGATCCGATGGCAAAAATATCTACTTCGTGCTTAAGTATATCATCAATTTTTTGTCCTTCGTATTCTTCGATGATAATTTCATCCGCAAGACCTGCTTTTTTCACATCTCTTATCCGCTCCATCAGCGTACGGTGAACATTGAGTTTACCTCTGCTTCTGTCGTAATTATCGGTTGTAACACCCACTATCAGATAATCTCCCAAGGCCTTCGCCCTTGTCAGCAGGTTGATGTGACCCTGATGAAAAAGATCGAAAGTTCCGTACGTGATGACTTTTTTCATCTGAAAACTTTATTTATTCCGGAACGCCGGAGCGCTCCTTAAAATGGTTTATTTGTGTTTGAAGATATCCCCGAAGGGATGATTCAATTCATTAAAACAATCCGGATTGTTTTATTTGAATTTTATGCCGGTCACTGCCAGATTAATTTATCCTGAAGTTGCTATTTCAGAAAAAACCTTTCAACCTTTTCGTTGAAAGCAGTAATTACATAAAAATTCATTTTTTAAAAATTAGCAGCAAAGTTAGTGATTTTTTATTTGAAACAAACAATACTCTTAGCTAAAAAATATATATAAGTACTTAGTAATGTCAGGAATAAGAGTTGAACATTCACTCGTATGTCTGTGTCAAAATTTTAGTTCAAACCGGCAGTGGATTTCCATTTGAAATCCTGCGTATCGGGCGTTGTTTTTTCAGAAATTTTTATCTGAATGAATACCCTCCGCTAACGGGGATTATTTCACCGTTGAAATAATTATTTTCAATAATCATTTTATAAACTTGCGCCAGTTCGTCGGGTGTGCAAAATCTTCCGGTCGCAATTTTGCTTTCGATACTTTTTCGAATATCTGCCGGTTTGTTTTTCTGCCATTCTGTATCCACAAATCCGGGAGCAACGGCGTTGACACGGATACCGTATGGTTGCATGAATTTCACCAGATTTTTCACCAGCGAATGTACAGCTGATTTTGTTACACCATACGCAAGCGATACCGAATGAGGGTATTCACCCATAAGAGAACCCGTGAACAGGATGTTACCTCCCGTGTCAATCCGGTGAAGGATGCGTTGGAGGAAAAATACAGGAAAATGAACGTTTGCAAAGAAAGTCTGCTCCCATTCGCCGATTGTCAGATCTTCGAAAGGCGTGCGGCAGGTGATACCGGCATTGAATACGACTGAAAAAAGGCGGATATTATTTTCGTCGAGGAAAGTACCAAGTTCATCAACCGAACTTACACGGGTAATATCTGCTTTCACAACCCTTGCGGTTACACAACCTGCCTGATGCAATTCCAGAAGTGCCTTCCGGGCCTGCACTTCATCCGAGCCGTAAGTGAGAATGAGATTGTATCCGGACCCGGCCAGGCTCCGTGCAACGGCAAAACCAATGCCTTTGGTTCCTCCGGTTATGAGTATGTTTTTTTCCATCTGTGTATTTATAAATTATTCTCCGCAGACAGCAGCCATGGTTGTATAACAGATGACCGATGTTTTTGTTGATATGGCAAAGGTAATTATTATTTCAAAAATGAAACGGATTTGTAATATAAAAATCTGGCAGAATTTTCTGAAAAAGAATACCGGTTTTTGATATTGGAAATTACAAAACGACTACTTTTGTACTTTGAATTTTCACGAACCTTATCCATATGTCAAAAGCAGTTAAATCCGGAAAAGCAATACTTGGATTCAAGCCAAATGTGTTTTATACCGGCATCGTCAGTTTTCTCACCGACACATCGGTAAAGATGGTGTACTCCGTTATGCCACTGTTTCTGATGTCGATCGGGGCATCCAAAACAAGCATTTCGCTTATCGAAGGAATTGCAGAGAGTACTGCATCGCTGCTCAAAGCCTTTTCGGGCTACTGGAGTGACAGAATAGGCAAAAACAAGCCTTTCATGCTGATCGGTTATGGCCTTTCGGCGCTGATTATGCCGCTGTATGCTTTTGTTGTTTCGCCGCTTAATGTGTTAATTCTTCGTTTTGTCGAACGGGTGGGCAAAGGCATCCGCACGGCTCCGCGCGACAGTCTGGTAGCCGGCTCGGTTGAAAAAAATGAAACCGGAAAAAGTTTCGGGCTGCACAAAGCTATGGACAACAGCGGCGCCATACTCGGCCCGTTGCTTGCATTTATCATACTTTCGGCAAAACCGGATGATTTTCGTTTCATCTTTTTACTGGCCGGAATTCCGGGAATACTGGGAATTTTTGTCCTGATTTTTGGTGTCAGAGAAGCAAAAAAAAATAAAGAAAACTTGCTCCGGAAGTTCCGGTTTCAGGATTACCCGAAGCGCTTCTATCTTTTCCTGGTGATTGTATTCATTTTCACACTCGGCAATTCCACCGATGCACTTCTAATGGTGAAAGCCTCTGAAGTGGGTATAAAAGTAGCTTTCATTCCGCTGGTTTATCTTATTTCAAGTGTGGTATCGGTAATTCTGGCTGTTCCGGTTGGTTCGTTTTCTGATAAAGCGGGCAGAGAGAAACTGCTGATTGCGGGATTTCTGATTTATGCGTTAGTTTATTTCGGATTTGGTATCACGCGAAATCCCTATACCATTATTGCGCTGTTTGCTTTGTACGGTGTATATTCGGCATCTACCGACGGGATTCAGAAAGCTCTCGTTTCGGATTTGGTGGACGGAAATAAAAAAGGAACCGGCATGGGTATGTACAACGCGTTGCTTGGAGTCACTTTATTGCCCGCAAGCCTGATTGCCGGATTGCTTTATGATAAAGTAAATTCAGAAATACCGTTTTATTTCGGGGCTGCCATGGCTGTTTTATCATCCGTTTTAATGCTGGTATTTTTGATTACAAAGCCAAAAACACATAGCTGAGGTCCTGACAGTTTACAATCATTGTCAAACGGTTTCAAAACGCCATAATTTGTCTTTCCATTCGCCTGCATAATCAACTCCTATTCTCGGTATTGCTATAAAACGGGGCGAATCAGGACTTTCCTCAATCCAGATCCGACCGGAAGTCATTAAATTTTCCCCGTAAAACGTATTATCCATTTTCAGTTCACGGCCTACCCTGCCCGAGCCTTTTATTTCATTAATTCCGCAAATCAGAACAGCCTGCGGAAATCCTTCAACACCCGCCACAACATTGAGCATCCAATACATGCCATATATCAGATATACATATACTTTTCCTCCTTCATGAAACATTACTTCGGTACGCTTTGTGCGTCCTTTGCTCGCATGGCAGGCTTTGTCGTCTCCACCGCAGTAGGCTTCAGTTGCTGTAATCCGGTAATATTTTATTCGTCCGTCGTCAAAAACCCGCACCAGCGTTTTTCCCAATAGCTTTTGTGCCATTTCAACAGCATCAAGTGTGTAAAATTCTTTATTCAATCGATTCATAATGGCAAAATTAAACTTTTTATTCCAAACATTGCAAAATTGCAGAAAAACAGTAAATTTGCATTAATAAGTGGACAACATTTACTCTTAAAAAAACAAAATCCTATGCTTGACAATCAAAACCGTTCGTTTGTAGCAATCAACGAAGAGAAAGAACTCTGTTTTTTACCCCGGATGGCAAATCGCCACGGACTCATAACCGGTGCAACCGGAACAGGTAAAACCATCAGTTTACAGGTACTTGCTGAAACATTCAGCAACATGGGAGTTCCTGTTTTTGCAGCCGACATGAAGGGCGACCTTTCGGGTGTGGCCAAAACCGGCGGAAACAAGGAAAGCGTAACAAAACGGGTAGCCCAGTATAAACTGGATGAAAAAGGTTTTGAATACAAATCGTGCCCGGTACAATTCTGGGATGTATTCGGCGAGCAGGGACATCCGGTTCGGACCACCGTATCAGAACTCGGACCACTTTTGCTGGAGCGACTGCTGATGCTTAACGAAACCCAGGGAGCCGTGCTTTCGCTGATATTTAAAATTGCCGATGAAAATGATTTACTTCTGCTCGACCTGAAAGATTTGCAAAAAATGCTGCAATACGTGGGCGACAACCGCTCTCAATTTACTACGCAATATGGCAATATATCATCAGCAAGCGTTGGTTCCATACAGCGCAATCTGGCACGCCTCGAAGCAGAAGGAGGTGAGGTATTTTTTGGTGAGCCGGAGTTGAATATCACCGATTTAATCAAAACCGACAACCGCGGAAAAGGAATTATCAATATCCTGGCAGCCGACAAACTGATGAATTCGCCCCGTATATACACCACCTTCCTGCTATGGCTACTGTCCGATTTATTTGAAAATATGCCTGAAGTTGGCGATCTCGAAAAGCCGAAACTGGTCTTCTTCTTCGATGAAGCGCACATGCTCTTCAACGATATGCCGAAAGTACTTCTCGAAAAAGTGGAACAAATTGTCCGCCTGATTCGATCCAAAGGTGTGGGAGTGTATTTTATCACTCAAAATCCGGCCGATATACCGGAAACCATCCTTGGTCAGCTCGGCAACAGGATTCAGCACGCTCTGCGGGCCTACACACCCAACGATCAGAAAGCAGTGAAAGTGGCAGCCAATACATTCCGTGCCAACCCAAAATTCGACACAGAAACCGCCATCACCGAACTTGGAACCGGCGAGGCCCTTGTATCATTCCTCGACGAAAAAGGAGCTCCCAACCCGGTGGAACGTGCATTCGTACTGCCTCCAGAAGGACAAATAGGTCCTGTCACACCCGAAGAACGGACACATATCATTCAGTCGTCTCTGTTATACGGAATCTACGAGAAAGAAGTCGACCGGATTTCAGCTTTTGAAATCATTTCGGAGCGAATGAATGCCGACGACCTTCAAAAGCAACAGCTGGAGCAGCAAAAACAGCTTGAAATTCAGCGCCGCGAGCAGGAAAAAGCCGAACGGGAAGCTGAAAAACAGAAACGCGCCGAAGCTAAAAATGATGTATTCGGCGGACTGCTCAAAGATGTAGGGCGCACTGTAGGACGCCAAATGACCTCTCAAATAGGAAGAAGCATTACCAGAACCATATTGGGAGCATTCTTTGGAAAGAAAAGGTAATTTTGATTTATTACCAACATTTAAGCTTTATGAAAAACCGTTTTTTTATTATTGTATTGTTGCTGTCAGCCGTTTTTCCGGTTATGGCTCAGTACAAAACCCGCGTGGAAACAACCACCGACGAAAAAGTGATTGCTGCAGCACAACAGGCTCGTGATTATATCCGGTCTGATCAGAATCTGATATTCTATCTGCCGTTTGCCAGCCCGGGTCCTCAGGATGCAAAAGTGGCCGACACAAAAAAAATTGTGTGGTGCGAAAACCGGCACAAGGAAAAAGATGAAGCCGGTATATTTACATACGGGGTGAATGGAATCAAAGCCAAACCCGGAGCTTATTTCGACAAGGATTTCACCATTTCGGTGTGGGTAAATGTGGAAAATGTCAGCAAGTGGAGCCGGATAATCGATTTCGGGGTTGGACAGAACAACGCCAACATTGTTTTTTCAAATTCAGCTTCGCTTTCAGGGATTCCCGGTCTGGCCATCTACAAGGGAGCCGGTACCGACATTACCCAAATTCGCGGAACAGAAAAAGACCGGCTGAAAGAAGGTGAATGGTATCATCTTGCCGCCTCACTGAACGGAACTGTTGCACGGCTTTATATCAATGGTGTGGAAATTCAGAAAGTTGAAAATTTTTACGTTCCCGGTAACACGCCACGTCCCATGTGCTGGATTGGAGCCAGCAATTTCGAAGGTGAAAGCAATTTCTATGGACGAATGGACGAATTGCGGATTTACAACAAAGCGCTCACGGATATGGAAATAAAAATACTGGCCGACTGGAAATTTCAGAAACCTTAATGAGTTTATTAAGTATCTGATCAGGGTCATTGCCTGATATCAAAAGAAACTGATGTGTCCGTTGCATTTTCAATACAACGGACACATCAGTATTCAATCGATTATCTGCAGGAATTATCATAAAAATAACATTCTGAAATCAGATTTACATCCATGCGAAAAATCATTTTTCCCGTTATTATTATCATTCTGAGCATTTTAACACAAATACAAAAGGTAAATGCCCAGCAATTTGCTTATGGTGCTGACATAAGCTGGCTGACTGAAATGGAAAGTGCAGGCAAAAAATTCTATACTTCCGACGGTGTACAGACAGAGTGCATCGCACTGCTTAAATCGCTGGGGACGAATGCCGTCAGGCTCAGGGTATGGGTAAATCCTTCCGATGGCTGGTGCAACGCAGCCGATCTGCTGGTGAAAGCCCGCCGGGCTAACGACCTGGGGATGCGAATCATGGTCGACTTTCACTACAGTGACTCCTGGGCAGATCCGGGAAAACAAAACAAACCAGCTGCCTGGACTTCGCTCGATCTGAACGGGCTGAAAACAGCCGTGGCCAGCCACACAAAAGAGGTGCTGAACCTGCTGAAAAACAACAATATAACCCCCGAGTGGGTGCAGGTTGGCAACGAAACAGGAAACGGAATGCTATGGGATACCGGAAAAGCATCGGTGAATATGGCAAACTACGCAGCACTTACTACGGCTGGTTATGATGCAGTGAAAGAGATTTTCCCAAACGCGAAAGTCGTGGTACATATACAAAACGGATTCGACAACGGTTTATTCAGATGGATATTCGACGGACTCAAAAACAACGGCGGTAAATGGGATGTGATTGGTATGTCGCTTTATCCCGGCTGGTATACAGTCAAAAATGACTGGGCGGCTGCCAATACTGCCTGTCTGAACAATATGAACGACATGGTAACCCGTTACAACAAGGAAGTGATGGTAGCAGAATGCGGAATGAGCTGGGATATGGCAGCTGCTTCAAAAAATTTTCTGACCGACCTGATAGCAAAGACCAAAAGTGTAGCAAATGGTAAGGGTATCGGGGTTTTTTACTGGGAACCGCAATCGTACGGGCAGTGGAAAGGTTATACGCTGGGTGCTTTTGATAATAGCGGAAAGCCGACTGTAGCGCTGGATGCTTTCAAAATAAACACCGGACTCAACACTTCAGCCGGCTACCCGCCGGATATTCATTACAGCAAGGACACCCGCAGCATTAATTTCGGCGAAACGCTGAAATCAGTAAGCATAGTCAGTACCGCAGGAGCGACAATTTTATACCGCGAAAATACCGGTGCATTGAGCACAGTGAAACTTCCAAAAGGTATTTACCTTGTCAGAGCACAATATTTTTCGGGGAAAAAACAAAATCACAAAATCATAATTTATTAGCATTCGCACACTATGATTTTTTTCGGTTATTTGGGTTTGAATTTTCGAACATTAGTTTTACCTTTGCTATTGTCTGATAAATTTTAAATATCAAAAACTTATAAGAATATGAAAAACAAAACAATTATGGCAGTCCTGATCGTCAGTCTTACGTTACCATTCATCTCCTGTTCGAGCATTCCGAAAGGAGTAAAAGCCGTTGAGAATTTTGAAAAAGATAAATACCTGGGCAAATGGTACGAAATTGCCCGGTTTGATTTTCGCTTTGAACGGAATATGAACAACACTACAGCTGATTATTCACTGAATGAAAACGGCACAATCAGGGTTGTAAACTCCGGTTATAATTACAAAAAACAAGAGTGGACAGAAGCAAGAGCAAAAGCCAAATTTGTTGGTAAAGCCGATGTTGCTATGCTGAAAGTATCGTTTTTTGGCCCTTTCTATTCGGGTTACAACGTGATAGCGCTTGATAAAGATTATCAGTACGCACTCGTATCGGGTCAAAGCCTCAAATACCTTTGGATACTTTCACGCAGCACCACCATACCCGAAGACGTGAAACAGCAATACCTGAAATTAGCTTCAGATCTGGGATACAAAACAGAAAACCTGATTTGGGTAGAGCACGATAAAAAACAGTAATATCCTGAAAATCAATAAAACCTTCCGGTGAATCCTGAAGGTTTTTTTAATCCCTGTAAATGCCTGAAAACGTAGACAAACGGCGAATGAAGGAAAAAGGAAAACAAATGTTCATAATATAAACGTTTGATGATTCATTCAGGTGAGTTTGTGAGAAGTAAGTATTAAAGAAAAAGACTTCAATTGAAACTGAAGTCTTTTTCTTATTATTCTTTCAAAAATTCATTGTGTAGCAAATCTGCCTGAATGAATTATTATGAGGCAATTCGCTTTCGTAATTATGAGCAGAATTTTCTCAATTTTTATCTTCATCTGCTACAGCTTCTTCCCAGTTTGTCCACATAGGAATGTTAGCATCGTAACCGTCATATCCGAAATTCTGTCGAAGCGGAGCACCAATATTAGCAGTAATAGCTGAATTAGGAACAGGCCAGAAGATATTGTGTTTGTCAACCTGATAGTTCAGATTAACCTTTGAAAGTATCGGACCACGATTGAACAGGCTATAACGTGTGCATCGTTTAAACCAGTAGCTGCCTCCATTCAGGTCAGTGCCATCTTGTTTATCCCATGTATTGATATCGTACGTATTACCCCATTCATCAGTTTTCCCGCTCTTAGCAAGACACCACGATATACGTGTCAGTTCAGGTTGACGCCATTCTTCCATATAAAGTTCACGTGCGCGTTCGTCGCAGATATCACCAATGGTAACTGTAGTGAACACCTTTTCAGCATTAGCACGATTTCGTACCACCTGAACATCCTGAGCTGCACCCGCAGCATTACCCTGATAGAATTTTGCTTCAGCACGCAGTAAATACGTTTCAGCCAGACGGAAAAGATACATATTGCCATTCGAACAATACGAACCTTTGGTTGCACCGTTAAACTGATTAGCATTTTTATTTTCTTCAGCACCTACATCCAGAATATACATTTTATATAAAGGAATAGGATACCAGCTACGTATCGTATCCTTGCATAAAAGTGTACCTTTGGCAATCAGGACTTTTCCGGATTCATCCTTATAATCTTCACTGGCAAATAGTTGCATATTTTTTCCGTTGAATTTGGAGTTGGGACGATTGTATTTAATATCCTCCATCTCTACCCAGTTGCCCACACTTCGGCTATGACGTAAATCCTGAGTATCCACTACTCCGTTATAGGTCCAGATTGTCTTGTTGAAGTGATAAGAAGTACGGAAGCATCCGATACCGCGGCCGAGAACACGTAACCAGTCAAGATTTTTATTATATTCTTTAGCATTACGCGACCAGTTGTAGGTTGGAGAACCCAGCCCGGTCGGGTCCATAATGTCTCCATTTGACCAGTGAACCCCTAAGGCACGCATAGTCAGGTACTGAGTAAAATTCTGGCTATTGTAGTTCAGCACAGGAAGAATCGTTTCCTTATTGGAAGGGGCAGCGATATTATCGCCCCGGTGCAAATCCCAGAGAACATTACGCTGCACCGCCCAGGTATCAGGATTTCCGGATGGAACAAGCGTACCAAACGGTTGAGTCATTAATGCAAGCCCGTGATTTTCAATCAAATCAGTTGCCATATCTTCCGCTTTCTTAAAGTCGCCGTTCACCATATAACATTTGATTAACAGCTGCATACAAGCTTCCTGATTAACCGGACCATAATAAGGCATATTTTTCTGGGGAGGAACATTATTTACCGCAAATTCCAGGTCGTGAATAAGCATCTTAAAGATAGCTTCCTTGCTTGTGGATGTGTAATTCTGTTTGGGTACTTCAATTATTTTAGTAACCAAAGGTATATCACCAAACAAAAGCACCTGATGGTAATATTTGTAAGCGCGATGAAAATAAGCACGCCCCTTGTAAGCATTTCGTGTAGTTTCGTCCAGGCCTTTCACCTTGTCGACATACGAAAGCACCGTGTTAGCATACTTTATACCTGTCCATGCTTCATCCCAGAAGCGATTCATGGCATTGGAGTCTCCCCCGCCTGCCATCCCCGATGTGGGAGTAATTTTATTGGCAAAATCATCCATTATTCCACCACCCGCGTCTGTTTTGGCATATAGTCCGATATCAGTCATAAAATAAACGGATGCAATGGGTAACACATTGCCATTGCCATCCATCAGCATGGTTTTATAGTGCAAATCACACATAGCAAGAGCAGATCGTAAGCCATCTTCGGTAACATAAGTCGATGTTGGCTCATAAAATGATAATGGGTCTTGTTTGAGAAAGCCGTCAGTACAACCTGTCATCATGGCTAACAATACGACCGCCATGAGACCCCTGGATATTTTTTGTATAATAGTATTTTTCATTTTGATTTTTTTTATATTATTTTCCATTTATTGATCTCTTGTTTTTTAAAGTGTGATGTTCAGACCAAAATTAAATGTACGGGTGGCAAGACCTCCGGTTTCAGGATCACCATATTCCCAGTTAGAGAAGGTGGTCACGTTGTTACAGCTTCCCATCAGTCGAATCTTTTCTACCTGGAACTTTCGGGTCCACTTTTGTGGCAGGTTGTAGCCTAATGAGATATCGTCGAAACGAACAAAACCACGATTATACAGTTTGTTCACACCACCGGACAAACCGGTATTAGGACCCTTGGCATTCAGACGTGCATATTTATCTGTTGGATTTTCGGGTGTCCAGTAACTTTTAGCCGGCACATTGTTGGCATTAGTTACTTGCGAACCTCCGTTATCCTGATTCAACCAATAACCTGCCAGACTCTTATGACCCATGTAAGAATAGAAAGAGAATGAGAATGTAAAGTCTTTCAGGAAAGTGAAATCATTCCGCAGATTCCAATAAACAGGAGGAGCGGTTGTTCCCTGATATGTTTTATCTTTGTCATTATATACCGGCACAATAGTTCCGTCTGTAAGTACCTTATCGTCCTCCGTGAAGAGGTTTTTCACCTTCACATCACCCGGTACCTGTCCCACAAGTGCTGCAGCAACTATATCTTCAGGATTATTCTGCCATACACCATCTGTTTCGTAATACCATATTTCACCTATAGGCTTGCCAATATACCAGCCATTGGATGTATCATCCCTTTCCTTTCCATTTTCATCATAATCATAGTAAATATGATTTATCCGGTTTCTGTTCAATGAGAATCCGGCGGTAGTGCTCCAGGTAAAGTCTCTGTTTTGAACATTCCTCGAATTTAAAGTGATTTCAAAACCCTTGTTCTGCACTTCACCGAGATTGGAAGTGATAGATCCGAAACCAGTGAAGCTAGGCAGACGCTGAGCCATTATCATATCCTTTGTCTTCTTGAAATAATAGTCCACACTACCCGACAAGCGATTGTTCAACACTGAAAAGTCCAATCCAACATTGTATGCACTCGTTTTTTCCCATTCAAGATTAGGCGCAGCAAGTCGGTCCATGTACAATGAATTGACTACTGTAGAGGTTCCATTGTTATAATAAACCATCGAATTACCCAAGGTTAGGTTTGCCAACGTTTTGTACACATCACCAAACTCACGGTTACCATTAGTACCCCATGAAAGACGCAGTTTTCCTACGTTAAGCCAGCTTTGGGTATCTTCCATGAATTTTTCATTGGAGAAATTCCAGCCAAACCCAACAGAACCGAAGTTACCCCATGGATTATTAGCTCCGAAACCGGAGTAACCATCCCGGCGAAAAGTACCGGTAAACATATAACGGTCGTTGTAACTATAAAACAAACGTCCCAGATAAGATGCTGCCGTATAGTGACTATCATACGTGGAGAATGAACTCTGTTCCTTGTTGCCGCTTGATGTATAATGGAAACCCAGAACATCGGTCGGATCAAGATTACGGGCATTGATATTATCACTCCAGTAACGGTGTTCCTCGGCTTCCTGAACCAATGTTGCCGTTACTCGATGAATTCCGTTGAATGTTCGGTCCCAAATAAGGGTATTATTCAGATTCCAGTCGAAATTTATTGAATGGCTGCGGTTAACACCACGACTTGAAGCCGAAGAGTTCGGCAGATCAGCAGACATAAAGTAACGGTCGAAGAACCACTGATAACGGGGAGCTATGTTGAACTGATAAGTGAATCCCAAAGGCAAAGTAATTTTCGTATTAAAGATTGTATTCAAAACGGTATATCCCTTTTCAAGCTCGTAATATTGCCGGTCAAAGTAGTAGTTATAACCACCATTGGAAGCATTTCCGGTCATAGGAAATTGCTGATAGCCACCATCTGCCGTATACATTGAAGCATAAGGCGAATTGCGAAGCATATTATTATCCCAATAATTACTACCGAGTGACACTTGGATATCTCCGTCGGAACGATCCTGAAAGTTTACATTAGCTCCCACTTCCAACCAATCAGTTATTTTAGCATTCAGTTTCAGATTTGAACGGATAGCATTGTAATCATTTCCCTGTACTGCTCCCTGATTATCCACATAACCGAAGGACATATAATAGTTAACCCGATCAGAAGCACCTGCCACACTCGCGTTATAATCCTGATTCAATCCTGTTCTGAAAGTTGCATTATTCCAGTCAAATGTCTTTCCTGCTAAGTAGTTTTCAAAAACGAGCGGAGCATTGTTCAACTCCAGCCGGCGAGCATACAGACTCTGGTAAGACTCACCTGATGCAGGCCCGAAACCACTCTTACCGGTTGTTGTAGCCCACGTCGACTTTTCAGCCTCACTCAGATTGCTGGGGTCGTTGAAATAACCTGCAGGATAAGCTAACAATCCTGTTTTTGAATCAACAGCATTATAATATCCATAAAGTCCATCGGCACCTTTTCCGTACGAATAGTTCATCATGTACCAATCCTGGCGATAACGAATGTACTGATCTAAACCAAAATAGTCGCGGTAAGCCGATTTATTATTTACACCAAAATTAGCACTTACATTTATAACCGGTTTACTTGATTTTCCTCTTTTGGTAGTGATGATGATAACACCGGCAGCCGCCCTGGCACCATAAATTGCAGCCGAAGAAGCATCTTTTAAAATATCAATCTGACCGATATCATCCGGATTGATTTCTGAAAGTTCACCGTAAAACGCCATTCCGTCAAGCACAATAAGCGGGCTGGCATTGGTTCCCAATGAGTTCTGACCACGCAATAATATGGAAGCACTGCTTCCCTTAGCCGATGCATCATATCCAATTTGCAAACCCGGAGTACCCCGAAGCAGATCCTGAACAGAAACCGGATTCTGATCGGCAAGTTTGTCCGGGTTGATTTGCACGACAGAACCTGTTAAATCTTTCTTTAACATAGTTCCATAACCAACTACAACCACTTCGTTCATACCCACAGCTGATTCCTGTAAGGTAACACTGATTACTTTATTACCATTCAAATCCACATCCTGACTTGTCATACCAATGTATGAAATCATCAATGTGGCAGTCGGACTAATGTTGGATAAGGTGAATTTTCCGTTACTGTCCGTTACAGTCCCGATTGAAGTCCCTTTTACTCTGACGCTTGCTCCGATAACAGGTTCTCCTTTGGAATCGGTCACTTTACCGGTAACAATGTCTGTTTTCTGTTGTGAGGTCTGAGTTGAAATACTGTTTTCGATGGCTTTGACTGAGGGTAGATAACAAATCATTAAAGCCATAATAAAGAATAACTTTCTTTTTACATTCATGTTTTTTGATTATTAGATTTCTTTTGTATAAAAAATTGTATGTCACTTTAACAAACTTAAAAAAGATACTTGTTAGTTGATTATCCGTTTTTTTCCATTAACTGCTGTTTTAATAGTGAATAATTTTTAATAATTTTTTAAAAAATAAACGCAAAAATACTCTGGAAAAAATTTTCGAGGCTTCTAATTCGTTCAAATAGGTAAAATATTTGGTCATTTATAAATGAATGTATCAAACGGGATATTTATCCAATATTTTTAAGCTAATATCAATGAACCAGCACCCGGAAAAACACTAAATAATGAATCCTTACCTGTGACAAATGGGACCGGGAGGAAATTTTGAAGAAGGAGAAATAACTTTGAGTTTAGATTTTAAATATCCGGAATTCGTTTGTTAGCTTTTTGGGATTTAAGCCTGAATTACATGACTATCCTTGTTGAATATTTTCCTTTTCAAAAAAATGCAATAACTCCGAAGTCGCAGTTCATTTGAAAAAAATATGTTTAAGGCTAGAGTACAGGGAGGGAGACGGAAGTAGTAATGCCAAAACAGCAGGATACATCAAGTGTGGAAGTGTTTCTGACCATTTCAAAACGTGAAGCGATGCCGATTCGATCTATCTGACTCTCCGTTCAGGAAAATCATCCGGCATCCGGCAGGTTATACCTGCGCTGCATATATACACAAAAAAAACGGAGTTGGCTTTCACAAGCTTTCTCCGTTTATTTTGCGCAATTTTTGAATTGAACTTATTTTTTTCCTTTGTTGTGTCTGGCGTTTAATTCTTTGATCACATCAGCCGTAATATCGTATCCTTCTCCGGCATAGAGAATATTATCATTTGAAGTGTTGCTGATTATCATCTGATATTTGCCATCTTTATTGTATACTTTCAGAAAAGCATTGATGGTATCGCGGAGCTGTTCACTCATTTTTTGCTGCTGTTCCATCAGTTGCTGCGACAGATTTGCCTCCATTTTTTGCAAATCCTGTTGTTTTTGCATGATATTGCGCTGTGCATCTTCTGCTCTCTCACGGCTCAGAAATGCCTGGTTTTCAAGTTTGCGGTTGAATTCATCCATTTCGGTCTGCAACTGACGTGCCCTGGAATTCAACGTAGCCCTTGAGCTTTCCTGTTTACTGATTAATGCTTCGTTGGCATTTTTGGCAAATGTGTAATTCAAAAGAAGCGAATCGATATTGATATAAGCTATCGGCATTTTTTGTATAGCAAGCGAATCGCCTTTTTTCACTACAGCCGGAATACTTCCGTTATTGCTTTTCCCCAGCACAAGTACAAACAAGATGATAACTGCTATCAGCAAAATACCGTTTAAAATAAGTGAGAGATTTTTCATTTTTCTTTTTTAATTGTCTATTTCATGAATTATTTTTAAAACATCAATTTTAGGTTTTGCCTTCTGAGCTTCGGCATCCTGCGATGTGGCACAACTTACCCCCTTCTCTTTCAGGGCTTTACTTCCTCCGATATGGATGTTTGGAAATTTACCGTTTTTAGATAAAAAAATCCTGAAACCCAACAGGAAAACTGCCACGAAAACAATAATAGTAGTAATTAAAACACCTGCAATAAGGTTCATCTTTTGATATCTGAATTTATCTGTCGCAAAGATAATTGTTTTGAAACAGATTAATTGAATAGAAATTCAATTTTTAGAAAAATGAATGTTTAAGCCGATGATTTTAACATTTATTAAATTAAGCAGATAAAAAAGCCGAAAGGAATAATTCCTCCCGGCTTTACCTGATATACATTTATCAGACTGGATTATAATTAATACCTTGATGAAACCACATTCCAGTCCACCAATTCCCAGAGGGCAGCTAAATAATCGGCTCTTCTGTTCTGATAATCAATATAATAGGCATGTTCCCACACATCAAAAGTAAGCAGTGGAACCAGTCCGCTTGTCAGTGGATTTCCGGCATTGCTTTCTTTCAGTATATCGAGCTCACCGTCTGCATTTTTAACGAGCCATGCCCATCCCGAGCCGAAAACCGATACTGCTGCTTTATTAAATTCGGTCTTAAAATTATCAAAAGAGCCATATTTGGCCTCTATTGCTTTTGCGAGCGCTTCCGAAGGTTTGCTTCCCTTATCGGGAGTGAGTGACAGAAAATAGAAATTGTGGTTCCATATCTGGGCAGCATTATTAAAAACCGGGCCACTCGATTTCTTAACGATTGTATCGAGGTCCGAATTTTCAAATTCAGTTCCGGGTATAAGCCCGTTCAGGTTGTTTACATAAGTTTGATGGTGTTTACCATAGTGAAATTTGATTGTTTCTTCACTGATCACCGGTTCCAGCGCATTGTGAGCGTAAGGTAATTCTGGCAATGAAAATGTCATAATAATTTAGCTTTTATTTAGTTAATAATAATGAGTTTGACAAGTATGGAGTTAACGCCTTAATGACAGTTTTTGTTTTCAGTTAATATGTAAAATTTGCAAAAAACAACCCCGAATCTTGGCAATCATCATTTTTCTTCACATCTTTGTACTCTGAAAAATAATAACTTAAAAAAAGAAATATATGAAAAAGATTTTGGGTATCATGCTGCTCACTGCAGTTATCTTTGCTGGCGCAACGTCATGTAAATCAAAACAAAAAGTGGTAAATATCACCGGTTCCGACATTGAGGCAGCCGAAAAAAAACCGGAAAGCCAGCCGGTAGTCGTTCAGGAAGAAATTGAGAGCAAGGAAACCACACGGGGTGAAAAATTCAATCTGGCAGAAGGCGAAACCAACAGCGCTGCATTTAATAAGAAATTCCATGTCGTAGTTGGAAGTTTCGGTGTGCAAAACAACGCCAAAAACCTTCAGCGCACACTGAACAGCGAAGGCAACTCTGCAATAGTGGTAGTAAACGAGCAGGGCATGTTTCGGGTACTCATTGCATCGTTCAATGAATATTCTGAAGCACGAAACCGGATCAACCAGATTAACAGCCGGTTCCCGGATGCCTGGGTACTGATTCAGAAATAAATGTAATAAAACACGATATCAAACGGCTTTGTAACTATTACAAGGTCGTTTGCTTTTTAAAATTGAAAAAAAAAACGATGGCATTGATTTACCTGGGATTAGGTACGAATCTGGGAGACAAAAACCTGAACCTGAACAAAGCAATACAACAAATCGGACTGGAAATAGGTGAAGTGTGGAATATCTCTTCTTTCTACCCTTCTGTAGCATGGGGTTTCAAATCTGACAACGATTTTCTGAACGCTGTCATTCTGGTAAGCAGCCTGCTTACTCCTGAGGAGGTATTGTCCAAAACGAAGCAAATAGAGAAAAAGATGGGACGTAACGAAAAGACGGACAATTCATATCACGACCGGATAATCGACATTGACATCCTGACATACGACGATCAGATTATCCGTTTACCAAACCTCCGGATTCCCCATCCGCTGATGCTCAAAAGAGATTTTGTCATGAATCCGCTGGAGGAAATTGCACCCGGCCTGATACATCCCGAGCTGAATGAAACAATCGCCTCGCTGAATTCAAAACTGAAAAAAAATCAGAAAAGATAAATCAGACTATTCCGGGGACTTTTCATCCGATTCAGAAACGGTATTGGCGGCAGAGTGGTATTCATCAAGAATTTGCCTGGCTCTTTCGATATCTTTCTCAAAAACCATGAGTTCGATACCACGCTCTTTATCATTGAATATCGGATAAACTCCCACTACAGTGTCGTCGTTGTAGATACATTCTATTCCGTTCATTTTCAGAACGCTCTGGTCTATCTCTGCTTCAATTACAGTTTCATAATACTTAACCGGTACTACTTTGTCGTCTTCCATGGTTTTTATATTTTTCGTTACGTTAGTTTTCTTTTTCTTATAACATTTATTACTTATTTTTTGTTTCAAATCAAACTCACGATATGTCATTTTACAAAAAACACAAATCAACAATAAGATCAATCCGGCGAAAACTCGTTTTGTTGCTGCTTTTCCCGCCTTTGCTTTTTATTATTTTGATTTTCAGAGTGATACCCATAAACCAGGTAAGGCGGTTCGCAGATTTCACCGGAAAGTATTTTTTCAGATTTGCCACGAAATCACGCGGATGGGCGCTTGATAATTTAGAGCGGGTTTACAAAGAGTCGTTATCCGACAAACAGCGTTCCGAAATAGCCAGGGCATCCTTTACCGAGATTCTGAAAGGTTTTTTCGACTACATGGCTTATTCACACGTGAAAAACCGTGACAAATTTTTCAGCCGGATTGAAGTTACCGGCGAGGAACATCTTCGTGCAGCTTACCTCAGGGGTAAAGGAGTCATCTGCCTCATTCCCCACATGAGTTCGTGGGAGTTTGCAGCTATTACGCCACCGATGCTGGGATACGAAACCTCGGCCGCCAGTCAGTCAATGAAAATGAGTCTGCTCGAAAAACTGATAGTCAGGTTCAGAAGCAGCCGCGGAATGAAAAACATCACCCGGGCAGGCTCCTACCAGGCTCTGAAAGAAGCACTTGACAAAGGCGAGTGCCTGATTCTGATGACCGACCAGGATACCCGTGTAAAGGGAATCTTTGTGGATTTTCTCGGATATCCGGCCTACACTCCCCTGGGAGCATCGCGATTGCTGGCCGACACGCAGGCAGCGCTTGTACCAATGGCAATGACACGAAAAGAGGATGGAAATTACCATTTTATCATCTTCCCTGAGATCCCGACTGTCAGATCCGGCAATGCGGAGGCCGATTTGCAGGCAAACACGGAGAATCAAAATCAATTTTACACCGAAATAATCCGAAAATATCCCACACAATGGGTATGGATGCATCGCAGGTGGAAAACAACACCCGAATCACTCGCAGCCACACTGAAAGCACGGGAAGAATCAAAACAAAATAAATAAGTTTTTTTGCTAACTTTGCACATTATTATATTGAAAAAATGAATGAGAATCAACTGATATTTTCAAAACCTGTGATTGAGTTTGCCACAGTAGTTGCCGAGACATGCCTGTTTCTGGAACGAGCCGAAGAACATACCAAAGCTGAATTTATAACTACATCCACCCGATTGCTTCCTCTGCTTTATTTGAAAACTTCACTGCTCGATCTTACCGGACAGGAAGCAGACGAAAACATCGAACGGTTTGTAACAGAAGATGATTATTTGTACGTAAAAAATCAAATAGAGCGTCTGTTGGGAGCCGACGACAGTTTTCTGGAAGTATTTCATCCGGATATGCCCTACAGCGATACTCCCATTGCCGCTTTCATATCTGAGAATCTGGCCGATATTTATCAGGAAATCAAGGATTTTGCCGCAAATTTTCAAATCGGTGAGTCAGAAATAATGACTTCAGCTTTGGCTGCCTGCGTGGATGCTTTTGCCGAACACTGGGGGCAAAAACTGCTGAACGCACTCCGGGCTTTGCATTCGGTAAGATACAGCGAAAGTTTCGGAAATGAGGAAACCAACGACAACCTCGATCCAAAAGAGTACAGAAAACTCGACAGGGATAGTTTCCTGAGATTTCAGAGTGAAGATTAAAATTACGTAAAAATGTTTCAACCCACGATCACAAAAGAAGAAGTCAATCAGTTACCTGTTGCCGAGTTCACCGGAATAATTGTACTTGTAGATACTCCGGAAAAAGAGGAACAGGCAATCAGGGAATTGTACAAGGAAATTGTTATAGGTATTGACACCGAAACTAAACCATCTTTCAAACGGGGAGTTGTGCATAAAGTTTCACTTATACAGTTTTCTACCGAACACAAATGCTTCCTGTTCCGGCTAAATAAAATCGGTTTTTCGGAAAATCTGATTGCCTTCCTTTCGGACAAAAACATCAAAAAAATCGGTTTGTCGCTTCGGGATGACTTCAACGGACTGGCAAAACAGCGAAAATTCAAACCCGAGGGATTCATTGATATTCAGAATATTGCAAAAGAATACGGAATTCTGGAACTAAGCCTCCAAAAGATTTATGCAATTCTTTTCGGACAGAAAATCTCCAAATCCCAGCGGCTCAGTAACTGGGAAAACCCGGTTCTGACCGAGCAGCAGCAACGCTATGCAGCAACCGATGCCTGGGCAACCCTGCAAATCTACCTGCGCCTTACAAGCGGGAAAAAACTTACCATTACAGAGCAGAAAATGCTCGCTAACGTTATCAAAAATCAAAACGACCTTTCAAAGCAATAACAAGATCCGATGATAATCATTAAATTAAAGCCAAAAAAAGAAGAAAGCCTGCTTCGTTTTCATCCCTGGGTATTTTCAGGAGCCATCCAGTCTATGAGTGGAAAACCGGCAGAAGGCGAGGTAGTAGAAGTGACTGATGTTCAGGGCAATTTTCTGGCAATCGGTCATTATCAGATCGGGAGTATTGCGGTACGCGTGCTTACATTCACCCGGGAAAAAACGGATGCAGGTTTCTGGAAAAGAAAGTTTGAACAGGCATACAACATGCGCAGGGAACTGGGACTTGTCAACCCTCCGCAAAACAACACTTACAGGCTCGTACACGGCGAAGGCGACAATCTGCCCGGGTTAATTGTGGATGTGTATGACGACACAGCTGTGATGCAGGCACATTCCGTGGGAATGCATATAATGCGGAAGACACTGGCAGAAGCGATTGTCAGCACCTTACCCGAAGTAAAAAACGTATTTTACAAATCAGAAACCACACTGCCTTACAATGCGCCAATAGAAAAAGAAGATGGCTACCTGATTGGCGGACACAGTGATTCATTAAAAGCGATAGAAAATGGATTGCAATTTGAAGTGGACTGGCTGAAAGGGCAGAAAACCGGATTTTTCGTGGATCAGCGCGACAACCGGTGCCTACTTGAGAAGTACTCGGGAGGCAAAAATGTGCTGAATATGTTCTGCTACACGGGAGGATTTTCGGTGTATGCTTTGCGTGGTGGAGCCAGTCTGGTCCACTCGGTGGACAGCTCCGCCAAAGCCATCGAACTGACCGACAAAAATGTGTGGAGAAATTTCCCTGACGCCGCTAATCACGAATCTTTTGCCGAAGATGCTTTTAAGTTTCTGAACGAACGCCGTGCCGGGTACGACCTGATTATCCTCGATCCGCCTGCCTTTGCCAAGCACCGCGATGCCGTACGGAATGCGCTGAAAGGCTACAAACGGCTGAATCTGAAAGCATTGCAGCAGATTAAGCCTAACTCCATTCTATTCACCTTTTCCTGCTCGCAGGTTATTTCCAAAGATCAGTTCCGGTTGGCAGTTTTCAGCGCCGCCGCCGAGGCTAAAAGAAACGTGCGCATCCTGCACCAGCTCACCCAACCGGCTGATCACCCGATTAATATCTATCATCCTGAAGGGGAGTATTTGAAAGGGTTGGTGCTGTTTGTGGAATAAATTGAAGTGCTTT
>CAZWLJ010000004.1:117983-138416 GCA_964634605.1 uncultured Paludibacter sp.
CAAAAGAAGATATTTTCACTTTATTAACTATCATTAACTTAATTATGAGCCGTTTTATTTGAAAAGTGAAAATGAATACATAAATTTGCAACCCGATTCTTTTTATAATACTATTTACTTAAAAACAAAAAACCGATAATTGCCTATTGCCTAAGATTACTTTATAACCCCAAAATTTATAAGTAATGAACAATTTATGTCAACTAGCCGACGACGATTTGGTGAAGTTGTATGAAAAAGGCAATAACAAAGCTTTCGAAGTAATATTAAACAGGTACAAATCCCGTGTTTTTACCTACATTTTTCTTATTGTTCGCAACAAGGAACTCACCGAAGACATTTTCCAGGAAGCATTTATTAAAGCGATTGCCACCATACAGCAAGGTCGTTATGTTGAATCCGGTCGCTTTCTGGGCTGGATCAACCGCATTGCCCACAACCTGATTATCGATCATTTTCGCCGTGAGAAAAACGAGAATACTTTCTCGACAGACGGACTGGAATATGATTTTGTGAACAACTCAAAGTATTCCGAGAAAAGTTTTGAAGATGTAATCAACAATGAGCAGGTACTTCAGGATGTGGTTCATCTGGTCGATTATCTGCCTGATTCACAGCAGGAAGTTGTAAGAATGCGGTATTTTGAAGATCTAAGTTTCAAGGAAATTGCCGAACGTACAGACGTAAGTATCAATACTGCCCTCGGACGAATGCGTTACGCACTGATGAATATGCGAAGAATTGCATATGAAAATAATGTACATCTGGAAATAAAATAAAAAATTATCAGCATAACACACTATATTTATAATATGAGCGTTTGATATATATAAAACATATCAAATGCCTATGCAAAAAGATTTTACCCCTGTAACATCAACTCAAATACCAGATCTTCAGGAGATTTCAGACATCATCGAAACCGGACCAAGTGAAACCACCCTGAACAAAATCATGCAGTTCGCTGCTTCATACAGAGTTGAAAAAGTCACGAACGACGAATTTATCGATTATTTTTTGAATTAGCAGAAGAAGAGAGTGATGATTTCACTCTCTTCTCTTTTTCACAACCTTCATTCTATCTTTTCCAGGATCTGAATCCGCCTCTAATCTCTTAAATATCAAGAAAAAAATTACTCTATTAATATATTTTAATTTAGTTAATTAATTTAATTTTTTACCCCACTTTAATATAATTTTTTATCTTTGCACACTATAACCTTTTTAGTCAAAGAAATGAAAAAATCCAAATTCTACCTTTTAGCTTCATTGCTTGTGTTTTTCACTTTCAGTTCAGCACAAATCAATCAATTTACCCCTTACGATGAGCTGCCCGAGCTGAATAAATCATACAAGCCAACTTACTCTGAAGACATGCCCGAATGGGGAAAAATGCTCTACACATATCCTGTCAATTTTAATGAAATTGATCGTGCCTTCATCAAATGGGAAGCAGCCAATAAGGATAAAAAAACTCCGCTCATGCGTTATTTCAAAATATGGCGCAAGGCAATCACTCCTTATGTTGATTCTGAAGGAAAAATAGAAACCCCGGATATACAGCGCATTAACCAGAACCTGGTAAAATTCCAGACACAACCACTCCAGCCAAGACGTGCGCCAGCAGCTGGAAACTCGTCCAGCTGGACTTTCTGGGGACCCAAAGAGACATACTGGCTGAACGAAAGCGGAAGTGCCACAGCCCCCAAAACTGCTCCCTGGCAAGCAAACGTCTATTCATTCGACGTGACAGATAAAAATCCGAACTTACTTTACGCAGGAACTGAAACCGGTTTTATCAACAAGTCAACAGATAAAGGTAAAACCTGGATACTTCAGGGGCTTAACTATCCGTTTGGAGGTGGCGCCGGAGCCATTGCCATTCATCCGGTGAATTCAGACACCGTGCTTGTCGGAGCCGGAAGTGCTATCCACCAAACTCTGAACGGAGGTGAAACATGGAAAAGAGTAGCAAGTTCAACAGGAGGAATTAACAGGATGAAATATGATAATAATAACCCCTCCAATGCAATAGCCTGTTCTTCAAGTGGTATATTTACAAGCGTTAACGCCGGACTGAGCTGGACGAAAAGAACATCCACAGACACATGGGATATAGAATACAAACCAGGTCAAAGTGATACCATTTATGCACTGACAAAAAACACTTCCAACAAATATATATTTACGCAATCAATAAATGGCGGAATAAACTTCTCCACTGTAACTAATTTTCCGGATACATTAATCGTTGGATCAGGTGGTTTACTCGCTGTGACTCCGGCATCACCTGACATTGTACAGGTTATTATGCTTACAAAAAACATGAATAACCGTCCGCTGATATACGAGGGAACCAACAAAAAAGGAAACTGGACATGGATTCGGAAATTTGTCGGTTCTGATGGAGCATTCACCAGCGATAAGCTCACCAACGGACAGGGGTATTTTGACCTGGTATTTGAAATCTCACCCACTAATAAAAACATTGTTTACGCCGGTACTACTTCCCTATTTAAATCCTCGAATGGAGGATCAAGCTACAGCGCTATTGGCGGATATGCCGGTAGTTTTAGTATTCACCCTGACATTCAGGACATGAAGATATTGGCCAACGGCGACACCTGGGTTTCCACAGATGGCGGTATGAACCTGACTACTAACAACTTTACCACATCAACCGGTCACTTTGCCCTGAACAAGATGCTTGTCGGTTCGGATATGTGGGGATTTCATCAGGGCTGGAATGAAGATATTATTGTTGGAGGAAGATATCACAACGGTAATACTTCGATGACAGATTTTTACGGAGAAAAAGCATTACGTATGGGTGGAGGTGAATCTCCGACAGGCTGGGTAATCCAGGGGAAAAGCCGTCATGTGGTATTTGACGACCTGGGTAGCGGATGGATTCTGCCTAAAAAAGCGGAAGGTAAGCCCGAAGGACGCTTCACATTCTCCAAACATCCGAATATGGAAGGCTACGGAGCCCTGAGGAGCAATGTTGTGGCTCATCCTTATTATTCAGGCCAGCTTTACGTGGGAAGCGACAATGCACTTTGGGTGAGCAAAGATTTCGGATTAACGTTCGATATGCTCTATGATTTCGGAGGAAATGTCAGATATTTTGATATAAGTACCGCAAATCCCGATGTAATATACGTTGATATTAATCAGAAAGGTTTATATAAGAGCGAAGACGGTGGAAAAACTTTTGAAAAGAGAGTGAATATTGCCGGTTCATCAGGTGGAAACCTTCGTTTTGTAATTTCACCTTACGATAGCGATGTCATTTACTCGAGTTTAACTCACGGCGTATGGGATAACACAAGAAGTGAAGTTTACAAAAGTTTAAATGGTGGCAAAACCTGGACACAATGGTCGTACTTCGGATCAGGTGCTGTTATTAAAACACTCGCAATACAGCCTACGACTGAAGGTAAAGACCTGGTTTACGCATTTATGGATACCTATGGATTTAATTCAGGCACAGTAAAATTCCGCAAAGGTGATGGAGGATCATGGACTGAATTTGGAACGGGCTATCCGAATGGTATGAGAATCAATCATGCTTTACCTTTCTTCCGCGACAGTAAAATACGTGTTGGCGGCAGCGCCGGAGTATGGGAAAGTCCTTTAGCCGAGACCGAATTTACTCCGGTAGCAGTGCCCTGGGCTGACAAACAATCTTACGAGAGCCCTGCTGACACTATCCGGTTTGATGACCATTCGTATCTGAATCACAAAGATGCCGTATGGACCTGGTCATTCTCACCTGAGGCAAAATATGTAAGTGATATTCATGCCCGCAATCCTAAAGTATTGTTCAGCGAACCGGGTTTTTATTCTGTAACTTTAAGCATCACTCAGAACGATACAACGGTAAGTAAAACTGTTACAAACATGATTGAGGTTAAAATTGCACCATCAATAGATAATTGCGACAGACCGGGTGAACTCCCGAAGAACATTATGAAAGCAACTGTTGACAGTTATCAGTCCGGTGAAGACGGCAGCAGAGCCATTGACGGAAACACGTCAACTCTTTGGCACACACCATGGAGTGGCAGTCCTGCACACCCGCACTTTATACAGCTTGACCTGGGAGATAATTACAATATCAGCAAATTTATTCATACACCCAGAACTGACGGTGCAAACGGACGTATCAAAGAATATGAATTATATATTTCAGATAATGTAACTAACTGGGGAACGTACGTATCGAAAGGAGAGTTCGAAAACTCCAGCGCACCTACAACAGTGGAATTCCCTGTTAAGACTGGCAGGTATGTAAAACTGGTTGCATTAAGTGAAGTAAACGGAACCGGATGGACTTCTGTTGCAGAAATCGGATTTATCGGCTGCAGAGTAACAACATCGGTAAACCATTATTTCAGTGACGAGTCTGTTCACGCATTTCCTATCCCTGCAAGCAACCTGATAACTGTTAATCTGCCGTTCCAGAACGGGCTGAATGCTTATTCTTATTCCGTATTCTCTGCTACAGGACAAATGCTGAGTTCGGGAAACGCCGGAGAAAATCAGCGTACATTAAGTATTGATGTAAGCAATTATCCTTCAGGAAATTATTTTGTAATTCTTGAAGATAAAACAGGTATTAATTACAGAGTGAAATTTATCAAAAGATAATAATTGATTATTATAACAATAAGGCTGTTGAAAAAAGCTGCTCCATGAGGGCAGCTTTTTTTATTACGGCAAATGAACCTGTCTGATTTGTGAATTTCGGTTTCCTGTTGATTTTTCACAAAAAATAGTGTATGTTTGTATATAAATATCAATTCAGCATGACCAGAATAATTTCCCCGTCGCTTTTAGCTGCCAATTTCGGCAATTTGCAGGCAGAATGTGAAATGATCAACCGCAGCGAAGCAGAATGGCTTCACATCGATGTGATGGATGGTGTTTTTGTACCAAATATTTCATTTGGCTTTCCGGTAATAGAAGCAGTAAAAAAACACTGCACAAAACCACTGGATGTTCATCTGATGATTTCAGAGCCGGAAAAATACCTGGAGCGGTTTGTGAAAGCAGGAGCTGAAATTCTGACCGTTCATCTTGAAACACTGAAGAATCCGTTTGACACGCTTCGCACAATCCGCGACCTGGGAGTAAAAGTCGGCCTTACCATCAATCCGGATATCCCGGTCAGAAATTTATACGGCCTTATAGGTCATTCAGATATGGTTCTGCTGATGTCGGTATTTGCCGGTTACGGCGGACAGAAATTTATTGAAGAGACCTATCAGCGTATCGGTGAACTGAGGGAGATGATTGCTGACGAAAATCCGGATTGCCTGATTCAGGTTGACGGAGGTGTGAGTATTGAAAATGCGCAGAATCTTTTTGATGCTGGTGTGAATGTGCTGGTAGCCGGTAGTGCTGTATTCAGCGCACCCGATCCGATTGGTTACATTCATCAGTTACTGCTCTAAAAAAAAACAGAATGAATTTCCTGCAGCGCACTCCGTTTTTTCGTTTTTTGCTGTTTTTAGCAGCAGGAATAGTGCTCTTTCAGTTTGTCAGTCTTCCGGATATGGTATTGAAAGTCATTGTGTCTGTGGCGCTTATCGGATTGCTTTGTCATTTCTTTTTGCTCAAACAGGAAAAGCTGTATCAATTCAGGTGGATTTTCGGATTTTCAGCAGCTTTGCTTTTGCTCACCGCGGGATATATCAGTTCACTTCTATTCGAGAAAAAGCATTTTTTTCAGGAACTTAACAACAGAGGAATTTATGAGGCAGAACTGCGCTCGGCGCCGGTAGAGAAAGAACGCTCATTCATGTGCAGGGTAAAATTAATCCGAAAATATGAATCAGGAAAAGCAGAAACATGTGGTGGCACATCCATTATCTATCTGCAAAAAGACAGCGCTGCTGACAAACTTCTATTAGGCGACCGCTTGCTTTTCGAGGCCGAATTCAAAACACCCGACGGTGTGCAAAATCGGGGCGGATTTGACTATTCCAGGTACCTGAAACGTCAGGGAATAAATGCCACAGCGTACATTCCGGCCGAAAAGTGGAAAAAATACGGAAGAAATACATCTTTTGATTTATTACGCCTGGCCGATTATTCCAGAGATTACCTGTTGAAAATATACCAGAAATTCAACATCGAAGGTGATGAATTTGCCGTACTGGCTGCGCTTACGCTGGGATACACTGATGCCCTGCAACCGGATTTACTGAAAAGCTACAGTGCTACGGGAGCCACACACATCCTCTCGGTAAGTGGCTTACATGTCGGTATTGTGTATGCCGTCATGTTATTTCTACTGGGTTTCCTTTCGAAAACGAAAAGACAAAAAATAATCCGGGCAATCATCATAACATTTTTTATCTGGATGTATGCATTCCTGACGGGCATGTCAGCCGCGGTAATGAGAGCTGCACTGATGATTACGTTTATGGCAGCCGGTACGTGCTCTGAGAAGAAATCGCAGGTTGTAAACACGGTGCTGATTTCAGCCTTTCTGATGCTTCTGTTCAATCCGAATCTGCTGTTCAATATCGGCTTTCAGTTAAGTTATTCGGCTGTTTTGAGCATCTTGTACTTTTATCCTCAAATTTCAAAACTGCTGTATGTAAAAAATAAGTTTTTAAAAAAAGTATGGGATCTTGCTGCCGTTTCGGTAGCAGCACAAGTTGGTACAGCCCCTTTTATATTGTACTATTTCCATCAATTCCCGAACTATTTTCTGCTTACCAATTTCATTGCCATACCGCTTTCCACAGGAATAATATATCTGGCAATGGCGCTGTTGTTTCTGTCGGGTATTCCTCTCCTCTCCGGCGGGATAGCTTACCTTCTCAACGGAACAATCAGCTTAATGAATTTTCTTATTGAAAAAATTCAGGAAATACCGGGTTCAATCAGCCAGATACCACTGAACGGGATTCAGCTTATATTATGTTTCCTGATGATTTTTTCGCTCAGTGTCTATTTAATCAACCGAAAATACCCCGCGCTTCTCACGGGCCTGACTGCAATCCTGCTCATTCTTGTTGTTTATAATATTCAGACATATAACACTTTGAACAGCTCAAGAATGATTGTATTTTCACACAACCGCGTTCCGGTAATAAATTTCATCAGCGGAATGAGTAATTTTGTATTTACCACAGACTCGCTTCAGGCTGAGAAAACAGCTTCTTCATACTGGCAAAGCCATTTACTGGATGATCCCGTTTATCTGAATCAGTCTGAATGGTATGACGACGGATTTGTATATTTCAGAAATAAACGGATACTGATATTGAAAGACGATTTTCTGAAGAACAAAACAACATCCGGACCCATTGAAGTGGATTATCTGATTATTACAAACAAGCAAAAACCCAGGATGGAACAAATACTTACCTGCATCCATCCTGAAATGGTGATAGTTGACAAAAGCATATCGCAATGGTACACCAGCCATATAAGGGAAATTTGCAGAAGCAGGCAAGTTAAATTTTACTCAGTATCCGAAGCTGGAGCTTACATTACCAACCTGTAAAGTTAAAAATCAATCCTGTTTCAGAATCATATTCAAAGTCGCCGATTTTTTGCTATTTTTGCATTTTAAATCCTTAAAATAGTGAAAAATGATTTCTAAAGTTATCGCCGAAGAGCAAATTCACAAATTAAAACGAGAAATCGAAAACGCAGAGAATATCGTACTTGTCTCACATGTGGGACCGGACGGTGATGCTTTGGGTTCTGCACTGGGTATGTGGCATTTTCTGATGACTATCGATAAAACACCGAAAGTTATCGTCCCCACACCGCCACCGAATTTTCTGATGTGGATGCCCGGCGCCGATAAAATTATTATTTATACAGAAAATCACGAAGAAGCCGACAGAGTGATTGACGATGCTGAACTTATTCTGGCTGTCGACTTTAATACACCAAGCCGGCTGGCAATGATGGCTGATAAAGTAGTGGGTGCAAAAGCACGTAAAATCCTGATTGACCATCACCTGAATCCGAGCCAGGATTTCGTTAATCTGGTGATTTCCTACCCACAGGTTTCATCAACCAGCGAGCTGATTTTCAGGGCAATATGCCGTATGGGACATTTCTCGGATATCAACCTTGGGTGTGCTGAATGTATTTATGTGGGCATGATGACCGATACCGGAGGATTTACCTACAATTCCAATCACGAAGAAATATATTCAATCATCTACGAACTGATAAAACTCGGGGTGGACAAAGATGATATTTACCGCAAAGTGTACAACACCTTCTCGGCAGACAGAATGCGTCTGATGGGTTATTGCCTTTACCGTAAAATGAAAATATATCCTGAATACCAGGCTGCTTTGATCACCCTTACTCAAAAAGAAATGCATGAATTCAACTACGACAACGGAGATGCCGAAGGTTTTGTGAACATTCCCCTGTCAATACAGGGAATAAACTTCACCGTGTTCATGCGCGAAGATCCGGACAAAATCAAAGTTTCCTTACGGTCTCAGGGTACATTTCCCACCAATAAGTTTGCTTCCGAAGTTTTCGGAGGTGGCGGACATCTCAACGCATCGGGCGGCGAAAGCTACACCTCGCTGAAAGAAGCCATCCGAAAATTCGAAGAAGCATTACCGTTGTTTACCGAATTCTTGTAATGCAACTGACGAATTCCGGCAAAACATTTTTTCATTCCGTAAAACCGGTATTATCCCAATAAATTAAACTCAAACTTATTACCTGTTTTTTCCCTGTGAACTTTTCGGGACAAACAGAAAAATGAAACGAGCATGTAATTACCTCATATCCTGAGCTATTGTAATATTGAAAAGCGAGTTTCATCTGACAATCATTAAAAAACAGTACATTAGCTGATGAAATACATTATTATACTCGGAGATGGTATGGCCGACGAGCCGATTGAATCAATCGGTAACAAAACGGTACTTCAGGCGGCAAATACTCCGAACATTGACAGGCTTGCAAAAATGGGCCGATGCGGAATGCTCGATACGATACCTTCAGGATTTGCTCCAGGGAGCGAAATAGCCAACCTCTCGGTGCTGGGCTACGACCTGAATGAATGTTTCGAAGGCCGCGGCACACTCGAAGCTGCGAGCATGGGAATAGCCATCGAAGATGATGAAATGGCCATGCGCTGCAACCTGATATGCCTGGAAGATGGAAAAATTAAAAGCCACTCAGCAGGACATATAGGCAACGAAGAAGCCGGGGAATTAATCCGGTTTCTGCAGTATGAGCTGGGAGATGAACGATTCAGTTTTCATTCAGGTGTTTCGTACCGCCACCTGCTCAAGATGAAAAACGGGAACAAAAACATCAGCTGTACACCTCCACATGATGTTCCGGGTACTCCTTTCAGAAATGTAATGATAAAACCATACGTTCCCGAAGCAGAACAAACAGCCGCATTGCTCAATGAACTGATACTGAAATCTCAAAATCTGCTCGGGAATCACCCGGTAAATCTCAAACGCCAATCGCAGGGAAAAGACACGGCAAACAGCATTTGGCCCTGGTCGCCGGGTTACAGGCCAAACATGAAAAAAATAACCGAAATATACCATATAAAAAGCGGTTCGGTCATTTCGGCTGTCGATTTGATAAAAGGAATAGGAGTATATGCTGGTTTGAAAAATATACAAGTGGCTGGCGCTACCGGACTTTACGACACCAACTACGAAGGCAAGGCACAAGCTGCCATTGATGCTTTGAGATCGGATAATTTCGTGTATCTTCATATCGAAGCCAGCGACGAAGCCGGGCATGAAGGTGACGTGGATTTGAAAATTAAAACTGTTGAAAATCTGGACAACCGGATTGTAAGACCAATCATGAATGAATTGCTCGCATGGAGCGAACCTGTGACAATAGCATTGCTGCCCGACCATCCGACACCCTGTGCAATAAGGACTCACACGAAAACTCCGGTTCCATTTATTATATACCGTACCGGAAACGAGGCGGACGATGTGGACCAATACGATGAATTCGCCTGTCAGTCGGGGAGTTACGGCCTGTTGAAAGGAAATGAGTTTATTCAGGAATTTTTCAGACAATAATTTTATCAACCGGAAATGACATACGCTTAATATCGCACTCGGGAACTCTCACATTTTTTAGTTCGAACTATGGAAGTTAAAACGCTTACCGGAGAGAATTCGGGAGAAATTCGTACCGAAGGAATCAAATATACCGGTTCCAAATTGAAAATACTGCCGGAAATTATGCATTTGATTAACCACTTACCCGATGTAAAAACGGTAATCGACGGTTTCAGCGGTTCTACCAGAATTTCACAGGCACTTGCCTTATCAGGATACAACACCACTGCAAACGATGTGGCAGTATGGTCGGAAGTGCTGGCAACCTGCTACCTGAAATCGACTAAGCCTGATAAGTATTATCGTGAAATCACAGACCACCTGAATGCTCTGCCGGGTCACAACGGATGGTTCACCGAACACTACGGAGCGGGAGAGGAAGGTACTAAAAAGCCGTTTCAGATAAAAAACACCCGGAGACTCGACTCTATTCGCGAAGAAATCGACCGTATGGGCTTAATCTGGGAAGATAAATGTGTGATTCTGACCAGCTTGATTTACGCACTTGATAAAGTTGACAATACCCTGGGACATTATGCGGCATACCTGAACAAGTGGTCCAAAAGGTCGTACAACGACCTGACGCTGAAATTGCCCAGGCGCTTTCCGCTGATAAGTGAAAATATCGTAACACGAGGAGATATTTTCGATACGATTGAAAAAAACGAGTACGACCTGGCCTATTTTGACCCTCCTTATGGTTCGTCAAATATTAAAATGCCTCCAAGCAGGGTGAGATATGCATCTTATTATCATATCTGGACTACCATCGTTCTCAACGACAAGCCACCGCTTTTCGGACGAGCCAACCGGCGTACCGATTCGCGCGACGGAGTTTCAGGTTCGGTTTTTGAAGAATTCAGAAAAAACGAAAACGGCAGATATATTGTTCTGGATGCACTGGAAAAGCTTTTCAGACAAACCAAAGCACACTACATACTTCTCTCATACAGTTCTGGAGGTAGGGCAACCAAATCAGACCTGACAGAAATAATCATGTCGTCGGGCAAACTGCTGAAAGTGATCGAAATCGACTACGCCAGGAATGTCATGTCGGACATGAGATGGACCAACGAATGGACAAACAGCAATGATAAACATAAAGAATATCTTTTACTGACAGAAAAAACAAGATAAGCAATTGAAACAAACATCGAGACAAACACTTAATCCGGAAACCATGTTTTTGATGAGTTTCATCTGAAAAACAACTAAAAATATATTGAACAAATGAAATACTACAGTACAAACAGAACAACACCCGATGTATCGCTCGAGGAGGCTGTGATAAAAGGACTTGCTGACGACAGAGGACTTTTTATGCCGGAAAGAATAGAAAAACTGCCCGACGAATTCTTTGAAACCATTGGAACACTCTCATTCCAGGAAATTGCACTAACAGTTGCCAACGCATTTTTCGGGGACGATGTTGAGCCTGATGCACTGAAAGAAATTGTTTACGATACATTAAAATTTGATACTCCCCTGGTGCCGGTGACGAAAAACATCAGCAGTCTCGAACTTTTTCATGGCCCGACACTTGCTTTCAAAGATGTAGGAGCACGGTTTATGTCGCGCATGCTTGCGTATTTCATCAGCAACCGGACGAAAACAGATACCGTAAACGTGCTTGTAGCTACATCGGGCGATACCGGAAGTGCTGTAGCCAACGGATTTCTGGGAGTGGAGGGTATCCGTGTGTTTGTACTCTATCCGAAAGGCAAAGTAAGCCGCATTCAGGAAAGTCAGTTCACCACGCTCGGACAAAATATTACAGCATTAGAGGTGGATGGCACCTTCGACGACTGCCAGCGGCTGGTTAAGTCGGCTTTTCAGGACGTGAAACTGAACAAAAAGATGCGGCTTACATCGGCTAATTCAATCAACGTTGCCCGTTTTCTGCCGCAGTCATTTTACTATTTCTATGCATTTGCTCAGTTAAGGTCCATGCATCCAAAGCAAACATCAGAAGAACTTGAGACCGTTTTCTGCGTTCCCAGCGGCAATTTTGGAAATCTGACAGCAGGGCTGATTGCCAAACGGATGGGACTGCCCGTGAAACGCTTCATTGCAGCCAATAACCGGAACGATATCTTTCTGCAATATCTGAATACAGGAGTTTACTCACCAAAACCATCCGTTTCAACCATAGCGAATGCAATGGACGTCGGTAACCCGAGCAATTTCACGCGTATCCTCGATTTGTACGAGCATTCCTTTGAAGCAATCCGGAGCGATATAAGCGGAGTGAGCTATTCCGACACGGAAATCGCCGAAACAATGAAAGAATGTTTCTGCAGCACTGGTTATGAGTTAGATCCGCACGGCGCATGCGGCTACAGGGCTCTTAAAGAAGAACTCAAAGACAACGAGAATGGTATTTTTCTGGAAACAGCCCATCCTGCTAAATTTGCCGAAACAGTTGAACAGATTCTTGGTGTGGAAACAGAAATTCCGGAAAAACTGCAGGAATATATGAAAAACCAGAAAAAGAGCATAGAGATGAAGAGTGACTTTGAAGCATTCAGGGCATTCCTGTTGAAATAAAAAATGAGCGGTTTTCTGTAAAGAACCGCTCTGATTATAAACAATCTTTACATCGCAGTCATATATCAGCCGGGTGTTCAGGCTTACGGTGATGTATTTATAAACCTTCCAGCCCTGCAATGTTTCCCGCTTCACATCAGCGCACTGTGGGTCTTTCAGGTAGCTGGAAAACAAATCCATTTTGTATCCAATGGACATATTCCGGAAAAAACCTTCCAGAAAATCACTTTTCGTAAAAACCGGTCTCACGCAACCACCTGATTCTTTTTTGTTTTTTTCCATAAAAAATACCCCAAAAGTTTTTGTATGACTTTTGGGGTACAGTTCAATTCATTGCAGGTCTTTTTCTGACAAAAATGATGATTTCTTATTTTTCCACGGGTTCGAGTTCTATCATGATGAAATCTTTCGGAACCTTTTCACCGGGTTTCACATTGATTTTCTTAATGCGTGCAGTGAAAGGCATTTCTACCTTATTCTGCATTTTCATGGCTTCCAGGATAAGCAACCGGGTACCTTCTTCCACAATTTTGCCCTCTTTTACATCTACAGAAATAATTGTACCGGGAATATACGATTGTATCTCGTAAGGACTTGGATTTACCCAGAATTTACGTCCCATATACTTTTTAGTCAGTTGAGTCTTGTACTTCCGGGCTGTGATTGCAAAATCAACGTATTGCGGATCTGACTGAACTTTACTCTCAGATTTTCCTTTTTCGGTTGTTGAATCCTTCAGGTTTTTCTGCTTTCTTGCCTCTTCAGCCTTTTTCCGTTCGTTTGCTCTTCTTTCCATACGGGCATCCCGCTCCTCTTTTGCTTTTTTTGCTTCATGAGCTTTTCTGGCAGCGTGAATCCTACGGGCGCGTTCAAGGATATTTTTGCTCTTTTCCTTTTTCTCAAGCAGTGCCTGCTTTTCTCTGGTAGTTTTCTCTGTATTTGTCACAGTTTCCACCCGAGTATTTTGAGCATTGGTTTTCTTTTTATCTGTTTCCGGCATGGTCATATTCTTATTTAATTACTTTTCAAAAAAATAACGAAAAAACAGTACAGAATGTTAGAATGGAGGAATGCCGTGCTTCTTTACAGGGCGCGAATCGTCCTTATCTCTCGATACCGAAAGTGAATGCAACAGCATTTCACGTGTTTCTCCCGGCTCAATAACGGCATCAATATAACCTTTGGATGCAGCAACAAACGGATTCGCGAATTTTTCGACATATTCTTTCACTTTCTGCTGACGCATTGCATCTTCATCTTCGGCTTCCATGATTTCTTTGCGGAAAATGATATTGGCCGCACCTTCAGGACCCATAACCGCTATTTCGGCACTGGGCCAGGAGTATACAAAGTCGGCACCGAGGTGGCGTGAATTCATAGCAATATACCCGCCGCCGTACGCTTTGCGCAAAATGACCGTTATTTTGGGAACAGTAGCTTCGGAATATGCATACAGCATTTTTGCACCGTGACGGATAACTCCTGCATGTTCCTGGTCAACACCCGGCAGGTAACCCGGCATATCTTCCAGGGTGATAATCGGTATGTTGAATGCATCGCAGAAACGTATAAAGCGGGCAGCCTTATCCGATGCATCGCAATCGAGTACTCCGGCCAGATACATGGGCTGATTTGCTACGAAACCTATTGTTTCTCCATTCATCCGGCCAAAACCTATCACGATGTTGGAAGCCCATAGTTCCTGTACTTCGAAGAATCTGGATTCATCTGTCATGGCAAAAATCACTTCCCTTACATCGTAGGGTTGTTTTGGGTCTGCCGGAATAATATTTTCAATTTTTTTTCTGAACTTCGGATCTTTCGGAGCTACACTTTGGGCGCGTTTTTGATTATTGTGAGGAATCAGCGAAATCAGGGTTTTGATTTGTTTGAAACATTCCATTTCACTTAAAGCGTAGAAATGTGCATTACCGGTAATTTCGGCATGTACACGAGCTCCACCGAGGTCTTCCTGAGATATTTTTTCGCCAAGTACGGTTTCAATTACATTGGGACCGGTAATAAACATTTTGGAGATATTCTCCACAACAAACACAAAATCGGTAAGTGCCGGTGAATAAACCGCACCTCCGGCACATGGGCCAAGGATAACCGAAAGTTGTGGAATTACACCCGAGGCCATTGTATTGCGGTAGAAAATTTCGCCATAACCAGCCAGAGCTCCAATACCTTCCTGAATCCGGGCACCGCCCGAATCGTTGATACCGATGCAGGGTATTTTCATTTTCAGGGCATGATCCATGATTTTGGTAATCTTCCGTGCGTGTTTCAGACCGAGTGATCCACCCATCACGGTGAAATCCTGGGCGTAGATACACACCGGTGCACCTCCGATTGTTCCGGTACCTGTAATGACACCGTCGCCCGGAAGCTCTTTGGTTTCCATGCCGAAGTTTTTTTCCTCATGTTCCACAAACATATCATATTCATGAAATGAACCTTCGTCGAGCAAAGCAAGTATACGAACACGTGCAGGCATTTTGCCCATTGCTATCTGTTTTTCGATAGCTTTGTCGCCGCCACCTTTTTCAACTATTGCTTTCTTTTGGCGCAACGCAATGATGTTTTTCTTTGAAGACATATTGTTTTATTTTGTTTGTTTAGTTGATTCGTTTATTTCAGATTGCAAAGTTACTACTTATTTTTCAATAAAATTATTAACTCGCATGGTGTTCAGGAATAATAACACTTTCCATCTTTTTTGCTCAAAATCTCCAACGATTTCAAAACGTGTGTTTTAGCAGCCTTATATCCCGGTGAATACATTGAACTTTCGGTATTTTCGAGCGTAGCTTTGAGCTCAGGAATGAAATCTTTTTCTATACTGCATATTTTACAGAGCATTTTCATTGAGAGTACCTGCACGCTAATACTCCTGCGGGGAGAGAGCATCTGATCAAAGCATTTGTTGATAAAATCCACAGATACCGGAAAATGGACAGGTAGGAGAGTGAGTATAGTCAAACAAATTCGCTGAAGTCCTTCGTGCTGGTTTACAAGCAGAAAATTAATCAGAATTCTGTTTTTCTCCTCCGATATGAGTTCCGAATCTTTCCTGCACACTTTTTCTATTACCCATGCCGCATGCCAGGCTTTCCTTTTATCGGTTTCAAAAATCATTTGAAATACCATCCCGAACGAATCCGAATCATGCATAAGGAAGTCAACCAGCATGTCCACATCTTTTCTGTGCATGTTTTCAGACAGTATAGCGCTAATCAGATTGTTATCTTCCTGCATTTTTCATCAGAATTACCGGAACACTATTTCTTTGACAACATCGGCCCCAACGAATTTGTTCAGTGAGTTTTTGATCTCCTCGCGGGTAAGAAAAAGTTCGTGACGCAAAACCGAAGATGACAGAGTGACATAGAGTTTCTTCTTGTCAAAGTAAATGCTGGTGGTATAATGCATGATATTTTCGCCCAGTACTGCAGACCATGAATTTATCACTCTGGTTTCGTATAGTTTCACATCCAGATGATTTTGCCTGAGCACCTGTCCGATAATAGCATCTAATTTTTCGGTGTTTTTTCTGCGCATTTTTTCAAATTTCTGTTCCCGGTAATATAATCTGTGGTTAATTATCTCAGTCGCAGAACTTTGCCGACAGCAGCACCCTCATCATACGGCATCTGATTCAGGTCGTAAAGCGCCCTGAGTTTTATCGCGTACTTCTGCGCTATTCGATACATGCTTTCGCCGGGTGCTATCTGATGTGACAGGTATTCGACCGAAGCCTTTTTCCTTTTTGGTGAAAGGTAAACCACTGTTCCGGGTATTAGTTCTCTTGATTGATTCAGGTCGTTTATCTTTAATATTTTTTGTTCTTTCATCGTAAATTCATTAGCAATACTGGCGTAAGTATCGCCCGCTTCGGAGAACACGCATTTTACTCCGTTGTTGCGGAATAATTTATGTCCTTTGAGTGATGTCACCGAAGCGCTTCCCCAGGTATAAGTATCTCTGTTTGATTGTGAATCGGCTTTTTTCATGTCAGGTTTGCTGCCGGTATCGTATTGGTGCAGGTCGTAATCTTCTATCAGTTTTATTAATTTATGCGCATAATCCGGATCAGTAGCATATCCGGCTGACTTCAGCCCGTGTGCCCAGCCTTTGTAGTCGACCGGGTCGAGTCTGAAGAGCGATGCATATCGTGAGCGTGAAATGAGGAACTGTGAATGATCTTCAAACGATTCGGCGGCAGTGTCATACTTTCTGAAACATTCATTCTGCCTGTCGTCATCCGAATACACTTTCTCACCCTTCCAGTCGGAGCATTTAATACCGAAATGATTGTTAGACATGCTCACAAGCTCTCCTTTACCGGCTGCCGATTCGAGTAATCCCTGGGCCAGGGTGATACTTGCAGGTATTTTGTGCAGGTTCTGCTGTTCGATTGCTATATCCGAATACTGACGGATATAATCCAGGTATGCCTGATGCATGGTTTGTGCGGTAATTTGAAGAGTACTGAACAGAGAAATCAGGAGGATTACGAATTCTTTTCTCATAGTTTGCGGAGTGTGGAATAATTACTGCAAAAATAAAACTAATTTGCCGAAAATGCATTTTTGGTTAAATAATTTTATATATTTGTACTTTATCAATTAAGATTGGGTATTATGCAATATTTGAAATACGAAACAAGAATTACCGAGTACCTCCCGAACGAAATTCCGGAAAAATATCAATCCTTAATAGCTGAAGCAAAATATCAAACTGAAAAAGCATACGCTGTTTATTCTCAGTTCAGGGTGGGTGCAGCTCTGCTTCTGGAGAATGGAATGACTGTGTCAGGAAACAACCAGGAAAATTCCGCTTATCCTTCAGGTCTGTGTGCTGAGCGAACGGCAATCTTCTACGCCAATGCCCAATATCCTGAATCGGCGGTGAAAATGATTGCTATCGCTGCCTTTACAAATGGTGAATTTCTGAAGGAACCTATTACTCCGTGCGGGGCTTGCCGTCAGGTGTTGCTCGAAACCGAAAAACGATTTGGCACGGATATGGAAGTTATCCTGTACGGGACTGAAAAGACCTATGTGCTTGAAAATGTGAAACAACTTCTCCCCCTGAGTTTCAACGGGGATAGTTTGAGAAAATAAATAACTTTGAATGTAACCTGTATGAATTGCAGGTTCCATCCGATTAAAAAAATTATACGGATGAAAAAAGAAATGTTTACAATAGAATATCCGCTGGATAATTCTTCGGAAAATCTACTCTGGACAATGATTGGAGATCCGCTTGGATTGGCATTGTGGTTCTCGGAAGGTGTAACTGTTGATAAAAAAGAATACACTTTCAGCTGGAACGACCACTCCCAGACTGCCATTCTTCAGGAAGTGAAGGAAGGTAAATACATTCGTTTTCAGTGGGAAGAAGATAAGGATATGGAACCTTACTTCCAACTGGAAATCATCACGCAGGACTTAAGTGGTCATATCGGATTACTGGTAACAGACTATGCGTCAAAGAAAGATAAAGAAGATGCTATCCTCTTGTGGAATAAGCAGATAGAAGATCTCAGACGCAAGGCTGGCATGTAGGTAAGCGCGCAGTTTCAGAAGGTTACAGTTTGTAAATTGTATATCGGCTTCGGCAATCTGTGGATTTTCCGGATTGGAGGAAAACTATGCAATTTCTCCGCTACCGATACAAATACGTGATGAAGCATCATACACTACTCCAAACTGACCGGAGGCTATTCCCTGCAATTTTTCTTCTGAACAGACAAGGTATCCTCCCGGTGTTTTGTAAAGCACTCCTTTGGTAAATTCGGGCGTATGACGAATTTTAAAGGTAATCTCCACACCCTCATTGACGGATTTCCACGGGTTGTCCGTGATAAAATGAAAGCCATTCATTTCAAATTCGCGTCCGTACTGGGTTTCCACATCATATCCCCGTGAGACAAACACGATATTGCCGGGCACATCTTTTTTGATAACATACCATGGTCCGCCCGATAATCCCAATCCCTTTCGCTGCCCTACTGTATGAAACCAGTATCCATGGTGAGTACCAAGAATTTTTCCTGTTTCGAATTCCACAACCGGACCTTTTTTTTCGCCCAGATACCTGCGGATAAAGTCGTTGTAATTCACCTTTCCAAGGAAGCAGATTCCCTGGCTGTCCTGCCTTTTGGCCGAAGGCAAACCTGATTTTACAGCTATATCACGCACTTCGCTTTTCAGCAAATGACCTACCGGAAACATCAGTTTCGAAACCTGCAGCGAATCAATCTGCGCCAGAAAATCGGTCTGATCTTTTACCGCATCTTTAGCGGTTCCAAGGTAAATTTTACCATTATCTTCAATCGTTGTGGCGTAATGCCCTGTAGCTGTCTTGTCAAATTCCTTCCCGTAACGTTCTTCGAAAACACCAAATTTGATTAACTTATTGCACATCACATCCGGATTCGGCGTCAGGCCTTTTTTCACTTTATCGATTGTATAAGCCACCACCGTGTCCCAGTAGTCCTGATGTAAATCTACCACCTCCAGTTTGCATCCATAACGGCGGGCTATCAGGCTTGCCATTTCAATATCTTCTTCTGAAGAGCAATGAAGCAGTTCATCATCGTCCTGACCTATTTTGATGTAAAACAATGTGGGAGTAATCCCCTGCTCCTTCTGCAGGTGAACTACCACCGAACTGTCAACTCCTCCTGAAATTAATGTTGCTACATTCATTTTTTTTGAAATAATTGGATATTGGGCTGATCGATTTTCAGCCGGTAATTTTCAAATCTTTCGGTACCCGAATATTCAGGCTTAATACCTTATCATTCGGGATAATAAGTGAAAACCGGAAAGACACGTCTAATTTGTTTTTCAAATAAAGTAATCCGACAAATCTATCAGACCTGCTTTTACTGCATATTTTGTGGCTTCGTACACGTTGTTGACTTCAATTTTCCGGAAAATATTCTTCCGGTGACTGATAATAGTATGAATGCTCGAGTGACGCATTCCGGCAATTTCCCTGGTTGTTTTTCCGGAAGCTATTTCTTTCAGAATTTCAGTTTCGGAGGCTGTAAGATGCGCCTGCCCGGTTTCGTTCTTTTGTTTTAACATATTGTCGAGCAACATGTTAGACACCGCACTGCAAATATATCTTCTGTTATTCACAGCCACTTCGATAAAAGCTGCCCGGCATTCGTTTTCCGAAGATTCCTTGTTTAAGAAACTGAAATTCGGCGAACTGTAATACGCGCGGCGGACAAATTCATCGCTCAATTCCGAAGAGAAAAGCATCCACTTCTCATCGGGGTATGCTGCCGACAGATTGAAAAGTTCGTCGGAACTCCCGAAATCAAAAAGTGTGTAGTCGAGTACAATGATGCTGAAAATACCTTTGGTCAACTCAGCCATCAGTTCCTTTTTCGAATACACGTCAGTAAGGATGAAATTACCGGTTCCGGAAAGCAGATTCCGGATTCCCTCTCTGGTAATAAACTGATTGTCAGCTAATATGATTCTACTTTCATTCATTCACACGGATGTATCATTCGGTTTGCAAAGTTAGTTATTTTTAAGCAACAAAAAAAGACGGCACTGCGGCCGTCTTTCCCATTGATTATAACCCCAAATCAATTAGTTTTCCCACAAATCCTGTTCGAAGTTCATCAGTTCGGTTTCAATGCGTTTCTGTTCAGCTCTCAGCGCATTTTCATCGAGTGAAAATTCGAGCAGCATCCGGCTGTACATATTGCTATCGCCCAACAGATAGCTTGAATATAGATTTTGAGAGA
>CAZWLJ010000005.1:0-127994 GCA_964634605.1 uncultured Paludibacter sp.
TTAGGGGTATACACGCTTTCCAGGCGTGCCTCTTCAACCACTCGAGCATCTCTCCCTGGTCTGAAACGGGATGGCAAAGATACAAAAAAATACTTATTTGCAATATATCCCGTGAATAAAAAATTCACACAGGCAGCCTGAGTTGTCTTAATGGGGAAGCGGTGTTATTTTCAGTTTTTTTATACACCTCGAAGTATCCCGGGACAACGAAAGTACCATTCTGTTTTATTCTGTTAATTACTTGCCAAATATAAGTAAATGTATTATTTTCGCAAGGATGAAAAGAAGATATGTCATATTTTGCTGTTTGCTGGCTGCTGTTTCTGTAGTTTCAGAAGTCTTTCCGGGCAGTAAATCCTTTGTTTTTGAACGATTTCCGCTGAATGAGAAATTGTCGTCGAATTCTGTTACACGTACTTTTCAGGATCGCGACGGGTACGTGTGGTTTGGTACCAAAGACGGACTGTGTCGTTTTGATGGCTACGATATAAAAGTATTCAGGTCGAGCGCACAGACACCCGGAAAACTGACAAACAATGAAATAGAATGTATTACCGAGGACAAAAACGGCACACTCTGGATCGGGACGCTGGAAGGTGTCAATATTCTGAATAAAAGGAGCTATTCCGTCCGTCCGTATGAAAATGAATTCACAATCAGGGAAAGGATCAATTCGGTGTTGTGCGATTCGGAAGGAAATATCTGGATCGGAACGTCCAACTATGGCATTTTGAAAGTGAATCCTCAGAATGGAAAATTTGAAAGATTTTCGACAGATAATAATTCAGCGATACGATTAAAAAGCAACAATATATCGCATCTTTATGAAGATAAAGCCGGAAATATCTGGATTGCTTCGTGGAAATCCGGACTTTGCTTCATCGATAAAGCCGGAAAACAGATAACCCGATTGCCTGAAATAGGCAAATCAAATAATCCTTTCAGAGTATTGCAGGATTCGGACGGACAATATTGGATTTGCACGTGGGGCGACGGAATATTTAATATGACAGTAGATTCGGATAAGAAAACTGAAATTTTCCCCGTCAGAATGAGCCCGGAATCACCTCAGGCAGACCCGATAGTTTATAGTATCGTTCAGGATGAAAAATATGGCTATATCTGGATTGTGACGTTTAGCGGGCTCAATTTGCTGGAAAAAAATGAAGATAACACCTATAATCTGCTGAACGGAAAAGATTTTATCGGAAACTCATCCGGTGGAATTTTTCACGAAATATATAAAGACACCAACGGAAACCTGTGGCTGGGTACATTGGGAGAAGGATTGTACCGGCTTGACCTGAAAAATCTGCCCTTCGAAAACTACTCGATAGACGGAATGGGTAACTCCATCAATTCTTTCGTAACTCATTTCTGTGAAACAGCATCGGATAATCTTTACCTGGCGTTAGACCGTAAAGGATTGTATCGTTTTGATAGGACAACCCGCAACATCCAAAAAATTCAGGACGACCAGCTTAAAGACCTGACAAGTATTACTGCCATTACTTATGTGAAAGCTGCAGGTGAAATTTGGATAGCAAACGAAGGATCAAACCGGATATATGTATTTACCGAAATTGATAATGAGCTGAAATACAAAAGGATGTTTTCACTTGACAAAAACAGCGACAATTCAGTAAGCGTTATTTATGAAGATAAAAAAAAGGATGTATGGATAGGATCTGATCTTGGCCTGTTTAAAAAATCATTCAACGGTAACGTGGAATTCATTCCGCTCAGGGTGAGGACGGTAAACACCATTAACGAAGATGCCGAAGGCAATATATGGATTGGTACCGATAAAAACGGGCTTTACGTACTAAAAAGGAAAACCGGAACAGGTAAAGTGAAATACATATCCGGCCGGGTCGACCTGAAAATAAATAATTTCATTAGTCACAGTATCCAGAGTATTTGCACTGTGAAAAACGGTAATGTATATGTAGGCACCAAGGAAGGTTGTATTTATTTTTTCGACAAAAAAACCGGTGAAAAAAGTGAAATAAGTGGTCAGTACGGCATTACCGACAAAAAAATACTGGATATTCAGGAAGATAACGAGGGAAATCTCTGGATTTCGACGACCAAACAAATCATCCGTCACAATCCGGTTTCGCATGCCTCCACATACTACTCCACTTCCAACGGTGTGATAATCAGCTCTTTCTACAAGAATGCCCTGATAAAACTCAGGAGCGGTCAGATGCTTTTCGGCGGAAATAAGGGAATTTGTTCGTTCAACCCTGCTATGCCGCAGTTGCCGGTCACCCAATCAGAGCAGCAGGTAGCCCTTACCGATATACTTGTTCAGAATAATTCAATTTTCGATCCGCAAATCAACACCATGTATGATCCTGACCGGAATAAGGTGACTTTGAAATTTAATCATAAAAATCTTGGAATCGAATTTTCCGTACTCGACTATATTTCGGCAAGCAATACCCAGTATGCCTACAAATTATCCGGCGTGGATAATAACTGGAATTACGTGGGCAACAATCGAAGATTTGTTAACTACGCTGATCTTCAGGAAGGTACATATACTTTTTCGGTTAAAGCTACTGACGAAAACGGTGTGTGGACCGACAAAATAACTACGCTTCAGATTCAGGTATTACCTCCCTTTTACCGAACCTGGTGGGCGTATTTGCTCTATCTGCTGGCAATTCTGGGCATTTTATTATTATTCTATAGAAATTTTCTGAACAGATTGCGGTTAAAGAACGATCTGAGAATTTCAAAAATCGAAAAAGATAAATCGGAAGAGCTGGTACAGGTCAAACTGCGCTATTTTACGAATATAACCCATGAGCTGCTTACTCCGCTTACCATCATCATGCTCGAAATTGATAAGCTCCAAAAGAAACTTACCGACACGCCACCCTACAGATTTGAAGTTATCAAAGATAACGTGTCGCGTCTGAGGAGGCTGATCGAACAGATCTTATATTTTAGAAAGGTAGAGAGCGGAAACATGAAACTCAAGGTTATGCGCGGAGATATCATCGCATTTACCGACAGAATTTGCAGACAAAATTTCAAAACTCTGCTTGATAACAAAGGGATAAAATTCTCATTCAGTTCAGGTTTGCATGCTTACGATGCATATTTCGATCACGATAAAATTGATAAAGTCATTTACAACCTCCTGTCAAACGCTTACAAGCATACACCCCGGGGCGGAAGTGTGGATGTAAAAGTGGAAATTATTAACAGCGATGACACGGACTACATGTTGTTTGAGGTGACAGATACCGGCAATGGGATTTCTGAAAAAGATATCCCTCACATTTTCGAGAGATTCTTTATTACAAGTACATCCGATCAGAGTCAAAGCCACGGGATAGGATTAGCACTCACTGCTGACCTTATCAGGATTCATAAGGGAGAAATCAGCGTAGCAAGCAAACTTCATGAAGGCACAACGTTTGTTTTCAAAATCCCTGTGTCTGCTGAGTCGTATTCTGAAGAAGAAATTTTTACTGAAAATAATTCCGGTAAGCCCGAAGAGGTGCAAACGGAAGATATTGCCCCGGAAACACTTGCCGAAACCACTGATGATGAAACCACAAAAGAGCTGACTTTACTGATTGTTGAGGATAATATCGACCTCAGGGAGATCATGCGTGAAAACTTCGAGAGGAATTTCAATGTATATACGGCCGAAAATGGTTTGCAGGCAATGAATCTGGTTCAGGAAATTGACGCAGACATTGTGATTAGTGATGTGATGATGCCCGAAATGGATGGTCTGACATTCTGCAGAATGATCAAAAATGATGTCAAAACCAGTCATATAAGTGTATTAATGCTCACTGCCAGAGATTCTTCGCAGGACAGAATCGACTGCTACGAAGCCGGTGCCGATAGCTATATCTCGAAACCATTTGAAATGGCAGTGCTCGAAGCGCGCGTGAAAAACCTAGTCCATAGCAGAAGTCAGAAAATTCAGCAATTCCAGCAAACCCACGAAGTAAGTATTTCGAATATTCAATACAACTCTACCGACGAAGATTATCTGAAACTGGCAATCAGCAAGGTTGAAAACAAACTGGACGATGAAAGCTATGATTTTGAACAGTTTGCGCTGGATATGTCTTCGTCCAAGTCCACGTTGCACCGAAAGCTCAAATCGCTTACAGGACTTTCACCCTGGGAGTTTATTCGCAATATACGGCTGAAACATGCTGCTCAGATGCTTAAAAATAACGTGGGTAACGTTTCTGAAATAGCATTCAAGGTTGGATTTAACGATCCCAAGTACTTCAGCAGATGCTTTAAAGCCGAGTTTGGTGTGGCCCCCAAAGAATTTCAGGATATGAATAAAAATTGATAACGAATTCAAAATTCCTTTCTCAAAAAAATGTATTAGTGCGAAGTGTTGATTTTTTTATACACTACTTTGACCTTTTTTTCCCTGTCGTAAAATTATTATTTTATACATTTGTGATATGTTTTCATCAAAATTTTTTCTTTTCAGATTTTAATGTGAACTTTTTTATTGCAAAAAATAATCATTCAAAAATTAATTACATGAAAAAACTTCTTACTTTTTTAATTGTGCCACTATTAGCCCTGATGGGAGTTAATGCACAAACCGATGTTACAAACACTTATCTGCTCAATCCGAGTTTTGAATCGGCTACAGCAGTTAGCACTACCATTGCAAACTGGACAAATGCCGGTAAAATCATGCAATCGCAGAGCAACACTTCTTTTGGTCTGAAAGACGGTACCTGGTACGCAGAAAAATGGCAAAGTTCCGGAACCCTTACCGGTATCAATTTGTCGCAGCAGGTGGCAACCATACCCAATGGATGGTATCTGCTCAAAGTTGCTGCATTCACCAATCAGAATGCAGGAGGCGCATTTGTATATGCCAACAGTGACTCAACAGAAGTATTTGAAACAAAAGATTACAGTGTGCTGGTAAATGTAACAGCCGGAACTCTGAATGTTGGCTTCAAAGTTATTAAATCGAGCAACTGGGTAGCCTGTGATAATTTCAGACTTTATGCCATTGAAACCACACCTTTCATGTTGTTGAGTAAAGAGCAATTTATATTCGATGCTGCTAACCTGAAAAAAACCTTTAAGGTAAAGGCGATAAATATTACAGAAAACATCACTCTGGCACCTCCAACCGGAATATCGCTGGATAAAACAACCATTACACCAGCCGAAGCCCTGGTGGGAGTTACTGTAACTGCCACCTACGATGGACTGGCAAATATCACCGACGGATCAATCAGCGCAACGAGCGGAACTCTGACATCTTCAATCAAAATAAATGCATCAAATGCAGATGTAGGATGCTATACGCCACTTTATACCGACCGCCCGAACATCATCAGCAATCCTTTGATGAACAGCCTGACAGGTTATGCAGGCTGGGGAACCAGAGAAGTTTCAACAGACTATGTATTTTGCGGTACATCCAGTGTAAAAATAAACGGAAAATGCGGTGGATCGCTGGATTATGGTTTGACAGGCAAACTGAAACCCAACACCATGTACCGTGTAAAAGCCATGGTAAGCACTAACGGAACCGGTGAAGGCAAAATAGGTATTAGCGGTGCCATTGCAGGTGCCAATGTGACAAAAACATTCACCACCGATATGAGCGAATGGAAAGCGCTGGATTTCTCATTTACCACTCAGGCAACACTGGGCTCGGTTAACATGTATTTAAACAGCTGCGAGACACAAACAGCTACAGAGCTTTACATCGACAACTGGGAAATGTATGAGCTCTACGATGCTCCGACTCTCTCGGTACAACCTACATTATTGTTGTTCGATGCTTTGAATCCGGTAAGAAAGTTTGAAGTAAAAGGTGCTAATCTGATATCTGATATAACGCTGACTCCGCCTCAGGGAGTTACACTGGATAAAACATCTGTATCTGCCGAAGAAGCGCATAGCGGTACTGAGGTAACGGCCGAATACGATTTTTCTGTATCACTGGATAACGATTCAATTGCACTCACTGGAAGTATGGTAAAAGCAAAAGTTACCGTTAATGCATTCAATGGTGTGGAAGATTGCTACAACATGCTTTATGAAGACAAAACCAATTTAATCAGCGATCCGCTGATGAACAGCCTGTCCACCTATGGCGGCTGGGGAAACAAGTCTATCGTATCTGACGGTAATGCATATTGCAATAATTCAGGATTTATCAACGGAACGGCGCTTTGCTATCCAAACAGTGGTTCTATAGATGCCAGCATTGCCTGGAAACCATTCAAGAAATACCGCATTTACGCCATGGTAAGAACCGAAAACGGTACAATGAATATCGGGGTAAGCAATGTAGGAGCCGGAGGAGATGTGAATTTCGAAGTTCCGAATACAAATGGTCAATGGATGCAATTTGATGCCTCATTCACCACCGGAGCCAGTGCCGGAAATGGTTTGTGCTTCTTCAACGGTTGCGGAGCCAGTACAGGTTATATCGGCTATATTGACAACTGGCAGATCTACGAGCTGGAAGAACCAAACATTATCGTTGATCCGACAGTCCTGGATTTTGATCCGCTGTTTACAACCACCTCATTCAAAGTAATCGGTCAGAACCTCACGGAAGACATTCAGCTGACTGCACCGGCAGGTATTACACTGGATAAAACCACACTCACCGTTGCCGAAACTGCAGGTGAAGGAGCTACTGTAAATGCAATTTACAATGTATCTGTGGAAATCGTGGGTGGAGAAATTGCATTAACATCGGGTACTCTTTCGAAAAAACTCCCCGTAAATGCTTCCAAATACCTGGTAAATCCGGGATTCGAACGTGAAATAACCGAAGGATGGACTACCAATGAAGGTGGCATGGTAAGGCAGGCCAATAATTCATTCAACCTCAAGAAAGGAACATACTATGCTGAAAAGTGGACCAATTCAGGAGGAGCACTTACAGGCCTCAACCTGGCTCAAACAGTGCTTGTACCCAATGGCAACTACACGGTCAAAGCATCTGCTCAGGCTATCCAGCAAAGCGACAATACTTTCCCGGGCGGAGCTTATATCACCGGAAATGAATTTGGTGTGGAAGTAATTGAAACAGGAGAGTATTCATTGGATGTTGACGTTACGGATGGAACACTGATTGTCGGATTTCAGGTGACCACTACCGGTAACTGGGTGGCAGTTGATAATTTCAGACTGATTTCCAATTCTCCGCAGGGAGTAAAAAACAATCATACGCTCAATAATGTAAACACGTATATCCTGAACAATAAGGTACACGCTGACATCAATCTCGACAACTCAGCGCTTACAAAAATCAAAGTTTATGGAGTTAACGGTATTACACTGGCTGAAAAGGAAGTAACTCTTCATGCAGGCTATAACCGGATAACTGTTGATAAGGATCTTACCCGTGGTGTTTACCTGGTTGAAATTACTGCTGATGGAAAATTTGCAGCGTTTAAGTTAGTTAAATAAACAGATAAACAGGAAAAATAAAGCTACGTTTCAAACTAACGTAGCTTTATTTTTTAAAAACCACCAAAAAATGCGGACATTTTCATTCGTAATTTTTCTAATTTTTGCTCTGTCGGATGGTTATACGCAGACCAATCTAAAGGAAAACTGTCATAGAAACGTTGAAGAGAATGCAAAAAAATCCTCCGGAAAGAGATTTATTAATTCCACAGGAACTGATACACTGGATACCGACGGCGCCTGGTGCTGGTTTGCTGATCCGCGTGCCATTTATTACAAGGGAGCCAAAGAGCAAACCTATTTCTCGTGGGTATCAGGTAAGGGTGATATCGTGATTGCTGCATACAATCACCGGAAAGGCGAATACAAAAAAAACATTCTTTCGGAGCGTTTGCAGGCTGACGATCATGCCAATCCGACCATTTTTATTCGCAAAGACGGAAAGATAATATTATTCTACTCGAAGCATTTCGATACGGTGATGCGCTACCGGATTTCGACGAATGCCGAAGATATTTCTTCATTCGGAACGGAAAAAACTTTTGGTTATAATGTAACGTATCCTTATCCGTTCCGTGTAGGTGATGATATAGTGATTTTTTACCGCGGTGATACTGACTGGCATCCTACTATGGCCGTTTCGCATGATAATGGCGAAACATTTCAGACACCGGTAAAATTTATTGTCGGTGGCGGTCAGCGTCCGTACACACGATTTTCGCAGGATTCTGCAGGTGCAATTCATGTGGCTTTCACAACGGGTCATCCCCGGAATGAATCCGAAAACAAGATTTACTATGCCTGTTTTAAAAACGGGAAATTTTACAGAGCCGATGGTTCACTGATTAAAGATTACCGTAACGGAGCCAATCCGCTGAATATCGATACGCATGATGCCGAAATGGTGTACGACGGCTCGAAAGGTAAAGGCTGGATATGGGATATTACGGTGGATTCACTGAAAAATCCTGTTCTGGCTTATACATCATTTCCGCAGGATACCGATCACCGCTATCATTATGCAAGGTGGACCGGCAAAAAATGGTATCAGACGCAACTGACAGATGCGGGTACATGGTTTCCGCAAACACCTGCCGGTGAAACAGAACGCGAACCAAACTACTCCGGAGGAATTTCACTGGATTACGACAATCCTTCTCAGATTTATCTGTCAAAACAGGTGAAGGGCGTGTTCGAAATCCTGAAATTTACTACTCCTGACGGAGGAATCACCTGGGATTCTGTTGCCATCACCAGAAATACGCCTCCCGGTGTGGTAAATGTACGTCCGGTTGTACCAAGACACCATAAAAAAGGCTTTTTCGATGTGATTTGGATGAGGGGAACGTATACCCATTATACCAGTTACCAGACTTCACTCGTTTTTCAGATGGATTCGGATAAAAGTAATTCAGATGCTTTGTAATTCAACCCATGGGTGATGCAACTTTTCACTGGTGCTGCATCCGGAATCAATGTTTTTATTTATACCAAAGATTTGAAATGCTGACAGGAATCTTAACTGGAGCAGTTCTAGTACAACTGTAGCCAGAGTCAGCAACTGAGTTGTCCGGGCAGTTGCAGTTGAGAGCACTATCATCTGCGCTGCAACCACGAACTGAAAAACAGTTTCGATGCCTGTTAAAGTACTTCAACCTGCGCTTGTTGATTTTTGGAGTAAAAGATTGATTTGGCGAAATTCTACACTTCTTTGACTTATTATTCATGTTTTTCTTATGAAATTTTTTACACATTTGCACATTGAAAAATATTAAATTCTTTTCTAATACCCAATTTAAAATAAAATTATTTCATGAAAAAAACTTACTTTTTATTAGTGGCATTTTTTATAGCCTTAATTTCTCCGGGGATAGCTTTTGCTCAAACCTGGAATGCTCCTGAGCCGGAAGGTTCTGCTATTACAGATGTGACAACATGTTATGTGTATAATGTTGGTACAAAACAATTTTTAGACCGTGGTGGAGAGTGGAGTACACAGGCCATTGTTTCTACCGGCTCACTAATGACATTGGTTCCCAGCAGCTCGTTTTGGATTCTGCAATACAATTCCTCTGCTCAAACTCTTTTTGCAGCTAATGTGGCTGATGGTTGGACATATACAGATGGCACCGCAAATAACACATGGGATATTCAACAAACAGATGCATTAAATAAGATTTATTCAATTCAGGTTAACAATACCTATGGAGGCTATAATGCAGCTCAGTATTTAGGTACATCTGCTACAACTTATAATAGTAACAGGGGTTTGGTTTACGATGTGCGTTATAACAGAGTTGCAAGCGACTATACAAAGTGGAAATTTTGCACCGCTGCTGCTTATGAGAAATTTAATGCACAGGTAAAACTTGACAAATTGATGAAAATTGCCAAACTTGTGGGTAGTAGTGTTGATTTAACTTCATACATTACAACCTACAACACCGGAACAACTGCCGATATCATTACAGCAACAGCCAATTTAAATACAGCTTTGGCTCCAACCGATAAAACATCGTCAATTACAAATCCGAATTTCAATACAAATGCTGCGGGATGGACAGCATCTGTTGCGCCTACATGGGGATCAAATGAAGTTGAGTACTTCCAAAAAACCTTTGATCTTTATCAAACAGTAACCGGATTGCCTGCAGGTATTTATGTAGTGAAGGTGCAGGGTTTCGAACGTCCTAATGACGCTTCAGTCGGTTCAAAAACTGTTTATCAAAATGGTTGGGACGGACTTAATTCAAGATTTTATGCTACAGCATCGGGTACAAAGATATTTCAGCCATTAAGAAATTATTTTTCAGAAACAGCTGTTTCCGTAGGTATAACTGTTGATGGTTTGTTGTTTCCCAACAACATGGCAGATGCACAGACTGCATTTACAGCTGGTTTGTATGACAACGAATTGAGCTATGTAGTAGTAGATGCAACTGGTAGTATTACACTTGGTGTGAGCAATGTTTATGACAGTAATAAAGGAGGAAGATGGATTATAATGGATAATTTCCGTTTATATTATTATGGTGCTTTGGCTATTCCAAATCTTACTGTTCCACAAACGTCGTTGTTCGTTTCAGATGTTGTGGGTACTACCAAGACTTTTGATGTAACAGGTGCCAACCTTTCTACCAATATCACCATTACCGCACCTGCAGGTATTACTCTTTCGGGTACTAATTTAGTTGATAATGGTGGTGGAAATTATTCTATTCCTTTAGCCAATACAAGCTCATTAAATACAATTACAGCTACCTGGGATCAGGTTGCTAATTTAAGAGGTTTAATTACCATTCAAAGTGCCGGTGCAACCTCTAAAGAAATAAGCATTACAGCCTCTAAAGATCTTGATTGTTTTACTCCTGTTGGAACTCCAAATCTAATTCCTAATCCATATCTGAACGATCTATCTCCATATGCAGGTTGGGGACATAAATCAATTGTATATGGTGCCGAAGCTTATTGTGGTGCTGCCGCAGTGAAGTTTGAAGCAATAACAAACGGATGGCCTGATGGCGCTGCATTAGATGTGAATGGTATTGCATGGCAGCCAAATTCTACATATCGTGTTCGTGCAATGGTAAAATCGGTGGATGGTACATTTGCTTTCTTTGCAAAAGGAACAAATCCGGATATAACTATCAGTATTCCGCAATCGAACAACGAATGGGCATTGATCGATCAAACATTTACAACTGGTGCTGCTCCTGCAACTAATTTCTTCTCATTCAACAATGTGGATGGTGCATCAACAGGTAAAACTGCATATATTGATAATTGGGAATTGTTTTATGTGTCACCTGCTACTTCAGTACCTTCAATCAGAACTAATTCTAAATTGAATGCATTTGTTCAAAACGGTCGTATCGTTGCTAATTTTGAAGCAGACGCTTATGGTGTAGTTGAACTCCGTGTTTACAATGTGCAGGGTGTTGAATTGACAAAAGTTAATGCAAGTGTTGCAAAAGGACAGAATCAGTACACATTCAATTCTGAATTACCTTCAGGTGTTTATGTAATCAGAATGACCGAAAATAATATCAATACAGCTGTTAAAGTTATAAAATAACAGTTCTCATAATTTATACCGAAGCTGTCTCAAAATGATTTTTGAGGCAGCTTCTCTTTAATAACTATCTGAGGTCTTGTAGAGTGCGACATCATTCCCGAAAAAACCGGTTTTAGAAGCTTTTGACAAAAAAATGATGAAAGTTGAATGATACAGTTTGTCAGCTTTATCGCAATGTTATTTTGTAACATACAGGGGTCATTACATTTGCTTGTTTCTTTGACGGCTTAATTTCCAGTCCGTTGGTTGTTTTTGTCCATTTCACTTTTTCGGTTGCACCCAGGCAAGAAACTGATTTCACTTTTTCTTTCTTATCAAATGATTTCAGAAGGATGGATTGCTCACTGCGCCCCATGACAAATGCATAAACGGTTTTTCCTTTGGAAGTATAGCGTATTTCTTTTTCAGTAAAATTTTTGATGCGTCCTTCGTTAAATCCCTGTGCATTAAGAGCTATAACCGCTTCTGAATCGGGACCTTCACCGAAAACTTTCCAGGGGCGGGTGTCGTAAATTCCTTCGCTGTTTACAGCCATCCAGTCACCAATACCTTTGACAATGGCCATCTCCTTTTCATCAAAGGAACCATCGCCACGCATCGGGATGTTCAGAAGCAGATTGCCGTTCTTACTGACCACATCAATCAACTGACGAATCACGTTTTCGGCACTTTTGTAGCGGTTATTGTTGTATATGCCAATGTCGTAATGCCAACTGCCGATGCAGGTACAAACCTGCCAGGGTTTCTTCTGAATCTCATTTGGCGTACCTTTCTCTATATCCCAGACAATGGCATTCTTTTGGTAATTTTCTGCCAATACTTTGCCTGTGATTACTGCTTCATTTTTGCCGTTGTTCCATTCCATCGAAGAATTATAGAAGTGTGCGGCGGTTTTCAGACTTCCATCGCTTACCGGATAAAGCGGCAGAACGGTATCGTCGAAATATAGCAAATCCGGTTTGTATCTGTTAACCAGATCGAGTGTACGGTTGTAGATATTTTCAGTGAATTTCCGATCAGGAAAGGTTATTCCTCCGGCATTGGTCCAATTCCAGTTCTTATGAATATTTCTGTCGGGACTTGGCGCATGGTCTTGCGCATACAAATCCTGAGGGTCATAGCCTTCCCACCATTTTCCTTTTCCATCTTCCTTCATGAGCCGTCCGTCATAAGCAATGTCTTTCCCGGCGCCATCCTTATCTGCCAGACGTGCGGGTTCATAGAAAAGCCAGGCGTGTGCTGCATGAAAAGTTACACCGAAGCGTAATCCGTTTTTACGCACGGCCTTTTCATATTCTCCGATAATATCCCTGTGAGGCCCCATATTAACTGAATTCCAGGGCTGATACTTGCTGTCCCAGAGATCCATGTTGTCGTGGTGATTAGCCATAGCCACGAAATACCGCGCTCCGGTTTTCTTATAAAGTTCCACAATAGACTCAGGATCCCATTTTTCAGCCTTCCACTCGTTTATTACATCTTTGAATCCGAACTCTGAAGGATGTCCGTATTGTTTTATATGTTCCTTATACTGCCATGAACCTTCCTCGTACATACCACGAGCGTACCAGTCGCCTCTCCGGGGCTGACATTGAGGTCCCCAATGAGTCCACATACCAAACTTGGCATTCCGAAACCATTCAGGTACTTCATACTGTTGAAGTGATTCCCATGTCGGCTTAAATTTTCCATCTTTCATTTTTTCAGCATTTTCACTTATTTTGAAAATAAAATCAGGATCTGAAATTTGAGCAATAATACTACTATTGAAAGAGATATAACAAATGAATATAAAAGCGATGATTGTGTTGTTTTTTTGGAAAATGTGGGTTTTCATGGTAAAAAAGTATGTTGAAACGATTATTAATTTTCAGATAATCAACTATGATGAATATTTTCTTTCTTATTTCACAACAATTTTTCTGCTAAACGTACCATTAATATTAACTATGTAAATTCCTGATGGTAATTGAGTGGAGAAAGATGTATCATTTGCCTTTACGTTCAGCACGCAGGAGCCGGTAATATTAAATATCCGGATTGATGAATTAAATGGTATGTTGCTGATAAATAATGATTTGCCTGAGGTATATATTGCAAAGTTATTCTCATATTCTGCCGGTACACTGTTCGGTAAATTCTGATAACCCAACCGGTTGGTACCACTGAACTTCACCTGATAGGGCCATTGTTCATCATTTGCATCGTTGTCATCCCATGCGTGGCGCCAGTGTGCAGCGGGAGCTCCTGTCACTACGAGCCATAAGTTTTTGATATTAGCAGGACCGGTAAATTCAAGTGTGTCGGTTGGCATCGCGTTGCCTGCTTTCCCCATATCGCTGTAAACGCGTGTTCCGTCATTCAGCAACGCTACGAAACCGAATCTCCATCCGGCCTGCGAGATGTTAAGCTTTCTGAAACCGTTTATTCCGGCCTTTCCACTGAAAAAGACTTTCAGAGTGGTTGGGGTAGTGGGCACGTTCAGTTTGATGACATTGTACCCGTAGTTTTCGATGCAAACCGTGGAATCGATTTGCCAGTAATCATCAGCTGCCAGTTTCATCAAAGGTTGCGGCCGGGCATTGAAATAGTTTGCACCGGCTGTTTTTAGCGCCGGAATATCCCAGGTGGTAAATCGTGCGGCGCATTCATACATTTCATCGTTGAACTGACTTTGTGTTATCGAGGTGATGCGTTTGTAAGTTTCTACGGGGTCTTCAGGCCTGATGGACTTATTCCAGAGTTGTCCGATGATATCCATTCCGTGCCGGAAAGTAAAATAATCCTGAATAAAATAATTGTCGTAACGGGGTGCTTCGTGCAGAATATGTTTGTGAGCGGTTTTCAGGTAATTGGTGTATCGTCCGTCGGTAAACTGTTGTCCGGGATAAATTTTAAATCCCTGCCATTGAGCGCATTGTTCCCACCATCCGTTTCCGCCGGAAGCATCGGAGCCGTATCCGTACATCCATCCGTTCTGGTTGTTGTTGTCGCAATGCACCTGATACTGAAAGCAATGACCTACTTCGTGTGCCAGCGTATGTCCGGCAGCCTGCGCCGACCAGGCAGTGAGTGTAAGCAGTCCTATCAGATTGTCAACGCCTGAACCGGTAGCTTCCCAGTCGCGTGTGTACCGAAGCCGGATAATCATCTTATAATCATCGGTTTTTGATGCTCCGCGGGTGATGAATTTCAGCGAGTCCGCATAGAACTTATAAAAACTTTCGGCTAAATTCAGTATCCCGTCAATGTCAATCCTGTAACCTCCGTCGGCAAGCACAGAAGGATCTTCACCGTATCCGGGTTCCCAGAACACGATCCAGTTTTTCGATTGCCGGCTGCAGGAATAACTCCAGTTATTATTCGGATTATTTACATCACCCATCATCCAGGCTGGCACATAAATACGTTTGTAAATGAGTGCCGAAATATCGGATATGGATTTGTTTAACGCCGCAGTTGTCGCATCAGGATTATCAACGTTGGTTCGTGCGTTTGTCAGCACTATGGCTAAACTCTGTTGTTTGACAACGCTTAGCGTGGACGAAATTTGTTCGGCTTCGGTAATTAAAGCCTGCAATCTGTTGTAGGCATAAACCGACTTATGTCCTTCGTTTACCGCGTTGTTTATCAGATTGTTAGCAGCCGAAAGCGTTTCGAAAACCAGTGGCACAGCATTTAGAGCCTCCCGCGCCTGTGTAATGGATGTGTTCAGGTTAGCGCGTACGGTGTTTTGTATCTTTTTACCAAGAAGTTCTTCGGCAATTTCCACCTGACTGAGCAACTCATTCTTCAGGTCGGTAGTATCAAAACTTCCCTGATATTCCAGCCGGAAATTGTCGAACAATGCCCAGTAACCTGTTTGCTGAAAATCGCTGCGGGCGCCTATTGTCAGTGTATCGCCTGCATTCAGCAAAATATCAGGAACCGTCACCTCGTAATATCGGTTTGCGTTTCCCAAAAGCGTTTCGGCAGCAGCCATCGTGTTCACATAGCTGTTGGCCGATCCTGTGCCTGTATAGCTTTGTTTATACAGAGAACTGAACAGGCTGTTTTTTTGCGTAAAACTATTGGCTTTTGCATAGAAAATGGCTGATATATGTTCGGTACCGGCCCGGTAAGCCGCTCCGCCATCATTGTTTTTCGGACGTTCGAAGCCCTGCGCTTTCAGCACGTATTTTCCGGCCGGGAGTCCGGCTATTTTCTGATACATATTGAAGGTGCGCTGATAAAACTCCACTTCGTGGTAGTTGATAGTGCCGATGCCCTTCCAGCCGTCGGGTGTGTTATTGTCGAAACTGGGGTTCACAATGAATTGCGTCATGTCCAGCGGACTGGCTGGTGATGCATTTTGTATTTTAAATTGCTGAATGGCATTTTTCAGGTCTTTTATCGCCTGATTGATTTCGGTGGCGGATTGGCTTGCAAGGTAACTTTCGGCTGTTGTGATGGCAGCCTGAAGTTCAGCTGCTCCGGTTGCGTCCGCTTTGTACAACGCTTTAGCTTCGTCAATACATGCTTGAAGCGAGGCTGAACTTACGACTTCCTGAACCTCGTGTAATGAAAAATTATCAAATCCGAGCCGGTTGCCCAACCATCGGAAACGGGCAACAATATAATTGTAAGCCGGATTGGTATTGGTAAAAACGACTTCATTCTTCGTCCAGGTTCCGCCTCCGTTCACATTCGATGCATTGATTAAAATACGGGGTTCAGCGCTGGAAGTTTTGTCGTTGGTCAGTGAAATTTTGGCATATTGCTCTGTTCCGGCTGCGGCAGAAGTGCTGAGGTATTTAATGTAATAGGAAAAATAGTACGTTTTGCCCTGCTGGAGAGGCCATCCGGTTCCGATAGAGCCTGCCGATGTTGAACTCTCGTTTTTCAGTCCTGTCAGGTATTGCGAATTGCTGACGCCACCCGATGCAATCAGTGAAAAATTGGCGGAGGTTAGCTGGGCGGCTGAAGTGGTGGCATCAGTCCATCCTGTAAATCCGCTCTCGAAACCCGGATTTGATATAAGGTTATTGCTCAGTATCTTGTATTTAATGCCGTTGGAAGTAATGGTGTCGCCGGTTTGCTGAGCATATACAGGTGTTGTTACCAGGATTACAGTCAGCGAAATTAAAAAAAGTTGCAATGTTTTTCTCATGAAATTTATCAATAAGTTGAAATCCGGTTATGAATAAAAAAAATCTCCGGAGCGGGAAAAAACGTAAAATACGATTTCGTACACACAGTATCCGGTGACAGACGAACTGAACTGTTTTCAGTCCCGCTACAGATGCAAAAATAACCATAATTTTGTTTTTAATACATTGACATTGAGTGATAAAAATTCAAATAGGTTAAATTTCAGTTCATTTATGTATCGAAAAAGCTGTTCCGGTCTAAAAGTATCTATTCTTTTATTTATTTTTGTGGAAGAATAATTACCGCTAATAGTTTCAACAATGAAAAAGAATCTGAATTTAATGTATATACTCATTCCGGTTTTTGTAATGTTGCTTTCAGGTCCTGTAAAAGCTCAGAGTTATATACTGAAAATAAAAAACACCAACGGAACGGTAAAAGAAGTCAGCCTGACTGATTTGAACAGGTTTACATTTGCCGAAGCAAATATGAATATGATTTTTAAGAATGCCCCGATGGAGTCCCTGGCTCTTTCATCGGTTCAGTGTATGACCTTTTCAACTGCTACCGGTATTGCGTCCGTATCTGAAACTACGTTATCTGTATTCCCGAATCCTGCAGGCAGCCATATTCGGATAAATAATCTGACTGAAACGAAAAATCCCGTTCTGATTTATAATTCTGCAGGAACTCTGGTTAAAAGTATTGATGCGGCAAGCGTAAACCGGCAAATCGATGTGAGTGATTTATCAAGGGGGATGTATTTTATCCGGGTTGACAATCAAATTCTGAAATTCATCCGGTTATGAGAAGGGATCGTATTTTGTTTATCTTTATGCTGAACATAATGCTTGTTTCCGGGCAGAAAAACATGTTTTTTTTCCGGAATAATGCTACGATCAACTCTTACGCCGTTCAGCAGGTAGACAGCATGAAATTCAGCAGCAATCAGACTGTGATGGATGTTTACAGGAACGATCAGTCGGTTATAAAAATACCGCTTACATCAGTCGACAGCATCCGGTTTGCCGACAATAATTTACCTGTGCTGGAGCTGGTAAAAGCTGTTTACAATTACACCACATCAAAGGCTATATGTACGGTAAATATCACGAATAACGGAGGATGCACACTTGTTGAAAGGGGTATATGCTGGTCTACAAAAAAGAATCCGACCAGTCTCGAACGGAAGACTTCAGGCGGCACAGCCACAGGTCAGTTTTATCTTCAGACGGGTGTTTTATCGGTCGATTCCACCTATTACATCAGAGCCTTTGCCCGCAACTGTATCGGAACTGCCTACAGCAACGAAATAGTTGTTAAACCCACTACAGGTAATGTTACATTCACTCTTGATGTTGATAAAGTTAAATATCCGAATGAATATAAGCTTATTAAGGAGGCCATGGACAGCGCCTGCTACTACTACAACCGCTACACCACATTCAAAGGCAATATTTATGTATATTACAATGCCGGAATACCTACAGCGCAGGCTTCGTATCACGGTTCCATCGGATTTGGCGCAAGCACAAGCTACATGTGGGTGGGAACTGCCATGCACGAGGTAGCTCACTTCGTAGGGTCCGGAACTACCGATGCTTGGAGAGGCAATCTGGTGAGCGGCACCTGGGTTGGCGCTAAAGCCAAAGAAGTGATTGCTTCCTTTAATACGGGCGAGGTGCTGAAGGGCGACAATAATTCCAATCCCATTCATTTCTGGCCTTACGGAATCAATTACCGGAGCGAGGTGCATTCGGCTACCGACCTGATCAGGCATGCTAAACTCGTACAGGCTATGGTGGTGGATGACTCTAAGGTACCAAATACCTGGTAATTTCACAGATTAGTTAAAAAAACAAAACATCGTTTGCAGGGCAGATTTAAGTCGTTTTCCGAAAGCTTTGACAGGACTGATTAAAAAAATGGATATGAAATCATTGATTCGAAAAAAGATAACCGCAATGTTACTGCTGTTTGTTCTTAATCTCGCGGGTGCCGTAACCTTTGCTCAGGATAGTTCGCTCAAGCTGTTTTACCCGTTTCAATCTACCGGAAACGAGGTGACAGATGCTTCAGGTAATTCATATAACGGGATTCTGAAAAATGGTGCAGTAACCCTGAAACTGGAGAAATATAATGTTCTGTGTCTGGGTTCACAAAACGGATATGTGGATTTGACCTCCAAAGCCGGGAAGCTGATAGCTTCACTCAATGATTTTACTGTTTCCTTATATGTGTACGTTGATCCGGATGTTGATTTATCGGCAAACGGAAATTTTATCTGGACATTTGCCAATTCGGCTGATATGGCCCGCACTGCCAACGGCAATATGTTTCTGACTGCACGAAACACCCGGTACGCTATCTCCAAAACTCACTGGCAAAACGAAACTACCGTTACGCTGAATGCCGCTCTCGCGAAAGGCAGCTGGAAACACCTGACCTACACACAGCAGGGCACTACAGGAAAACTATATCTAAATGGCGAAATGGTTAAAAGCAAAAATGTGTATGTGATGCCTTCAGACCTTGGTGAAACAGCTTTTAACTTCATTGGCCGTTCCTGTTATACTACCGATGTTTACCTTCAGAAATCCTTTCTGTCCGATTTCAGGATTTATGACAGAGCCCTTCCGGTTTCAGAAATTGCAGCATTATCGTCCGAAAGGCTGTCGCTGGATAGCGCCATAAACAGGTACTTTGTTGAAATAGCAGGGAATTCATTGTCCGTCAGCGGGTTAGATTCAGTGGTGACTGATATCGACTTGCCTGTAACATTCACCAACGGAGTTTCCATATCCTGGCAGTCATCACGTCAGGATGTACTGAGTAATACAGGTCTTGTTGCCAGACCTTCGGCAGGTTCTTCGCCGGTATACGTAACCCTCACTGCCACATTTTCCAAAAACGGAATCACTTCCACCCGCGAATATATTGCCAGAGTAATACCTTATTTGTCCGACAGCGGGAGCGTAAGCCTCGATTCTCTCAATCTTTCCCTCGAAGGAAATATCACATTGCTCCGTTCAGATCTTTCGTTGCCCGGAAGAGGATCCGAAGGCTCTGAAATTACCTGGACTTCGGGCAATCCGGCAGTACTTTCCCATACCGGAATAATTACCGGCAGACCTCCCCGTGGAGCGGGAAATGCAACACTTACTCTCACGGCAGTAATTACAAAAGGCTCGGCAGTAACAACTAAAGATTTTACAATTGTTGTGGCTGAAGACGAAGGATATTCAGCTTACCTGTTTGCTTACTTTACCGGCAATACCGGTGATCAGGAATCAATCCGCTTTGCCCTGAGCGATGATGGGTACGTGTTCAGGGCACTGAATGAAAACAAACCGGTGCTAAGTTCAGCTGCCATCAGTTCATCTGGAGGTGTGCGCGATCCGCACATTCTGAGAGGTGAAAACAATGATTATTACATGGTGGTAACCGATATGGTGTCGGCACTGGGGTGGAATTCTAACCGGGCGATGGTGCTTTTGAAATCCGGAAACATGACCGACTGGCAATCAGCTGTTATCAATATACCAAACACCTATCCGCAGTATGCAGCAGCCGACCGGGTTTGGGCTCCTCAAACAATTTATGATCCTGCCACGGGTAAGTACATGGTTTATTTTGCCATGCGGCTTGGCGCTTCAGATTACGATAAAATATACTACGCCTACGCCAACAACAGTTTCACCGGATTCGAGAGTGAGCCAGTCCTTTTATTTGAAAACAATGGTAAGTCGGTCATCGATGCCGACATTGTTTTTCAGGGAGGTAAATACCATCTGTTTTTCAAAACAGAGGGAAGCGGCAACGGAATAAAAAAGGCTGTATCTGATAATCTGACATCAGGATATGTGCTGTTCGACAAATACCTGCATTCCACAACGGCAGCCGTAGAAGGAGGATGTGTTTACCGGATGTACAATACCGATAAATGGATGCTTATTTACGATATGTACACCAGCGGTGCCTATCAGTTTACCGAAAGTCCGGATCTGATCAATTTCTCGGTTAGTGCGCGTGCTCCTTCGTTTAATTTCACACCCCGTCACGGCACGATTATACCTGTTACAATGGCCGAAAAACAAGCAATGCTGTCAAAATGGGATAATCTGAGCGGGGTAAATCAGAATCCGTTTTCTGATCAGGCAACCGTGTATCCGAATCCGGCTAAAAATTTCCTGAAAGTGAAAATCCATAAAGAAATTACACCGGGTATGGAATTGAGAATCATGGATATGACAGGAAAACAGATTATGAAAAAAAGAATGAAATCAGACAATCAGCAACTCGACATTTCCGGTTTGAGTAAAGGTGTTTATTTCATTCAGTTCTCCGATCAAAACAGCAGGTTTGCCACCGTAAGGTTTATCGTTTCATAACAAAACGGTACCGAATCAGGCAATGCGGATGATTTTTTTGTGAATTTATTTGAGCAGGGAATTTTGTTTTAGTAAAAAAAGACATAATTTTTATCCCCGAAAGAGGATTCATTTTTTATATTTGCAATTGGTTTTCAAACAAAAAAATATCTCGTTTATTTATAAAAAACAGTTATCATGAAAAAATTTTATTCTTTATCAATCATCGTATTGTCACTGATGATGACAACTCATGTTACTGCTCAGAATCTTATGAGCGGATGGGATGGAAACGGTATAACCGGCGATACATCCAAACCAAACGATGTGGGCTGGCTGAATACAACCACTTCTGTTCCGTGGACAGTTGCAAATGGTTCCGGAGGATGCCGCTTCAGAGATGCAGGCGTAGGATTTACCGCCGGAACATTTAAGAATGAGGCAGATGGCTCGGTAAACGATTCGCGTCATCTGATGCTCAGGTACGATAATAGCGCTTATTCGTCGTCGGTTTATGCGTATCCGGTTACACTTGCAGCTAATACTACTTACGATTTTACAATGGATTACGTATGCGGAGGTAGCGCTACACCTCCCATGAATATGACCATCGGAGCCAGCACTACTCCGGGTCTGGATGGTTTGATTTCATCCCAAACGATTACAACCACGAATTCCACCACGATTTACAGAAAAGCCTCCTATACCTTCACATCCAGGGTTGCAGGTACCTATTACATCACTTTCAGAGGTGGATGGGCCTGGTTTGGAGTGACCAATCTGAGCGTGGTGAAAGGCACGGTTCAGCTTACGGAACTGAACGATCAGTACGTGGCACTCACTTTGGGTGATGTAAGTGCCGTCACTTCCGATCTGACATTGCCTACTGTATTGGGAACCAAGGGTGTAACAGCTGTGTGGAAATCATCCAACAAACAGGTTATTGACTCGCTCGGACACGTCACCAGACCGCAAAAATACAATAAGGTGGTGACTCTGACAGCTACTCTCGGGTATCTGGTGAATGACTCTTTATATACCATGAACAAATCATTCCAGGTAACGGTACTGGGAATAATTCCTACACCCCTCGAAGTTGCTCAGTGGAACTTCAGCCAGGACGCAATCAGTGTTCAGGACGGACAGGTACAGGTTACCGACACGAAAAGCGGCTTTGTCGGATCCCTGAAAAACGAAGCACGAATCAGGACCATAGGCTCGGCACAAAAGTTCAACGTGCTTGATCTTGGAAATGGAACAGGTTATTTTGATATGGGAACAGAAATCGGTAAAGCCATTTATTCCTTAACTGATTATACATTATGCGGATATTTCAGAATAGACGAAACGTATCCTTCGTTAGCAAGTAACGGTAATTTTTACTGGACGTTCTCCAATTCTGCAGATATTGATGCTGATAAAAACGGCTATATTATAGGTTCATTGAAATCACAGGGAGTGAGTGTGGCTAATTACTATAACCTGAATAATACAGCAACTAATGTTAATCCTGCAGATGTAAATGCTTCAAGAGGCAGCTGGCACCACTTTGCATTCGTGCAAAACGGGAATACAGGAACCATTTACATTGATGGAGCTCAGGCCGCACAGAACGTACAGATGACAAGTATTCCCGCATTTCTGTTGCCAAAGGAAGGACGTGAAGGTACAAACTTCAACTGGCTGGGACGCTCGAATTATAAAAATGATGTTTATCTCCGTCAGACACTGCTGTACGATTTCCGGGTATACAGTGCTCCGCTTTCTGATACCGATATCAACTGGGATCTGGTGAATGTGTCGGAAACGCTGGGATTACTTAATACCGCTTATGCCGAAAATCCTGATTACATTTCGAATGAACTGATTACCGAAAGGGATAACCTGAATCCGGGAGATCTGAGCGCCGTGACAGCTAACCTTGTTCTGCCTTCCAGGGGAACGATTGATCCGGACATCACCATTACCTGGAAATCGGTCAGTAACCTTATTGCAGAAGATGGAAAAGTGACACGCCCCGATTACTTCAATTACACGGATACACTCACAGCCACTTTATTCAAAAACGGACAGTTTGTAATCCGGAAATTCCCGTTTACAATTATTGCCAACAGCGGAACAACATTCAACAGCGATTTGCTGGTTAAATTCGATTTTTCGCAAGTAACTTCTGATAGTATTGTGACAGATGTGGCTGAAAAACACTTCTCCGGAGTAGCAAGGAACGACGCTTCTGTCATGTCCATCGGGCAAACAACCAAATACAACGTTTTGAATCTCGGTGACAGCATCGGGTACTTTGATTTGGGAGAAGAAGTTGGTAAACTGATGTACCATTTGCAGGACTACACCATGAGTGCATACTACCGGATTGATTCGACGTACAGCGATACCGAAATAGCCAAAAACGGGAATTTCCTGTGGAATATAGCCAACTCAAAAGACATAATCGGCGATCCGAAAGGTTATATCATAGGGAAAATTAATAACCATACCATGGCCATTACTCCTACCAACTGGTCGAAAGAACAATACGTGTCGGCCGCACTGCCTCCACTCCAGGGCGGATGGCATAATTTCACCTACACGCAGGAGGCTAATACGGGTACGGTTTACATCGATGGAATGCCTTACGCCACCGATACTGTTTCGCAGCTTCCGGCAAATACGCTGAGAGTGCCGGGCAGAATCGGAACTTTGTACAACTGGATAGGTCGGTCTTCGTATGTAACGGATTCTTACCTGCGTAAAACGCTGGTTTATGACTTCCGTCTTTATAAAAAAGCACTCACCGAAAGCGAAATCCAGACCTCCGCTTTGGGTGTGGGAGCTACGATAGAAAATCTGAACAAGGCTTACGACGAAACCCGCACAGGGATGGCAGATTTGCATGAATCTGGCTATAAAATCTCAACTTCAGGAAACGAAATCCGTATTTCGGGACTTGACGGCACAGAACGCGTGTCGGTATATGACATTGCGGGACGCAAGCTGAGCATGGACAATGTTCGGACATCGGCATTCAAAGTGGGTACAGGTGTGTACATTGTCAGAGTCAACAACTTTGCTGCAAAGGTAATGGTAAGGTAAAAAAAGAGTCAAAGCGGATTCTTTACCGTTTATAGCCGGGAGATGTGGAATGCATCTCCCGGCTTTTTTTTCCAGAGGTGAAGTGCAATAATACCTTTCCGAAGTATAACTAAGCAGATTTTTCACTATCTTTGCTTCTGACTGTGATATGTTTAACCTGTTTTTCGGTGCCAAAACAGGATGGATGAAGTGCGGGATGGTTAAAATCATAAATTACACTTTTATGAACGAATTTTACACTCATGTTTGAAAATAGAAATATACTTTCGCATTGTATTTTGGCTTTTTAGTCTTTTCAGACGTTTTTAATTCGCCTTTTTTAAAATAGTTAGCCTTTACAATAAATAATATTCTGCCTGACCATGATAAAAAGATTTACCTTGCTTCTGTGTTCACTGGTTTTTTCATATACTGTCTTTTCACAGAATCCCCGTACCACCATTGAATTGACTGCAGCTGTGGTTACTGTCAGTTCATATACCGATATGAATGTTGTCATAAACGGGAAAACGGATTTACACCTTACCGCTGCCAATAAGCACCTGGTCAACAGTGTTGTAAACCTGAATTCAGACGATTCATGGTTGTACATTGACAATTGCCGTCCTCAATTCGTGCTCGATTCACTTTTGAGCAAAATAATCATTAAGGGACAGGCAGCAGCCTACCGTACCAATTGCCGGGTATCTGTTTATAAGCATGGAGCTGTTGTGATTCCTCATGGTTCGAATTTCCAGCCCCTCACAGTTTTTACCGGCCAGCATTTCGGAGATGAATCAAAGTCTGATTTTTCAATGTTTACTATCAATGGTTCACTGGGTGTATTCGACAATAAAATCAGTTCGTTCAAACTCAGGAAAGGGTATATGGCTACTATGGCAACTTCCGGTGACGGGCTTGGTTACAGCCGGGTATTTATAGCCGATACGAAAGATCTCGAAGTGCCTGTTTTGCCTGACTTACTGGATAATAAAATATCCTTTATCCGTGTCTTCCAGTGGGAGTGGGTGACCAAAAAAGGATGGGCCGGAAGCGATGCCGGTCAGTATATCCCGCTCAATGTTACCTGGAGGTACGACTGGAGTGCAGGAGGAAGCACTACTTCAGCTGTGGAATATGTGCCGATAAAGCAAAAAGCCGATTGGCCGGGATGGGGCGAAATCAACGGGAAACAATACGTGACGCATCTCCTGGGTTTCAACGAGCCCAACCGGCCTGATCAGTCCAACATGACAGTTTCGCAGGCGCTGGCCATCTGGCCCGAATACCTCAAATCCGGTCTCAGAATAGGTTCTCCTTCACCTTCAGATCCCTTCGGAAGCAACGGAGCCTGGCTTTACGAGTTCCTTGACAGCTGTAAAGCCCGGAATTACCGCGTAGATTACGTGGCTATTCATGCCTATTGGGCTAAGTCGCCTCAGCAGTGGTACAACGACCTGAAATGGGTTTACAACAAAACAGGTCTTCCGATATGGATTACCGAATGGAATAACGGAGCAAACTGGACTAACGAAACGTGGCCTACATCGGACCGGTCGCTCTCTGAGGCAAATGCCACAAAACAGCTGAACGATATCAAAGCCATACTCAATGTGCTCGATACCGCCTCATTTGTGGAAAGATATGCAATTTACAACTGGGTGCAGGATGCCAGGGCAATGGCTATCGGCAATAATATCACTCCGGCAGGGCAGTACTACGCTTCCAACAAATCGGTAATGGCTTACAACCCCAAATACGAGGTTATTCCCGGATTTATCTACCGGAATCCGACCCTCGGAATCACTTTCGGCACCAAAAACGTAACGCTGACCGTCAACGATCCGAATTTTGAAAATTTTGAAGGAGCCGTGCTGGAGAAAAAAACCGATAACGGAACTTTCCAGGAAATTACCAATACCACAGACGGGACGCTGAAAACATTTATAGATACACTGAATAACACCGATTTTAAAAGAGTCCGCTACCGCATCCGGTCTAAATTTGCCAGCGGCAATTTGTCAGCCTATTCCAACGAAACGGGATACGATGTGACATCCGGCAACGACATTCAGCTCGGAAATATAGCGGTATCCAATACCGGATGGAATGCTTTGAATTTTGTAAAACCATATACTGCCGTACCAACCATTGTACTTGGCGCTCCGACGAATCTCAATTTCACATCGCTGGTAGCACCGCGAAGCCGTTTGGTAAGTTCTTCCACCCGGGTAAATATTCAACTAGCTCCGTGGGAATATCAAAAAGTAAGTACATTCTCCAAGGAAGATAAAATACCCTATTTCATAATTCCTCCTGGCACACACGACCTGGGAGGCATTAAGGCTGTGGCAGGCAGAAATACGGTGGGTCCGAACTGGACAGCCATTACATTCACCACTCCTTTCGAATCTGTACCGGTAGTATTTGCAGGTCAGATTCTTCCGACTACCACTTTTGCCACTACGGTGAGAGTAAGGAATGTTACCAAAACCGGATTCGAAGCAAAAATTCAAAAGGAATCAGCTGTGACAGCCACAATCCCCAACGAGCAGGTGACTTATGTAGCTCTTTCGACCGGACAGGGCACTGTAAACGGTAATAAAATCATCGTGGGAAAAACAGCCGACAACTACGTCAGCTCTCAGTACCGCACAATTAACTACGGTGAAACGATAGACAATCCGGTATTCATATCGCAGATGCAAACCTGCAACGACGATACAGTAACAGCTGTGCTAAGATGCACCTCGGTTACCGCAACCTATTCAAATATCGTGAAACAGCGTGAAAGATCAACAGGAAATTTAGTACAGGCTGCCGAAACAGCCGGATGGATGGTAACAAGTGCTATTCCCGATTTCGGCTCAGGTGTGAATCAACCCGAAATATCCGAAATAAGAATATACCCGAATCCCGCAAAAGATAAGATCGTGATTTCAGGATATGAACTCATGGATTTATCCGAAGCTGAGATATTTAACCTTTCCGGTATCCTGGTCAGAAAAATGAAAATAATTGAAAATGAGATAGATGTGTCAGATTTGCCCAAAGGATATTATATTCTGAAAACCGGAAAAAGAATATCAGGTAACTTCATAAAACAATAATTTATATTCCTCATATAATGAAAAACATATCAAATAAAACATTTCAGTGTTTTAATAAATTCATTGTCTCGCTGGTCATTTTACTGAGTGGTTTTATGTACTCGTGCCGGGATGAATACAAATACGACGATCAGGAGCCGGAAGGCCTTGGAAGCAGTATTTTCGACTATCTGAATGATGAGGGCAATTATACGGTCACTCTCAGGATGATCCAGGAACTTGATTACGACACAATACTGAGTCTGACAGGAAGTAAAACATTATTCGTTGCCGACGATGATGCTTACAAGGAATTTTTCAAAAAAAATGAATGGGGAGTTACACGCTACGAAGAGCTGACTCTTGCCCAGAAAAAGTCTTTGCTTAAGTTCTCCATGCTGGATAACGCCTATACCATTGTAAAACTGTCAAATTACAATTACGACGGAGTGCTGGTTGAAGAGACGGCTATGCGTCAGGAAACGGCACTGGCATCCGTTGATACCGTTTCGTTCGACAAAGACAGCAAACTGCCTACAAGTCCGTACTGGAATTATTACCGTCAGAAGGGAATTCATCTGGTAAAGGATAACACCCCGAAGACGATTGTGTATTTTACCGAAGAATTCATCAATAAGGCAGGCCTTACCGCTGAAGATTTTACTACCCTTACCAACGGCAAAACACGGGCGAAAGGCGACGTGTATGTGTTTGACAAAAAGATTATCAAGCCCAATATCAGATGTAAAAACGGTTATATACATGTCATTGAAAGCGTGCTGACTCCTCCGCGGAATATGGCAGAGTACATACAGGATAATCCAGACACCAAAATCTTTTCGAAATTGCTCGATCGGTTTTGCGTGATGGTTTACGATAACGCCACCACTGTGTTGTATAAAAACAAGCATCCCGAATTTAGCGATTCTATCTTCATAAAATCATACTATGCATCCAACGGGGGAGTTACCAGACCTCTCGATGCCAAACATGTGGAAATAGTCAACGCACAGGCAGTGAAAAACCTGCTCCCGTATAATCCGGGATGGAACGGATACAGAGCCGGAGCCCTGGAATCGGATATGGCAGCCATGTTTGTGCCTACCGACGAGGCTATGAATAATTATTTCAACAGCGGAGTAGGAGCAATCCTGAAAGACCGGTTTGGCTCATGGGACAATGTGCCCGACGAAATCATTCTCCCGTTTATTAAAAGACACATGCGCACATCCATGCTCGAATCTGTGCCGAGCAGATTCTCAAAAATGGTGGATGGCGAAAATTATGCACTGCCCGTGCAGAAAAGCCATATAGTAAGTTCATACATGGCTTCCAACGGGAATGTGTATATTACCAATGATGTCTATCCGCCGGTCGACTACATATCGGTATACAGCCCCGTGCTGCTGAGTTCCAACTCAAAAATAATGAACTGGGCTATCAACTTATCGCAGCGAAGCGTCGACGGAACCATGTTCGCGTTCTATAAACTCTATTTGAACTCGCTCGTTAGCAAGTACAGCCTGTTTGTACCTACCGATGAATATTTCACAAAATATATCGACCCGATAGCATACGGGCAGGAAGTGTCGGGAGTACTGAAATATTGGTACAATGAAAAAAACTCCACAGTCAACGCTACAGTTTACAGATATGACAAAACCAACGATATTGTTGGCGACTCTGTAGATATTATTACAAGCAGTACATTTCTCCAAAACAGGCTGTGGGATATACTTGACAGCCACATTGTAGTAGGTGATGTGGAATCCGGAAAGGAATATTACGTTACCAAAGCCAATGATTTAATCCGTGTTTCGGGTAAGGGAAATTCGATGGTGGTAAAAGGCGGTGGCGACCAGACAAGAAACACAGCATCGAATGTGAAAAACGTATTCCGCCAGTACAACGGTTCAACCTACTTCCTCGACAAGCAAATTCAGCCCGCGATTAAATCGGTTTACAAGATATTGAGTGAAAATCCTGAATTCTCCATGTTTTTCGAGTTGCTCAACGGAGTACCCGAAGGCAATATTGTACAGATATTTGCACAGCAGGGTATCGACTACCGGATAAAATTCTTCAATGCGTTCAGATATACCGTGTATGTGCCAACCAACGCGGCGGTACAGAGAGCCATCGACAATAAAGTGATTAAAACCTGGCAGGAAATCAGCACATTGACCGGTACCGAAAAAGAAAAGGCCGTTTCCGGAATGATCAATTTCCTGAAATACCATTTTCAGGACGACGCGGTGTTCTTCGGCGATACTTTCAACGGTCACTATCAGTCGGCAACATTAAAAACCACGACAAATCAGACCCGCTTCGGAACCGTAAAAAACAAATATTACAAACTCGGAGTAACAGGTAACGCTTCGTCCATCCAAATCACAATGGATACTCCGGCAGAAGTTACGGCGAGAACTGCCAGTGTGGTTACAACCAACGGATTGTACAATATCATTGCTAAAGATTATATTTTTGCCAAACTGCCTTCAGCTTACAAATATGTCGACGGAACAGGATCGCTTACCGGTTCGTTATTCAACACATCATCCATCTCCACGTCAGCTTCTGCAGTAATTCACCAAATTGATAACGTTTTGACATTCGAATAATTATAATGAAAAAAGCACAAAGATTAACAGTTATAACATTATCATTCTTGCTTGCTTTGACCGTTACCCCTTTCAGTTTTGGGCAGAGTACAGGTGGAGATAATATAATTCAGGGTACCGTTTCATCAGCTACTGACGGCGAACTACTCATCGGTGCAAGTGTAACCGAGGTGGATGCAAACAATCGTGTAATCAGTGGAACTACAACCGATATCAACGGCCGGTTCGTGCTTAAGGTAAGAAATCTGAATGGCAGAATTACAGTGGCTTATGTGGGATTCGACAAGCAGAACGTCCGGATTAATAACCGCAAAACAATTGATGTGTCGCTGGTGGAAAAAGACAACACCATGCAGGCAGTGGAGGTAGTGGCACAGAAACGGCAAACTCAGGGAGGTTTCAGTATCCCTGAAAGGGAAGTTTCCACTGCCATTCAAAAGATTGACACCAAGGAGTTTGAGGGATTGCAGGTATCTTCCATCGACGAAGCGCTTCAGGGACGAATAGCCGGGCTGGATATTGTAGCCAACTCAAGCGACCCGGGAACGGGTACCTCCATGCGTATCAGGGGGGTAACTTCCATTACCGGAAGCAGCCAGCCTTTGATTGTGGTCAACGGTGTTCCCTACGATATTCAGGTGGATCCGAATTTTGACTTTGCAAATTCCAACCAGGAACAGTACGCCAATATGCTCAGTATCAATCCGGATGATATCCTGGATATTTCGGTACTCAAAGATGCAGGAGCAGCTGCCATCTGGGGCTCCAAAGGAGCCAACGGGGTATTGATGATTTCGACCAAAAGAGGAACCAGCGGACCTACACGCATTGATTATTCATATCGTTTTACACGCACTGTACAGCCCAGGGGAATGAATATGCTCAACGGAGATGACTTTACAATGCTGATGAAAGAAGCCTATTTCAATCCGCGTCAGGATAAACTCGCTTCTAACATTCCCGAATACAACTACGATACCAACAATCCGGATTATGAAAACTACAACAACAACACCGATTGGGTGAAGGAAGTTACACAGCCCGGAAATATCAACGACCACTACGTGACCATTTCAGGGGGAGGCGAACGGGCAAACTACAGAGTTTCGGGAGGTTATCTTTATCAAAACGGGACCATTATCGGCCAGAAATACAACAGGATATCCTCGCGTGCCAACCTGGACTACCGAGTATCCGACCGTATTCGGTTCGGAGCCGAATTTTCACTGACAAATTCTGATAACGATAAGAATCATGCCGGGATGAAAATTGAAGGGGTGAACTGGCCTTCAATCTTAAACCTGGCTTATCAGAAAATGCCCAACGTAAGTGTGTATGCCCAGGATAAGGAAGGGAATAATACCGACATGTATTACAATATTCCAAGAGATTCGAGGCTGAGCTACGACCAGAAATACATGGCTAATCCGGTAGCTCTGGCCAAGCTCGCTAAATTCAATGAAAAAGCATTCCGCATTACCCCGACATTCCGGCTGATCTACGATATTCTCGATCCGAACAAGCATATGCTTCGTTTCAACTCGTTTATTTCTTTCGATATCAACAACAGTAAAGTATCACGCTTTTTACCCCAGGAAGTTAACAATGCTTACTGGGATGAAACCAACAGGGCTGAAGACGGGGAATCCGAGAGCCTGAACATTTTCATGGACAACAACCTGGCGTGGCAGCCGAAATTTGAAAATTCGGATCACAGTCTGTTATTGTACGGTTCATTTCAGATGAGTACCGGTAATTCTTCCTGGCAGAATATTTTATCATACACCCTGCCCTCTGGTGCTGCTCCCGATGCTTCAAACGATGCTTTCCTCACTGATGGCGGCTCCGCCCACTCATCATGGCGGTCGCTTGCATACATGTTTCGTGGTCACTACGCCTATAAATCAAGATACATAGCCGATTTAACATACCGCATCGACGGGAGTACCAAATTCGGTGAAGCAAATAAGTACGGACATTTTCCGGGTGTTTCGCTTAAGTACATATTCTCCGACGAGCCTTTTATTAAAGAAAAAGCACCCTGGCTTACCATGTTTGCTGTACGTCCGGCATGGGGAATGAGCGGTAATCAGCCCGGAGCAGAGTACCTGCATTACAGCCGGTATCAGAATTACGGAACTTACATAGATATGAATGCCGTAAGACCCGGCACGCTCAAACTGCAGAACCTGAAATGGGAAACCACCAATTCTTTCAACCTCGGGTTTGATATAGGATTCTGGGACAAATATATTTTCGATATCAATCTCTACCGGAAAAACACCAAGGATTTATTGTTCCCCAACGTGGCTATTTCTCAGATATCCGGATTCAGCTCCTTATCTTATATCAACGGGGGAGTAATGGACAATTCAGGCTGGGAAGTCAATTTCTATGCAAACAGATTCATTCAAAGCCGCGATTTCAGTGTTGATTTTTCGTTCAACCTGTCAAACTACACCAATGTACTTGTCGATTTGTATCAGGGCATTCTGGATAGCTATAATGGTGATTTCAACTACCAGAACGGCTCTTACCTGACCCGCATCCAGAAAGGGAATTCATTCGGATCCATTTACGGATTCAGGTACAAGGGTGTGTATCAGTACGATAAGTTTGTTCCCGGATCACAGGAAAATGCACCGGTAGCCAGAGATGCATCGGGAAATGTGATTCTGGATCAGAACAACGATCCGAAATATATGTATTTTGCCTACGGACAGACCACGAAATACCGCTTCAGGGGAGGCGATGCCATCTACGATGATATCAATAACGACGGAAGCATAGATGAACTCGATATTGTGTACCTCGGCAACGCTAATCCGAAAATCAACGGGGGATTCGGACCTACATTCAGGTACAGGAATTTTTATATGAAGATGTTTTTCAACTTCAGGTACGGCAATAAAATCATTAATATGGCCAGGATGTATGCTGAGAATATGTACGACGACAACAACCAGAGTATAGCTGTAAACTGGCGCTGGAGAGTTGATGGAGATGTTACTGAAATGCCCCGCGCATTATATCGCGAAGGTTTCAACTGGCTCGGGAGCGACCGTTACGTGGAAGATGGCTCGTTTCTCAGGTTCAAATACCTCACGTTCAACTATTCATTCCCGAATAACGTGCTGAAACCTCTGAATCTCGAAAAGGTGAACCTCTATCTGACATTCAATAATTTGCTGGTTTTTACCAAATATACCGGAGTAGATCCCGAAGTTGGATACGGAGCCCTGACCTCCAACCGCGGACTAAGTGTGGATAACTCTGCTACTCCGCGCACCAGGGACTTTACATTCGGCATTTCAATAGGATTATAACAAACGAAAATATGAAAACGAAAATTATAATATTCAGTTTTTTTGTGGCTTTGTTGAGTTTTTCGGCTTGTACCGAATGGCTCAATACAAAACCCGAAAGTGAAATCATACTTGAAGAATACTGGAAATCCGAATCGGACGTACAGGCTGTACTCGCCGCCTGTTATCGCGGACTCACAGAGCCGGGTGTAATCTACAGAATGATAGTGTGGGGCGAACTGAGATCAGACAACATGATCAATGGTTCAGGTTTCCCGAGCGAACTGTATGATATGCAGCGGATACTTGAAGGCAACCTCACCACCGTGAATACATATGCATCATGGGGATCTTTTTATACCGTAATCAATTATTGCAATACGCTGCTGCATTACGCACCCACGGTACCCGAACGTGATAATAACTTTACAGAATTTGACCTGAAACGCGTACAGGCCGAAGCGTTGACCATAAGGGCCCTCGCGTATTTCTACCTCGTTCGGGCGTTCAGGGAAGTGCCATGGATAGAAGATGCAAGTATAAATGACACGCAGAATTATCAAAAACCGAAAAATAACGAGGAAACAATCATCAGCAATATCATTCGCGATCTGCTGATTGCCGCTGACAATGCTCCGCTTGATTATGGAAACACCGAATACAACAAGGGACGCGTTACCCTCGGCATGGTCAACAGTCTGCTTGCCGATGTGTATCTGTGGAAACAGGATTACGATAAGTGTATCGAAGCCTGCGACCGTGTGCTGGCAAACAAGGAATACTCCCTTGCAGAGGGAAGGAATTTACTGAGTCAGGTCTTTTATCTCGGAAATTCCGACGAAAGTATATTTGAATTGCAGTTCAAAGAGAATGTGAACGAAAACCGGGCTGTTCAGGAGTTGTACGGAAGTTCTTCGAAAAGAATGGGTTCCATCGGATTCCCGACCACACTGACTCACGATGCAGGACCCCCTACAAATGCACCCGGCGCCTATAGCCCGTTTGTGTACAAAGTCAACTCTAACGTGATCGAAAGTGAGAAGGACGTGAGAGCTACCGATTTTTATTTCAGTTTCGGTGGAAATTTCTTCATATTCAAGTATGCCGGAGTACAGCGACTGGAATCAACAGCCGGAACAAGCGTGTATAATCATCGCTCAAATACGCCTAACTGGATTATTTACAGACTCTCTGACGTAATGCTTATGAAGTCCGAAGCCCTGGTGCAGAAAGACGGGAAAGATAATTTCAATAAAGCTATGGAATTGATAAACGAAACATACCTCCGTTCCAACGAAGATGCCGATTCGCTCAAAACAGTCAATTATCCCACAAAGTTAGAGATGGAAAAACTGGTGCTGCGCGAACGGCAGAGAGAGTTGCTTTTCGAAGGGAAACGATGGTTCGACCTGATGAGAGTAGCCCGGCGCGAAAATTCGACTTACACACTGAATTCGTATGTCGATCATAAATTGTCTTCAGCCACATCAGCCACATTAGGGGCACTCGTGATGGATGCCATGTATATGCCAATCTCCAGATGGGAGATTGAAGCCAATCCAAAGCTGACTCAGAATCCATTTTATGAAGAAAACAATTCTTCGTCACGTTAATAAAAAATGCGAATAAATATGGAAACAATTACAAAAATCGCGATAAAAATACGCAGGCAGTTTCAAATCATGCTTGTGATACTTGGGGGGAGTTTCTTCCTGCTTTCATCCTGTAATTCCGACCAGGTTGGAGAAAACCTGTACACATTCCAGAGTAAAATGATGGGGCAGTTTCTTGCCGATTCTGCCGAATTTTCGGAATTTGCCCGGTTGCTCGATACAACAAAAGTGATCTCGCTGCTCAATACGTATGGCACATACACATGCTTTGCGCCTACAAATGACGCCATGAAAGCTTTCTACAAGGCCAGAGGAAAAAAATCGATGGACGAATTCTCACTCGATTCGCTGAAACTGATTGCTTATGATCACCTGATCAACGGAGCTGAAGTCCTCTACTCCAATTTCGTGGTCGGCCGTTTGCCGCAAATGTCCATGAGCGACAGGTATCTGGCTATTTCATTCGGCCAGAATGGCGAAGCATTTGTCAACAAGACCTCAAAAATTATTCAGAACAATGTAGTGGTTCACAACGGTGTCATTCATTTTATCGATGAGGTGCTCAATCCTACCCGCGAAGGAATTGTGGAGGTGATTTCGGCTGATCCGAAGTTTTCACTGTTCTACGAAGCACTTCTGGCTACCGGCCTGGCCGATTCGCTCGTAAGGTACAAGGACGATACCTATGATCCCGAAGACTTCAGGCATCTCATTACCGTAACACGCGAATCAAACCAGTGGTATTACCATGAAATACCCCTGTCGAGAAAATTTGGCTATACTTTGTTTGTCGAAAGCAATGATACGTATGCCAAAAACGGGATAACCGATCTGGCAAGTCTGAAGACTTATGCAGCCGGTATTTACAACACCGTATATCCCGACGATGCAAACATTACCAGCATAACAGATCCGCGTAACAGCCTGAACCGTTTCATCGCATATCATATTATCAATAAGCAGATGAGTTATTCAAAACTCATTGATGCTTACGATACAGGTCATATGCTCAAAACGATAGATATGTATGAATATCTTGAAACCATGTGCCCCAATACACTCATAGAAGTGAAAAAGGACAGGCTGAAAGGTAAGACAAATATTCTGAATTATATCAGGGAAACAGGCAAATACATAAACATCACAACCAATTACGATAATGATGCTGTAAACGGCGTTTATCACGAAATTGACGGAATACTGGCTTACGACCAGAATGTGGAAGCCGAACATTCCACCAAGCGTTTACGCTTTGACGGATCAAGTTTCTTCCCCGAACTTACAAACAACAATATGCGCGGCAGAGGAATCACGAGTCCGGGCCCGGGTCCGAACCTGCAGTTTAAATTGCCCCGTAATTACATCGACAGGTTAAGTACTTCGGAGCAAACCGTAGTAAGTTACCTCACAGCCGATGCAAGATATCAGAATTACGAAGGGGATGAAATTTTCCTGGGAGCCACTTCAGGAAATCTGTATGACTTCTCCATCATTACTCCGCCCATACCGGCCGGAACGTATGAGGTTCGCTTCGGATACCTCACTAACGGTAAACGGGGAGTTGCTCAGCTTTATCTGGATAATATCCCGGCAGGAGTACCTCTTAACCTGAACAATTACGCTACCGACGTATCCATCGGGTACGAAACTCCCCGTACCGTACAGGCTGACATGGAGGGATTCGAAAACGATAAAATGATGCGTAACAGGGGATTCATGAAAGGACCGGCTTGCTATAAGGTAGTTCAGACCGGTTGGTCCGACGGAGAAAATGCCCGGTTCAGTCCGGCAGCGCTCAGAAGAATAATGGGAACTTACATTTTTCACGAACCAACCAATCATGTGCTTACCGTAAAAGGATTGAGCGGAGGTGAGTTTATGTTTGATTATCTCGAATTTGTTCCTACCAGCGTACTGGAAAGCGAAGACATCTATTAATAATGCGATTAAAATATACAATAATATAAAAATGGCTATGAAACTTAGATATTATGGTGCTTTGATGCTGGTATCTGTGCTGGCTGCGTTCACTGTTACTTCGTGCAGCGAAGAATGGGATGCGCACTACCATTCATTACCGGCCGATAAAAGTGAATTGAATCTGTATGATTTCATCAAATCACAGCCCGACCTGAGTACTTTCACCAAAATGCTCGAAACTACCGGGTATGATTCAATACTGAGCAAACCTCAGACTTTTACTGTCTGGGCACCATCCAACCAGGCATTGAGCGGATTGAACACCGACGACTCCGGACTGGCATTGGAAATTGTAAAGAATCACATTACAATGTTTTCATATACTACTTCAGGTATCAGCCGGAGTGTAATGCTCATGCTGAACAACAAGCTTATCCCGTTCGAAAAACAGGTTGATGGATACTATTTCAACGAGAAAAAAATAACAACAGCTGATATGGCTGCAGCCAACGGAATGCTACATATCATCGGAGGATACGCTCCTTATAAAAAGAATATCTGGGAATTTATTTACAGCGCACCGGGACTCGATTCGTTAAGAACATATATTAATTCGCTCACCAGACAGGAGTTTGATGAAGAGAGAAGTTATAAAGACGGTGTATTTAAGGATTCTGTTTTCAAAACAACAAACCCTGTGCTCACGAGGCTGGCAAGCCTGAACGATGAAGACAGCCTGTACACGGCCATTCTGCCCGACAATAAGGCATGGACAGAGGCTTATAATAAGATATATCCATTTTTCAATACCACCCAAGCCGACGGAGGAGCGGTGCAGCAAAGAGCCTCTGCAAGCTGGACACTGGTGAAAGACTTGTTTTTCAGAAATAAAATACAGACTCCGTCGCCGGTTAATCCGCTCGTTTCCACATCGAATACAAAATTCTTCAATCCTGATTATCTGTTCAACGGATTGCAGCCATCTGTTATGAGCAACGGATTGTCATTTATCCGTAGTTCGTGGAATACTCCTGATACCGTTTCGTGGTTCAAACCTCTCAGAATTGAGGCTGAAAACACGTTTGGCCGGACACTCTCAAACCTGAGCGCGAGTGTCAATTCAGGCGTTGGCACCGGCATATCGGTTTCAAACAATTATTATCTGGTTTTGAGAGACGCCTCATTGAACCAGCTTTCAAAACTATACGCCACCTATAGCATTCCCAATACGCTTTCGGCCAGATACAACATTTATTGTGTCTTCGTACCGAAAAGCATTATCGACCCGAATGACAAAAAGCCCTATCAGGTGAAATTCTACCTCACCTACACCAACAGCTCCGGTCAGCAGGTTGCAAATGCGGCGATTGGCGCTGCAAATAACGTACTGAAACCAAACGATCCTGCTGTAGCCGTATTCACAACCGATCCGACTAAAGTACATAAAATGCTGGTTGTGAAGGATTTTACTTTCCCGTACAGCAATACAGTATTCAGTGCTGCCACAGTAGCCGATCTGGTAAAACAAATTAAGGTATCTCTGAGAATCGAGTCTGTAAATACTAAGGAAAAAGATGATATAATGATTGATTGCATCATTCTTGAACCGGTATTATAAAAACCTTACAGTGAAAAGCATCAGAAAATGAATAAATATATTAAAATAGCAGATATGGATTGCACGATTCTCAACAGAAAACTTGGCAGAATGACAGCTCTTGCAGCGCTTCTTTTTGTCTGGTACGGATTGATTGCACAGAATCCCGCAGATAATAGAAGTTCAATAACGGTAAAAGGTGTGGTAGTGGATTCGCACACAAAAAATCCGGTAAGTGCCGCTCAGATTTCAGACCTCGACAATAAAGCATCGGCTGTAACTGACGATAAGGGCAATTTTTCTATACAGTTGCCATCTTTGAACAGTATTCTGAAGGTTGTTGCCTACGATTATACGCCTACGGAAGTATCGCTCAGGGGAAGAGATTATCTGGAGATCGAATTGTTTTCGGACAAATTTTCAAACTACTTTCAGAATATCAACACACTGACAGGTGAAAAAAGAAAATCGGCGGTGGTTTCATCGGTGAAGTCAACCGGACAAACCGATAATTCAAATGCTATGACCGCCGACGAACTGCTCCAATACGAACTCAGCGGAGATGTCAGGGGAATTACCCGCAGCGGATTAACCGGTACAGGTGCTTCTCTCTTTATCAGAGGAATTAACTCGCTGAATGCCAACGCTCAGCCTTTGTTCATTGTGGATGGTGTGATATGGAATAGCTTGTATGATGCTACTTCTGTTCATCAGGGCTTTTTCTCCAATACGCTCGATAATATTGATATAGGTGATATCGAAAGTATATCGGTGCTTAAAGATGGTACATCGGTATATGGCAGCAAAGCATCCAACGGTGTGATCATTGTCAAAACAAAAAGGGGGACCTCTCCTGTTACTAAAATCAATGTAAGCGCCCTTGCCGGATATATCACAAGTCCGTCGAAATTTCCCATGATGAAAGGGGATGAATTCAGGATTTATGCAAGTGACCTGCTGAAAACTCAGGGATTCGACTGGAATTCCGGTTCGTCCCGTTTCCAGTTCCTCGGAGCCGATCCGTCTGATCCGATGATTTACTACATGTACCGTAACAATACCGACTGGTCAAAGGAAGTTTACCAGAACGGGAATGTGAACAGTTACAATATCAACGTTACCGGAGGTGATGATAAAGCACTGTATTATTTTTCGTTAGGATATACAGGCAACAAAGGAGTAGTAAAAACCACCAGTTTCCAGCGAATCAATTCACGTTTTAATGCCGATCTGACTTTCAGCAAGTACATCATGGCGGGATTGAATGTAGGTTTCAGCCGGATAGAGCGAAGTCTGCTCGACGACGGGATTAACCGGTATTCATCACCTGTATGGATGAGCAAAATCAAATCACCCATCCTGAATCCATACAATTATACTTCTTCAGGCGAACTGGCTAAGGACTACGCCAGAACTGACAGTTTCGATGTCGGAAATCCCGCTGCTTATATTCAGAACTCAATCAACAACCATAAAAAATTCAGACTCAACATCGGGTTCATGCCCAAAGTGCGCATCACGCCCGAACTTACGCTGAGTACCATGTTCGACTATAATCTTGACAAGTCAGTGGAAAGAAGATTTGTACCCCTGTTTTACAAACCTGTTCGGGTAATCCCCAATATGGGAATTTCATACAATGAAATTAACAGCCAGGTAATGCGCAATACCGGAATTTTCGACGATTCGAGACTTACCTACGTGAAAGATTTCAACAGAATTCACCACATCAGCGCCCTGCTGGGCTGGCGGTTTTCAAGCAATTATTATGAATCTGATTACATCGAAGAACATAATACCGGGCAAAATAACAATACCACAATCGTTGGAAACCGCGATTTCTTTCAGGTAAAAGGGTTGAATAACCGGACCAAATCGATATCCAATTATGCCAGCGTGGATTATAATTTACACAACAGGTATTTTGTTTCGCTCACAGCTGCCATGGATGCATCTTCACGTTTCGGCAACGAAACGAAAGGCGGCATAAGCCTTCTGGGAAAAAGCTGGGGAGTTTTCCCTTCGGTAAATGTTTCATGGACAGCCTCTGCCGAGTCGTTCATGCAGTCGCTTGATTTTATCAGTTTTCTGAAGCTGAAAGCCGGATACGGCGTAACCGGCAACGATGGAATTCTGGATAATGACGCCCTGGCTTATTTTGCCTTTATGCGATTTCTTGGTAAGGCAAACGGCCTGGTAATAGCCAACCTCGAAAATCCGGCTCTGAAATGGGAAACCACCCGCAGAGCAAATATCGGAATCGATTTGACACTGTTCAACAGGCTCACAGCCACGTTCGATTATTTTTTAAGCAATACTTCTGATCTTTTGGTAATCAAAGACTTACCCTATGTGTCGGGGCTGAATAAATACTGGACCAATGATGGTACACTTAAAAATAACGGATTCGAAGCTTCGCTCAACTGGCGTGCGCTGAATCTGAAAAATCTGAAATGGGAAATTGGCGCTACTGTAGGGCATTATAAAAACGAAATCACTTCGTTGCCCGGAGGGGAATACCTGACTTCGGTGTACGACGGCCAGGTAATTACAGCTGTCGGAAATCCGGCCGGATCATTCTGGGGGTATAAAACCAAAGGAGTCTTTGCCAGACAATCGGATGCCGAAACAGCCGGTTTACACATACAAAACGCGGATGGAACATTTACTTATTTTGGCGCGGGCGACATGATCTTTGACGACCCGGACGGTAACAAGCTGATAAACGAACTTGACAAACAGGTGATAGGAAATCCCAATCCCGATTATTACGGTAATATTACCAGTAAAATTTCTTTCAAACGGTTTGCACTCAACACGATATTTACTTATTCCTACGGAAATGATGTGTATAATTATCAGCGAAGCAAACTTGAATCCGGATCTGACTTCAGTAACCAGACTTCAGCAATGCTGCGCCGGTGGATTTTCGAAGGACAGAATACCGATATCCCGAAATCGTATTATGCCGATCCGATGGGTAATTCACGCTTTTCCGACCGCTGGATTGAAGATGGTTCTTATCTGAAACTAAAAACATTAACACTCTCATACGAGCTGCCGGTAAAAAGTAATTTCATCGAAGGTATTCAATTCTGGATTTCTGCCAATAATCTTGTTACTTTTACCAGTTATTTAGGGCTCGATCCGGAATCATCGTCAATGAACTCTGTTTATTATCAGGGCATCGATGCCGGACTTATTCCTTCAACAAAAAGCTACTATGCCGGTGTTAAATTCAACTTATAAAAATTAGTATGTTATGAAAAATATAGTAAAGAGTATACTAACAATGCTGATCGTCGGTAATATTGTTATCGGATGCGATAAAATGCTAGACGTTGACTCCGAACGGGTAGTCTTTCCTGATGAATTTAACATGACTGCCAGAAATGACTCGCTCTATTCCATGTTCGGATTGTTTTCGCAATTGCAGAATATTGTTAACAGCTATGTTTTGCTCGGAGAACTCCGGGGCGATCTGATGGATGCCGACACTAAAGCTAATCTGTATCTGAAAGAGATTAATAATTTTGAAGTGTCGCCCGGGAATCCCTATGCTGCTAACATTCACGACTATTATTCAGTGATAAATAACAGCAACTACATCATATCCAAAATAGCCGAAGCCCCATTTAAAGGAAGCGAAAAATTTACTGCCGCCTGTAAAGCTATCAGAGCCTGGACCTATATGCAGATTGCCCTCAATTTTGGCTCGGCAGTGTATTACGACGAACCTGTACTTTCCGTTTCACAGGCCGGGGCCATTCAAGCCGAAAAGCCGTTGAGTTTCGAGCAACTCGCGCCGATTCTAATTGAAGAACTTACTCCCATAAGAGATGTGTTGAGTCCGAATTTTGATTTCACCATTAACAGCCACAGCTTAACATACTCATTTTTTCCTGTTAAATTTATCCTGGGCGACTTGTATCTTTGGACTGGTCAGTACACCAATGCAGCCCGGGAATACAAAGACCTGATCGACGAAAACAGTTACACAATTCTGAACAACCGATACGAAACAAACCGCAATGTGATAAATAATGGATTCTCCGGTGGCTTCACAATGTATGGAGGCGGTTGGTTTGGTCTCTTTTCCACCGGTTCAGCCGAATATATTACCAACATAGCAACAACCAACGAATATAGTTATAAATTTCATCTGGACAGCCTGATTCTTAATGCAGAACTTATCTCGTCTGAAGTAGCTCAGAATAAGTGGAGAAATCAAATGTATTATCAGTCTGCCACACTCGATACACTGGGTGATATGAGAATAATCGGATCGGTTTCAAAACAAAAACCCGAAAGAACAACTTCAGGATCAGGTACTGTGCTGAATTATAATCTGAATGATTTCTCGGATATGAAATACATTACAAAGTATGCTCAGATGAATTTGCTCACCACATCTGCAAAAAACACAAGCAAAATCATCATGATCTACAGAGTGGGGCTGCTGTACCTGAGATATGCCGAAGCTGTGAACAGGGCAGGTAACCCTAACATGGCATTTGCAGTACTTAAACACGGACTTAGCGCTGCCACTCTCAATAATAAAAAGATCATACCGTACAACGAGGTCGATTCTGTCGATGTACCTGATTATCTCGACTTCAGAGACCGGAAGTTTGATAATAATATAGGAATCAGAATGAGAGGTTTGGGCAATGTAAATCTGGATACAACATACTATATAATTCCCCGTTTGCCGGGATTAAACGACTCTGTGGAATATGTCGAAGATAAAATTCAGGAAGAACTGGCGCTCGAAACAGCTTTTGAAGGAAATCGCTTTCAGGATCTCATGCGGTTTGCCATACGAAGAAACGACAATGCCTATCTGGCTGATAAAGTAGCGGCTAAACACACTTCAAACAGGGAAACAATCAGAGACAAACTGATGACCAGGCAAAACTGGTTTATAAGAAAATAATAATACTTCGGGGCATCAGCAGTAGAGGGGAGCATGGCAAACATGATCCCCTCTTTAGGTTTAACCTTATAGTATTATCAAGACGAAAGGCAAACTCTTTTTTAACACAAAATTCAGTCTATAAGGATAAATATGTGTTGTAAAACATAGTGAAATAAAATTGTTTTCATGAATATTATTAATATATTTGCCACGAACTATAAGTGTAAAATATACACTTAATAAATAATAAAATAAACTTATTCAGATGCTGGAATCATTAAAGAAAACTGTTTTTCAAGCCAATCTAGAGTTGGTAAAACACGGATTGGTTATCTTCACCTGGGGAAATGTAAGTGCAATCGACCGTGACTCAAATCTGGTTGTCATCAAACCATCCGGAGTTTCGTATGACGAGATGAAACCTGAACACATGGTTGTGGTAGACCTGGATGGCAATATAGTGGAAGGAAGCTACAAACCATCTTCCGATACTGCTACTCATGTGGCTCTGTATAAGGCATTTCCCAATATTGGTGGAGTCGTGCATACTCATTCCACTTACGCAACATCATGGGCGCAAGCCGGTCTTGACATTCCGAATATCGGAACAACCCATTCCGATTATTTCAGTGAGGCAATCCCCTGTACCCGCGATATGACACAGAACGAAGTGGAAGGCGAATACGAAAAGGATACCGGAACTGTAATCATCGAAAGTTTCAGGAATATCAATCCGGATTATGTGCCCGGTGTATTGGTAAAGAATCATGGTCCTTTCAGCTGGGGGAAAAATGCCGCTGATGCCGTACACAACGCTGTGGTGATGGAACAGGTAGCCAAAATGGCATACATTGCATACGGACTGAATCCGAACCTGACAATGAACGAAAACCTGATAAAAAAGCATTTTTTCCGCAAACACGGACCAAATGCATATTACGGACAATAAAAAATCAAAAGAAACAATATTATCAACCTTCCCTGATGATGAATTAAAACATATCAGGGCCAAAAAATTTTAAGAAAATGATTAATTACAATGACTTCGAAGTATGGTTCGTTACCGGAGCTCAGCTTCTTTATGGTGGCGATGCGGTGGTGCAGGTGGATGCACACTCAACCGAAATGGTAAAAGGACTGAATGAACTGGGAAATCTCCCGGTAAAAGTGGTTTATAAAGGAACAGCAAATTCATCGGCTGAAATTTCAGAAATTTTCAGGGCAGCAAACGGTGATACGAAATGTGTGGGTGTAATCACCTGGATGCATACTTTCTCACCTGCTAAAATGTGGATTCATGGATTGATGGATTTCAAAAAACCGCTCCTTCACCTCCACACCCAGTACAACGAGAAAATCCCATGGGATACCATTGATATGGACTTCATGAACCTCAACCAAAGCGCTCACGGCGACCGCGAATTTGGATTTATCACCGCACGGTTGCGCAAACCACGCAAAATTGTAGTCGGATACTGGAAAGACAAGGAAACTCACCGCAAAATTTCTACATGGATGCGTGTATCCGTAGCATGGGCTGATGCTCAGGATATGCGGATTATCCGTTTTGGCGACAACATGAACAATGTGGCGGTAACCGATGGCGACAAAGTAGAAGCTGAAATTCGTATGGGATATCATGTGGATAATGCCCCGATTGCCAAACTCGTACCTTACGTAAATGCCGTGAAAGAGGAAGAAATTGATGCACTGGTTACAGAATACGATAAACTCTACGACATAGCTCCTGATGCTGCCAAAGGTGGTATAAATCACGCCCATGTACGTGCTGCTGCCGCTCAGGAAATAGGTCTGCGCCGCTTCCTCGAAGAAAAAGGGGCAAAAGCATTCACAACCAGTTTTGATGAACTCGAAGGTATGGACCAGCTCATGGGATTTGCTTCTCAGCGCCTGATGCAGGACGGCTACGGATTTGGTGCTGAAGGCGACTGGAAAACAGCGGCACTCGTTCGTACCATGTGGGTAATGGGAGCAGGACTCGAAGGTGGTTGCTCATTCCTCGAAGATTATACCCTCAATTTCGAAGGAGAAAGAAGCTCGATTCTGCAGGCTCACATGCTCGAAATTAACCCCTCAATCACCAATCAGAAACCTCAGCTCCAGGTTCATTTCCTGGGTATCGGCGATGCCGGAACCTGCGCACGACTGGTATTCCAGGCACATCAGGGACAGGGAATTGCCTGTACGATAGTTGATATGGGAAATCGGTTCCGGATGATTGTAAATGTTGTGGATGTAATCGAAACCAACGATTTACCAAAACTTCCTGTGGCTTGCGCGTTGTGGATTCCGCAACCCAACTTCGAAGTCGGAGCAGGAGCCTGGATACAGGCCGGTGGCACTCACCACTCCAGTTTCTCGTTTGCTCTTACTAAAGAACACATGGAAGACTTTGCCGAAATAGCTGATATGGAAATGCTCCTGATTGACAACGACACAACCATGCGTAACTTCAAGCAGGATCTTCGCAATAACGAAGTGTACTACATGCTCAACAGAGCATTGAGATAATAAACTTAGTCCACAGTTTATAGTTACCGGATTAACGGGCTATAAACTGTGAACTATAAACTATAAACTACTATGAAATACGTAATAGGTTTAGACTATGGAAGTGATTCGGCCAGGGCGGTAATCATTAATGCCGAAACCGGTGAAGAATTAGCTTCCTCCGTGAAATATTATCCGCGCTGGATGGAAGGAAAATTCTGCATCCCGGCCGCCAACCAGTATCGCCAGCATCCTCAGGACTACATCGATGTACTCGAATTTACGGTAAAAGATGCACTGGCTAAATGTCCTGCGGGCACAGCCGGACAGGTAGTGGGCATTGCATTCGATACTACCGGCAGCACACCGGTATTTACCGATAAAAATGGTACTCCGCTTTCCATGCTTCCTGAGTTTGCCGAAAATCCCAATGCCATGTTTGTGCTTTGGAAAGACCATACAGCTATCAGAGAGGCAAATGAAATCAACGAACTGGCCCGTAAATGGGATATTGATTATACGTCGTACGAAGGAGGAATCTATTCATCCGAATGGTTCTGGGCTAAAGCATTGCATGTGCTTCGCGAAGACGAGCAGGTACGTGAGGCTGCATATTCCATTGTAGAACATTGCGACTGGATGCCAGCCTTGCTCACCGGAGTATCCACACCCGAAAAAATGTACCGCAGCCGTTGTGCATCGGGGCATAAAGCCATGTGGCTTGAAGAGTGGGGCGGTCTGCCTTCCGAAGAATTTCTGACAGCACTTGACCCTGTATTGGCTGGTTTTCGCAACCGTTTGTTCACCGAAACCTGCTCAAGTGATATGAAAGTGGGTAATCTTACACCTGAATGGGCTGAAAGACTCGGACTTACTACATCTGTGGCAGTAGCTGTAGGCGCTTTCGATGCTCATATGGGTGCCGTTGGAGCTGAAATTAAACCCGGAGCGCTGGTACGTATCATAGGTACCTCCACGTGCGACATTATGGTATCCGACTACGATACCATGGGCGACAAACTGATACCCGGCATTTGCGGTCAGGTGGATGGTTCGGTTATTCCCGGAATGGTAGGTCTGGAAGCCGGTCAATCGGCTTTCGGCGATATCTATGCCTGGTTCAAAAGGGTTGTGGCATGGCCTGTTGAGAATATTCTGGCAAAATCAACACTCATTGACGAGGATACCAAACAGAAACTGATTGATGAAACACTGGATCAGATTATCCCCGTTTTATCTGAAGAAGCCATGAAAATACCGGTTACGGAATCGACCGTACTGGCTACCGACTGGATGAACGGCCGACGGACACCCGATGCCAACCAGATGCTGAAAGGGACCATCACCGGACTGACTCTGGCGAGCTCTGCACCGCTTATTTTCAGAGCGCTTGTGGAAGCCACGGCTTTCGGATCGAAGGCGATTGTTGATCGTTTCAGGGAAAACGGAGTGGTGATAAATGAAGTGATTGGAATCGGTGGAATAGCACTTAAATCGCCCTTCGTGATGCAGGTGATGGCAGATGTGCTTGGAATGCCCATCAAAGTGGCCAAATCAGATCAGGCATGCGCATTCGGAGCTTCCATGTTTGCAGCAGTGGCAGCCGGAGTTTACAGTAAGGTGGAAGATGCCCAGAACGCAATGGGAATGGGATTCTCTTCGGAATATCAGCCCGACATGAACAACCACCTGTTGTATCTCGAAATGTACAGACAGTATGCAGCAATAGGTAAATTTACTGAAGATAATTTGTTTAACAAATAAAGAAGAATACTATGAAAACCAGAATTTTATTTTTGTTCGTGGCTGTAATGGTTATGTTCAGTTGCACCCGCAAAGAAGAAAAAATACTTTCGGGATTGGATAAAACCAAGTTTCAGACAGTAGTGAATGGCGATACGACCGGTTTGTATGTACTGAAAAATAAAGCCGGTATGGAAGTTACCATCACCAATTTTGGCGGAAGAATTGTTTCGGTTATGGTGCCGGACAAAACAGGCAAAATGATAGATGTGGTTCTTGGATTTGACTCCATTAGTGATTATATAAATGTTCCCAGCGATTTTGGCGCGACTATAGGGCGTTATGCCAACCGTATCAATCAGGGTAAAATCACTATTGACGGTAATATCATTCAGCTTCCACAGAACAATTTCGGGCATTGCCTTCACGGAGGACCGAAGGGCTGGCAGTATCAGGTGTACAGAAATGTAATACAAACGGGTGATTCAACCATCGAAATGACACGTTTCTCACCCGATGGCGATATGAACTTCCCCGGAAATGTGGAAGCGAAAGTAGTTTATACGCTCACCGAAGATAATGCTATCAAAATTGACATGAGTGCAAAAACGGACAAAAAAACAGTGATAAACATGTGTAATCACTCGTATTTCAATCTTGGCGGCGATCCCTCGAAACCTGTGACAGATGATGAACTTTACATCAATGCCGATAATTTCACTCCGGTGGACAGTACATTCATGACTACCGGCGAAATTGTTGCGGTAAAAGGAACTCCGATGGATTTCACTGTTCCTAAAACAGTTGGAAAGGAAATAAATAACTATGATTTCATTCAACTGAAAAATGGCAACGGATTCGACCACAACTGGGTGCTGAATACAGCTGGTGATGTGAATCAGGTAGCTGCAAGGGTTGTGTCACCTGCATCGGGTGTAACACTCGAGGTGTATACCAACGAGCCCGGAATACAGGTTTACACCGGAAATTTCCTGGACGGCAGTGTGAAAGGCAAAAAAGGCATTGTTTACAATCAACGAACAGGAATTTGTCTTGAAACTCAGCATTATCCTGACAGCCCAAACAAACCTCAGTGGCCTTCTGTAATACTGGAACCCGGAAAAGTATATCAAAGTACCTGTATTTATAAGTTTGGAGTTAACAAATAATCAAATTAAAACTAATACTCAAAAGATGTAATATATGAATTGGAATTCACATCAATTTATTTGGCTCGACTGGATTATTATTGCAGTCGGTATTGTAGCGGTGGGATGGGCTGTTTACCGGTCGGTTCAGAAGCACAAAAAATCGCAGGCCGGAGCTGACAGCGAAGATTACCTGTTCGGTAAGGGAGAACCCTGGTATATAATCGGAGCAGCTATTTTTGCAGCAAACATTGGCTCAGAGCACCTCGTGGGACTGGCCGGAACCGGCGCAAAAGCAGGCGTAGGTATGGCACACTGGGAAATGCAGGGCTGGATGATTCTCATCCTCGGATGGCTTTTCGTGCCATTCTATCAACTGATGAACAATAAACTCGGGAAAATTATCACGATGCCCGACTTTCTGAAAAACAGATACACTCCGGCTACCGGATCGTGGTTATCAATTATTACTCTCGTGGCATACGTTCTTACCAAAGTAAGTGTAACGGCATTTACCGGCGGCATATTTATGGAAAGTCTTCTCGGACTACCTTTCTGGTACGGAGCTATCGGGTTGATTGTACTCACAGGTCTTTTTACCGTTTTCGGAGGAATGAAGGGGGTGATGACACTTTCTGCTATTCAGACTCCAATCCTGATTCTGGGTTCGTTCCTGGTTCTTTTTCTGGGATTGGCTGCCCTCGGTGGTGGTAACATCGCCGAAGGCTGGACTGCTATGATCGACTATTCCAAAACGCTCAATGTAGGTGTAGATGGTGTGGCGCATGGAACCAATCACATGTTCCATTTCGAGACCGGCGACCCGCTCTACGACGATTATCCCGGTTTCTGGGTGTTTATCGGAGCTTCCATTATCGGTCTTTGGTATTGGGCTACCGATCAGCATATCGTTCAGCGTGTACTCGGGCAGCATAAGGGCGAAGCCAGCGACGTGGTGATGAAACGTGCACGCAGAGGCACTATTGCTGCAGGTTATTTCAAATTGTTGCCTGTTTTCATGTTTCTGATACCCGGTATGATTGCTGCAGCTCTGGCAGCACGCCCCGACAGTGGATTTACACTCGAAAATCCGGATACAGCTTTTGGCTCCATGGTAAAATTTGTTTTACCTGCAGGTGTCAAAGGTATTGTTACCATTGGTTTTATTTCTGCGCTTGTAGCATCGCTGGCAGCATTTTTCAACTCCTGCGCCACGCTATTTACCGAAGACTTTTACAAACCGAACTTCAAAGGCAGAACCGAAGCCAGATACGTGCTGGTAGGACGTATTGCTACCATCGTTGTAGTTATTCTGGGTATAGTCTGGATTCCTGTTATGATGAGCCTCGGAAGTCTTTACGACTATTTGCAGGGCATTCAGTCTCTGCTTGCTCCTGCCATGGTGGCTGTTTTTGTGCTCGGTATTTTTTCCAAGAAAATTACCCCCAAAGCCGGCGAAGCAGGTATGATAGTTGGTTTTGCAATCGGAATGGTACGTCTGCTCACCAACATTGTGACCAACAGTGGCAAAAACGTGATGTCAGGATGGCTGTGGGAGAATACAACCTGGTTCTGGCAGACAAACTGGCTTATCTTCGAGATTTGGCTGCTTGTTTTCATCATGGTAATGATGGTTGTCGTTTCGTTGTTCACACCGAAACCTACTGCTCAGCAGATTGAGTTTATCACCTTCAACAGCGATTACAAAAAGCTCATTCGCAATAGCTGGAACAAGTGGGATGTAATCGGCTCGCTGGGAGTAATCATCTTTTGCGTTCTTTTCTACTGGTATTTCTGGTAAATGAAGTAATTATTCATGTAAACTCCGGTTCTGGTTATCCGAAACAACCGGAGTTTACCTTCCTTATCTGAAAATAAATGTTTTTCGATTCAAATTACTACAAGTCACATCATTTATTTCTGGTTGCAGTTGACTGCATTATCTTCGGATTTCAGAATAATGAAATTAAACTGCTGGTACACCCGCGTGCAATGGAACCGGAGCAGGGTGGTTTATCGCTGATGGGAGGATTTGTGAAAAGCAATGAATCAGTCGATCAGGCAGCTTCCAATATTCTGTCAAGTCTGACAGGCCTGGAGAATATATTTATGGAACAGGTAAAAGTGTATGGCGAGATTAACCGTGATCCCGGCGAAAGGGTAATTTCCTGTGCCTATTATGCACTCATTGATATCAACGATTACGACGATTCGCTGCTGAAAGCTCACAACGCGTTCTGGGTGAACCTTGAGGAGGCTTCAAACCTTATTTTCGACCATTCGCAGATGGTCAGAGATGCACTTGCCATTCTGAGGAGAAAAGCTGTTCTTGAACCTATCGGCTTCAATCTTTTGCCGGAGAAATTTACAATGACTCATCTTCAGTCGCTTTATGAGGCTATTTACATCAAGTCACTGGATAAGCGCAACTTCAGAAAGAAAATGCTGAGTTTCAATTTTATAGAGAAACTCGATGAAATTGACAAGTCGGGATCTAAAAAAGGGGCTTTTTTGTACAAATTCAAAGACCGGAACTTACTCGTCAATTCAATGAACTATGAATTTTAATGATTCTGTAAACAAAAAAATGTATCATGTCAAAAAATAATAAATATATTGCATTCATGCTGTTTATTGCTGTTATTCAACTTACAACAGCTCAAACTCATAACATTCAGGTTGATTTTAAGAAAAACGGAATTGAAATCCAGAAAACCATGTACGGGATTTTTTTTGAAGATATCAATTACGGAGCCGACGGTGGTTTGTATGCCGAACTGGTGAAAAACCGCTCGTTTGAGTTTCCTCAAAGTTTCATGGGATGGAGTACTTTCGGAAACATTGAAGTCAAAAGCGACGGACCGTTTCAGAATAATCCTCACTACGTTCGCCTGTCGTATTCCGGTCATACCGACAAACATACCGGACTTGAAAATGAAGGCTTTTTCGGTATTGCCGTGAAAAAAAACAGTGAATACCGGTTCTCTGTATGGAGCCGGAAAGCAGGTAGCGAGAATGCGGCTGTTCGCATCGAGCTCATCGATCAGGAAAGCAACATCATCACTTCGCAAAAACTGGATGTAACCAGCAGCGAATGGAAAAAATACGAGCTAATGTTGAAATCCGACCGGGATTATGCCAAATCACGGCTTCGCATATTCTTAACTTCCAAAGGAGCGATGGATATGGAACATGTTTCACTATTCCCGGCCGATACCTGGAAAGGACGTGAAAACGGGCTGAGAAAAGACCTGGCTCAGGCACTTTACGATTTGAAACCGGGAGTATTCCGCTTCCCCGGAGGATGTATTGTAGAGGGTACCGACCTCAATACACGCTACCAGTGGAAAAACTCGATCGGACCAGTTGAAAACCGCAAACTGAACGAAAACCGCTGGCAGTACACTTTCACCCACCGGTTTTTCCCTGATTATTACCAATCATACGGACTCGGATTCTACGAATTCTTTCAGCTTTCCGAAGATATAGGAGCCGAACCATTGCCGGTGTTGAGTTGCGGATTAGCCTGCCAGTTCCAGAATAAGGATGAGCATGCCCATGTTTCTGTAGGCAGCGATCTGGATCCGTATATTCAGGATGCACTGGATCTGATTGAATTTGCCAACGGAAATACCGAAACCCGGTACGGTAAAATCCGCGCCGAAATGGGTCATCCCGAGCCTTTCAACCTGAAATTTATCGGAATAGGAAACGAACAGTGGGGTAGTCTTTATCCCGAACGTCTGGAACCTTTCATGAAAGCCATTAAAGCCAGATATCCGGAGATGAAGATAATTGGTTCATCCGGACCGAGCCCCGACGGCAAAGACTTTGAATACGGCTGGCAGGAAATGAAAAGACTCCGGGCCGACCTTGTCGATGAGCATTATTACAGAGATCCGAACTGGTTTCTTTCGGGAGCTGCTCGCTATGACAAGTACGACCGCAAAGGTCCCAAAGTTTTTGCAGGAGAATATGCCTGCCATCCGCAAAACAGAAAAAACAACTTCGAATCGGCCCTTTGCGAAGCAGCTTTCATGACCGGATTTGAGCGGAATGCAGACGTGGTGCACATGTGTACCTATGCTCCGTTGTTTGCTCACGTGCAGGGATGGCAATGGCGCCCCGATCTTATCTGGTTTGACAACACAAACAGTGTCAGATCCGTAAACTACTACGTGCAGCAACTCTACGGACACAATGCCGGAACAAACATGCTGAATACTTCTGAAAATAAGGCACCGCTTACAGGTCAGGATGGCATTTATGCATCTTCGGTGTACGACAAAAACAAAAACGAAATAATTCTGAAGATTGCTAATACTTCAAATGACACCAGATCAGTAAATTACATACTGAAAGGTCTGAAAAGTATGGAAAGAGCCGTTAAAAAAACCACGTTAAAATCACCGGATCAGGATGTGGAAAATACGCTCCAGAATCCTTTAGCTGTGGTTCCCGTAAGTGAGGACATTAAAATTCCGGGAAATAATTTCCTGGTGAATATGGAACCAAAATCGTTTTGCGTGTTCAATATTAAACTGTAAAAAGCGTATTTTTTTCACAAACAATAAAGGCAGGAGCAGCAAACTCCTGCTTTTTTATTTTTACTAACGATTGAATGTTCCGATTATCCCGTTTTGAGTTACCGTTTCGAGGCTGATGCTGAGATTTTTGCAAGTTCCGTTGTTGTAAAATACAACATCGGCATTGCCATTACTGTCGGAGGTTACATTCGGATTCCAGTACAGGGTGCGGCGGTAGTCACCTTCGGTCATTGCCGGTAAGTCGCGGTTATTATACTGAGGACTGAAAAATGTTTTTGGGTATGAAAATCCGCTGAAAGTTGTATTGCGTATTCCGAGCGGTTCTTCCTGATACTTTTTCTTCAGATGCATCACAACGATTACTACTTTTGTAGGGTCGTAATCCGGGCTTCCGCTGAATAACCGGAGAATGGAGCTGAAGTCTTCAATAATATTTATCGATTCTATTTCATCGAATGTGGGCATTTGCACATTGAAGGTACTGTTGGTTCGATTCGCCGGTATGCTGTTCTCATTTTGAGTTGATACCTGATCTGTTGATTCGCCTGTTGTCAGACTTTCGATATTGAAAGCCACCAGATCGGGCGAATCGTCTCGCATGAAATATACTTTTTTGCCTTTGTACCTTGCTGATGAGCCGTCGCTGTCGTTGGAATAAGAGAAATACTTGTTCATCTTATCCAGAAAACTGTATATATCGGCTGGTCTCCAGTCGCCTGTATCTTCAATTTTATCGATTTCTTTTGCCACTTCGTACTTCACGCTGATTTTAATGGGTCTTTGTCTGGCAGTTACAATCAGGTCTTTCAGCATATGCATTTTCTCACTCATTCCGGGATCTTTACTGATTGAATCTGTATCGTATTCAGGTTCGGCAGCATTTTCTGTGCTTTCGTTGCCATTGAATACCATCATGTGGTGTGGTTCGTTCAATTCGGTATGCAAAAATGGCTTTAGAAGGGGACTGAAGACTCTGTCGAGCATTATTCTCGTTTCTTTACGCTTTTCGTTCAGTTTCGACTGAAGAATCAGATTAGCATTGCCGTAAAAATCGTGCAGTAAAAAACTGAATTTGCCTTCGGCATCAGTGAGTGCTTTTGCACGTTGTGAGGAGCTGTCAGTCATCAGCACCATCATGATTTCCGCATCTTTCAAGATTGATTTTCTAAACAGTGAGACTACCGAACCCTCCACGGCAAGCTCTTTTTCAAGCGGATGCACGGGATGAAAAGGTGAAACTCCTGCCATTTCTTTCCACGCGTACCTGCTCCAGCCCTGCGTAAGAAGCAATAATTCAAGCGCTTGTTTTCTTCCCGCGTCGTTAGTTTCAAAATAATAACCCGGATTTTCGATATATCCGCGCAGTTCTGACGAGAGGAGCAGGTTTGTCAGCGCGTTGTCGGCATACGGTACTGCCGAACTTGTTCCGGCATCACGCACAGCGAGCGAAAAAGTTGTCTGTACAGGTTTGTTTTTCCTGTCATTCAACTGAAAGTTCATGCTTACCTGATCGAAAGGACGGAGAGGTTTTTTGTTTTCAGTCATTCTGATTCTCATTTCACTCTGGTGATTTGTGAATACCAGCCTTTCGCAGAATACCTTACCGCGCGGGCTGAAAAGTGTAATCTGCGATACTCCTGACGGAAGCATGTTTTTAGGTAGTGATAAGTTAATCTCATCTTCCGATTTCAGTTCAACAGTTTCAAAAGCATACATGATTCCCCTGCACGATACTGACAGTCCTAAAGGTTCAGATTTCTGATTGAGTGATTTCCGGATCAGGATGTGGAGCTTTGTGCTGTCGGAATTATCTGCCTGAATAACATATCCTTCGCTCTGAACTTCAGGCAGCTGAAATGAATAATCGCGGTTGTTGTATGATATTTTTGCAGTGTATTTACCTCCGGTGGGGGTAAATTCAAACGAACCCATTCCCTGGTATTCTGTGTAGATTTCAGCTACAGCCTTGTTTTTTTCATCAACAATATTTCCCGAAATAATTACATTTTCACCTTTTTCACCGGTAGCCTTGAAAGCTATTTTTGATTTCACTCCGCGTACCAGGTTACCACCTTCGGGACAGAACATCACAGAAATACGTTCATTTTGCCTGTAAACCGGACGTTTCACCGGAATTCGCTGTGATTGAGGCCGCGTGCTTACTTTTGGTGTGTAATCACCTTCATTTTTCGGCCCGTCATATACCGGCAGTACCCTTGTGAAGTAATTTTCATCACCGAAATTAAGCATGTAGCGTGTGTAAGCCCTTATTTCATAAAATCCGGCATATCCGGCAGTGGGAAGGAAAAAACTATCGTGACACTGACCCTGCTCTATTTTAAGTTTCTTCTCGGCTACCACATATCCTTCCTGATTGATCAGCTCCACGTACAGCACTTTGCTTAACTCACTCAGTGAATTGCGGTCAGCTCGAACCACGTAAGCCTTGAACCAGATGGTTTCACCCAGGAAGTACGATGTGTTGTCAAAGTGGACATAAACCTTTTCACGGGGATATGTGGTTGAGAAAGCCATGTACTGCTGAGCGTAATTTTTTAGGTTGTCTGCCGGTTCATTCACCTGAGCAGAGACTTTTCCGGCAAGCGGGTTGCAAAGTATGCAGAGTAATAGTAGAAATCTGATTTTCATAAGTCCATGTGGAATTTGAATCCCAAAGATAGGTAAATATATTCTGAGAGTGTTATCAATGCCTTTTTTCTTAGTTATTTTATTTGTCTTTCCGGGTGATTATTCACTTAGTCGGTATTCCGAAGGTCTTTTCCCGTATTCATTATAAAAAGCTCTTGAAAACGACGAAACCGACGAAAATCCAAGTTGAAAGGCAATCTCGCTTACGCTCATGTCTTTCTCCATATCCAGAAGCAGGTTGCAGGCATTCTGCATTTTCTGTGTTTTGTAATAGCGCACGATGCTTTGACCGAAAACCCGTTCGAAGAGTCCGTTAAGTTTTTGTTTGTTCATTTCGGTCAGATTACCAAGTTGATCGTAATCAAGAGTTTTATGACTGTTGTTTTCGAGAAATATTTTAACGGCTATCAGTTTTTCTTTTTCTGAGGCAGATATGCTCCTGTCATCCGAAACTTCCATAATCCCTCCGTTAACCATCCGCTGGAAATAATAGAGTATAAGTTCATTTACTTTGAGTTTCGTGTATTCGTTCTGAAGCTTTAGGTCAAAAGGACAATTTGTAATTTCACGGATACACATTAACTCCCTCGATTCTATCGGAAGGATAATACCTACCTGGCTTCTGTCAGTACTTTTCCGGTAACAGAAATTTTTAATTTCCACGGTGAAATCTGACAGGTATTCGTTCAGAAGCGACTCCAGATACCGGGTGGAAAGTGCCACCTGAAATATCTCAAAAATCTGATTTTTTACCATTAAGATGGATTTGCCTGTCGAAAGTGTACCATCTGCGAGCAGTGTGTTTTCTGTCAGCAATCGTTTGGTCTGCCCGTCTTCCGAGATTGCCTGTACTCCTTTGGGCACTTTGAGCAGGTAATTGAAATAAAAAGCATCTTTTTTTCTCGAACTGGCATTGTTTCTCCAGACAAAATCCTCGGTAGACCTGCACGAAATATAGAGTATATCGATGTCGGCTGAAGGTGAGTAACATCCCAAAGTACCCTGCCCCAGTAGCGGTGCGCTGAAATGAATGTAATTCGGTACTTTCGAAAGCGTTTTCGTGTCAAAAGGGTGAGTGGCCAGATCATGCAGTTCTTTCATTTTCGTTCTGTTTTTTCTGTTTTATGATAACCTGAAATTTATTAATTATGTGTTGATAATTAGCTCCGGTTATACATTCAGGTCTGTGAATTTCAGGTTGATGTCCGAGGGCCTGATTTTAAATTCATTATAAAACGACCTCGAAAACGATGCAATGGAGGTAAATCCGAGTGAAAAGGTTATTTCTTTTATACTCTTTTTGTCAGCCGTGTCAAGGAGCATGCTGTAAGCCTCATTCAGTTTTTTCTTGCGGTGATATGTACTCAGCGAGTATCCGTAAATATTGCGAAAAAGGCTTTTGATATGGTTAGCAGACATTTGGTACATGGCAGAATACAGATTTACATCAAGGTCATTTTTGATATTTTCATCCACATGTTTTTTGATTTTTGCTATAACATCTTTCTCGGAAAGCGAAATCTTTTCAGTGCTGATTATACCTGAAATATCGCGGTTAATAATCTTGCTGAAGTAACGCATCATCAGTTCGCTGATTTTGAGGAGTGTAAAGAATCGCTGGAGCCCGGCTTTCGTCGGGCAATGGATAATTTCCCTGATACATCGTTCCTCTTTCAGGTCGAGTGGGAGCATATACCCTGCCTTGTTTGGTTTGAATGAATGGATATGGATGTGATTTTTGATAGCTTCGGTAGTTTTCGGAATCAATGCTTTGATATAATCAGAGAAAATGACTTCCGACATACCAATCTGTAAAAGCTCAATTTTTTGTCCCGCTACGAGTTTCAGTGATTTACGGTCAGACTTGGTGGCATCTATCAGCAATGTGTTGGCTGACAGTGTATCTGCAGAATTATGCTGACCGACCGAGCTCCGTATGCCTTCAGGTGCCTCAAGTATGTAATTGAAAAATAAAGTATTCTTCCTGTTATCAATCAGCGGGCTGTGCCAGACGAAATTTTTACCGGGAATAAAGCAGATGTAAAAAATCCGGATCCCTTTTTTGGGAGAGAAAGAACCAAAAGTCCCGCTCCCGATTGAGTCCGATTCGAAATTGAAAAAATTGGGCGTTTTTGCAGGACGTATTTTATCGAAATCATTCGCCGATACTCTCAATACTTCCACGTGATCGCCTGACTCAAAATCTGAATTCATGTTCATCATATCATTCATAACAGTAAATGAACGGTGCTGTTTTGATTTGAAATTGCAAAAATAGGAAAGAAAAAACGAATCGCTTGCTTATTTCAGGTTTTTTGCCGGTTTTTATTGTGTTAATGTTATAAACGGGTGATAATTCTGAAAAATCAGTACAATTTACTGTTAAAAAATCATATAAAATATATTCCCGCAAACGAAATGATAACAATTAAAATAAAAATGATAACAGTTTTATCCGTTCACTCTATATTTTTGTCTGGAATAATTCTAAATAAATACCGACATTCTTTCTTTCAACAAGAGCATTTTTAGGCTCAGGCGTTATTACCAAATTATTAAAATCTTAAAATTCAGCACAATATGAAAAAATTTATCCTTTATCAGTTCAGAATAATAATACTGGTTTTTGTTTTTGTCTGTTATGGCACTTTGCCACTCTCTGCCCAGTTTGAATTATTTAAAGAAGCACCTGCTACCGCCAAACCCGGAGATCAGATTTCATTCAGAATCACTTACAGGAATGTGGGTACTACTATTCAGAAAAATGTTGTTATTGAAGATGTGCTTCCTGTATCCGGAGGTGATTACGAATATCTCGGATCATCACCTCAGGGTGTATACAACCCTTTAACAGGAAAAATCACCTGGACAAAAAATGAAATTCCCGAGCTCGGGAATTTAAACTCTGGTGAGGGAGTGATTCACATTTACGGCAAAATCGGAAAAAAATTTACTGACGCCCTGCATTACTCCGGTGGTTATTATCTGTCGAATCCCCCTCAGGAAGTATTCAACAACACTGCCACCATCCAATCGGATAATGTAACGACTCCACTTGCTTCCAATACTACCACCACTACAGTAACTCAGACTTGCACAGCCAATCTGAGCCAGGCGGGAGGAGTGGTAAAATCATCGTCAAATTCCGAAATCTTTTACATCGTGGCAGTCACTAACACCGGAAATATCTGGAATAAATGGCAGATCTCAACCACGCAGCAGCCCGCTCCCTATCAGCAACTCAACGTTTCATTCTACAACCTGAATGGCATACCACTCAACAACAATAACACCGATTGGATACAGCCGGGGTCAACTACCATGTTTTTGATGAAACTGGTTTCGCCCAATGGTACCAATCCGAGCATAGGCACCCCGCAAAACCCGAATATTACCACTGTGACGGCTACACCCGTGGTTTGCGGCACACCGGTTTCGCGCGATTTCACCACGGAAATTTGCGGTGGAAACTGCCCCGATTACATGTATGTGAGTGCCTACAAACTCGATATTCCCGATCCGGTACAATCCGGCAGCCAGCTTGTTTATCAAATGGTTATCTACAATTCGCTCGGTTCTTCTGTTTCTGATATCAAACTTACAGAGATATACCCCACTCTGACTTCTTTTATTTCCTATACATCTCCAACCAACAATGGGAATGCTGTACCGCATACATTTACCGGAAACAATCAATGGAACTTCAGCAGTTTACCTGCCGGAATGACCACATTTCTTGTAACTGTAAAACTCAATGACAACATACCCAACAACACATCCATACTTAACAGGCTGGAACTTACTACGCCCACATATCAGTCGGGTACTCAGCCGTTTAGTTTCTACGAAGAAAGTACACTGGTGCTTTCTGCACACGATCTGTGGGTAAATAAAACATCAGATAAAACAAATGCAGAGCCGGGAGATACCATTACCTATACACTTAATTATGGAAACGAAGGAAATTATCAGGGCGATAATGTTACCGTAACCGATAATTTTGATGAAAATTACATGGAAGTTGTTGATGCCGGAGGTGCAACATTTAACGGTGGTAATCTGGTCTGGCTTACTCCGGGTGCAATGCCAATAGGTTATACCACCGTAAAAACATACAAACTCAAAATCAAAGATACCATTATATTTCCTGAAGGTGTCACCAATATACTGAATAATGTCAACATTGCCAATCATCAAAACCCGATTATTTCTTTTGATCCGGATTACACCGACAACCAGGATAATTACAGGGTGTTTGTGGAAAATATCCCGGACCTCAGAGTTATAAAAAATGCCGATAAGATAAGAGCCAAACCCGGTCAGAACCTGACATATACCATTACTGTTTCAAACACAGGAGATGCTGACCATACGGGAAGCAACTATACCGTAACGGATTATCTGCCAGCCGGATTAAATTATGTATCAAGCAATCCGTCAGGAACCTATAATGTTTCCACACACTCGGTAAACTGGACCCTGTCAACACCGCTGAATATAAATGCCACCGAAACTTTCCAGTTAACGGTCGATGGTATTACCCAGAATATGAATGGAGCCGTTTTGACCAATGAGGTTTCTGTTTATTCGGCAAATATTAACGATAAAGACCTCGGAAATAACGAATTTATACTTCAGACTCCGGTTGAGATGAATCTGTGGTATGGCGGATTGAGTTCCGACTGGGCAGATGGCAGCAACTGGACTTACGGTACTGTACCCTCCACCGGAGAAGATGTGGTTTTTGCATCCATACACAATTATTCGTCAGCTGCTGTCAGAGATTTGATACTTGACCAGGATCGTACCATCGGTGATTTATTAAATGAATCTGACAAGGCGCTGATAATTCCGGTAGAAAGAACATTAATCATCAACGGGAAGGCTACTACAGGAACTGCCGATCATTTAATTCTGAAGTCGCAGAAAAACAAAGCCAATGCGGCTCTGATATTTGCCCAGCCTCAAATCAATCAGACAGTTAATGCTACCGTAGAGTTTGCTTCCATTTCACGTCCGTCAACAGGAGTCTGGCCCAGAATATGGCAGTTTTTCGGTGTGCCGGTGAAAAACAAGAGGCTTTACGAGCTGTTCGGCACTAATGTGCAGGGAAGTATCAGCGGCGGGGATCCTGCAGTCAATACCATTGTAAGGAAATACGAGGAATACCTGAACGATCCTCAAAGTTATCAGGAAAAATGGCAAAATGTAACTCTGAATGATATTGTTGTGCCTTTCCAGGGATACGAAATTACACAGCCTCAGGCAATGTTTGACAATGCAGATACAAATCCCTATAAATTCAGGGGAATACTGAATACCGACGTGAATTTTGTTTTGCCATTGACCATTTCGTCAGCTCAGGTTTACTCACGGGGTAATTTCATGCTGGCAAATCCATACTCAGCACCAATATATATTGGCAATTTACAACCTGCTGATTTCGTAAACCTCGCTCCAACCATCTATATTTACAACACCGGAAGCAGGCAGGACTGGCTATCAAACAACGGAGCAGCACAGGCTGGTGATTTACCCGGAACGTATTCAGCAATTCCGATTAATGCAGCTACTACGATCGGAAAAACTCAAATACCCTCCATGCAGGCATTTCTGGTCAAAGCAATAACGGATAATCCCTCTGTTGCAGACTTTATATTCCGTTATGCTACCCTGAACAGGGGAAGTATTACAACCCCGAATGAACCGATGAGGGTTGACAGAATCTCTTCCGGACAATCTGTGGAAATGACAAACAAGGAAATAAAACCACTGCTTACCATGGATGTGATTGGTGAAAATGGATCGGACAGGGTGTATCTGATAACCACGGAAGCCACCGGAAAACATTACGATGCCGGATGGGACGGATATAAAACACTCAGTTCAGACAATGTGCAGCTCTACGCTATCGACGCCGACAACAGACGTATGCAGGTAAATGCCGATAATAATCTGAACGATACTTACATTGGCTTCCGTTCAGGAGGTGAAAGCACGTACACCCTGAGATTTGAATTCAATAACGAAATGCAGGGAATGTACGAATCAATCTACATTCAGGATCTGGCTACCGGTGTCACACAGAAGATAACCGATGGCTCCTTCTTTTCCTTTGTTCCGGTGGCAGGCACTTCTGAAAAAAGGTTTAAACTTACCGGAAACCGGATATCTACCAGTGTGAAACCAGTACAGGACAATCAGGCAATACAATTGAATGTGTCATCAGACCGGATTGATTTGAAGAATAACACAGGCGGGGAACTGATTGTTTCAGTTTATGATTTACCGGGACAAATTCAGATGGTGACGAAAGTTTCATCTGTCATGACAAGCATTAGCCACGATCTGGAATCGGGTTACTATATTTTCGAAGCATGTACACCGGACAAAGGAATAAAATCAATTCTGAAAACTTTTATTAAAAAATAAAATTTGAACTAATGAAAAAGAAGATAGGAGCAGTAGCTTTTTTAACGATTACGGTGTTTGGTTTATCGTTTTTGCTCTTGGCGGGAGCTATCCGGTCCTTCACCGACGAAGCGGTAATTCAGAATTATAATGGAAATGTATTTGATAATCATCACGTTACCGGCAGTAGTATTGAGTTGCCTGTGTACAAACCACGTAAAAACATATCAGCGTCTTATGCCCGCGAAAATTTTCGTGAATATTCCGCTTTTTCAGTTTCTGAAACATTTTCGGACAGGGAAAGTTACGAAAAGGAGGCTTTTCTGACTTCTGAAGCAATGTTATCAGACCGCGTCAATTCTGTCTCATACAGCAAACAGGGGCGTAATAGTAACGAAAATTCCCTGTCAGCAGGAATACCCGTTTTGAAAAAAATCAGGTCACCGGGCAGTGAGAAACTTTATACCTCAAACAGAATTTCGGACCGCGAAGTGACACGCCTTGTATTATCGCAACCATTTTCGGGTGCAGGACTTCACGGACCAATGAGGATGGATGGAGATAATTCAAATCCACCGGCAGAAGGAGTGCCTGCAGGTGAAGGTGTTGCGATTCTGATGCTTCTCTCGGTTGCGTATGGAGTCTTTCAGATATTCAGAGTTAAGGCTGTCAGCTGAATAATTTTGAAACCGCATCTCAATTTCGGCATCTGAAAACACAAAACCCTGTAATCTCCTTGATTACAGGGTTTCATTTTTCGTACCCGAAGGGGGACTTGAACCCCCACAGCCGATAAAGGCCAAAGGATTTTAAGTCCTTCGTGTCTACCATTCCACCATTCGGGCAGATTGCTTTTTCAAGCATCGAGCGAAAAACGGGACTCGAACCCGCGACCCTAACCTTGGCAAGGTTATGCTCTACCAACTGAGCTATTTTCGCAAATTTTCCAAAATATCTTCTCTTATACCCGGACAGAAAGATTCTTTCTTGCTGCCATTAAATCGGCATCGGGGAAAAGCGGGTGCAAATATACTTACTTTTTTTTAATACCAAAAGATATTTTTGAAAAAAACTGTGATATGACTGATTAAGAAGTGATTAAAAATCCCGGGCTGCTACAAATTCAATGCAGTCAAGCAGAGCTTTTTTAGCATCGTTATCAGCAAAATCCTTCAGTTCATTAACCGCCTTCTGCATATATTCATCCATCACTTTTCCGGCATAATCCACGCCTCCCTGCTCATGCGCAAATCGCATGATTTCGTTGATGTGTTCGGTTGTGAAATTCTTATTTTCAATTAATTGTACGATATAATCCCGCCTTTCACCTGAAGTGTTTTGTATAGCGTAAATTAATGGAAGGGTCAGTTTTCCGTCACGAACGTCGTTTCCGGTGGGTTTTCCTATCTGGGTATCTTTGTAATAATCAAAGATATCATCTTTTATCTGGAAGCAAATTCCCAGATATTCACCGAACTTTCGGAGGTGCTCCTGCTCAGAGGGTGAAGCTTTTACAGAAAGTCCGCCCACTTCAGTGCAGGCAGCAAACAAGAGGGCTGTTTTTCTTTTTATTATTTCAAAATATTCGCCTTCGGTGATAGCGGTTTGTTTCGGGATGGAAAGTTGAAGTAATTCACCGTCGGTAAGGGTCATGCCCACCACCGAAATAGTGTGTACAATATCCAGATTCCGGGTAGTATAAGCGCTGTGTAATGATTTTGAGAGTAAATAGTCACCTGTGAGAATGGCGATTTTGTTACTCCATCTGGCATTGACCGATGCGCGCCGGCGTCTTTCGAGCGTGTCATCCACCACATCGTCGTGTACAAGACTGGCTGTATGAAGCAGTTCCAGTGAGAATGCTCCGTAAAGGGTTTCATCATTTACATCCCCGAGAAGTTTGGCCGTCAGAAGTGTCAGGATAGGTCGAAGTTTTTTTCCGCTTCCTTCTAAAATGTAATTGTGCACATCATTCAGCAATGAATTGTCCCCATCCAGCACTTTGGAATACACTTTTTCGAATTCCTGCATTTCAGCAAGAATAGGATGCTTAATTTTTTCTATATAATTCATTTAAAAACAGACATTAGAACCAGACTTACAAAAATAAGCAATTTTGTTCTTTCTTTCGCTTTTTACGGAATAAATAAGTATTTTTTGTTTAATTTTACAGCATACAATCCTGAACAGAAAACAAACAGACGTATTGCCTGTTTATTATTATCAGATATTGACAAGATATATTTAATGAAGATTAATTTATGAAAAAGCTTTTCCTGCTTGATGCCTACGCCATCATATACCGTGCCTATTACGCTTTTATCCGCAATCCGCGCATCAACTCCAAAGGTTTGAATACCTCGGCAGTTTATGGGTTTGTCAACACGCTCGAAGATGTACTGCGAAAGGAAAAACCTTCGCATATAGCCGTGGCTTTTGACCCTCCCGGTAAAACATTCCGTCATGATGAATATGAGCATTACAAGGCACAGCGCGAATCCACTCCCGAAGATATCCGGAAATCGGTGCCGGTCATAAAGGATATTGTAAAAGCTTATAACATTCCTGTGCTCGAAATCCCGGGCTTCGAGGCTGATGATGTGATTGGTACAATGGCTAAAAAGGCTGAAAAGGAAGGTTTCGAGGTGTATATGCTCACACCCGATAAGGATTACGGGCAATTGGTTACTGACCATATTTTCATGTACAGGCCCAGGCATACGGGTGGCTACGAGGTGATGGGACCCGAAGAAGTGCGAAAAAAATACGAACTGGATAGCCATGAGCAGGTTATTGATTTGCTCGGATTGATGGGTGACAGTTCCGATAATATTCCCGGATGCCCGGGAGTTGGCGAAAAAACAGCTGTCAAACTGTTGCAGGAGTTTGGAAGCATTGATAATTTGCTTAACAACACCGGAAAGCTGAAAGGAGCCCTGAAAACGAAAATCGAGGAAAATAAAGACCTGATAGTATTCTCCAAATACCTGGCAACCATCAAAACCGACGTTCCTGTCATCTTTGATGAGAAGGAGCTGGAAGTTGAACCGGTTAACGAACCGGATTTACGCAGTCTGTTCGACGAATTGGAATTCCGTACGCTTTCTGCCCGTATCTGGAATGATAATAAAACATCTGAAAAGCCCGGAATTATTAAACCGAAAGTTTCTGCAGGTGGTCAGATGTCTTTGTTTGATGTTCAGGGACCTGCTGATTCTGAAAAAGTGGTAACTGAATCCGGAATGCCTGATTTCCCCGAATTCCCTGTGGCTGAAGGGATGAGGAGCATTCACGACACACCTCACCGGTACATCCTGGCAGATGATAAAGCGAAAAGAGCTGCTTTGGCAACCAGGCTTTTTATGCAAAAATCGGTCTGTTTTGATACCGAAACCACAAGCCTGGATGTTTTCAGTGCTGATTTGGTGGGCTTGTCCTTTTCATTTACTCCCGGAGAAGCATTTTATGTACCCCTTCCCCGCGACAGAAATGAATGCTTGCAGGTTTTGAAAGAGTTTAAGGCCATTTTCCAGAGTGAACAAATCGAAAAAACCGGTCAGAATATTAAATTTGACCTGCTTATACTGGCACAGTACGGCATTGAACTGAAAGGAAGACTGTTTGATACAATGATTGCACACTACCTGCTGCAGCCTGACCTGCGCCACGGCATGGATTATCTGGCTGAAATTTACCTGAAATATCGAACCATCCACTACGATGATTTATTCGGCGGAAAACCAAAAACGCAGCAGAATATTCTGGATGTGGATTTGAATCTTTTGTGCGATTATGCTGCCGAAGATGCGGATATCACCCTGCAGTTGAAGCAAATACTTGAAAAAGAACTGGCTGAAAACAGGCTGGAATCACTCTTCTTCGAAATGGAAATGCCCTTATTGCGTGTCCTTGCCATTATGGAACAAAATGGTGTGAAAATTGACTCGGGTGCACTGCGCGAAAGTTCTGAAATACTCACCAAAAACATGCTGGCTCTCGAAAACGAAATTCAGAACATGGCTGGTGTTCAGTTTAATGTTTCGTCGCCGATGCAGGTTGGTGAAGTGCTTTTCGGGCAGATGAAACTGGATGAAAAGGCAAAAAAAACCAAAACCGGCCAGTACTCCACATCTGAAGATGTACTCGAGAAAATCAAGTTCAGACATCCGGTTGTTGAGAAAATACTGGAATACCGGGGTCTGAAAAAACTTTTGAATACTTACATCGACGCGCTTCCGCTAATGGTTAATACCAATACCGGAAAGGTTCATACCTCATTCAACCAGACTGTGGCAGCCACGGGCCGGTTGAGCTCCACCAATCCGAACTTGCAGAACATTCCTGTAAGGGATGAACTCGGGCGCGAAATCCGCAAGGCTTTTATTCCTGACGAAGGGGAATTGTTTTTAAGCGCAGACTATTCGCAGATTGAATTACGTATAATGGCTCACCTCAGCAGCGATGCGAATATGCTCGAAGCCTTCAGCCTCGGGAATGATATTCATGCAGCTACCGCCGCTAAGATTTTCAGGGTGCCTGTCAGCGAGGTTACATCAGATATGCGGCGGAAAGCCAAAACAGCCAACTTTGGCATTATCTACGGCATATCAACTTTCGGTCTGGCCGAACGGCTCAACATTCCGCGTGCGGAGGCCAAAGAACTGATAGACGGTTATTTCAATACCTATCCGGATGTGAAAAGCTATATGGATAATGCTATCCGTATGGCCAAAGAACAAGGATTCGTGGAAACCATTTACGGCAGAAAGCGTTACCTGGCTGATATCAATTCACAAAACAGCGTGGTGCGGGGTTATGCCGAACGGAATGCCATCAATGCGCCGATTCAGGGTTCGGCTGCCGACATCATAAAAATTGCCATGATCCGGATTCAGCAACGGCTCACCGATGAAAATCTGAAGGCAAAAATGACAATGCAGGTACACGATGAACTGAATTTCACCGTTCCGGCTTCAGAAATAGATCAGGTGAGGGAACTGGTGATTTACGAAATGCAGAATGTAATAAAGTTGAAAGTACCTCTGCTTGTGGAATGTGAAGTGGGGGAAAACTGGCTCGAGGCGCATTGATGGTTGGTGCACCGGGGCGATATGACAAAAAAGCCCTTTCTCTGGATGAGAAAGGGCTTCGTGTTTTTTGAAGCAACGTATTATGCTAACCTGTTAACGTGCAAAGTCAGTTTTGATTTCAGATTACCGGCTTTGTTTTTATGTATAACGTTTTTCTTTGCTAATTTGTCGAGCATCGAGCTAACTTTTGGCAACAATTCGGCAGCTACAGCTTTTTCGGTAGTGGCACGCAATTTACGAACCGCGTTACGGGCTGTTTTAGCGTAATAGCGGTTAGCCAGTTTTTTGGTGTTAGTCTGACGGATTCGTTTAATGGATGATTTGTGATTTGCCATCTCAATATTACTTTTAATGTATTCTATTATTTTAGTAGCCGATAGGGGAATCGAACCCCTCTTTCCAGAATGAAAATCTGGCGTCCTAACCGATAGACGAATCGGCCATTGAATGGATTAAATAAATAATCCTTGGTTTCAATTGCGGGTGCAAATATACGGCAGATTTTTGAATTGACAAAAAGATACAGTAAATTATTTTCAAAAAAAAACTTAACCGGCTTATTATATGCTTATAATCAGCCGGTTATCAGTTTTTTTTGGTTCAAAAAATATCACAAGTGAATAAAATGATATCTTGCCAAATGTGTTTTATAAAAGGCTTTTACCTGTATCAGAGCAATGCTTCAACTTTTGCTTTCAGCGATGCTTTGGGTGTGGCCCCGATTTGTTTGTCAACAAGTTTGCCGTCTTTAAAGAAAAGGATGGTCGGGATATTGCGGATTCCGTAATCGTTGGGGGTGTTGATGTTGTCATCTACATTCATTTTGCCGATTTCTACTTTTCCTGAAAATTCTTCAGCCAGTTCTTCCACAATCGGGCCTACCATGCGGCAAGGTCCGCACCATTCTGCCCAAAAGTCAATTACAACCGGTTTTCCGGATTCTATTACTGCTTTGATGTTGTCATCTGTAAATTCCAATGCCATAATTTTAATTTTATAAGTTCGGTTTTTTTTTAATTATTTCTATAACGTTGCTGGTTTCAAATTGTTTGAACTGCCCCGTAAGATTATTCAATATTTTGCCGGTTACCATGCCGTTAGCTTAGCTCTACCTTATACCTCAGAATATCCTGCTCGTCGGCTTCCTTGAGGTATTTGTACACCTCTGATGTTATTTTCAGGCGGTGCTGACGGGCAAAGAGGGATACTTTTTCGAAAGTGAAAAAGTCTTTGATATCCATATAAATGCTTACATCTCCCTTGTTGTTTAAAATCAGTTTTGTCAGTTCTTCCACCACATCGTTATCTAATTTTTGCAGTGATAATGATATGCGGATGCGTTTGATCAGTTTTCGGACATCCCTGAAAGGCATCATGGTGACGATTTTCAGCTCCAGTTCCGGCTTGAGGTCTGTTTCGGCTTTTTTATTCCATTCGCTTCCTTTTTCCTGCACGAATGCATGAATGTACAGGAAAAGGTCTTTGATCATGTATTTGCCGTATTCTTCGAAATTTTTCCCGAAAAGGGGAAATTCATAGGATCCATGATAATCCTCAATCGTAATCATGCCGTAAGGATTGTTGTTGCGGGTTGTGCCGTTTCTGAATGCGGTTACAATTCCTCCCAGCTTCAATCCGGTTCCAACCGGATATTTGCTTAAATCTGTAATGTCGATGGTTGTGGCATTGCAGATATGTTTCATTTCAAATTCAAATTCATCCATTGGGTGTGCCGACAGGTACATGCCTATCATTTCCCGTTCGCGGTTCAGCTTTACAAGCGACGACCATTCCGGCACGTAGGGAATTTCAGGTTTGGTAACTTCCACCGCGTTGTCGAGTGCTCCGAAAAGTGAGTTTTGATTGAATTGCTGGTCCTGCTGGTAAAGGTTGCCGTATTTAATAAGTGATTCCATCACTTGTTCTTCCTTGCTGTTGAGGGTGAAGAACTGTTCTCTCTTTATGTCCGGAAAAACATCAAATGCTCCTGCATAAGCCAGACTTTCGATGGTTTTCCTGTTGCAAGAAGTCAGGTTGACCCGCTCTACAAAATCAAATATGCCCTTGAATTTGCCGGTTTTTTCACGTTCCTGAATAATTGCTTCCACTGCTCCGTCGCCCACATTTTTAATTCCGCCAAGTCCGAAGCGGATATTTCCTTCCCTGTTTACGGTGAAAGTCAGATCGCTCTCGTTTACATCAGGTCCCAGTACGTTCATTTTCATGGCTTTACACTCATCCATGAGTTTGCCCACTTCGGTAATATCGTCCTTGTTGCGGGTGAGGTTGGCTGCCATGAATTCTGCCGGATAGTGTGCTTTGAGGTATGCTGTCTGATAAGCTACCAGAGAGTAGCAGGTAGCGTGCGACTTGTTGAAAGCATATTCGGCAAACTTGGCCCAGTCTGACCAGATATGTTCCAGTTTTTCGACAGGTTCGTATCCGTTTTTCTGTGCTCCTTCAATAAATTTCTCATGGAGAGCTTCCATTTTGTCTTTCAGCTTCTTTCCCATGGCTTTTCGTAGTTCGTCCGACTGTCCCCGCGTGAATCCTGCCAGATCGCGGCTCAGAAGCATGACCTGTTCCTGGTAAACAGTAATGCCGTAGGTGTCTTTCAAACGTTTTTCCATCGCCGGAAAAGGATACTCGATTTTTTCCAGTCCGTGTTTTCTGCTGATAAACTGCGGTATGTAGTCCATTGGTCCGGGACGGTAGAGCGCGTTCATGGCTATCAGGTCTTCAAACTGAGTGGGTTTCAGTTCTTTCAGGTATTTCTGCATTCCGGCAGATTCAAACTGGAAAACTCCCACCGTATCGCCTTTGCTGAAGAGTTTGTATGTTTTTTTATCGTCAATCGGAATGTTGTCGATATCAATGTCAATTCCTTTTGATTTTTTAATGTTTGCAAGGGTGTCTTTGATAATCGAGAGGGTTCGTAACCCAAGAAAGTCCATCTTCACCAATCCCACATCCTCAATTACAGTGCCTTCGTATTGGGTGATTACCTTGTCTTCTTTGGTTTCCTTGTCCACCGCTGTGCTGAGCGGCACCAGATTAATCAGATCGTCAGCGCCGATAATAAGCCCGCAGGCATGAACTCCGGTTTGGCGAACGGTTCCTTCGAGCATCTCGGCATACTTCAGTGTATTGGCAAGTGTCGGGTTGGATGAGTCGCGTGAATCGCGGAGTTCTTCCACGTATTTGAAGCAGTTGCTCAGATTCACTTTGATGTCTTTGCCGTTTTCGTCTTTGGGGAACCGGCCCGGAATAAGTTTGGTAAGCCGTTCGGCTTCCTGCAGAGGCAATTTTTGTACCCGGGCAACATCCTTGATGGCCGATTTTGTACCCATTGTACCATAGGTTACGATATTGGCTACCCTTTTTTTCCCGTATTTTTCAGTTACCCAGCGTACTACCTGGCCGCGTTTGTCGTCCTCGAAGTCAATATCGATATCGGGCAGCGATACCCGGTCGGGATTGAGAAAACGTTCGAAAAGCAGGTCGTATTTCAGCGGATCGATATTGGTAATTTTAAGGCAGTATGCCACTACCGAACCGGCAGCCGAACCACGTCCCGGTCCTACCGAGATATTCATATCCCGGGCTGCCTGGATGAAATCCTGCACGATAAGAAAATAACCGGGAAATCCCATCTTTTTCATTACTCCCAGTTCAAAATCGATACGTTCACGTGCTTCGTCGCTCAGGTTCGCTCCGTATCTTTTTTCAGCGCCTTCATAGGTTATTTTTGTCAGATAATCGGAGTCTAATTTGATTCTTATTGCTTTGTCATATCCTCCTACACGGTCAAAAGCATCACCGAATTCTTCGCGAAGTGCCTGTTCATCGTATTTCTGGCGGTATTCCTCTTCGGTACCGAATTCTTTCGGAATGGGGAAAACGGGCATCATGGGTGCCGATTCCAGTTTGAAATTTTCTACTTTTCCGGCTATTTCCAACGTGTTTTCGATGCATTCGGGCAAGTCGGCAAAGATTTCAGCCATTTGTTCAGGTGATTTCAGCCATTCCTGCTTGGTGTATCGCATCCTGGAAGGATCGTCCAGGTCTTTCCCGGTACTCAGGCAAATCAGATGCTCGTGGGCATCGGCATGTTCCTCTTCCACGAAGTGAACATCGTTGGTTGCCACGAGTTTTGTGTTGGTTTTGCGAGCAAGTTTTATCAGTTCTTTGTTCTGAAGTTCCTGCTTCACGTAGGTTTCTGTATCGGCTCCCGGTTTGTCTGTTTTGTGGCGCTGCAGCTCGATGTAGAAATCGTCGCCGAATACTTTTTTGTACCATAGCACGGCTTTTTCGGCTTCTTCCAGATCACCCGATTCAACCTTTTTATGAATTTCGCCTCCCAGGCAGGCCGAACAGGCTATTATACCTTCGCTGTATTTCGAAAGCAAATCATGATCGATACGCGGACGGTAGTAAAAACCCTGCACCCAACCATACGAAACAAGTTTTGACAGATTCCGATATCCTTTTTCGTTTTTAGCCAGCAGCACCAGATGATATCCGCTCCGGTCTTCCTTCAGCTCCTTGTCGTAGAGCGTGCGGCGGGCCACATACACTTCAGAGCCGAAAACAGGCTTGAATATTTTCGCCCGTATAGCATCGATTTCGGATTGAAGGGTTGTTTTTTCAGAATCTGACAGCCCGGATGAATTTATTTTATCTTCCAGTTCTTTTATTTGATCCCTGAAGCCGGAATTTTTCTTTTTTGTATAATTGTAAAACTCTTTGATCCCGAACATGTTGCCGTGGTCGGTCAGAGCAATGGAATTCATTCCGCAAGCAATGGCTTTATCTACCAATCCCTGAATGCTCGACATCCCGTCGAGTACCGAATAGCTGGAGTGAACGTGTAAGTGTACAAATGAGCCCATATTATAAGTTGCTGATAATAAGCGTAATAATAAATTGTATTTCAGAAAAACGGGAATGATAAAGATACAAGAATATTTGCCGGAAGTAAAATTTTATCTGTAAAAGTTATTGACAATTTACCCAAAATCCGGAAGAAATGATGAGAATGAATGAGATAACCTGATTTTTTTGCCGGAGTGGAAACGATGAAAGTAAAACAATCGATGAAGCTTCAACTGGAGAATGTTGTTTTCAGGATTCAGATTTTTGTTGGAGGATGTAGCTGATTATTTTCTCTTCGATTTCTTTGTCGGTGCCGCTTACTTTCAGCGTTGCCCGGTTGTAGAATGTTTCTCTTTTTTCCAGTGCGGTGGCAATAAATACCTCCAGTTCATTTTCCTGAAGTTTAGCCAATACGGGACGTTCGTTAAGGTTGGTTGTCTTTAGTCTGGCAGCTATCTCTCCGGGTGTGAGGTTGATGTAAATGGTTATTCCCCTTGAATTCATCACCTCCATGTTATCAAAAAAGCAGGGTGCTCCGCCACCCGTTGAAATGATCGCGTTTTTGTAATCAGAAACTTCCAGCAGGCATTCCCGTTCCAGTTCACGAAATCTTTCTTCGCTCATTTCGTTGAATATTTGTGAAATGGTTTTGTGCTTTTTACCCTCAATATGCGTATCCATATCTACAAAATTCATATTCAGGCGCTTTGCTACACGCTTCCCGATGGTGGTTTTGCCTGAACCCATATAGCCGATTAAAAATATTCGTTTCATTCTTTTTTTTCTGAAAAAACAGAATACAAAATTAGGATATTTTCTTCAATATCAAATCTGAATCCCGTCCTGATTGTACAAGGAAAAAAACAGGCAATAAATTTATGACAAAATGATACTTAAAATGGAATAATATTCTATCTTTGCAGGGTGGTTACTTTCATAAATTCTATGAATAAGGAAAAATCTGTCTTATTGATATTTACCGGAGGCACAATCAGCATGACTGCCGATCCGGAGACCGGTGCGCTCCGTCCGGCCGACTTCGAAGCGATGATGAAAATGCTGCCTGAATTAGGTGAACTGGGTATAGATATTCACGGTATACCGTTGCTGCCTCTCGTCGATTCCTCAGACATAGGGCCCGATACCTGGGAGCGGATTGCCTTTGCCATTCAGGACAATTACAGTCAATTCGACGGATTTGTGGTGCTTCATGGCACCGATACCATGTCGTATTCGGCATCAGCATTGAGTTTTATGCTGGAAGGGCTGACTAAACCCGTGATCTTTACCGGATCGCAGCTGCCTATCGGTGTGCTCCGTACCGATGCCAAGGAAAATCTGATTACTGCCGTGGAAATTGCCGCCGCTCACTCCAACGGCGATGCCATGGTGCCGGAAGTTTGCCTTTTTTTTGAGGATAAACTATTCAGAGCCAACCGCACCACCAAACAGAATTCCGAGCACTTTAACGCATTTGCTTCTTTCAATTACCCTATCCTGGCCGAAGCTGGAGTTCATATCAAATATTTTCCTAACTATATTCGTAAACCGGCTAAAAATGCTACCCTGAAAGTCAGAACGAAAACCGACCGCAATGTGGCTATTCTGAAAATTTATCCCGGTATTACGGAACATACCGTTCAGGGAGTTCTCAATATTCCCGGTCTTAAAGCAGTGGTTCTTGAAACATTCGGCGCCGGAAATGCACCTCGTTTCGACTGGTTTTATCAGGCTTTGAAGAATGCTGCACACAGAGGAATAATTATTGTGAACAAAACACAGTGCAGTACCGGAACGGTAGAAATGGGATTGTACGAAACCAGTCTGAATCTGCTCGAAGCAGGCGTTATAAGCGGATACGACAGTACCACCGAGGCCCTGATAGCCAAACTGATGTATTTACTTGGCGACAATTCTTTTGATGTCGAAAAGGTAAAACAGCTGATGCAGATTGATTTGTGCGGAGAGATATCGATACACCCATAATGCAACCCCTAACCCCTAAAGGGGGATGAAGTTAGTTTCGGATATAGGAAATTGAATTCATTTACACCTTAAAACTAAAACAATCAACCTAAGTGACGGACATTTTTAACCTCCCTTTAGAGGTTAGGGGTATTACCAGACCACTATTTCATCTACAAACACCCAGCCGCCCTTAATCCCGTTCGGAAGTGCCTGATAGCGGATGTACTGTGTTCTGGTGTTGCCGCTCCAGCCGAAATTATGGAAAAGTGTTCCCGTTGTTTTTTCGTCGTAAGGTGATGTTACACGGGCTATTTCCCTGAAATTCAAGGCATCGTCCGACACAGAAATAACCACTTCTTTCGGGAAATAAATCCATGGTCCTGCAGCATGCATGAACCGGGCTGTAATCATTTTAATGTCTGTTGGATTGCCCAGATTTATCGTTACATCCATTCCGTTGGTCATAAATCCCTGCCAGCGTCCGTCGCCGTGCGAAAGCCCGCCCGTTTCACCGTTTATCAGCGTTTTTTCTCCGGCTGCTGGGTAATATTTATTTATCGGAATGTTGTAAATAACCTTTTTATCTATTCCCAAATGATAATCAAACCTGTTGTTTATCGGTTTTCCGATGGCTTTGTGTCCTTCGAAAAGCTGAGCTGAAATTTTTGCGCTGTCTTTCACCAAAACAGGAGAGCTGTAAATCGTTGATTTTCCGGTAGGCAAGCTTCCATCCGTAGTGTAGCGAATATCCATGCCGTATTTTTCGGTAGAAAGTTCCACCTGGATGGCCTTTTTAGCTGTATCCACTTTATGCGCAAAAGCCACTTCGTCCGAAAGCGTAAAAGTTTTGATGCCCCGTTTTTGCAAATAAGGGATTTTCAGATTTGCCCGACGCCTAAAATCGTTCCATTCCCTGTTCTGCAGGTTTGTCCACGCCACTTCCGAAAGCGCCAGTACACGCGGATAAAGCATGTAGTCGGCATGTTTTTCGGATGAAATATATTCAGTCCAGAGATTGGACTGCACGCCGAGAATATGCCGTTCTTCCTGCTCAGTTAATTCTTTGGGAACAGGATTGAAACTATACACTTTTTCCAGCGGAAGAAAACCGCCGATGGCTTCGGGTTGTGTGCCGGGATTAGCCTGATAGCTGTCCAGATACATAAATTCACCCGGTGTCATAATGGCATCGTGTCCGCTTTTGACTGCATTTATGCCACCCGCTTCGCCTCGCCACGACATTACTGTGGCATCCGGTGCAAGTCCGCCTTCCAGAATTTCATCCCAGCCTAGCAGTCTGCGTCCTTTATTATTCAGAAATTTCTCAATCCGGCGAACCAGGTAACTTTGCAGTTCGTCCACATCTTTCAGGTTTTCTTTTTTCATCCGTTCCCGGCATTTGGGGCACTGTTTCCAGTGACTTTTATCAGCTTCATCGCCGCCGATGTGGATGTATTCCGAAGGGAATATCGCGATAATTTCTTTCAGTACGTTTTCGAGAAATTTGAATGTTTCTTCATTTCCCACGCAAAATTCACTTTGGGTATAAGGTTTTCCCGAGCAAGCCAGGTGTGGATATACTGCCAGCACCTCTTCCGAGTGACCGGGCATTTCGATTTCGGGAATTACTGTTATGTGCCTTTCGGCGGCGTATCTTACTATTTCACGGGCTTCATCCTGGGTGTAAAATCCGCCGTAAGCTTTCTCACCGCTGCGAATATCAATGTATTTTCGCGGGTTGGAAGCCCACCAGTCTTTCCATTTTTCGTGTGTGCGCCATGCTGCAACCTGTGTGAGCAGCGGATATTTCTTAATCTCCAGCCGCCAGCCCGGTCCATCGGTAAAATGCCAGTGGAAATGATTGATTTTCAGGTGAGCCATCATGTCGATGTGTTTTTTCAGAAAATCAACGGAATAAAAATGACGGCTCACGTCGATATGCACGCCCCGATAGCCGAAACGGGGATAATCGGAAATCGTTACAGCGGGAACTTTTTGGCCGGAAATCAGCTGTAGCAATGTCTGGATTCCGTAAAAGACTCCGGTTTCTGCTTTGGCAGTGATTTTTATTTCATTGGATGAAACGACAAGCTGATACGCTTCTCCGGACCGGAATGCCTGCGAATTTTTATCCACCTCCAGAACAATTATTGATTGTGCGGTGTGTTTGTTCCCCACCGAAAATCCGGCTCCTGTCAGGTAATTGGTAAACCGGTGTTTTGACTTTTTTTTAATATTAACGAATTGTATTTCAGCAATATCCGAAAGATTATATTCGCCGATTCCTGCCTGAATACTGTTCGGTTGAGGAATGATATTGTATTGTGCAAAAACAAGCGGACTGCCGGTAATCAAAAACGAGCAGATTAGCCAGAGGTGTTTTAGTTGAAGTTTCATGATTGTGCCGGGACTAAAGTAAATACAAAACGACTCCTAAGCCCTGAAGGGGAACTTTTGGCTGTTATACCAATTAGTCAATTGTCCATTTCAGCCAGCCACTTATCATTTGCAGAACGTAAATTTCCCTTCTGAGGTCAGAGGTTTTATTCCAGGGAGTTCCAGCCCTGAGCTTTAAGTGGTATTTCTCCACCATCACGTCCTGCAAGGCAGAGTCCGAGTTCCGGTTTGGTAATATGCCCCACGATGCCCACATCTTCGAGTGTAATTAGTTTTTCGTAATCGTCCAGTGAGCAGGTGAAAAGCAGTTCGTAATCTTCACCTCCGTTGAGAGCCGCCGTTACAATGTTCATGTTCAGTTCCTCAGCCATTTCGGCAGCCTGAATGTTGATGGGAATTTTATCTTCGAAAATCCGGCATCCCGTATTGCTTTGCGAACAGATATGAAACAATTCAGACGATAACCCGTCCGAAATATCCATCATGGAAGTAGGCTGAATACCTTTTGCAGCCAGTCTTTCAATAATATCCCTGCGGGCTTCGGGTTTAAGTATCCGTTGAAGTATGTATTCTTTGCCGCCGAAATCGGGTTGTACATTTTCTGTTTGACCTTCGAAAACCAGTTTTTCGCGTTCAAGCAACTGAAGTCCCATGTAGGCTGAGCCCAGATTACCCGAAACACATATCAAATCGTTTTCTTTAGCGCCGTTGCGGTACGCAATTTTATCTTTTTCGCCTTCGCCAATGCATGTGATACTGATTGTTAAGCCTGTGAGCGAAGCCGACGTGTCGCCTCCCACCAGGTCCACACCGTAATTTTCACATGCCAGCAAAATGCCACTGTAGAGTTCTTCGAGATGTTCAACCGTGAATCGTTTTGAAATACCGAGCGAAACAGTAATCTGCTTCGGCAGTCCGTTCATGGCGTATATGTCCGAAAAGTTAACAACTGCTGCCTTGTAGCCCAGATGCTTCAAAGGAGTATAAATCAGGTCGAAATGAATCCCCTCAAGCAGTAAATCGGTAGTAACGAGCACTTGTTTTTCACCGTAATGGAGTACAGCAGCATCATCGCCAACTCCCATGAGTGATGAGGTATTTTTCAGTTTTACCTTTTCGGTGAGGTGTTTTATCAGGCCGAATTCACCGTATTTCGAGATTTCTGTCATAGTTGCCTTGGTTTGTCAGGAGAAAAATTTAATTTTAAAAAGTTGTACGTTCAATCAACAACATTCAACCGGTATTTTATCAATCCTTTTCTGGTGTCTTCCTCCTTCAAAGTCGGTGGAGAAGAAAATATCGACCATTTTCAGCGCCGTTTCGTTGGTGATAAACCTGCCGGGCATCGAGAGGATGTTGGCATCGTTATGACGGCGGGCAAGGTCGGCAGTAGCTTCGTTCCAGCAGAGGGCAGCCCGTATTCCCTGATGTTTGTTCAGCGTGATGCTGATTCCGTTTCCGGTACCGCAAACCGACACGCCATAGTCAACTTCACCCTTTTCTACCGCAATTGCCATCGGATGGGCATAGTCCGGATAATCACAACTTTCAGCTGAAAAGCAACCGAAGTCTCTCACTTCCAGTGGATTTCTGGATTGCAGATGTTCAAGAATGATTTTTTTCATTTCATAGCCCGCGTGGTCCGAACACAGACCTATCCGCAGTTGATCGATGGATTTCATATTTTGTTCAGTGTTGAATTTGTATTTTGTTCAGTTTATGAAAATCGCTCTACGTCTTCTTTCGTGATTTTCTGATTTCCAAGTATAATGAGTCGCTCAACTACGTTGCGCAATTCGCGTATATTTCCGGGCCAGGTGCGTTCCTGCAATGACCTGATGGCTTTCGGATCGAAGGATTTCAACTGTATGCCCTGTTCGTTGCAAATCTGATTGGTGAAAAATTCGACAAGCAGCGGAATGTCTTCTTTGCGCTGGTCGAGCGACGGCACGTGGATCGGGATCACATTGAGCCGATGGTAAAGGTCTTCGCGGAAATTTCCTCTTTCTATTTCCGCTTTCAGGTTTTTATTGGTGGCAGCAAATACGCGTACATTTATCCTGATTACCTTGTCGCTTCCCACGCGCGAAATTTCATTTTCCTGCAGTGCCCGGAGCACTTTTGTTTGTGCCGAGAGGCTCATATCGCCTATCTCGTCCAGAAAAATGGTTCCATTGTCGGCTTGCTCAAACTTACCGATGCGCTGTTTGTGAGCGGAGGTGAACGAGCCTTTTTCATGTCCGAATAGTTCACTTTCAATCAGTTCGGAGGGAATTGCCGCGCAATTGACTTCCACGAATGGGAACTGCGACCGGTTGCTGTTCTCATACAGCAAACGCGCCACCACTTCTTTCCCGGTGCCGTTATCGCCCGTAATCATTACCCGGGCATCGGTAGGAGCTACCTTACCGATCATCTCACGCACCCGTTCGATGGCTTCAGATTTTCCGATCATCATGTTTTTTGAAGCCACTTTTTTCTTAAGAGTTTTAGTTTCGGTCACCAGCGTATTTTTATCGAGCGCGTTGCGTACGGTCACCAGCATGCGGTTGAGGTCAATGGGCTTTTCGATAAAGTCAAAAGCGCCTTTTTTGATGCATTCCACTGCTGTACCGATATTCCCGTGTCCCGAAATCATCACTACAGGTACATCCACTTCTTTTTCCTGAAGCTGGTCCAGCAGTTCCATCCCGTCCATTTCGGGCATTTTGATATCTGAAAAAATCAGATCGAATTCATCGTTAATAGCTGTATCCAGCCCAACCCGACCGTTTTCGGCCAGTACCACTTTATGTTTTTCAAACTCCAGAATGTCTTTCATCGTATTCCGGATGCTTCGTTCATCGTCAATTACCAGTATTTTTGCCATAAAATTTTACCCTGAATCTCTAAAAGAGAACTTTTTAAAAGTTACAATGTATAAAATGCTTTCAATCTTTATTCATTATTATCAAAACAGCACAAAAAAAATTCGCTCAATTGGTGTAATTCGTAATAATTCGCGTAATTCGTAATAATTCGCGTAATTCGTAATCTACAGATCAAACCCGATATCTTTTCTGAAGTATTTTCCATCAAAATCAATCAGTGCTGCATTTCCGAATGAAACAGCCAGCGCTTCGTCTTTGTTTTTGCCGTATGAACTTACTGCAATCACTCTTCCGCCGCTGGTCACCACGTTACCGTCCTGTTCTTTTGTTCCGGCGTGAAACACGATGCTTCCTGTCACTTTCTCCAGTCCGGTAATGATTTTCCCTTTTTCATATTTTTCAGGATATCCGCCCGAGACAAGCATCACTGTAACAGCCGAACGCTCGTCAAATTCCACTGTTTTCTTGTCTAAATTCCCTTCCGCAACGCCTTCCAATAAATCCACCAGGTCCGATTTCAGCCGCAGCATCACCACCTCGGTCTCCGGATCGCCCATACGGGCATTGTATTCTATCAGGTAAGGTTCGTCGTTCACCTTTATCAGTCCGAAAAAGATAAAGCCTTTATAGGTTATTCCGTCTTTTTGCAGTCCATCAATGGTCGGCTTTATAATCCGCTCTTCCACTTTTTGCATATAAGCTTTATCGGCAAATGATACGGGCGAAACAGCTCCCATTCCGCCGGTATTCAGCCCTGTATCGCCTTCTCCTATTCGTTTGTAGTCTTTCGCTTCGGGCAGAATCCGGTAGTTTTTTCCATCCGTAATCACAAAAACCGAGCATTCAATTCCTGACAAAAATTCTTCAATCACTACCGTATTGCCTGCTTTCCCGAATTTTCCGCCCAGCATATTGTCCAGTTCGCTTACAGCTTCGTCCAAATCATTGATTATCAATACGCCTTTTCCGGCAGCTAATCCGTCTGCTTTCAGTACATAAGGCGGATTTAGTGTTTTCAGAAAATCAACGCCTTCACTTGTGTTTCTTTTCGAAACGCTGAAATACCTTGCAGTCGGGATGTTGTGTCTGATCATGAATTTTTTTGAAAAATCCTTGCTTCCTTCCAGTTGTGCTGCTTCTCTATTAGGTCCTACAACGGGAATGTCTTTCAGTTCACCGTCATTCCCGAAAAAATCGGTGATTCCATTTACCAGCGGATCTTCAGGGCCAACCACAACCAGATTGATCGAATTGTCAATAACAGCTTTTTTCACAGCCTGAAAATCCGAAACGCTGATATTGAGATTTGTGCCGGCGGCAGAGGTTCCCGCGTTTCCGGGTGCGATAAAAAGGTTTGAAAGTTTCGGACTTTGTGCTATTTTCCAAGCTAATGCATGTTCGCGCCCTCCGGAACCGATAAGTAGGATATTCATTTTTTTTTTGACTATTAACTATATACTGTTAACTAATTTTCCCACACCAGATAAGCTGATACGAGCCAGTGATTCAGCTCGTTTCCTGTCGAAGGCTGTGCTTCGGGTATGCTTATGGTAAGTGTGTGATTGCCCGGAATGATGTTTTTAAGCGGTATTTCCACCGGAGGCACATCACTTCCCGGGCACCAGTTGGAGCGCGACAAATCGGAGGAACCAAGAGGTTCTTCTATCTCTTTTTCAGCTCTGCCATCGCGCGAAATGTATGCTATGGTTCTTTTTTTCAGCCATACTCCGGTAGAGGGATTGTAGCGGCGGAACGAAGCACAATCGGTTCTCCAGGGAATAAAGCGGAATATTTCCTTACCATCAACCGATAGAATGTTTTCTTTCTGAACAAATTCATCGCCTCCGGAGTGTCCTCCATGACCTGTTGTGATGTATTTCAGGCGAACATTTTTCGAGTTTTTCGGAATTGTAAACGGAATTGAAACATTTTTCCGTGCAAAAATATCGGGAATGGACTGACCCAGATAGAAAACCGTATTCAAGAGTGGCTCAGCATGCTTTTTCGGCATTTTATCCTGCCTGATTTTGCTTTGTACAAAGTCAAGTTCCAGACTCACGTTGTAGCCTTTTTCTGTCCATGTATCCACATAAATTCCCACATACACTTCTCCTGTAAGCATGGATATCAGATCGCTCACATCCTGTTTCCAAATCACCTCTTTGGCCCATCCGTCGATGTAAACGGGCATTCTTTTTGCTGAAACACTATCGTTGGCACTACTGAAATAGCCAACTCCGAATGGTGTCATGAAACGCATCAGTTCTGCTGTCGGTTTATAATCGATTCCGGGAACAATTCCCGAAAGTTTTTCGTATTTCGTGCTGTCAGGTGCGGGATATTTTTTCTCTCCGGATGCAATATTCATCATGTTAATAGCCGATTCACGGGGAATAATGAAACACGAACCGGATTTATCCCACGGGTCTCCGTTTGACGTAAGAGTAATTTTTACGTCAACTTTCGTGTTACGTTTAAAAGTAGGTATTTCAATTTTTCTGATGGCAATCCGTCCGTTTGCAAGACGGATAATTCCGTCAGCTTCATTGTAGCCATCGGGTATTTTTCCCGGATTGAACTGAATATTCACTTGGTCGAAAACAAGCTTTTTTAAATTGCCGCTGGCGGGTACCGTCTTGCTGAAGCAGGCAGCAAAGGTGAAAACGAAAACTGAAAGTAAAAAGATTCTTTTTGTGAAAGTCATAGCGAATACAAATGTTTATTTAACATCTTTCATTTCTTCCGACAGGAAATGTTCCAGTTCTTCAGGCTTTACATTGATTGTGAGTTTTCCGTTCACTGCCCACGATATATGGCCGGTTTCTTCAGATATCACGATGGCGATTGCGTCCGACTGTTCGGTAATGCCCAGCGCCGAGCGATGCCTCAATCCCAGTCTTTTAGGGATGTTCTGGTTACTCGAAACGGGCAGGATGCAGGCAGCAGCCGTCAGTCTCCGGTTTGAAATGATCAAAGCACCGTCGTGCAACGGGCTGTTTTTGAAGAAAATATTTTCGATAAGCCGCGAGCTGATTCGTGAGTCCACGTTTTCGCCGGTTTGGGTAAAAAACATCAGGTCGTTTTCGCGTGTCAGAACAATGAGGCCTCCGGTAGCGGTTTTTGAAAGATTACGGCAGGCAAGTACAATCTGAATCAGGTCGTAATCGGTTTTTGTCTGCTCATTTTCTGTGGTTTTGAAGAATCTTTTAAAATAATTCAGCACACCCCAGTTTTTGCTCGACCCGATTCTTGAGAAAAAACGTTTAATTTCAGTTTGAAAGAGTACGATTAGTGCAAAAGCACCCACGTTGATTATTGCATCGAAAATTCCGCCGAGCAGTTCCATTTTCAGTACCTGCGATACAACAAACCATACAATGACAAAGGTCATCACACCGACAAAAACGGTAGATGCACCGGATCGTTTCAAAACCTTGAATGTGCCGTAAAGCAGAAAAGCGGTTAAGATGATATCAATAATGTCTTTTAATCCGATATTAAATGCCATCTGCTTTTCAGGTTAAATATTGGGAATGGGTATATTTTTCATAAATTTTCACGGTTTCCACTGCCTCTTTCACATCGTGAACACGCAGGATGTTTGCTCCGTTAAGCAATCCGAGCATATTCAGCGCAGTTGTTCCGTTGAGCGCTTCTTCGGGAGTGGAATCCAGTAGCCTGTATATCATCGATTTACGTGATATCCCATACAGTAAAGGCAGTTCCAGTTGCTTAAAAAAGCTCATCTTGGCAAGCAGTTCATAATTCTGATCGAGTGTTTTTGCAAAACCAAATCCGGGATCGATAATGATGTCTTTTGCTCCCAGATGTACCAGACGGGCAATTCTTTTGGAGAAAAAATCGAGCATCTCTGCCAGCAAATGATCGTATTGAGTCATTTCCTGCATGGTTTGAGGGGTACCCCGCATGTGCGTAAGAATGTATGCCACGCCTGTATCGGCTACTGTCTCAAACATGAAATCGTCCAGCGTGCCTCCGCTTATATCATTGATTATCCGCGCGTTGCATTCTTCTGCTGCCCAGCGTGCCACACCTGACCGGAATGTGTCCACCGAAATGACAGCTTCCGGAAAACGTTTCCGGATAGATTTCAGCGGATCACGCAATCTTTCCATTTCCTCCTGCTCGGAGATGTGCCGGGCTCCGGGCCGTGTGGAATAAGCTCCGACATCAATTATCTGAGCTCCTTCCTTCATAGCATTTTCCACACGATTCAGCACATCCTTTTCACTGAACAATCTGCTCAGACTGTAAAATGAATCGGAGGTCACATTTACAATGGCCATCACTGCCGGTACCGAAAGATCAAACAACTTACCGCCCAGATTTATTTCAAAAGGGATGGAACTCATCATGATGATAAAATATGTTTGAGAAAAATGCGTTACACCTTTGATTAAGTTTCCACAAAAGTAAGAAAATAAACGCTTTTTCATTCTGTTTTTGCAGAATTATTAAAAATTTTATAATAAAATATACGTTTTCTGTTTAATTTGAGTTATTTAAAAGCATTCGGAAATTAATGGCTGAAAGCAGCAGGATTGCATTCCCTTAGAAATAAGGTGAAATCCGTTATCCATTTTAATTCGGGAAATAACCTATTTTTTATCATAGTAGTATATGAAATTAATGAACGTTGTTAAACTATCAGCACTTATATTAGCAGCATTGCTTATTGCTTCGTGTGCTCCAAAGAGTACATCAGCCGATGGCAGGGCAAGGTCTAAACCACCCAGGAACTCGACCGTATCGACGGCTACCGGCTGGACTTATGAAAATGAAAATTTCACGGGTACAAACGGTTATGCCTCATCAGGATTTGCCGCTCATGAAAATTACCGTCCGAATATACCGGCGGGAATGGTAGTAGTGGAGGGAGGTACCTTCATGATGGGAGAAAAAACCGACATGATGACCGCTCAGCGGAATAATCTTACACGAAGAGTGTCTGTAGGCTCATTCTATATGGATCAGTATGAAGTGAGTAACCTCAACTGGCGTGAATATGTCCACTGGATGGAGGTAGTGTTTGGTACTACAGCGCCCGGCCTGGTTGACAAGGCCCGGCCTAATGTAGATAAATCAAGTGACCCGATGACCTACAACGAACCTTATCTGGACAGGTATTACTCACATCCGGCTTTCAATAACTATCCGGTAGTAGGAGTAACCTGGGAACAAGCCATGGATTACTGCCAGTGGCGTACCGACAGGATGAACGAACTCGTACTCGTGAAGGCAGGAGTGCTTGCCGAACCCGATTTCTCATATGTGCAGAAAGAAAAAAATGTGGATTCCATAGCTCGAAATTTTGTGTTCAATACCGATAAGTATTTAATGCAGCAAACCTATAATCCGAAACCCGGTCCGAAACCCCTCAAAAATGCATTCGGTGGAGTACGCAAAGCCAATATGGGCGACGGACTGATGTACCCCAATTTCAGACTGCCGACCGAAGCCGAATGGGAATTTGCAGCCTACGGACTGCGTGCTGAAAAAAACGGGCTCGTGGCCGAAGGAAGAATTTATCCATGGACGGGCGACCAGCTGCGCAATACAGAAAACGGGAAGAAACAGGGACTGATGCAGGCTAATTACGTTCGCGGGAGAGGCGACATGATGGGTACTGCAGGCGACCTGAATGATAAGTACACTACTACAGCTCCTGTAAACGAATACGCACCCAACGAATTCGGACTTTATAATATGGCAGGCAATGTCAACGAATGGGTGATGGATGTTTACCGTTCCACCTCGTCGCAGGATGTGGCAGAATACAATCCTTTCCGGGGTAACGAAGAACGCTCGTATCTGGCTGATTTCAAAGATGAAAACGGGAATTATAACCTGAAAATCGATTCGCTCGGCAGAGTTGCCTACACGGTATTACCCAAAGAAGATTTACGCGGTTTTAAGGACGGCTCAGGCCAGATTGTCACAGATTTTAAACTTTACACCGATCCCGAAGGCGAAAGAGCACTCCGGAATAATGCCCAGCTCGATCCGACCGATGTACTGGCTCCAAAAATCACCAACAAAACACGTGTGTATAAAGGCGGCTCGTGGAAAGACCGCGCATACTGGCTCAACCCGGCAACCCGCCGCTATCTGGATCAGGATAAATCGGCCAACGACATAGGATTTCGATGTGCCATGACGATGCTTGGCAGTATTGACGATCAGCCGGTGAAGAAAAAAGCCACGACAAAGAAAAAATAACATACGTTTTGTAAGCTAAACAACAATCAAAAGCTATAATTTTACAGGTATTGATTTACAAATTGTAAAATATAAAATAATTATTAATAAAACATCTGTTTTCCCCGGACAGGTGTTTTTTATTTGTAATATATTTAGTTTAATGATTTAAAAGTATTAATTTTGCATTTCAAATTTTATTACAGATATATCTTTTTATGCAAAGAACAATAATTGCTGACGCGCTGAAGAGCAAGGCGTTTGGATCGGAAATTAATATTAAAGGATGGGTACGCACCCGAAGAGGAAATAAGAACGTAAGTTTTATCGCCCTGAATGATGGCTCAACCATAAATAATATCCAGTTAGTCGTTGATTTAAGTAAGTTTGATGAAGAATTTCTCAAACCCATATCAACCGGTGCATGTATCAGTGCCACAGGTGTGCTGGTAGAGTCGCAGGGTAAGGGACAAAGCGTTGAAATTCAGGCAGAAAATATCCAGATTTACGGAGCTGCTGATCCGGAAACCTATCCGCTTCAGAAAAAAGGGCATACCCTCGAGTTCCTGCGTGAAATAGCTCACCTGCGTCCGCGTACCAATACCTTCGGGGCTGTTTTCCGCATTCGTCACCACATGGCTTTTGCCATTCACAAATTTTTCCACGACCGGGGCTTTTTCTACTTCCACACTCCAATAATTACCGCTTCCGATGCAGAAGGAGCCGGACAAATGTTTCAGGTAACTACCATGGACTTGAATAATCTGACCAAAACATCTGAGGGTGAAGTGGATTATACGGACGATTTCTTTGGCCGTCCTGCCAACCTGACTGTTTCCGGACAGCTCGAAGGCGAACTTGCAGCAATGGCGCTCGGGTCGATATACACGTTCGGACCAACGTTCCGTGCTGAAAATTCGAACACACCCCGGCACTTGTCCGAGTTCTGGATGATAGAACCCGAAGTGGCTTTTAACGAAATAGAAGAAAATATGCAACTGGCACAGGATTTTATCCAGTATTGTGTCCGGTGGGCGCTGGATAATTGCGGCGATGACCTCGGTTTCCTGAGCGAAATGTATGATAAAGAGCTGATTGACAGGTTGAAATTTGTTGTGGAAAATGATTTCGTACGCCTCACATACACCGAAGGGATAAAAATTCTGGAAGAGGCTGTTGCCGGTGGACATAAATTTGAATACCGTGTAGGCTGGGGAACTGACCTGCAGTCGGAGCATGAGCGCTATCTGGTCGAACAGCATTTCAAAAAACCGGTTATCCTCATTGATTATCCGCAGGAAATTAAAGCATTCTACATGAAACTAAATGATGACGGCAAAACCGTACGGGCAATGGACGTCCTTTTTCCGAAAATCGGCGAAATTATCGGTGGCTCGCAGCGTGAAGAGGATTATGAGAAGCTCAGAACCCGCGCTGCTTCCATGGGAGTGCCCGAAAAAGACATCTGGTGGTATCTGGATACCCGCCGGTTCGGAACAGCCCCGCATGCAGGATTTGGATTGGGTTTCGAAAGATTACTGCTCTTTGTGACCGGAATGTCCAACATACGTGACGTGATTCCTTTCCCTAGGACTCCGAACAACGCTGATTTCTAAAAAAATCAAACCATAGACGCTTATATACATCTTAAAAAAAAAACATTTATGGAAAACATTAACGTAGAAGAAATGGACAATGTCGTTGTTTTGTTTGCAGGTGATTCCGGCGACGGGATGCAGCTTACAGGCACACTCTTTTCAAACATTTCTGCCGAAATCGGTAATGAAATCTCAACATTTCCTGATTATCCTGCCGAAATTCGGGCACCGCAAGGCACCCTGGGAGGGGTTTCGGGTTTTCAGGTTCATATTGGCTCCGGAAAAATTTACACACCGGGCGACGAAGCAGACGTATTCGTGGCTATGAACCCTGCAGCCCTCAAAATCAACATCCGGAAAGTGAAAAAGGGCGGAACAATTATTTACGACGAAAACAGTTTTCAAAAAAGCGACCTGACAAAAGCCGGTTTTATAACCGATAATCCTTTCAGTGAATTAGGCGTTTCTGAAACAATAACCTTAGTTCCGACTCCGCTGACCAACCTGACACAGACAAGCCTGGAAGGTTTCGGACTGGACAATAAAGATATTCTGAGAAGTAAAAACATGTTTGCACTCGGTCTGATTTGCTGGCTGTTTAACCGCCCAATGGACAAAGCCGAACATTTCATTCAAAATAAATTCAGAAAAAAACCGGCTGTCCTCGAAGCCAATATCAAAGTGCTGAATGATGGTTTTAACTACGGAAACAACCTTCATTTAACTATCCCTACCTACTCGATAGTACGTTCGGACTCTACGCTTCCGGGTAAATACACCAGTATTTCGGGAAATACGGCTACAGCCTACGGACTGATTGCTGCTGCCGAAAAAGCAGGATTGCAGCTTTTCCTGGGCAGTTATCCGATTACACCCGCTTCGGATATTATGCAGGAGCTGTCTCTTCGTCGCGATCTGGGCGTGAAAGTATTGCAGTGCGAAGATGAAATTGCAGGTATTACCACAGCCATCGGCGCTTCGTTTGCCGGTTGTCTGGCTGCTACGAATACATCCGGTCCGGGTTTGGCGCTGAAGTCCGAAGCAATAGGGCTGGCTGTAATGGCTGAACTTCCCCTGGTAGTGATAGATGTAATGCGTGGAGGACCTTCAACGGGTATGCCTACAAAAACCGAGCAAACCGACCTGCTCCAGGCATTATACGGCCGCAACGGTGAAAGTCCGGTAGTGGTAATTGCCCCGGGAACACCCGACGATTGTTTCCATTACACGTTTATGGCATCAAAAATTGCACTGGAATATATGACACCCGTTATCGTTCTTACCGATGCCTTTATAGGAAATGGCACTTCGCTGTGGAGATTACCCAAGCTGGCTGAATTACCCGAAATCAAACCCAATTATGTTCCTGCAGATCTGACAGGCTACAATGCCACCACCCGCAACGAAGAAACAAAAGTGCGTTACTGGGCAATTCCCGGAACGCAAGGATTCGAGTATCGCAACGGTGGATTGGAAAAGGACTACAACAAAGGAGGAATTTCATCAGACCCGGAAAATCATCAGAAGATGGTTGATACACGTGCTGCAAAGGTAAAAAGCGTGCAAAACAGTATTCCGGATTTGGAAATTTTCGGGAACGAAGATGCTGATTTACTGGTCGTTGGCTGGGGTAGCACACGCGGACACCTGATGAGTTCGGTTGCTTCGATGAATAAAAAGGGTAAAAATGTGGCAATGGTTCATTTCAATTACATCAACCCACTGCCTCGAAATACCGGAGAAGTGTTGCGGAAATTCAGTAAAGTGGTAGTATGCGAACTCAATTCAGGCCAGTTTGCAGCTTATTTACGCTCACAGATGCCCGGTTTGAACATACTTCAGTACAACAAAGTACAGGGGCAGCCATTTACTGCGACCGAACTGGAACATCAATTTGAATTAATTTTAAAATAGACTGCTATGGAAACTGTAAAATTAGAATATACACCCAAAGATTTTAAAAGTGATCAGCAGGTTCGCTGGTGTCCGGGTTGTGGCGACTATGCCATAATCAACAGTCTGCATAAAGTTATGGCAGAAATGGCTGTTCCGCCGCATGAAATTGCCGTGATTTCCGGTATCGGATGTTCCTCACGTTTGCCTTACTACGTGAGCAGCTACGGATTTCACACCATTCATGGCCGCGGCGCAGCCGTAGCTACCGGAGTGAAAGTGGCAAATCCGAAACTGACCGTATGGCAGGTTACCGGTGACGGCGACTGCCTTGCAATCGGTGGAAACCATTTCATTCACAGTGTCAGGCGCAATGTTGACATCAACGTGTTGCTTTTCAATAACCAGATTTACGGTCTCACAAAAGGCCAGTTTTCGCCCACCTCGCTTAAAGGACAGGTAACCAAATCGTCTCCTTACGGAACGATTGAAGAGCCTTTTCGTCCGGCTGAACTTACATTTGGTGCCCGTGGCACCTTCTTTGGCCGCTTACTGGATGTGGATCTGAAAAACGCGCAGCAGGTAATGCTTGCAGCGGCGCAGCATAAGGGAACTTCAGTCATTGAATGCATGGTTAACTGTGTGATATTCAATGATGGAGCTCACGGTTGGCTGGCCGAGAAAAATACACGTCCAGATAAGATGGTATTCCTCGAACACGGCAAACCGATGATTTTCGGTGCGGAAAATGATAAAGGATTAATCCTTGAAAAAGGGCAGCTCAAAGTCGTAAAAATCGGCGAAAACGGCATTACCGAAAAGGATATTCTGGTTCACGATGCACAGAACCCAAACCCTACGATGCAGTGGGAACTGGCCATGATGAAAGGACCCGATATGCCGGTTGCATTAGGTGTAATACGCGATGTACCAGCCGAAACCTACAACGATGCGATGGATAATCAGATAGCACAAGTGAAAGAAAAATCCCGAATCAAATGTTTTGACGACCTGGTGAACAGCCTGGAGCAGTGGGAAATATAGAAGCCCCCTCTATCTCCCCCGAAGGGGGAGATTTTTTTCATCTTATCTAAAAAGAATTAAATCCCCTGACCTAAAGCCTCCCCATCGGGGAGGTTAGGAGGGGCTATCACTTCCTTGAAATAATACTCCCTTCGTTCTCCTTCATCTGTAATCAGTATGAGCTTACCGTCGGGCAGCACGGTTTCAATTCTGGCCGAAAATGAACTGTTTGTAGCGCAGTCTGTATAAGGATGATAGCCGTCTTTTCGGTACAAATTTTCGAAGTATTTTTTTTGTATCTCTTCTGTATCCGAATCAGCATAAAGTCGAATCATTTCTTCACATATTTCTGTTAAAATGACATTCCTGTCTGTTTCTTTGCCAAGAATTTGCCTGAGAGAAACCGGATTGGGAGCGTTGCTGAGGAATTTCTCCTGATTGATATTCAGGCCGATGCCGATGATGCACTTGTCTATTCTATCCCGAACCAGGGTGTTTTCAATCAGAATACCGCTAATTTTTTTGTCTTTCCAGTAAATATCGTTCGGCCATTTCACTGAAATTCCGGAGGTGTACTTATCCAGCACGTTTTTGATGGCAAGGCAGGTTATTTGCGAAAGGATAAACTGTTTGTCGATTCGGATCGAATGCGGGTAAAGCAACATGCTGAAAAGGAGATTTTTTCCTTTTTCAGATTCCCATGAATTGCCGGGCTGTCCTTTACCGGCCGTCTGAAAATCGGTGTAGATCACAAAGCCTTCAGTCAGGTTTTTGCTTGCCGAAAAATCTTTCAACAACTTGTTGGTAGATTCGGTAGATTCAATATAAAAAAAGGATTGATTCATTCTGCTACAGAAATTAAAAAATCCTCCATCATTTTTGTTGTAACCGACAGGGAATTAGCGTCGGGATTATTGACAATGATGCTAAAAACGATTTTTTTCCCTTTAGCATGTAAATAACCGGCATAACTTTTCACGCGTCCAAGTGTTCCGCTTTTTGCTGTCACTTTACCTTCGAGCGGTGTGTTTTTCAAAAAATTCTTTAATGTTCCTGATTTTCCGGCTTCAGGCAGCGATTTTTTGAAAACGGCGCTGTTATCCGATTTATCCATACAGCTGAGCAGGCTTACCAGAAAATTAGCCGATACAGCATTTACGGGCGATAATCCCGAACCGTCGTACTGAAAAAGTTCGTTGACGGGAAGTCCCTTTGATTTCCAGAAACTTCTAATCAGCCCGATGGCGGCGGGAGTTGAAGCCTGACTTCCGTTTTTCAGCGCCAGATGACGGAATAAGTGTTCGGCATAATGATTATTGCTGTTTACGTTTATTTCTTTGATTATTTCACTTAATGCCGGTGATTTATGGGTATAGATGACGGTTCGTTTTCCTTCAGATGCTTCATCCGTAGCTTTTCCGGCGACAGCGATTCCGCTTGATTTGAGTTTCCAGGCTAAGTCGCGAGCCAGAACCAATCCGGCACGCGGGATATCTCCTTTTATCCTGAAATCAGGACGGTTTGCCGGAATTTCACCATAGATGATACGCTGGTTTTGGTTTGGTGCTCCATAAAAATAGGCACTGTCGAACTCAATGGATGTGCTTTTCAGGTGGTTTATAAAAGTAAGCTCAGGAATGGCAGGTGAAATTTTTACTATTTCTGGCGTGGTGCCGGTAGCTCCGGATTTCAATTCCATTTCAAAAGTGTTGTCCTTGTATGAAATGCCGTATGCACCTGCTGCAAAGTAATTTCCCATGTCTTCCCACATCCATTTCGGATTTACACCTTCAGTGTCGTAAGCAGAAGCATCGGCAATGATATCTCCGTTGATCCGGTTGATTCCTGCATTACGTACAGCCGAGACCCACTCCGAAAGAAAACCGGGATTTCCAAGTTTTGCAGAGCCCAGCGTCGGATCACCACTCCCGAATATATACAAATTCCCGTTCAGAACACTGTCGGGGGTAAGTTCTCCGTCTGTTTCCAGTGTCGTTTTGAACTGATAACCGGCACCCAGCAATTCAAGTGCTGTAGCGGTGGTAACCAGTTTCATGGTCGATGCCGGGATAGTGGCATTGCCCGGGCGATAACTGTGAATCACATCGTTTGTTTTCAGGTCTTTGACCAGCAAGCTGATGTTTGCATTACGGTGCAGCTTATTGTTTACAAAAGTATTCACGGGATTCCGGGCAATAAGCGAATGAGTGAAAAAAAGGAGCATTAAGACTGTTAATACCTTTTTCACTTTTCTCCGTGAGCACCTAAAAGATTTAATGCAGGTGTAAAGCACGTTTTTATTGCTTTGTGTTGAATTCGTTTTTATCATACAAATCAAATTGAATTTAAAGCCTGTTCAGGTAAAATTGATCAAAAAAACACCCGAAATCTTTCCTCAAATCCTTCCGGACAGTTTCCCCGGTATGCTTTCGGTTCACGGCGAACCGGATACTGCGAGCGTTGCAGTTCGAATGTGTCAGGCGATGATTTCAGTAAATTACTTTCGGCGATGATATCGTAGGTTGCTTTGAAAAATCCGGAGAAAGTGTGATTCCTGAAATTTCCGTCCAGTCCTTCCGGTAATTCATCCGGCTGCCAGTTGTCAAGTCCCAGGTTGAAAAACCGGCTGACAGACTGAATGCTTTGCATGGTAGCATTCGCTTTACCGTCGGCTGAATAACCTGCTATGTGAGGAGTGGCTGCAGCAACCATGCTGAGGAGTTCACGGTCGATATCCGGCTCGTTTTCCCAGCAGTCAAGCACTGCGTCCGAAATCATGCCGTTTTGCATAGCTTGTTTCAAAGCCACGGTTTCCACTACTTCTCCACGCGAAGCATTGATGATGATGGGACAACGTTTGAGCGAACGGAAAAACGATTCATCGGCCAAATGATAGGTTTTGTCAATACCTTCGTAATTCAGAAAAGGATGAAATGCAATGATATCAGCTTTTTCAGCGATTTCTTTCAGGGTTACGAATTTTTCTTCTCCTTCTTCACGGGCACGGGGCGGGTCATTGAGCAATACTTTCATCCCGAATCCTTCAGCCAGTTTTGCTACACGGGAGCCCACATTTCCCACTCCTACTATTCCAAGCGTTTTTGAGTTTAGTTCAAAATTATTTTTTTCGGATAAATAAATCAGCACAGAAGCCATGTATTGCGTTACGGAAAGTGCGTTGCATCCAGGGGCATTGGTCCATACAATGCCGTTTGCATCGCAGTATGCGGTATCAATATGGTCGTAGCCTATGGTGGCAGTGGCAATGAATTTAACATTCGAGCCTTCAAGCAGATTGCGGTTGCAGTTAGTCCGCGTGCGCACAATCAGCGCATCGGCATCCCGAACTGCTTCGGGAGTCATCTCTTTGTAGGTAAGATATTCCACGAGGGCTGAAGAGTCCAGAGCTCCCTGGATATAAGGAATATTTTTGTCAATTATAATTTTCATCGGCTTATCTTTAGTTTTAATTGCAAATTTACTCGAAAAATTGCTTAACAGTTAATTAATTAACAGAAATATCCATATTTGCCTCAATTTGCTTATTTTTGCACCAATTAAAAAATTAAGAAATGACAAATGAGGGGTATCTGACCATTGACGATTATCTGCTTCATTACCAATTTATCAAACATAGGGGCAATCCCGGCGAACCGGTTTTGATTTTTCTGCATGACTCGTGGGGTTGTACAGCCATGTGGGAAGATTTTCCCGGGAAAACAGCCGGAATATTCGGTTTGAACGCGATGATTTACGACCGGCGCGGATATGGAAAATCATCCCCTTTTTCACCTGAACCACGTACCAAATTTTATCTGCATGAAGCAGCCCTGGAGTTGATGCAGGTGATGAACGCGCTCGAAATTAAAAAAGCAATACTCTACGGACACAGCGACGGGGGTACCATAGCGCTCATAGCGGCAGCAACGCATCCGGAACGTTTTAAGGGAATAATTGTGGAAGGCGCGCATAGTTTCGTCGAAGAAAAGGGGAAAGCAGCCGTACGTGAAAGCCGTGACAAAGCAAAACACAATTCGCTGCTCAAATCGCTCGGAAAGTATCACGGTAATAAGACCAGCGAACTCTTCAAACGCTGGCACGAGGCCTGGCTGGGCGATTTCTTTGCCGACTGGACGATTGTGCCTGAACTGAAAAATATCCGGTGTCCGGTGCTCGCTTTCAGGGGCGAAAATGATCCATACGACACAATCGCACAGTTAAATATCCTCGAAAAGGAAATTCAATCGCCACTGATTGCAAGGGTCATTACAGAAGCAGCTCATACTCCGCGAAAGGAAAACGAGGAAATGACACGGTCTTTATTACAGGAATTCTGTTCATCAATATCACCAATAAATTAACACTAAAAAAACATGGGAATATTTTCGGCGCTTTTAGGCAATGCAGGGTCAATTGACCGTGAAAAACTGGAAAAGGAGTACAGTAAACTTCTGATTGATAACGAAATAATCGAGCTGGGTTTCAAATTGCTCCGCGACACGTTTATTTTTACCAATAAACGAATGGTAATGATTGATGTACAGGGTGTTACGGGAAACAAACTCGAATATTTCTCAGTACCCTACAAAAGTATATCACGCTTCAGTATCGAATCTGCAGGTACTTTCGATCTGGAAGCCGAATTGAAGATATGGATTTCGAGCGAGCAGCAACCAAGTATCCGGAAAAACTTTACCCGCTCTGTAAACGTGTACGAAGTGCAGAAAGTGCTGGCTCATTATGTTCTGAAATAACAATCCTCAATTCCTGAGGGAGGTTGGGGCGATTAATAATTAAGAGAAGATCAAGTAACTGTTGTTTTAATCTGGAGAAAGGAATTACTATGTCAATTATTTCGCTGAATAATATGAAATTTCACGCTTATCACGGTTGTTTTGACTTTGAAAAGCGTGACGGAAATACTTTTCTGGTTTCGGCCGTGATGGAACTGAACACTTCAGAGGCGGAAATTTCTGATAACCTCGAAGATACACTGAATTACCAGAAAGTGTATGAAGTGGTGAAAAAAGAGATGGAAAATCCTTCCGATTTGATTGAAAACGTTGCAAGGCGGATTTACGATGCTGTTCTGGAATCATTTCCACAGATAAAATCGCTGAAAATTTCACTTTCAAAACTCAATCCCCCGCTTGGAGGCGATGTGGATAGTGTGAGTATTGAGATAGCTCACTGATTACCCCGGACATATCCGGAGGCATTATTCCTTTTATTTTATAATTTACTAAAAACTCCTTCGTCGGCTGACGGAGGTTCGGAGAAAATTTTTATGTCAACTTCCACCACACAGAAACACCCGAAAGGGCTTTATTTTATCTACACGGTAGCCATTGCCGAGCGTTTTGGTTATTACGGGATGCGTGCACTTTTCGTGCTGTATATGATCAAGGCGCTGATGATTGATAAGGAATTGTCAGCGGTAATTTATGGAAATTACACGGGACTTGTTTATCTTACACCGCTTATCGGTGGTTATGTAGCCGATAAGTACTGGGGTATGCGCCGGTCCATGTTCTGGGGCGCGGTTCTGATGGTTATCGGGCAGTTGTTCATGTTTTTCAGCGCTTTGAATTTTCAGCATGTTGAACTGGCAAAGTGGCTGATGTACATCGGTTTGGGCGCTCTGATTTTTGGAAACGGATTTTTCAAACCGAATGTTTCCACATTTGTGGGTCAGCTGTACGAATCAGGCGACCGGCGTCTTGATTCGGCTTACACCATTTTCTACATGGGTGTCAATCTCGGTGCATTTGTATCGCCGCTGGTTTGCGGATACCTGGGCGATACGGGCAATCCGGCCGATTTCAAATGGGGATTTTTGGCTGCTGCCGTAGTTTCGGTGCTTTGCCTGATAATCTATATTTCACAAAAAGAAAAATACCTCATAGGTCCTGACGGAAATCCGCTCGGTGTGTTGCCTGCTGCTAAAATTAACTCAGCCGGTGAAGATCCAAAACCTGCCGTAAAATTTTCCTTCAGGGAAATCGGATTATGGATACTGGGTGCAGCGGGACTGTTTACGTTGCTTCTCTTCACTTCGGATTTTGATGTGATCGGATCGTTTATTTATACCATGTGTATAGTTGTTCCGGCATTTGTTATTTCGGATAAATCACTCTCAAAAATCGAACGACACCGGATTGCGGTGATTTATATCATTGCCTTCTTCGTCATTTTCTTTTGGTCGGCATTCGAACAGGCCGGTATTTCGCTCACTTATTTTGCCGAAGAACAAACCGATAGGAATATACTTGGCCGGACAATGCCTGCAAGCTGGTTTCAATCATTCAATGCGGTTTTTGTTGTGATTTTGGCTCCTGTTTTTGCCAAACTCTGGGTAAAACTGGGCCAGAAAAACATGGAACCTGCTTCGCCCGTCAAACAGGCTATCGGGCTTTTCCTGCTATCTACCGGATATTTACTCATAGCCTTTGGTGTGAATGGTGTGGAGCCGGGTATGAAAGTGAGTATTCTGTGGCTCACCGGATTGTATTTTATTCATACCATGGGTGAACTTTGCCTGTCGCCTATAGGGCTTTCGATGGTCAACAAACTGGCTCCGGTACGTTTCGCATCCTTGCTGATGGGTGTTTGGTATCTTTCGATGGCAACAGCCAACAAATTTGCAGGGGCGCTGAGCACACTTTACCCCGAAGCAGGCAAAACAAAGCAATTGCTTGGCTTTCAGATTACCAGTCTCTATGAATTTTTCATGATATTTGTAATCATTTCGGCAGTAGCGTCGCTGATACTTTTCGTTTTGTCCGGATGGTTAAAGAAGTTGATGCACGGGGTAAGGTGAGTAGTTGCTGCAGACCTCCCCGAACGGGACGGCTTCCGGTTTTTCTGAGTTTCGACGAATAATCCGGTTCTTCTTTGCCGAACCTGCAGAAAGTGAGAACTTCATCCGTTGTTAAAGAGGAGTTAATTCTATCACCTCCAGATTTTGAATATTCTTTCCATCAATTTCGAGCCGGATAAGCGTCTGAACCTGGTGAAAACCGTATTTTCCGGCCGAACCGGGATTGATATGCAATAAATCAAGCATTTTATCATACTGAACTTTCAGAATATGCGAGTGTCCGCTAACAAATAGCCTGGGCGGATGATCGAAAATTACCGGTTTTACGTTTGCATCGTATTTGCCCGGATAACCCCCGATATGAGTGAGCCAAACATCGACCTGTTCGCATGTGAAGCGGTTGTGCTGAGGAAAAACCATCCGGATGTCCTGTCCGTCGATATTCCCGTAAACTCCGCGAACTGGTTTGAAAGCCTGCAGTTTGTTTACTACCTCCATCGAACCCCAGTCACCGGCATGCCAGATTTCATCCACATTTTCAAAATGCTTGTAAACCCGCGTATCCAGCAATCCGTGCGTATCGGTAATCAATCCGATTTTTTTCATATGTAAAATTTCTAACCTTCTTACCCTGCTTCCGCAAGCTCACTAAGTCGCCGAAAAAAGTAAACAGGCTGGTTTGTATTCGTTTTCCTGTAATGAAATATGAATAAGCTGCTGCTTAATATTTCAATAATAATTTCTGATGTAAAACATTTTTTCAAAATTACTTTTTTTCATTTGTTTTTTAAAATTAATGCTGACCAAAATAGTTAAAGATTAAGATTGAAAAGAAATATGTAGTCAGAAAGATGAAAATGTTACAATTTGTGTTCTAATTAATTCTGATTGTTAAAAATCGAAATGTAAAAGTAAAAAAACAGGTTTACATAGAATTAGTAATTTCATAATTTATATTTTTGTAAGTTAATCACTGAAAATTAAAATATGGAAAAAACCAGGTATATTTTCGTAACAGGTGGTGTCGTGTCGTCGCTCGGCAAGGGAATTATAGCGGCATCACTGGGAAAACTGTTGCAGGCTCGCGGGTTCAAAGTTACGATTCAGAAACTGGATCCATACATTAACATTGATCCCGGTACACTTAATCCGTACGAACATGGCGAATGTTACGTCACCGCCGACGGACAGGAAACAGATCTTGATCTGGGTCATTACGAACGATTCCTGGGAGTGGAAACTCACCGTGAAAATAACATTACCACTGGCCGTATCTATCAAAACGTAATCAACAAGGAGCGCCGGGGAGATTATCTCGGTAAAACGGTGCAGATTATTCCACATATTACCGATGAGATCAAACTGAACATCAAATCGTTCAGTAATAAGGATTTTGATTTTGTAATTACCGAAATTGGCGGAACCGTAGGCGACATCGAAAGTTTGCCTTACATCGAAAGTGTAAGACAACTCAAATGGGAGATGGGAAAAAATTCGCTGATTATCCACTTGACTTATGTACCTTACATATCAGCAGCTGGTGAACTGAAAACAAAACCAACGCAGCATTCTGTAAAACTGCTCCAGGAGCAGGGGATTCAGCCTGACATTTTAATCCTCCGTACCGAGCATAATATTTCAGCTGATTTACGCCGAAAAATCGCCCTTTTCTGCAATGTGGAACCTCATGCCGTGCTTCAGTCTATCGACGCATCGACCATTTACCGTGTACCACTCAATATGCACCAGGAACATCTGGACGAGGTGGTGCTCCAAAAAATGGATGTAAATCCTGAAGAAGTACAGAAAGCCGATATGCAGGAGTGGATTTCTTTTGTGGAAAAACTCGAAAATGCAACTCAGGAAGTACGGATAGGGCTGGTGGGCAAATATGTGCAACTGCACGATGCATACATGTCTATTATCGAATCATTGAAACATGCCAGTGCATACAACAATAAAAAACTGAAACTTGAACTCATTCTGTCTGACGAACTGACGGATGAAAACGTTGCTCTTAAACTCCGGAATCTTCATGGAGTTGTTGTGGCGCCCGGATTCGGACAGCGCGGAATGGAAGGGAAATTAGCGGCTTTGAAGTACGTGCGGGAGCATAATATCCCGTGTTTCGGTATTTGTATGGGCATGCAGTCCATGTGCATAGAGTTTGCACGAAATGTGCTTGGATATGCCGGTGCCAACAGTACCGAAATTGATCCCGATACTTTATACAAAGTGGTGGATATCATGGAAGATCAGAAACATATCCTCAATTTGGGTGGCAGCATGAGGCTGGGAGCCTACGGATGCAAACTGAAAAAAGGAAGTAAGGTTTACAGTATTTACAACAAACCCGAAATCAGCGAACGCCACCGGCACCGGTACGAATTCAACAATGCATTCAAAGATGAATTCGAAAAAGCCGGTATGCTTTGCAGCGGATGTAATGATAAACTGGACCTGGTCGAGATTATTGAATTAACCAGCCATAAATGGTACGTTGGAGTGCAGTTTCACCCGGAATACAGCAGTTCGGTGATTAATCCCCACCCTTTGTTCATCAGTTTTATTCAAGAAGCTTCGTCTCACTTAGAAGGTCAAACAGCCCAAATCTGAAAATAAATCTTATTACTTTCAAATAATTTATAATCAGGCAAAGAGGAGATTAGTATTCTCCCCAATGCTTGATTTCGATGTCTTCTTTGGTCATCCGGCAGAAGGCTTTGATAAATGCACTGGCCAGACGTGCGTTGGTTATCAGCGGAATATTAAAGTCAATGGCTCCGCGACGTATTTTATAACCGTTTGTCAACTCCCTTTCTGTTAGATTTTTAGGGATATTTATAACCAGATCCACCTGTTTCGAGGCAATCATCTCGGTAACTTTTGGTTCGCCTTCGTCATCGGGCCAGGCCACGCAGGTACTTTTCACATCGTTTTCCTCAAGGAATTTATGAGTGCCACCTGTTGCAAAAAGATTGTACCCGTTTTGCACCAGAATGCGGCAGGCGTCCAGTAAATCTACTTTTGACTTTGTGCTTCCGGATGAAATAACAATATTTTTTTTGGGAATACGGTAACCTACAGATAACATGGCGGTTAGCAGTGCGTCGTCAAAATGAGTTCCGATGCAACCCACTTCGCCGGTGGAAGCCATATCCACGCCAAGTACCGGATCTGCTTTTTGAAGCCGGGTAAAGGAAAATTGCGATGCCTTTATACCCACGTAATCCAGATCGAAAGCTGATTTTTCCGGTTTTACCACTACTTTCCCAAGCATTACCTGGGTTGCAAGTTCGATAAAGTTGATTTTCAGAACTTTAGAAACAAACGGGAACGAGCGGGAAGCCCTCAGATTGCATTCAATTACCTTTATATCATTGTCTTTGGCCAGAAACTGAATGTTGAACGGACCGGAAATATTCAGTTCTTTGGCAATTTCGCGTGCAATTTGCTTGATACGCCGAACGGTTTGCGTGTAAATTCTTTGCGGTGGAAACTGAATGGTAGCATCGCCGGAATGTACTCCGGCAAATTCCACATGCTCGGAAATGGCGTAAACAACCAGTTCGCCATTCTGACCCACAGCATCAATTTCAATTTCCTTGGCACCCTCGATAAATTCAGATACTACAACCGGATGTTCTTTTGAAACTTCGGTTGCCAGAGAAAGAAAGCGTTCCAGTTCGTTTTTATTGGAACAAACATTCATAGCCGCACCCGAAAGTACATACGACGGGCGTACCAGCAACGGGAATCCGACTTCATCCACAAACAGGTTGATATCATCCAGCGTGGTGAGTTCTTTCCATCTGGGCTGGTCGATACCCAGCCGGTCGAGCATGGATGAGAATTTATGACGGTCTTCGGCATTATCAATATCCGTTGCCTGTGTACCAAGTATGTTCACCCCCGACTGCTCGAGACGAACAGCCAGATTATTCGGAATTTGTCCGCCGGTGGATACGATAACTCCTTTCGGATTTTCGAGTTCGATAATATCCCGCACACGTTCATAGCTCAGTTCGTCGAAATACAGCCGGTCGCACATATCATAATCCGTCGAAACGGTTTCGGGATTATAGTTAATCATCACTGAGCGCAATCCTTCCTTCCTGATCGTGTTCAGCGCATTCACCGAGCACCAGTCAAATTCTACTGACGAACCGATGCGATAAGCTCCAGAACCAAGTACAATAGCCGAACGATGGTCGCCTGTATACTTCACGTCGCTGGCTATCCCGTTGTAGGTCAGGTAAAGGTAGTTTGTCTGTGCCGGATATTCGGCTGCCAGTGTGTCAATCTGTTTTACCACCGGTAAAATACCCCGGCTGATGCGCTCGTTACGGATTGTATCTTTCGGCATCTGTTTTTTATAAATCAGCTTTTCGATCTGGTAATCGGAAAAACCGATTTTCTTTGCTTTCAACAGCAACTCTGTGGAAAGTTGCTCCTTACCGGTGAGCTTTTCAATTACATGTGCGGTGTCGATGATGTTTTTCAGCTTGTACAGAAACCATCGGTCAATTTTTGTCAGCTTGTATATCTGGTCTACGGTATAACCCTGCTGGAAAGCCTGTGAAAGGTATAACACGCGTTTGTCAGTTGGCGTGCTTAATTCCTTGTCCAGTTCGGTTGTGAAAATTTCCTTATTACCCGCGAATCCGTGCATTCCCTGCTGGATCATACGCAGTCCTTTCTGGAATGCTTCCTCAAAACTTCGTCCGATGGACATGATTTCGCCTACCGATTTCATGGATGAGCCGATTTCGCGGCTTACTCCGTGGAATTTTGCCAAATCCCAGCGCGGTATCTTGCATACGATGTAGTCGAGAGCAGGTTCGAAGAAAGCTGATGTTTCTTTTGTCACTGAATTTTTCAGCTCGGGTAGTCCGTATCCGAGTCCGAGTTTGGCAGCCACAAATGCCAGCGGATATCCGGTAGCTTTTGATGCCAGGGCTGATGAGCGGCTCAGGCGGGCATTTACTTCTATTACCCGGTAGTCTTCTGAAACCGGATCGAAGGCATACTGCACATTGCATTCGCCTACTATTCCAATGTGTCGGATTATCCGTATGGCAAGTTCGCGGAGTTTGTAATACTCGCTGTTGGTCAGGGTTTGCGAAGGAGCTACCACGATGCTTTCGCCCGTGTGGATACCCAGGGGATCGAAATTTTCCATGTTACAAACCGTGATGCAGTTATCGTAACGGTCGCGAACTACCTCATATTCAATTTCTTTCCAGCCTTTAAGCGATTTTTCGACCAAAACCTGCGGTGAATAGTTGAATGCTTTGGTTACAAGCGTTTCAAGTTCTTCATCGTTGTCGCAAAATCCGCTTCCAAGACCACCCAGGGCATACGCGGCACGCACGATAACCGGATAACCCAGTTCGCTGGCGGCATGCAGCGCATCATCCAGGTTGGTTACTGCTTCGCTCCTGATGTATTTTACATTAATTTCGGCAAGTTTTTGATTGAAAATTTCACGGTCTTCGGTATCTATGATTGACTGAACAGGAGTGCCCAGAACACGAACATTGTATTTTTCAAGCACCTTATTTTTATAAAGAGCCACACCGCAATTGAGTGCCGTTTGACCGCCAAACGACAGAAAAATACTATCCGGACGTTCTTTTTCAATTACCCTTTCCACAAAGTCGGGTGTAACAGGCAGAAAATATACTTTGTCGGCAATACCTTCCGAAGTTTGCACGGTGGCAATATTCGGGTTGATCAGCACGGTTTCGATTCCTTCTTCTTTCAGGGCTTTCAGTGCCTGTGAGCCGGAATAGTCGAATTCACCTGCTTCACCAATTTTCAAAGCACCCGACCCGAGAACCAGGACTTTAGACCCTCCAAACTTCGCTGCAGGTGAGGCTCCGGTATTTGCAGAAAGTAATTCTGCCTGAAGGGGTTCTCCTGTGTTAAATTTTCTTGAATTTAATTCCTTTTCAATAAGCGACACGATGTCAAACTTGCCGGAATCTAAGTCTCCCTCGGTGTTATTTAAAGGGTTGTTGAGAAGACCGGTAAAAACATCGAAAAGAAACTCGGTGTCAGTAGGTCCGGCCGATGCTTCAGGGTGAAACTGGCATGAAAACCAGGGTTTCGATTTATGGCGGATTCCTTCGTTGGTGCCGTCGTTCATGTTCACGAAAAGTGCTTCCCAGTCACTGCTCAGGGTGGAATTATCTACGGCAAAGCCGTGATTTTGCGAAGTGACAAAAGCCCGTTGCGTACCCGCCAGTTGCACCGGTTGGTTGCAACTCCGGTGTCCGTATTTCAGTTTGTATGTTTTAGCTCCGCCAGCGATCGAAAGCAACTGGTTACCCATGCAAATTCCGAAAATGGGCTTTTCTGTTTGCATTGCTTTGCGGATATTGTTGACAGTGATATCGCAGTAAGCCGGATCGCCCGGTCCGTTTGAGATAAACAATCCGTCATATTCGATGGAGTTAAAATCATAATTCCAGGGTACACGGATTACGGTGGTGTCACGTCTGAGCAGGCAGCGGATGATGTTGTTTTTCACTCCGCAATCTACCAAAACCACTTTGTTCGTTCCGTTTCCGTAGGTAATCACTTCCTTGCAGCTTGCTTTTGCCACCTGATTTTCATCATCCGGATTCAAAAAACCAATATCATCTCCGCCGGGAAATACCAGTTTACCCAGCATGGTGCCTTTTTCCCTCACGAGTTTGGTAAGTTCGCGTGTATCAATGCCATATACAGCAGGTACTTTATGCTCTTTCAGCCAGTCACTAAGGCTTTTGGCGGCATTCCAGTGGCTGTGTTCAAAAGAAAAATCGGAAACGATAAGACCACTTGCCTGTATTTTTTCCGATTCGTAGAAAGTTGAAATACCGTTTTGGGTTTCCTCTTTCGGTATGCCGTAATTGCCGATAAGAGGATATGTGAGAGTTAAAATTTGCCCGAGATAGGATGGGTCTGAGAGACTTTCGGTGTAGCCGACCATCCCGGTGCTGAAAACTACCTCACCGGCAGCGGATGATTCGTAACCAAATGATTTCCCTTCAAATACTGTTCCGTCTTCGAGTATTAAGTGTAAAGGCTTGTTGTACATATGGATAAGGTGATGAAAATAATATGAACGACAGAGGTAAATTACCCGTCAAAAGTTTTGCAAAATTACATATTTTCTTTGAATTTTCATACAGCTTCAATTAAATTCAGTTTAACATGCAGAATTACAGATAGATAAAATTGTATCTGTGAGTAGAAACCTTGCTTTTGTTCATTCTGAAACAGGATAAAAATGAATAATTATAAATAAACTTGGTTTTTTATTCTGTGATTTGATTCAAAAAGAGTGAATTCTGAATATTTGTTGTTATTAACCGACGCATCATAAAATTTTATTCAAATCAGAAAGCCGGTTGTTTTTACAGGTTTTAAATAATTAACGAAATAAAGAATACTTATGGATTTATATTTTGTTCATTTTCTTAAAAATAGCTAACTTTGCGGGCATTTTTGTACCGAACAGATGCATGAAAAAACAGCTCAAGCACATATTTGCTGAATTTATGGAAAAGATGCGATTCAAGTATCGTATCTCCATACTCAATGAAAACACCCTGGAAGAAACCTGGTACACCCGCTTGTCCCGTTTTAGCGTTGTATTGTTTGTTACAGGTTTTTTTCTGCTGACATTCATTTTGCTCACGCTTGTTATTTTTGCTACTCCGCTCCGGCATTATCTGCCGGGATTTCAGGATTCGGGCAATCGTGCTGTCATCGTTCAGCAGTCTATGCGGGTGGATTCGCTGGAGAACCAGCTGAAACTAATGGGCACTTACTATGAGGTGTTGAAAAATCATATTTCAGAAACTCCCGGGGTCGATTCAGTGAAATCACTCGATTCGGCCACAATTAAAGAGAGGGCTACTGTACTGATGGAAAAGTCCAGAAGAGAAGAGGAGTTTGTGAAACAGTATGAAGAAACCGAAAAATATAATCTGGGAAGCATCAGCACGTCGAAATCAGACAACAAAATGCTCATGTTTTTCAGACCTGTCGAAGGAGTGCTGGCATCAACATTCGATCCGAAAGAAGAGAAATTCGGAATATCGATCATCACATCGCCACAGGAATCGGTAAAAAGCGTGCTCGAAGGAAGAGTGGTTTATACTGGATATACATTTGACAATCAGTGGGTTATACATGTTCAGCACGAGGATAATTTCCTTTCGATATATAAAAATAATGTGCGGTTGCTTAAAAATGTGGGTGATTTTGTCAAAGCCGGTCAAAGCATAGCAATTACAGGAAGTGCCGGGAACGGAAGTAAAAACAAGCATTTTTATTTCGAATTGTGGAAAAAGGGAACTCCTGTCAATCCCAGGGATGTTATAACATTTAGATTTTAGTGAATTCATTTTGACTGGAAAAAGAAAAAATATTGCCATTCTCGGTTCGACCGGTTCAATCGGCACACAAGCGCTGGAGGTAATACGTGCCAATCCGGACCGGTTTGAGGTATTCGCGCTTACGGCTAACAATAATCTGGAAATGCTTATTCAGCAGGCAGTGGAATTTCAGCCCGAAGTGGTTGCCATAGCCAATGAAAAGCATTACCTGCAGCTCAGGGAAGCACTTGCCGACATGCCCGTGAAAGTTTTTGCCGGAAACGAAGCAATTGCCCAGCTCGTGGAGATGGAAGCCATTGACATGGTGCTCACGGCCATGGTGGGATACTCGGGACTGAAACCGACTATCAATGCCATCAAAGCAGGAAAACCGATAGCGCTGGCTAACAAAGAAACCCTGGTGGTGGCCGGGGAAATTATAAATGAACTTGCCCTGAGTCACGATACTCCGATTCTGCCCGTCGATTCGGAACATTCCGCAATTTTTCAGTGTCTGGCAGGCGAAGGCAACAATCCGGTCGAAAAAATAATTCTGACAGCCTCCGGAGGCCCTTTCAGAACGAAAAACCTGAATGAACTGCAGTTTGTAACCTCATCTCAGGCGCTGAAGCACCCCAACTGGGATATGGGAGCTAAAATAACCATCGATTCGGCAAGTATGATGAACAAAGGATTTGAGGTGATTGAAGCAAAGTGGCTTTTCGGCCTGAAACCGGATCAGATTGATGTAGTGGTGCATCCGCAATCCATCATTCACTCCATGGTGCAGTTTGCCGACAGTTCCATTAAGGCACAACTTGGCATGCCCGACATGAAACTACCCATTCAGTATGCTTTCACCTACCCCGACAGGCTTCAGACAGCATTTCCGAGGGTCGATTTCATGCAGTTCTCAAAACTGACGTTCGAAAAGCCGGACAAAGAACGATTCCGCAATCTGGCATTGGCCTACAAAGCCATGGAAACCGGAGGCAACATGCCCTGTATACTCAATGCCGCTAATGAAGTAGTCGTTTCAGCATTCCTTAAAAACAAAATCGGCTTTCTGCAAATGAGCGATATTATCGAGAAAGTGATGCAAAAGGCAAACTTTATCGGAAAACCAACATACGATGATTATGTACTCACAAATGAGCAGGCACGCCAGATTACGGCGAGTTTGATCGGGTAATCAAACCGTATATTGTATCCGATACAGAGAAAGAAATTGATATATAAAACAGAAAAAATAATTAAACAGAATAGATGGAAACTTTTTTAATCAGAGCGGCACAACTTATATTAAGTTTGTCAATATTGGTTGTGTTACATGAATTTGGTCACTTTGCATTTGCCCGCTTGTTCAAGGTAAGGGTAGAGAAGTTTTATGTGTTTTTCAATCCTAAAATTTCTCTGATCAGAGCAAAAAAAATAAATGGAAAATGGAACTTACGATTTTTTGCACAGAATGTACAACCTAACGAAAGAATAAAACTCGACGAAAAAGGTGAACCGCTGATGGAAGGTAAAAACCATGTGATGGAACCCGTACCTGAAAGCGAACTGCCCGAAGGCGACTGGCGTCGTTTTCCTGAAACAACAGAGTGGGGAATAGGATGGCTGCCACTCGGCGGGTACTGTAAAATTTCCGGGATGGTTGACGAATCGATGGATAAAACCCAGCTGACACAAGAACCCAAACCCTGGGAATTCAGAACCCAAACTGTGTGGAAACGCATGCTTATTATTTCGGGAGGAGTCATTGTCAATTTTATTCTTGCACTGTTTATTTACTCGGCTATCCTCTTTACATGGGGACGCGAGTATATTCCACTCGAAAATGCCCGATACGGGCTCAATTTCTCGCAAACGATGATTGATGCGGGATTCAGAGACGGGGATAAAATAATTTCGATCGACGGGAAAAAACCTCAGGAACTGAACGACGCCGTAGAAATGATACTGATTGACCATGCAGGCACCGTTGTAGTTGACCGTCAGGGAAAGACCTTATCAGTCGAAATCCCTGAAGACCTGACTCAAAAAGCCCTGGCATCAGAGAAAGGTGTGATGAGTTACCGCATGCCATATGTGATTGATACCGTCGTTCCCCGTTCGCTGGCTTCAAAGGCGGCTTTGCTCGCTGGCGACAGCCTCGTAGCCGTTAACGGTAAACTCATTAATATGCAGCAGGAAGTCATAAGGGATTTAGCCGAATTAAAAGGTCAGAGAATCTCCTTTGATTACTACCGTGGAGGTACACTTTACCGCACATCACTCAGAATGGGTTCTGATGGAAAACTCGGAGTCGGGTGGCGCAACTTCATGCAAACCGAAAGAATTGAATACGGATTTTTTGAAGCTATTCCTGCGGGTATTGGTATCGGAGTGGAAAAACTGGTTGGCTATGTGAAACAGTTCAAACTCGTTTTCACCAAAGAGGGTGTGAAATCCATCGGAAGTTTCGGAGCACTCGGGCAGCTATTCCCCACCAGATGGGATTGGTTAAGTTTCTGGGAACTTACAGCCCTCATATCCATCATTCTGGCTTTCATGAACATCCTGCCCATTCCCGGACTGGACGGTGGTTACATCGTATTTCTGATATACGAGATGATTACCGGCCGGAAGCCAAGCGATAAATTCATGGAAGTAGCTCAAATGATAGGAATGTCGTTGCTTATGCTGCTATTCGTTTATGCTATTGGCAACGATATTTTCAGGGCATTTAAATAATCAGGCCATATGATTACAATTTTGTGTTATCCCAAATGCGGTACATGCCGCAAAGCAGAAAACTGGCTCAAAGAGAACGGAATCAGTTACAACTACCGTTCGATAAAGGATGAAAACCCCGGTTTGGAAGAACTGAAAATCTGGAAGGAAATAAGCGGGCTGCCAGTGGCTAAATGGTTTAATACCAGCGGACTGCTTTATAAGGAGAATAACATGAAGGAAAAAGTAAAAACGCTTTCCGAAGATGATTTGCTTGCTATACTTGCTTCGGACGGAATGATGGTGAAGCGGCCGATTTTGCTCGCGGGTGAAAATGTGCTGTTAGGATTCAGTCCGGAAGAATGGCTGGCGGTACTGAAATAGAAATACATTACACTGACAATAAGCAGATTCATTCCGAACCTGCTTATTTTTTCTTAAAAGTTCTTATTTTTTTGACCAGAAAAAATCATTCACCCACTCTCAGATTATATTTGCATCCTGTATTATTTCAGAAAATAAACTAATAAAACGGTAAAGAATGAAAAAAACACTTCTCTCAGCTTTTGTGCTTTTGATTTTTGCTTTTTCAGCATCAGCGCAAACAAGTAAAATCGTGGGCAAATGGAAAACGATTGACGATAAGGATGGCAGCGAGAAATCCATCATCAACATTTACAAAGCCACAAATGGCAAGTACTACGGAAAAGTAGAAAAATTATTCAAGGAACCGAACAAAAAATGTGAGGAATGTACCGGTGAAAATAAAGATAAACCAGTTGCAGGTATGATTGTTTTGAACAATATGATTGAAAAAAATGATATGCTCACCGGCGGTACAATCCTTGATCCCGGAAATGGAAAGGTTTATAAATGCAACATCACTTTCGAAGCTAAAACCGGAAAACTCAAAGTGCGTGGTTCGCTGGATAAAAGCGGCGTTCTCGGACGTACACAATACTGGGTAAAAAACTGAACGCGGCGTTGTGGAAAAATAATGGCGGAATTACCGGTTGGTAGCCCCGCCATTTTCATTTTCCGGAAAAAGAGTATTTCTAATTTGCGGATTCGTTGGCCAGCGGTGCAAATCTTGCGCTCAAATCCGGGGTTGACATATTCCTGTCCAAAGGGAAAATCGGACGCTGAAGATGCTTGTAAGGCAACCGTGTCAGATCCTGATCCACGCCTCCGGGTGTGAGCGCCATGATCCATCCTTTGCGAATATCGTACAGTTCAGGAACCAGGTAACCGATTTTTACAACCAGAATATCGGTTTCCCGCGGATTTAAACCCGCCTCTGTGAAGTAATTTTCGTAATGATAAGCTTTCCGGTTTTTGGTGACGATAACCGAAATACTGCCGATTCTGACTACTACCACCGTGTTTCCCGTCTCATCATTTTCGATGGAAGTGATGGTGCCTGTAAGGCGTACGGGAGGAGCATAGCGGCTGTCAACACGGGCGCCTGCTGTGGCGTCAATTTTTCCACCAACGCCTGTTGCAACGGCTTGTCTCACAAATCCTGAATCAGGAATGGAAGCGTAAATGACGCTTTTTCCTTTTTCAGATTTGAATTCAGGCCGTTTCAGCAGTTCGGTCAAAGTCCAGGTTACATCACCGGCACCACCGGCAGTGGGATTATCGCCCATATCGCTGATAATGAACGGTTTTTCGTGACTTGCCAGCGCTTTATCGATGCACTCGGGCAGGTAAGCCGTAGGGGCTACAAATTCAAATTCATTACGGACATCCCAGAAGTGTTTTGCCAGTTTTTCTGCTGCTTTGGCCACTGCTTCTTTATCATCGCCGTATGCCATCACTACGCCGTGGTTACGTGGTTCGTCAGCCCAGGGGTATGACATCCACACAGATGCATCAATCACCTTCTCACCATCTGTTACTCCGGGAATTTCAGCATACAAACTTTTTGCGGGTTCAATTCGGGTGCTCGTTTTTTCGCCCGGAAGCAATACTGGTACCGGAATCCATGCTTTGTATGCAGGTTTTCCCTTGCCGTTTTCCAGGCGGTCGAGCAGGTTCACCAGTGCCCGTTTTTTTGAATTCATCGCGTCTTCGTGGGGTGCCATGCGGTAGCAGGTTATCATGTCGGTGTTTTGAGCCAGGCGGGGCGAAACACTTCCGTGTAAATCCATCGAAGTGGAAATAAGCACTTCATTCCCGATAACTTCACGAATTCGGGTAATGAAATCACCTTCGGGATCTTCCATACCCTGAACGCTCATAGCTCCATGTATATCCAGAAATAATCCATCCAGCGGCAGGGAGTTTTTCAGCATACCGAGTATCTGACTGACCATTTTTTCGTAAACGTCCTGTTTGACGATTCCTCCCGGCATGGCATGTGTGTACATGGCCGGAAGCCACTCAGCCCGGTTCAGAATGCCTGAGTCTTTTGCAAAAAAAGGATAGCCGGCAAGAATGGAGTCGCCGGTTATGATCGGAAACGCTGCCGAATCAGATACAGCCGGTGAAAATGTACTTGATTCGATAGCTATACCGGCGATAGCAATTCTCGGAAGCGTGTTTTCAGCCTTTTTACAACTTACCAAAAAAATAATGGAAACAACGACGAATCCTAAAAAAAGCTTTTTCATTGTTTGATGAATTAAATTTCGTGAAAACAAAGATAATAACAATTCGGTAGCTGATAATTTTTTTCGTTGAGATTTTACAAAAAAGCGTTTTTTAGAAAAAATAGCGAAATCATGAACCGAAACTTAATTTATTCTTACTTGTCGGAAAAAAAGGAGTAATTTTACAAACTAATTTTTCAATCTTGCAATTAATTATATGTCCAAAACCATTGCTTTCAATCCGCTTGTGCTGCCAACTTACGTAATGGCAAAACCCGTCGGTTCTACCTGTAATCTGGATTGCAGATACTGTTATTACCTTGAAAAGGAAAAACTTTACCAGAACCGTAAAAAGATGGAAATGAGCGATGAACTGCTTGAATTGTTCACTAAAAGTTACATCGAAGCACAACCGGTCAAAGAAGTGCTTTTCACCTGGCATGGTGGCGAAACCACGCTCAGAGACATATCATTTTACAAAAAAGCAGTTCAATATCAAAAAAAATATGGTCGTGGAAGGCAGATAGATAATGCATTGCAAACCAACGGTACCAGGCTTACCGACGACTGGTGCAGATTCTTCAAAGACAATAACTTCCTGATTGGAATTTCTATAGACGGACCGGAGCATTGCCACGATGTATACCGTAAAAACAAAGGTGGCAGGGGAACTTTTTCAGAGGTGATGAAAGGTATCGGGCTGCTGCAGAAGCACGGTGTGGAGTTTAATACGCTTTCGGTTATCAACGATTATAATGTTCAGTTTCCGCTGGATGTGTATCGGTTTTTCAGGGAAATTGGGAGTCAGTATATGCAGTTTTCGCCCGTTGTGGAGCGTATTTCTGATCTGCGGACTGATGGATTAACCTTTTTGCCACCCGACGAAAACGTGGAAGGACGATTAGCATCCTGGTCGGTAAATCCGGTAGATTTCGGGAATTTTTATATCGAAATTTTTGATGAATGGGTGAGGAATGATGTGGGAAGGTATTTTGTACAGCTTTTTGATGCAACACTTGCCAACAGGGTGGGAGCGCAGCCCGGGGTATGTATTTTTGCCGAAAAATGCGGCCATGCCGTAGCGATGGAATTCAACGGAGACGTGTATGCGTGCGATCACTACGTTTTTCCGGAGTACAAACTTGGAAATATCCGAAACCAGACCATTTACGAGATGGTTTTTCAGGAAAAGCAGCTGCAATTCGGATCGGATAAAAAGGACATGCTGCCCCGCCAGTGTATGGAATGTGATGTGCTGCAGTTTTGCCATGGCGAGTGCCCGAAAAACAGAATTGTCCGCACTGCCGGAGGCGAACCGGGTTTGAATTATTTATGCGCCGGATATAAAGCGTTTTTCAGACATGCATTGCCCTACATGGATTTCATGGCAAACGAACTGCACTTTAAGCGTCCGCCTTCCAACGTGATGTATTTTGCAGGAGGCAGACACTAATTGCCTCACCCGTATCAGGGTGAAGTGCAGTTCCGGCACATATCAAACTGTTTTCTGTTCTCCAGCAAATTTTTTCTGAAACGGTAAGCCTCTGCGCTTTGCCAGCATTCTGCAAAGGTCAGGCTGTTCAGGTTGCCGAATACGTACTCACTGTCCTTGTCGAAGCAGCAGGGTAGCACTGACCCTTCAGAAGTAACCACAGCGCCTTTCCACAATCTTTTACACCGGTTTTTCAGAGCACTTTTAATATGATATTTCCCGTCGGGCCGAAGCTCGTAACGGGCATATTTTTTGCTTTCGGGCAGTAGCGAATGCCCGTTTTCAAAATCATACAGTTGCGCCGACTTGAATGTCAGTTTGTCTGCTTTCCATTGTTTTGCCATTTTTTTAATCTCACCCGTCTGATGTTCGTTTGTTTTCAGCACCAGGAACTGAATTTCGATGAATGGTAAAGGAGATTTCAGTTTTATTTTCCATTCTGCCAGCGCGTTCATCGCCCCGATTGCTTTTTCGAGGCTTCCACCCGCCCGGTAAGCTTCATAAGTATCCTGCGTTGTTCCGTCAACCGATACGATCAGCCGGTCGAGTCCCGATTCAACCAGTTTTTTTGCCATATTTTCATCAATAAGCTGAGCATTGGTGGAAGTGGAGGTGAAAATATTCCTGCTATGCAGATATTTCACTATTTCTGTGAAATTCCTGTTCATCAATGGTTCACCCTGAAAATAAAGCGTCGCGTAAGTCAGCGTAGGTGCGAGTTCGTCAGTGAGTGTCCTGATCAGCTGCATATCGGCAAAAACCGGTTTTACGGCTGTTTTCCTCATCCCCACCGGGCATTCCGGGCAATGAAGGTTGCACACGTTAGCCGGTTCGATGGAGATAAATTGCGGATACATGCTCCATCGGGTCAGAAATCCAAATGCCGAAAGCCTGTAGGAGAGTTCCAGTTTAGCTGCATTTAACAGCTTCGGCAGGCTGAAACTTGTCCTGAATAAACGGTACAGGTAGTAAAACTGATTCTTCATTTTGCCCGAAAGGAAAATTGTAATTATTTATTATAGCTAATCAAAAATATAAAAATCGTGCTGCTGATTAAGTTAAAAGTTGAATTAAAAAGCGTATATTTGCACAAGAAAAACAAAAAACAAACATAGTATATCTTTTTTATTTTAACATCAACATGAGAAAAAAAATTTTATTGTTATCAACAATTGCAGCTGCCGTAATCTTATCTTCATGCAGCAAAAAATTGACTGCACTCGATGCCGGTTATATCAAAACAAATCCCAGCCCGCTTGAAATGAAAGCCGGAGAAGTAAATGCCACAGTAACCGGAACTTTTTCGCAGAAATACTTTAATAAGAAAGCTGTGCTTACAGTCACACCTGTACTCCGTTACGGAAATAAGGAGATGAAGGCTCAACCGGGAGTATTTCAGGGCGAAAAAGTGCTTGGTAACGACCAGATAATAAGCTACAAAGCAGGTGGCACCTACCAATTAAAACCAAATTTCGCTTTCAATCCCGAAATGGCAAAATCAGAGCTTTTCCTGAATTTTGATGTGGTTCAGAAGAAAAAAACATACAAACTTCCGGCTGTAAAAATAGCCGACGGTGTACTTGCTACTGCACAGCTTGCCTCCACTTCACCCAAAGAATTGCAGCCGGCATTGTCGCCCGATAATTTCCAGCGGATTACGCAGGAAAATCAGGATGCCGATATTCTCTTCCTGATTCAGCAAGCTCAGCTTCGTCAAACCGAACTTAACAAGGATGATGTCAAACAATTCTCCCAAAAGGTAAAAGATGCCCGCGATGCTCAAAACAAGGAAATAACATCGCTGGAAGTACTCGGTTATGCCTCGCCCGATGGAAACCTGGAACTGAATACCAACCTGGCAGAAAAAAGACAGAAGGTAACAACAGATTACATCAATAAAGAATTAAAAAAACTCCAGGCAAGCGTTTCGGTCGACAGTAAGTTTACCGCCGAAGACTGGGATGGTTTCCGGAAACTCATGGAAGCTTCAGAAATTCAGGACAAAGAACTCATCCTTCGAGTGCTTTCCATGTACCAGGATCCTGAACAGCGCGAACGTGAAATAAAAAATCTCTCCACTACTTTCCAGGCTATTGCCGGTGAAATTCTTCCCCAGTTGCGCCGTTCACGCCTGAAAATGACTGTCGACGTTACAGGTAAATCGGATACCGAAATAATGAACCTGGCTTTGTCAAGCCCCAAAGAACTGACAGCTAACGAATTGCTTTATGCCGGAACTCTGGCAACTACAAGCAAGGAACAAGCAGATATCTATGAAAAATTCATCGATATTTACCCGGAAGATGCACGCGGATACAACAACCTGGGGCTGATGCTTTATTATGATGGCGATTTGAAAGATTCAGAAAGACTTTTCGAAAAATCGCTTTCTTTAGACAAAAACTCACCGGATGCTAACTTCAACCTCGGATTGCTGAAATTAGCCAAAGGACAACCCGCTGACGCACAGGTATTTTTCGGAAAATCAGCAGGTACAGCAGGCAATCTGAACGCCGCGTTGGGTACCAGCTATATTACACAGGGAGAGTACGGAAAAGCACTCAATGTGCTTCGTCAGGTATCCTCAAACAATGCGGCGCTCGCTCAGATCCTGAACAGCGACTACAACGGAGCCAGAAGCACACTTGCAGCCGTAAAGAATCCAAATGCAATCACCTCGTATCTCGGAGCGATACTGGCAGCACGAACCAACGACCGCGACGCCGTGTACAGTAACCTGCGCAATGCAGTGAAGCTTGACCGCACTATCATCACGAAAGCACTCAACGATCTTGAATTTGCAAAATACTTTACAGATGCAAATTTCCTCTCTGTACTCAAGTAGTTTTTTTATGATAGATTAATTATTTTAACCCCGGTACACGGCTGTGTACCGGGGTTTTTTTGTGCTTACTACACACGTAAATTCAGGAAAATACTTACCGGGAAAGAAAGAAACCCGATGCAGCCGCACAGACTTATGAATCAACAAAACCATTTTTTAGTTTTCTTAAAAATTTGCTGAAGGTTATGTAATAAAAAATTATTCTTGTACCTTTGTGATAAATAGAAATTGGGGTAATCTGCCCTGACAGGGATAGTTTGTATAAAAGTTAAAATAAGCGTTGATAATCACGTGTTTAAAGATATAATTGGTCAGCAGGTCATCAAGGAACGATTTATCCGTTCGGTTTCGGAAAAGCGCATACCTCATGCACAGTTGCTTCACGGACCGGAGGGAGTGGGTAAGTTGTTGCTGGCTATAGCTTATGCCCGGTATATCTGCTGCAAAAACAAGACGGCTTCTGATGCCTGCGGAGTGTGTCCCTCGTGCAGGAAATACAGTCAGCTTGCACATCCCGATTTGCATTTTGTTTTTCCGGTCATAAAACCTCCGGGCAAAAATACGGTTGTTTGTGATGATTACCTGCCCGATTTCAGGAAAATATACCTCGAAAATAGTTATTTCAGCCTCGAAGACTGGTACGAACGCATCGGCGATGGTGCCAAGCAGGGATTGATTTATTCCAACGAAAGTTCCGAAATTATCCGGAAACTGAGTCTGAAAACTTACGAATCGGAATACAAAGTGATGATAATCTGGAAACCTGAACTGATGCACGAATCATGTGCCAACAAGCTGCTTAAAATTCTGGAAGAACCTCCCGAATTTACCGTGTTCCTGCTGGTGTCCGACAATCCCGATGAAATTCTCACAACAATCCTTTCGAGAACACAACATGTTAAAATACCCCGTTTGAGCGAACAGGAGATAATCTCGGATCTTACTTCCCGAAACCCGGATACAGAAGCTGCTGAAATTTTCAACGCTGCACATGTTTCGGAAGGAAGTTTACTGAAAGCGCGCAAACTCTTAGCCGAGGCAGGCGAAATGTCGCTCAATTACGAGCGTTTTGCTGAAATTATGCGAAAAGCCTGGATGGTAGGTAATAAGAAAGATTATTCATCGCTCAGCGTGCTGAAAAAATGGTCGGAAGGAATGGCAGCTGCCGATGTGGGACGCGAACGACAGAAAAAATTCCTCGTGTATGCGCAGCGGATGATTCGGGAAAATTACATTTTTAATCTCAGGCAGTCCGGGCTCAACTACATGTCGGATTACGAAACCAGCTTTTCAACCAATTTCTCACCTTTTATCAACGAGAGAAACGTGGAGCTGCTGATGGCCGAGTTTTCGCTGGCAGAGCGACATATCGAACAAAATATCAATGCAAAGATGGTTTTCTTCGACCTGGTGCTGAAGGTAATCATGCTGTTGAAAAAATAATTCTTTACAAATCGTAAAATGTTATTTTCGAAAAAATAATAAGTTAACAGAAAAACGGAACGGTATGAACCGGAAAACGCTGAAAAACGTTTCACGGAAACATACGTCAAATAACAGCTTAAATAAATGGAATACAGACTAAATAACGGTAGCTGCTGCATGAATAAAAAAGGATGCAACAAAGTTTCCGGGAAAAAATTAAGTGTTTACGACTGGTTGTGCGATCTGCCCGAAACGGTAAAGGAAACCGATCTGGTGGAGGTACAGTTTAAGAACACCCGAAAAGGATACTACCTGAACAATACACAACTGGAACTGGAAAAAGGTGATAAGGTAGCCGTGGAATCATCACCCGGGCATGATATTGGCGAGGTAACCCTGGTCGGAAAACTGGTGTTGCTTCAGATGAAAAAAAACAACATCGACACGACGAAGTACGAGCTCAAAAAGGTTTACCGCAAAGTGCGCGAACTGGATATGGAGAAATACAACGAAGCCAAATCCAGGGAACAGGAAACGATGATAAAAGCACGTCAGATAGCCGAAAGCCTTCATCTGAGCATGAAAATTGGCGATGTGGAATATCAGGGTGACGGAAATAAGGCAATTTTCTATTACATTGCCGATGAAAGGGTGGATTTCAGACAATTAATCAAGGTATTTGCCGAAACTTTCAGGGTACGAATAGAAATGAAGCAGATCGGAGCCCGCCAGGAAGCCGGAAGAATTGGCGGAATCGGACCTTGCGGAAGAGAGCTCTGCTGTTCGGCATGGATGACAAATTTCAATACCGTATCAACAAGTGCTGCCCGTTATCAGGATCTGTCGCTTAACCCGCAGAAGCTCGCCGGACAATGTGGAAAACTCAAATGCTGCATGAATTACGAACTCGACAGTTATATGGATGCTCAGCGTAATCTGCCTTCCCGCGAAATAGAACTCGAGACCAAATACGGAACTTATTACCACTTCAAAACAGATATCTTCAAAGGACAGATAACCTACTCCACCGACAAAAATCTGGCATCAAATCTTGTGACCATTTCGGCTCAAAGAGCCAGGGAAATCATCAGCATGAACAAAAACGGCAGGAAACCCGATGACCTCAATGCCCAGACCGTGGAAAAGAAAAAATCGGCCGAATATGAAAATGTAGTTGGTCAGGATAGCCTTACACGTTTTGATACCGAGAAAAAATCAGGAAAAAACTCCCGGAAAAAACAGATGAAACCCAGATTAAATAACGAAAAATCAAAACAGAACAATAATCCGAAAAACAATGAAAGCAAATAAAATCCTTTTTGTTTTCCTGTTGACTGCTTTCATCATATCGTGCAACCGAAACGAAATGTATTTCGACTACAGGCCGGTATCTGCCGGGGGCTGGAATAAAGACAGCCTCCTTGTTTACAATGTTCAGGTGGATGATACACTTTCAACATTCAATTTTTATGTTCATGTAAGGCATTACGGCAACTATTCATATCAGAATTTGTGGCTCTTTGTCGATTACCTCGACCGGCAGGACAGTATTCTGAAAAAAGATACCATCGAATGTTATCTGGCTGACGAATACGGCAAATGGATGGGAAGCGGAGCAGGAGCCATTAAAGAGATTCCGGTTTATCTGAAAAAGTCAGTGCGGTTCGGAAATAAAGGCGATTTCCGCATAAGAATACAGCAGGGAATGCGTGATTCTGTTCTCAGGGGGATTAATAAAGTAGGAGTAAGAATAGAGAAGGTGGAGTAAAAATCTCAGAAAAACGATGTTACGATTACTGCTGCTGAATTCAATTTTTGAATAATAAGACAAATGGGAAAAAATAAACTGGCGAAATTTGCCGAGCTGGAAACTTACAGGCACGTGTTTCAGGTACCTTCGGGCGAATTATTATCCGGACAGGGCTTTGAGTGGAAAGGAAAATGGAACGAAATGTTCTTCAAAAACCCGAACCCAATAGTACTCGAACTGGGCTGCGGGAAGGGTGAATACACCGTTGAACTTGCACAGCGGTATCCGGATAAAAACTACATCGGAGTGGATATCAAGGGCAACAGAATATGGACAGGAGCCACCAAAGCCCTGCAAAATGGATTGGAAAACGTTGCATTCATTCGTACAAACATCGAGATGATTCATCATTTCTTCTCCGAAAACGAAGTGAGTGAAATATGGCTTACTTTTCCCGATCCGCAAATGAAAAAAACGACTAAACGACTCACGTCAACCAATTTCATACGTTCATATCACAGGTTTCTTGCAAAAGACGGCATAATTCACCTGAAAACAGACAGCAATTTTATGTTTACATACACCTGCGAAATGGTCAGGGTAAACCATTTTCCTGTAGTCAGCTGCCTGAATGATATCTACAACTCTGGAAATCAAAATCCGCTGCTTGAAATTAAAACTTACTACGAACAACAGTGGCTCGAACGTGGTATAGCAATAAAATACCTGAGTTTTATGATTCCCGAAAACAATCAGTGGATTGAACCCGTTATAGAAATCGAACACGATCCGTACCGGAGTTTCAAACGCGAAAGAAGAACATGAATTTTTTTAAATCAAAGCACACAAAACAGTCAGAAAGAATGAATATATACCCTAATTTGATTCTTGAAACCCTTCAGCATGTCCGTTATCCGGGCACAGGAAAAGATATCGTTTCTTCAGGAATGGTTCAGGATAACATCCGCATTGATGGAAGAAAGGTTAGTTTTTCCATTATTTTCGACAAACCGAATGATCCGTTTGCTAAATCGGTGGTGAAAGCTGCCGAACAGGCTATCCTGACTTATATAGGTGAAGATGTGGACATTAAAGGAAATATCAGCATAGTCCACAAAGAGCAACCCAAATCCAAACCGGCTTCTATTTTGCCTCAGGTGAAGAATATCATAGCCGTGTTTTCGGGTAAGGGAGGCGTTGGCAAATCAACCGTTTCTTCCAATCTGGCCATTGCCCTGGCGGCACAGGGATACAGAGTCGGACTGCTTGATGCTGATATTCATGGACCGTCAATACCAAAGATGTTCGGTGTAGAGCATGAACAGCCCTATGTGGAAGAAAAAGACGGGGCGCAAAGAGTCATACCAATCGAAAAATATGGAGTAAAATTGCTGTCGATTGGTTTTTTTGTAAATCAGGAGAGCGCCCTGGTATGGCGTGGCAGCATGGCAAGTAACGCCCTCAAGCAACTGATTACTGATGCCGACTGGGGCGAACTGGACTTTTTCGTGATGGATTTGCCACCCGGAACCGGCGATATACACCTTACTCTCGTTCAGACCATGGGTATTACAGGTGCCGTTGCCGTTACTACCCCGCAGGATGTAGCGCTTGCCGATGCCCGGAAAGGAATCAACATGTTCACCGGTGATAAAGTCAATGTTCCCGTGCTGGGTTTAATTGAAAATATGGCCTGGTTTACTCCGGCAGAATTACCCGAAAACAAGTATTTTATATTCGGAAAAGACGGTGGAAAACGCCTCGCTGAAGAACTGAATATCCCCCTGCTTGGTCAGATACCCATCGTTCAGTCCATTCGCGAGGGTGGCGACTCGGGAGTGCCCGTAGCTGTCAGCGACAACAGCATCATGGGTATGGCTTTCCGCGATCTGGCCGTAAATGTCATTCATCAGGTAGATATCAGGAACAAAACAATGGACCCTACCAGGAAAGTTGAAATCGTAAAATAGTTCCGATACCTGAATTTTCAGTAATAAAAAAAACGACAAAAGCAAATATTTGAAGAAAAAAATGTAAAAAATGATTGTTTTCTTTAAAAATGTATTATATTTGTCAATTGTTAATTATCGAATCATTTATCAAAATTAATAAATTATGAAAAAAACGTTTATCCTCGTACTTAGCCTGATTTTGTCCATTGGTGCTTTTGCCCAGCAATATCAGGATTGGTCGAAATGGTCTATTGCCATAGAAGGTGGTGTAAATCGTTTCGATGGTGACATTTCACAAGACAAGGGTTATACTGTAGACGTAGTTCCGGGTGCTAAAACCAAATTAGCATTAGGCGGTCTATTGGAGTATAATCTAACTCCGGTATGGAGTATTGGGGCTGACTACTATTATTTACCTTTAGCCGGAGCAGGTAGTTACTATAATTTTGAAACAAACATGCACAATGCCGGTTTCTTTACGTCGTTTAATCTGGTTAAGGCTTTTTTCCAGCATTCAACCACCAGATGGGCTTTGCATGCAAATTTGGGATTAGGTTATTCGTGGCACACAATTAATTATCAGACAAAAACGGATGATGATTGGGTATCTGGTGTAAAAACGCTGATATCGAACGGAAAACCAATAGTGAAAGGAGCAGGCGGTGTGCTTTTTGAAGACTGGGATGTGCATGATGTTAAAGGAAATGCAATGGTTATTCCAATGTCAATGCTTCTGGAGTATAATATTTCAAATTGCTTTGCTTTGGGTTTGAGAGCTCAGTTCCGCGGTTATAACAAAGATGATATAGAAGGAAGGTATCGTTTTAATACCAACGATGCTCTTGAAATGGCCACATTAGGTCTTCGCTATAAATTAAATGCAAATAAGAAAGATCATTTGAGAAATATCAGTGTTGCAAAATTCAGAGGTGATGTAACCGGAAATGACCTGGACAAACTGCGTGACCAGATCAACGGAATCGTAATTCCGCCTGATCCAACTGACAGAATTAATGACCTGGATCGTCGTGTAAAGAAACTGGAAGATATTCTCTGTCCGGATGGCCCTGATACCGATGCCGACGGAGTACCGGATTGTCGTGATAAGGAACCTGATACACCGGCAGGTAACCAGGTGGATTTCTGGGGAAGAACAATTAAAACTGCTGCTGCAGCAGAAGAAATTTTCGATGAAACGGCATTTATTTATTTCGATTTTGACAAAACAGATCTGGATTCCGAAGCGATGAAAGCAGTTCAGATTACTGCTGATAAACTCAAAGCAGATCCTTCACTCATAGTTGAAGTTCGCGGTTTCACCGATAATATGGGTACTGATGAATACAACATGGGATTGAGCCAGCGCAGAGCCGATGTGGTTAAAAATCAGTTGATTTCACAACACGGAATTGATGCCGACAGAATTATTGCAAACGGGAAAGGAAAATTCAATCCAAAAGATAAAATTGCAAAATATCGTCCGTATCGTACCTGTGTATTCTTCTATAACAAATAACCGGAATTGAAATACATTTAACGCAAAACCCGCTGATTCAGTGGGTTTTGCGTTTTAAACTTCATAAGGAAATTTTTTTATTAAATTTGCATTGTTTTTAATATCAAAACATGAAAAGAAAAGAAGAGTTGCGTATCGTTTTTATGGGTACACCCGAATTCGCGGTGGAGAGCCTGAAAGCACTGGTTGAAAATAATTACAACGTGGCGGGAGTGATAACCATGCCCGACAAACCTGCCGGACGCGGTCATAAAATGCAATTCTCAGCGGTGAAAGATTACGCTCTTTCTCAGAATTTACCCCTCCTGCAACCCGAAAAACTGAAAGATGAAACATTTCTGCAGGAACTGAGAAACCTGCAAGCCGATATACAGATTGTTGTCGCTTTCCGCATGTTGCCCGAGATTGTCTGGAACATGCCACAATACGGAACCTTCAATCTGCACGCGTCACTTCTGCCGCAGTACAGGGGTGCCGCTCCCATCAACTGGGCGATAATCAACGGAGAAAAAATCACCGGTGCCACCACTTTCTTTCTGACTCACGAGATTGATACCGGAAAAATCATCCTTCAAAAGACAATAGAAATCGGCGGAAATGACAATGCCGGAACCATCCACGACAAATTGATGATTATGGGTGCCGGAATGGTTACTGAAACGGTTGATTTGCTGCTGGAAGATAAAATTGATGCTATTCCCCAGGAGAAACTCATAACGGATGTAGCGGAACTGAAAAGCGCTCCCAAGATCTTCAGGGAAACGTGCAAACTGGATTGTAACCTGGAAGTAGCGAAGGCTCATAATTTTGTGCGGGGATTATCACCCTATCCTGCCGCGTGGGCCGAACTGAAATTCCCCGAACTCGAAGAGCCTCTGGTATTGAAAATATTCGAAACAAAACCCGAAATAGCTACCCACAACCTGAAACCGGGTACTGTTATTTCCGACGGGAAGAAAGAAGCTAAAATAGCCTTTGCCGATGGTTTTCTGCACCTCATCAGTATTCAGGCTCCCGGGAAAAAACGCATGAATACCGGTGATTTCCTGCGCGGTTTACACTGAATTTGTCAATTATACCATGTTTATGGGATAAAAATGACACGTTCGGGCGATTGTGGATAATATTTGTATCCGGTAATTTTGCATTATCAAAATAAAGAAGAAATCAAATGACAAAAATAGCTAAAAAACTCACCGAACTGATTGGCAATACGCCTTTGCTGCAATTGAGCAACTATTCCGATAATAAGGGATTACAGGCAAACATCATCGTAAAGATCGAAGCATTCAATCCTGCCGGTTGTGTGAAAGAACGTATTGCGCTGGCAATGATCGAAGACGCCGAGAAAAGCGGACTGCTCAAACCGGGCGCGATAATCATTGAACCCACCAGCGGAAATACCGGAATTGGACTGGCGATGGTGGCAGCCATTAAAGGTTATAAACTCATCCTTACCATGCCCGAAACCATGAGCGTGGAACGCAGAACACTGCTCAAGGCTCTTGGCGCTGAAATAGTACTGACGCCGGGCGCGGATGGCATGAAAGGCGCGATAGCCAAAGCGAATCAGCTGGCTGCCGAAAGTGATCATGCATTTATCCCGCAGCAATTCGACAATCCTTCGAACCCCGAAATACACCGTACAACAACCGGCGAAGAAATCTGGCGCGATACCGACGGACAGGTCGATATCTTTGTGGCAGGAGTGGGCACCGGCGGCACGGTCAGCGGAGTGGGACAAGCGCTCAAAGCTCATAATCCCGGCGTAAAAATCGTTGCTGTGGAACCTTCGGATTCGCCCGTGCTTTCGGGAGGTAACCCGGGAGCTCACAAGATACAGGGCATCGGAGCCGGATTTGTACCTAAGAATTATTATTCCTCTGTGGTTGATGAAGTGATACAGGTTAGCAACGACAACGCGATACTTACCGCGCGTCAGCTGGCACAACAGGAAGGACTTCTGGTCGGAATTTCATCCGGTGCAGCTGTAGCTGCCGCCACCGAACTGGCTTTGCGCCCCGAAAATAAGGGCAAAAATATTGTGGCGCTGCTTCCCGATACCGGTGAACGATACCTGTCAACATTGCTTTATGCCTTTGAAGAATATCCGTTGTAATTAGTGATTAGTGATTAGTGAATTGTAAATTGTAAATTGTAAATATAAAAATTATGTCAGACAAAAAATTAAAATTCGAAACGTTGCAAATACACGCAGGACAAACGTTAGACCCTACAGGAGCCCGTGCCGTGCCTATTTATCAGACAACATCCTATGTATTCGACAACGCGGAACAGGCTGCAGGGCGATTTGCTCTGACTGATGCCGGTAATATCTACACGCGTTTAACCAACCCCACCACTTCGGTGGTCGACGAGAGGATTGCCGTGCTCGAAGGCGGAACTGCCGGAATTACGGTAGCGTCAGGTTCGGCTGCCATCACCTACGCCATTCTGAACATTGCAGAAGCCGGTGACAACCTCGTATCGGCCAGCACACTCTACGGAGGAACGTACAATCTGTTCAGCGTTACCCTGCCCAAACTTGGGATTACCACCACCTTTGTCGATCCCGACGATATCAGTAACTTCGAAAAGGCCATCGACGACAAGACCAAAGCTCTTTACATCGAAACCATCGGAAACCCCGGTGCCAATCTGATAGATATTGAGGCCGTTGCCGAAATCGCCCATCGTCATAACATTCCGCTCATCGTGGACAATACCTTTGGTACTCCATACCTCATCCGTCCGATTGAATACGGCGCCGATGTCGTGGTACATTCAGCGACTAAATTTCTGGGTGGTCACGGAACAACACTGGGCGGCGTGATTGTCGAAAGCGGCAAATTCGACTGGAAATCGGGTAAGTTCCCGGGCTTCACCGAACCCGACAGCCATTACAACGGACTGGTTTTTGGCGATCTGGGCGGCATAGCGTTCACCACCAAAATCAGGGCTCAGGTACTGCGCGATACAGGCGCGTGCATCAGCCCCATCAATTCATTCCTGCTTTTGCAGGGTATCGAGACCCTCTCTCTCCGTGTGGAACGACATGTGGAAAATGCCCGCAAAGTGGTTGATTTTCTCGTTGCTCATCCCAAAGTTGCCTGGGTGAACTATCCTAACCTCGAAGGAAGTAAATACAAGGCGCTGGCCGATAAATATTTCCCCAAAGGCGCAGGTTCCATATTTACCTTTGGTGTAAAAGGGGGCAAAGCAGCCGGAGGCAAATTCATTGATAAACTGGAACTGTTTTCCAATCTGGCCAACGTAGCCGATGCCAAATCGCTGGTTATTCATCCGGCTACCACCACGCACGCTCAGCTCAGCGACGAAGAACTTGTGGCCGCAGGCGTAAGCGCCGACATGATCCGCCTGTCGATAGGCATTGAAAACATTGACGATATCATTGCCGACCTCGATCAGGCGCTGGCACAGATTTAACAGGCTTTCTATAACAGGAAAATAAACTGAAAAACGGCAATTCTTTCAACAGATTGCCGTTTTTTGTCATTTCACTAATCCTTTTTTCCGGAGATGTTGGAGCAGGTACTCTTGTTCGGTTTGGCCCGGAGTGGGGTGGAACTCTGCTTTATGCAGGATGTTGAGCCTGTAAAAATCCATGATCGTGCTGTAACCCGACCGTGCAACAATATTTTTACATCCCAGCAGCATGGCAGCGAGTTTTTCCGTCGGCACATGTGATACTACCGTAATTTTATCCGGTTGACTTTCATGCTCTGTTATTTCGGGTTTACCCTGAATGACAATTGTTTTATCCGACGAATACCGGAATTTGTCCAGCATCTCGTTTTCCAGCATGGTTCGTTGAGGCTCCGGTCCCGAGAGAATAACCACATTTTCATAGGTTGTATCCGGTTGGATGTACTTCGCTTCGGGAAACCGTGAATGAATTCCGATAAACGCGGCATTGGAAGGCAGCGGATATTTGTGTGACAAATTGCCTGACAATCCCTCAAATTCTGCAAAATCGGGTATCCAACACTGGTTGTATTTTTGGATGAGATATTTATGCAATCGGTATCCGACAGGTTCGAGCCATTTCAATCCTTTCGGCATTTTTACCATCACCTGATGCGTGATGTAAATGGAACGGACATTTTTATTCCACATCCCGAAGCGGTTGTCGGAAACTACAAGGTCGAAATGTTCCGTTTTCAGCAAATTATCCAGCCAGTTGTGTTCGGCGTAAATCCCTTTCAGCAGTTTGGGCAGGAATAGTATCATTGCCATCACCTGCGATTTCCCTTTTGAATAACGTATCGGGTAGGAGGGAAGTTCTATTGTTCTCAGGCCGGGAAATTCCTGCCGGAGAAATTCCAGCGGATAACCGTCGGCACAGAGTACCACTTCGTTGCCCGCGGCAAGTTGCTCACGGATAACGGGCACACATCGTGTGGCGTGTCCCAGTCCCCAGTTAAGCGGACAAACAAGAACTTTCTCAGCCATGATACAAAATTTATATTACGGTGCCAGTCGTTCGATTTTCCAACTTCCGTCTTCCTGCAAGGTATAAAGCAGGCGGTCGTGCAGTCGGTTTGGCCGTCCCTGCCAGAATTCAATGGCGGTTGGTTTCACACGGTAACCGCCCCAGTGCGGCGGTTTCGGGATTACACCCCGTTTGAACCGTTCGTTGTAGTAATCAAACGTTTCTTTCAGCCAGCCTTTACCGGCTATCACCAGACTTTGTGTCGAAGTCCATGCTCCGAGTTTACTTCCCTCCGGACGGCTGTTGAAGTAATCGATACTTTCCTGAGCGCTGGTTTTCTCAGCCACTCCGGTGATACGGATCTGTCTTTCCAGTTCTTTCCAGAAAATAACCAGACACACATTCGGATTTTCTTCCAGTTCGTGCCCTTTGGTACTTTTATAATTGGTGAAAAACACAAACCCACGTTCATCAAACGCTTTCAACAGGACAATGCGTGCATTTGGAATGCCTTTGCTTACGGTGGCAAGTGTCATGGCATTTACTTCAGATATGTCGGAATGGATGGCTTCGTTCCACCAGATTTCAAACATATCGAAGGCATCTTTGGTGGCATCTGCTTCGTCGAGGCTTTTCTTTGAATAATTTATTCGTATATCAGCTATATTTTCGTGCATAATTGTGACCCCCTGTCCCCCTGAAGGGGGAAAAATTGGAGGGTATTTATAAGTTAGTACTATTGATTGACTGAGTATAAAAACTCAGTTCATTTTTCAAAATGTTATTAGTTGCACCTAAACTCCCCCTTCAGGGGGTTGGGGGGCTAACCTTTATGGGGTCGTGGGCCTCTCTATATTTTCTTATAAAAATACGTCTTTCCCTCGCTTTTCACATCGAAGGTGTAAATTTCATCCTCTTTGCGGTTTTCGAAAAAGCACAGCAACCCGAAATCACCTCCGCAAAACAATCCGTGCACTCCTAATATAACCATGAAGAAATAGTACAGCGGCTGTCCGTAGTAAATAATAGCTCCAGCCAGCGAAACTACTGCCACGACAACTGCCGGAGCAAGTGCTACGAACATGAACTGTTTGTAATTGAGCACTTTTTTGTCCGCCTGTACATAAAACATGAATTTCTTCAGGTTCATCCCGAACGAGAGTCTTCTGGCGCCAACAATTAAGTAAGCAATGGCATGCAGCAATTCGTGCAAAACGATAAGCGCCGTAAATGTAAACAGAACACCCATTCCCAATCCTTCGAGCGACGCGGTATCACGTCGTGTCATAAAGGGAGCAAACGCTTTTATCAGAGCAAAACCCACCAGCAAAAACCCTATTCCCTGATACATTTTGGCCAACAGCCCCCATCCCTGATTGCCTGTTATTTCGCGGCGAAGAAATGGTTTGAGATTCGAATGTTCAATAACCTCTATTTGTTCGAAAGAAGGATTGTCTGTAATGCCCCCAACCCCTAAAGGGGAGTTGGAGTTGCTACTTTGATTTTTTTTTGACATTGTTACTATCTGAGAATGTAATTGAATGGTGATGGGGTTCTTTATTCCCCTTTTAGGGGGTTAGGGGGCCGTTATCTCCGCCACTAACTCTTTCATGATAGTCGTCATCAGCGGTTGCGCGGCATCACCTATTTTCTGTACTTCTTCATGCGAAACCTCCACTATTTTTCCTTCCACACCCAGGTCGGTGATGATTGACATGCCAAATACACGCATTCCTGCATGGTTGGCTACAATAACTTCAGGTACGGTACTCATGCCCACAGCATCACCTCCGATAATTTTGAAATACTTGTATTCCGACGGAGTTTCGAAAGTTGGTCCCTGAGTGCCCACGTAAACTCCTTCCACCACACGGATATTATTTCTCGCGGCTATGGCTTTGGCTTTGGAAATAAATTCCCTGTCGTAGGCTTCGCTCATGTCGGGGAAGCGGGTGC
>CAZWLJ010000006.1:0-92406 GCA_964634605.1 uncultured Paludibacter sp.
CGATCCCGGCTCTGGGTACTCAAATCCCTGGTGATCAATCGATTACCGGGGGTTTTGCTTTTCAGGGTTTGCTGAAAGCGGATGTAGTATCGAAAGTTTTATTTTTCTAAAAAATGCTTCCATATTATTGTTGCATTGACTGAATGATTCAGAGCAATTCAGATATTCGATGAAAGTCCGGAAATAATAATTTTCAGAAAAAAAAGATTGACTGTCACTCCCGGTTTTTTAAGCGAAAATCAAATAAGGAATACAAAACTTTCAAAAAATCAGGAAAATCACACCAAAAATCCTATACAAATGAGAAAAATGCTTATTCTTATTCTCCTTTGGCTATCTTCCATTCTGTTACCTGATCAGGTGAATGCAAAAAATGCTGTAAATCAAAGCAGCACAGACTATGCAGTTTCTTTCGATGGAAATTCTTCGCTTAAACCAACCGGAACAATTCCTCAGTTTGGTGCCACTTTTACCATTTCAGGATGGATTTTCCCTGCGCTGAACACTTCGGGAACCATACGCACCATAGCCGCATGGGCTACCACAAGCAATGGTAACGTGGGAAATTTTTTCCGCATAGAGGGCGACGACAATCTGTTTTACGGACAATGGAACGGCTCCTTTAAAAAAGCCCGATCGACCACGCAACTCAGTTTTGGCAAATGGCAACATGTGGCATAGGTAAAGGACAATAACACCCTGCGTTTCTACATCAACGGAGTTGAAAGTGCAGCTGTTTACACCAACGGCACAGCGCCAATGGATAACAACACGGTTAGCGATGGTTTTCGTTTTGGAGGCATTTATCAGAGTGGTGCGTTCAAAGAAGCTTTTAAAGGCCAAATGAACGATTTGGCTTTTTACACAACGGCACGCACAGCCGAACAAATTGCAACCGAATTCAACAGCGGCGTCAACGCTTCCGAAACTTCGCTTTGGGGATACTGGGATTTTAATGATAGAGCAGATGTGGTAACCGACCTTTCGGGCAAAGGAAACACATTAACCCGGATGGGCAATATTGTGTATACCGAAAAAGTTTCCGAAATCACTCCCGACGGAGGAAATATCAGCACCGGACATGTAAAAAACAACACTGCGCATGCTTATATCAGTTCCAATGTACCCGGAAAACTTTATTGGGCCGTTTATCCTTCTTCGGCTACAAACATCGGTATCGAACAGGTAAAAAACGGAACCAATGCAGTAAGATACGGAATAAAAGATTACAAAACACATCCTTACACCGACTTTTGGGTAATCAACGGGCTTACCCCTGCAAACACTTATACACTTTACGGAGTACTTGAAGTGGCAGGCACCGAACAAAAACTGATTTCCACCACATTTACAACCACCAACAGCATAAAGGATTTAAACCCGCAAATTGAAGGCGTAAAAGCACTTATGCAACGCCTACTCCCCGACCGTGCAGCAGAATTTGAATTTGCTGCCATCGATCCTGTAGACGATGTATTGGATGTTTTCGAATTAATATCGGTCGGAAACAAAATTCGCGTAAGCGGAAGTTCGGGCACCGCAATGGCGGCCGGTGTTCGTTATTATCTGAACAATTACTGCAATGCGTCATTTTCATGGAATGGCGACCAGAATATTCTGCCAACCACATTGCCCGTGATTACTAACACTGTTCGTAAGGAAACCACTTACCGTCATCGCTATGCACTGAATTATTGTACGCTCAATTACACCATGTCGTTTTGGGACTGGGAGCGCTGGGAACGTGAAATTGACCTTATGGCCACGCAGGGAGTCAACCTCTTTCTTTCGGGAATCGGCACCGAAGCCGTTTGGCAAAATGTAATGCAGAAATACGGATATACATTCAGCGAAATACAAAAGTTTATTCCCGGACCTGCTTATACCGCATGGTGGCTGATGGGAAATCTCGAAGGCGAAGGCGGACCTGTAAGTCAGGCGTATATCGATGGACGTGTGGCATTGCAAAAGAAAATCTTAGCCCGTGCAAAAGAACTGGGCATGGAAGTGGAGATGTAGGGATTTTGTGGCTTTGCTCCGACCACAATCGGTTCTAAAATAGCAGGCATAAACGTTCACGATCAGGGCGAGTGGGTCAGCGGATACAAACGACCGGTGGTGGTAAGCGGCCCGAAAGCTTTTGAGCTGGCAGCCACCTGGTACGAAGAATCTAGCAAATTGTTTGGTGCAGCCAAATATTATGGCGGCGACCTGTTTCACGAAGGAGGTCAGATACCGGCCGGCCTCGACGTAACTCAGTTTGCAGCCGACATTCAGGCCGAAATGCTCAAAGCCAACCCCGAAGCAGTCTGGGTTTTGCAATCGTGGCTACACAATCCGAAAACAGAAGTAATTGCCGGACTTAAAAAAGATCAGACATTAGTAATTGACCTGGGCAACGAACGCGACAATGGCTGGCTCAGAGATGCACCTGCCGGATTTACCAATATCCCCTGGGTGTACAGTGTGATCCATAACTTTGGAGGTCGAATGGGAATATATGCACACCTGCAACGCATTGCCGACAACCATTTTGCAATGCAAAGTCATGCACAAAAAGGCAACAATTGGGGAATAGGATTTGCTCCCGAAGCCATTATTTTCAATCAGGTGGGTTATGATCTGTTATGGGATTTGGTTTGGAAATCAGACAAAATCAATGTGCAGGATTATGTAACAAACTTTGCTAAATATCGCTATGGTAAGGAGTTTGAACATACAACAAATGCATGGAAAATACTTTCGACCACAGCTTTGAACTGCCCCGGCAGCAGTTGGCAGGATGGAGCATCCGAATCGGTTGTCAATGCCCGTCCGGCATTAGACATCGCAAGAGCTTCGTCGTGGTCCACCACCACTTTGTATTACGACCCGAAAGCAATTTTACCGGCCTGGACATTGATGCTTAAATCGGCTAATGAATTCAGCAACAAAACAACCTACCGTTTCGACCTTGTGGACATTACACGTCAGTGCCTGGTGAACTATGCTCAGGTATTGCAAAAGGAAGTTACAGCTGCATTCCGTGCCAAAGACAAAGCCACCTTTGCAGCAAAAAGTCAGCTTTTCCTCGAACTGGTTCTGGATATCGACAGTCTGCTGCGCACCCGTGAAGAATGCCTTACAGGCACCTGGATAGCCGATGCACGCGCTATGGGCACAAACGATACTGAGAAAAACCTTTTCGAAAAAAATGCCCGCGCGCTGATTACTACCTGGGATACAAAGAAAGATGGCAGTCTGCACGACTACTCGCATCGTGAGTGGGCCGGACTGACCAAAAACCTGTACTACGAACGTTGGAAACTGTTTTTCAGCGACCTGCAGGGACAGTTAGATGGCAAAACGGCCAAAAACTACAATTATTTCAGCATGCTGGAATTCCCCTGGATTACAAAATTCAGCGAAACACACAGCACCCAACCTCAGGGCGACGAAATAGAGATTTCGGCCTTTCTGTACGAAAAATACATGCCGCTGATTCTGGGAACAGATAAACAGAGTTTTTTAATTCCGGAAAAACAGGAGACCGGATTTATTGCAGGACAATTAAACAAACCCAATGCCACGAATTACAGCATACAATATCAGTCGGTAGCCGAAGCATTCAGTATCGATAACTCCGGAAAAATTACAGTTAATAAGGCTGAACTCATGGATTATTCGGTTAATCCTGTTTTCAGTCTGAGAGTGAAAGCCAGTAACAACTCAACGCCCGAATTTGTGAGTTATACCGATGTTACGATTAATTTGAATTCGGCCAATGCAGTCCGTAATCACCTCAAAACGGCAACTGTTCAAATTTTCCCGAATCCGGCCAGGAACGAGTGTCATATACAACTTCCTGAATAACAGAAGGATAGTATATCGGTATCAGATATGGACGGGAAAATATTTCTTTCGGATCAAAAAAGCGGTAAGGTGCTAACTATCAAAACAGACTCACTCCCACAGGGAATTTACCTTGTGCATGTCAATAACGAAAATATAGACAGCAGATTGAAACTTATGCTTGAGTAAGATGAAGTGCAGGAAAACGATTTTATCGATGTTGCAGTAGTTTATCCGTGAATATTAATTAAAAGGCTGAAAATCGTCAGATTTTCAGCCTTTTGTATATTCTTAAGCGCTTCCTTTTGCATGCATGGAAAAAGCCGAAAAAAGAATTAAATTGATTTGGTGAATTAACTCAAGGTCCTTGTTTTTATTTCATGCAATCTGATTATAGTTACCTTCCCCTTCTGAAATAACTTCTTCTGAAGTTGTTATAAATGACTGTTCTCGGTTGTCCGTTACCCCAGGCAACTCCCACATCGCGGTAAGCTTTGATCCAGTCGCGGGTAAGTCCGATATTGTAATCATAAATAAAATTCCACTCGCGGTTGTCCACTTCGCGGATTCGTTTTTCAATCTTGTTGGCAAGCACTTTAATTTCGCCCACGCACGAGGAATTCGGATCGATGGTTGACAATACAGCACCTGCATCGTTGGCTGCATTCCAGCTCTGACCTGCATTCCAGATATTATTTGCCAGATTGATTTTTGATTTGCAATCAAAATCGATTTTCTGACGGAAGATGGGTCTGAGCGCTGCCTGAGCTTTGTTCCAGCATTCGGGACATACATCGGGAATGGTGCTCAGATTCCATATTGCTTCATCGAATCGGTTCATATTGGCCAGTGTTTGTGCATTTCGGATAATAAAATCGCACTGCGAATTGTAGTAAGCGATGATTTTGGATTTTCCTTCTTCAATAAATCGCTGATATTCCGGATTATTCGTTTTGATGTTCTTCAGACCTGCCAGATAGGCTTTGGTTTCGTTCTCGCCGACACCCTTCACGGTTGCAGAATAGCTTGAAAATGCTTTTCCGTCAATGCCATCGCCGATATACATATTCACATTCATGGTGTAGGCATGCATGGCAGGCGCTGTGGGGGTGATATCTTTAGTTATAACATTGATATTCGCCGTAAAAATGAAACGCATAACATCGGTCGAGCCTGTGATGCCATTCTGTGTAGCAATCTGTATGAGCTTGTTTTGCAGCACATTTATTGCGGCAGGCGGAATTTCTTCCACATCGTCGGGGATCCAAACAGTAATCGGAAGCCTCTCGGTGTCGGACATATACTGGGCTTGCAAACTATTGGAAACGCACCCCAACAGTATGATTGCAAGCATTAATTTCAGATGTTTCATATGTTATTCTTTTTGTTAATTCGTGTATAGACAGATTTTATATCTTATTCTGTAAATTCCCCAACCCTTTGTAGAGATGTTCGGTGCCCGGTATTCAGATTAATTTTAGTCAGAAAACTGTATCCTGCTAACCTTTAAATTTATCATCTGCTTTCAAAAATGTTCTGTAACTCCCCCTTCAGGGGGTTGGGGGTTATCATTATTTTTCACCAATTACGAGTTGAGCCTGACCCAGTCCGCGTGTCATCAGTTTAGCTGTGATACGGTACCGGTCGGCAAGCATTTTCTGCAAATCACGTGCCCAGCCCCGGGTATCAACGGCTCTGTTGGATGCGTCGTAAAGGGGAATGCGTACCTGCTCAAACAACATGGTATTTTCGGTGGCATCCGTCAGACTGAAACGTCCTTTTACAGAATTGTCGGATACCCATGTTTCGATGATTTCTGAGAGTTCCTGCCCGTTGTATTCACTTTCGAGATCACCGTTGAACGAGCTGAAGGTCATTATGCGTAAACTCACTTCCCGTCCGTTGGCAAACAAGTCATCAAAATGTTTCTGCAGTTGTGCGTTGAAGTTGTCGATGTGTGCCAGCACAGCTTCTTCGAGCAACACGGGCAATTCTGCCGAGAAAGACGGTTGCCCCGTACCCGATGCACCTGCTATTTGTTTGTCGGTATAGGCGTCCAGCCCCTGAAGGTTGAATGTGATCGAACGTTTCGGACCTGTCTGGTTCACCGACCAGGTCAGCTGCATGATGATATCGGCTTTAGCTACTTTTTTCAGTTTATCAATCGGACTTTCGTTGGCATCGGCGCCGGTTTTGCTCGTCAGCATGGCATCTTCGGCCGACTGGCTTTGCAGGGTTTTCATCACCGATTCCAGGTTTTTCAGCGGGAATCCGCGTTCGGTCATCATTTCGTTTATTTTGCTAATCACGTTGAGCAGCTCGGTGCTTTCCTGCAGTGCGGCTTTGTAATCCGGAATTTTAATGGTGGAGCCCATGTTGTCGTACATGTTCATAAAGTTGTTTTTGAAACACCAGTTATCGCTCGGCACAACCATGATAGTGGGTTTCTTTGCCTGTGAATACGCTCCGGTGCTCAGTATGAGAGCTAAAAACAACAGAGCAATGCTTTTAAGTTTTTCCATATTATTCTTATTATTTTTGTAGTTAGTATTTAATGATTCCATCTTCTCTGAGTTGTTCCTTCAGTTCTGAACGCTTTACGCGAACAATTACACTGTAGGTAACCATTTTGGAGTCGCCCATGCCCCGCCGGAAGATTTTATTGCTCAGCCGTTCATCTTTTCCTGAACAGAATTTCTTATAGCTGCCCCTTTTATCGGAAAAGAAACGGTTGAAATAGTCCTCGTACTTTATTTCAGCATTTACTTCGGGCACCAGCGGATGCGGATTGCAATCGGAGCTACCCTTCCGGCTGGATTTGAAAAGCACATCGCGAACAGCATTTTTCTTGGCCTGATCCACGGCATCAAAGCGGTTACGACCGGTGCCCCAGGCACGAAGTGTGACAGAACCGTCCATTTCCACACCCAGACATTCGGTTTCAATAGCATAATGCCCTATGTTGGAATTTCGCTGAGCATGGATATCAGACTGGCTGCAAAATACTGTTGTCAGTATAATTCCGGTTATAATTGTCAGTTTTTTCATCGTGTAAAAATTTATTTACAGAATTATGAGTATTATGTACCGCTTCCTAATGCGCGAATGATTCCTGCTTCCTCCAGGTCACGGCGCAGACCGGCAACATTTACCGAAACGATAACTCCGATTTTATATTCCTTACCCACTTTCAGACGGTCTTCGGCTGCTACCGAGCCGTCGTTGGTGATATTGACAAATTTCATGTATTTACCACCGTTGGCAAAGAAATTGCGGAAGAATTCTGCCTGTTCAAGCTCCAGATTGGGATTATCGGTAAGCGGATGCTGTCCCGGTATGCCGCTGATACCACCGAAACCTTTGAAAATAACTCCGTGAACGGCATTTTTCTTTGCCTGTTCGATGGCTAATTCGGGATTTCGGGAATATGACCAGACTTTTATCAGATAGGTTCCCTGAGTGCCCACGCTCACGGGTTCGATTTCATAATTCCAGTCAATATGTTCTTCTCTGATAATACCTATCGATGGAAGATTTATCTCAGCCCGTTCGCTTCGCGGACTGAATCCTCCGGCCAGGTATTCCTTCAGTTCGGCTCTCTGTACCCGAACAATGACACTGTAAGTAACCATTTTTGAGTCGCCCATGCCGCGCCGGAAGATTTTATTATCCAGCCGTTCGTCCTTACCGGAGCAAAATTTCTTGTAATCGCCATCCTTATCGGAGAAGAACCGGTTGAAGAAATCTTCGTATTTCATTTCGGCGTTGACTTCCGGCACTAACGGACGCGGGTTGCAGTCCGGACTTCCTTTGCGTATGCCTTTGAATATCACATCGCGCACAGCATTCTTTTTGGCCTGATCTACGGCATCGAACCGGTTGCGCCCGGTTCCCCATGCCCGTAGTGTAACCGAACCATCGAGTTCGGTGCCAAGGCATTCAGGTTCTATGGTGTAATATCCGATATTTGAATTGCGCTGAGCTGCCAGATCCGACATTCCAATGCATGCCATCAGCATACCTGCAATTAAATATATTGATTTTTTCATATCTGGATAGTGATAAATATCTTTAAAAGCCACTACCTAATCCGCGAACCATTCCGGCATCTTCCAGATCCTTGCGCAGTCCGGCTACGTTGACTGAAACAACGACTCCGATTTTGTATTCCTTACCAATTTTGACACGGTCTTCCGCTGCTACGGAGCCGTCGTTTGTAATGTTTACAAATTTCATGTATTTGCCTCCGTCGGCAAAGAAATTTTTGAAGAATTCTGCCTGTTCCACTTCCAGGTTTGGATTATTGGTGAGTGGCCGCTGACCCGGAACACCCTGAACACCAGTGAATCCTTTGAAAATAATACCGTGGACGGCATTCTTTTTTGCCTGTTCGATGGCTACTATGGGTTTTTTGGAATACGACCAGACTTTAATCAGGTATGATCCCTGGGTGCCTACGGCAACAGGTTCAATCTCGTAAACCCAGTTTTGGGTGTCCTTATCTGCTTTTCTCTTTTGAGCTATTGCTTCGGGAGCGAATCCTGCGAAAATTATCAGCAGGAGGCATGTCATTTTTACTGTGTTTTTCATTTTCAAAGCTGTTTTTTTTGAATGATTTATACTTCCTGCTGTCAAAATCTTATTTTAAGAGAGAAGGTGTTGGTAGTGCCGGTGGAAAATTTGCCGATTGAGCCAAATCCCCAGGAATCGTCAGCGGGAGCAGCGTTCTGATTGAGACTTTCTTTGTTATCTGTCGAAGCACCGGTACGCAGGTAGATGCCTGGTTTCATTTCGAGGCTGAACATCGGTGTGATGTTCCAGCCAATTCCGATTCCCGCAGGCACAATGTACGATGTCCATGCATAATCCTTATCGTCAGGAGCCAGTTCATATGAACCTATTTCGCTGAAAGAATAGGTTTGAATACCAAGTCCCACCTGAGGCCGCAGGTAGATGTTGCCGCGCCGGGTGAAATAGCTTTCTTTTGAAAACGTAACAGCGAGCGCCATCGAATTTCCCGAACACAGATCGCCCGATGAAATAAGAGTGCGTTCGCCGGCCGATATTTCTCCGGCGTATTTATCCCTGAAGGGAGCTAGTGACACGTCGATGCCGAAATGCCATCCCGGTTTTTTCAGAAATCTTGAAATACGAATATCTGCACCGACATGAAATCCACCCATTGCATTGTTGCCCGAACTTACAAATCCGGTATTCAGTATTATTCCGTAGTCATCCTTGCTTTCCATAAACATACCCTGATAAATCCGTTTGCCCTGTACCTGCTGGAAAACGGAAGGCAATGAAGTTCCTGTGGCAATGCCTTTGTTATCATTGATGGTTTTGGCTCTTACCACCCCTTTTCTTACGGTATTCTGATTTCCGCTTTTATCCTGTTCTATTTCGTAGATATAGAAACGTTGATCGGTGTACAGGTCTTCTTTTGTGCCCAGTTTGGCTGTGATGGGATAGGATTTGAAAACAGTGACTTTCAGTTTGAAATCTTCAATTTTGCGTCCTAATTCAAAAGCGGCACTCGATTGAATGTTCGCAGGGATATCTTCGAGCAGTTCACGCATGGTTTTTTTAACCTTGTTCTTCTCTGCGGCTTTTGCCTGGCTGGAAGTGACACTGCCTGTAGCTTCCGAAATGAGCTGAACAGGAAAAGTCGCATCGGCCCAGGCAGCAATTTTTTGCTTGTCTGAATTTCCTGCATCAACCCAGTATCTGGAATAAAACTCACTCGCTACCGAGTCGTTGAACTGAACCTTGTAAGCATAAACTTTATAAGTGCAATTGTAACCCTCATTTGTTCGTTTAGCAGGTGTATAGTCCTTTCGCTTTTTGTTCTGTGCGTCAAGCCGGTCGTAGTATTCTTCCATGGTGTAAAGGTCGGTAATCTCGTAAAGAAGTATGTACGATTTGTCGATAAGCTGTTCACCAAGTAATTCTATTCTTCCGGTATTTGAACCGCGCGAGATAATAGCGTCGGCATCGGTGGCAGTGTATGAAGCACGCGAAGCAACCAGTGAATAGTTGAAAAGGCCTTGCTCATTGCGTCCCCACCATTTTGCAATGACCGGATTGGAAGCTTTCCTTATAAAACTTTCTATTATAGATTTCTTAGCCGGATTGGTGCTTTCTACCGGTTGCATATCCTGAAACTGTATGCGGTGGTCATCGAACTTGCTGAGGACTTCCAGATTTCGGAATTTATTGATCAGAATCTCTTCATCAGCATCTTTAGGCTGCACAAAGAGCATGGTAATGGATGGTCGTAAATACCGGGTATTGACTTTGCCATTGGCATTTTGAGCGGCAATACCGGCAACAATGAGAATAAATGAGAGCAGGATAAAATAACGTTTCATGTATATTAAATTTTTATTTTGCAGCATATGAAAACTGCAATAAGGGTTAATACAATAAATTAAAATAACCTTGCGGGGTCGGTCAGCCCTGTGAAAATTGACCGTTTCTTTTTGTGGATTGATAGAAAAAAGTAACTGATTCTTACTTTCTGGTGTGTTTATCGTGTTTTATTATCTGGTAATTAATCAAAAAACAAAAATATACAAATATTTCGATATTGCAACTTTTCTTGTTGTATAATGTAAAGAATTATATTCTGAAAAAATCACAGCTATTCACCACGCTTACTGCGAATAAACATTATTATTCTTCCTGATTGGTAAAAAAAAAAGAGAATGAAACGAAAAGTATTAATTTCAGGTATTTTCTGTGTGTTTACCCGGCGTTTGTATTTTTATTTAATTACATTTGTATGGCTGGAAGAATATTACTTTTTCCCGATTATTTGTATACTGAAAAGCTGATAAATAACGCTGGGTTTACAAACTTAATTAAGATATCAGAACTTTTTTGTGGAAATAACTGTTTGTCAATGAGATATTTATTATAATTATATACTTTTTTCAACGATTTAATCACTTTCGGAAATTACCGGTAGTGTTATGGTTTCTTCGTTTTCTTTAGTCAAAATCAGGATAATTCATTAGTACGAATCATTATGAAAACAACTCACAAATTAAAATTTATCCTGTCGGTATTTACGTTTTTATTTTCGCTTTCCATCGTTTTGGCACAAAGTTTTACCGTTAAAGGCAAAATCACGTCTGGCGGCAAAGGCGTACCTGCTGTAAATGTTACCGACGGAACAAGTTTTGTTCAAACAGATAAAAAAGGAAATTTCTCCATATCCGTTTCACCCGGCAGTAAATTAGTGTATTACACCCTTCCTTCGGGTTACGAATCACCGACAGAGAACGGAATTCCTGTATTTTATGCACCTTTGAGGCATGATGTGAAAGTTCAGATCGTTAATTTTGAATTGAATAAATCATCAAAATCGCAGCAACGACACGCTTTCGTCTTTTTTGGCGACCCGCAGGTATCTGACGAACATGAACTTGCTCTGCTTAAAGACGTGGTAGCCGATGCAAATAAAACCATACAATCGATACCCGGAGATGTACCTGTTCACGGGATAAGCGCAGGTGACAACGTTTTTGACAAACTCAACCTTTTCCCGCTTTACAAAGAAGTTCTCAAAGTGCTCAATATACCCTTTTATCATTCCGCCGGCAATCATGACATGGATTACAACGGGCGCTCCAACGAGCTTTCTGATGTTTCGTATTCGGTAGCCTTCGGACCGTCGCATTACTCATTCAACAAGGGAAACGTGCATTACGTGGTACTCAAAGACGTTTTCTACTACAGCAACTCCTATCGTTACATAGGATATATCGACGAAAGGCAACTTGCATGGCTCGAAAAAGATTTGAGATCGGTCTCTGCGGGAAGCACGGTCATTCTTTCCATGCATATTCCCACCACGTACGGCGAATCCGAGAAACCCCTGGATTATACGTACCTTATTTCTAATGAAGTGATGAACCGGAAAGCGTTGTATGAAATTCTGAAACCCTACAACACGCATATACTCACAGGTCACAGTCATACGCAATGGAACAATGTGTATAATCCATCGCTTTACGAGCATGTGCATGCAGCCGCGTGTGCCGCCTGGTGGCAGGGTGAAACTGGTACGGACGGAACCCCGAAAGGTTACACCGTTTACACCATTGACGGGAACGAACTTACCTGGTATTTCAAAGGGGTAAATCAGGATAAAACAGAGCAATTCAGATTGTATCCTACTGGTACAGATTTGAAAATCGCAGACTATTTCGTAGCCAATGTATACAATTACGACCCCTCGTGGAAGGTATCGTGGTACGAAGACGGTGTGTACAAAGGTGAAATGCAGCGTTATTGGGGCAAAGATCCGCTGGCTGTAAAAACATACGACAATAGTACAAGTAAAAAATACTCCTGGATTAGCGCTTCAGAAACGCATCATCTCTTCAAAGCCAGACCGGAGAAGGCCGAATCGAAAATTCAGGTGATTGTAACCGACCGTTTCGGAAACAGGTATGAAAAATCATTTGAGAACACCATCCTTTCGAAAAATACAGAAAGCGGCTTCTGGTCGATGGTTTGGAACGATGAGTTTGACTATACCGGTTTGCCGGATTCTGCCAGATGGAGTTACGATACCAAAGGCAATGATTTCGGCTGGGGAAACAATGAAGCACAATTTTACACCGAGAACGACAGTTCCAATGCCTGGGTTGACAACGGATTACTCAGAATAAAAGCACGCAACAAGACGGTCGGTAATAAACAATACACATCAGCCCGTTTGATAACTAAAGGAAAGGGAGACTGGCTTTACGGACGATTCGAAATCCGCGCCAAACTTCCTTCAGGACGCGGTACCTGGCCTGCCATATGGATGCTTCCTACCGATTGGGAATACGGTGGCTGGCCCCGTAGTGGTGAAATAGACATTATGGAAAACGTTGGGTACAATCCCGATTCAATTTTTGGTTCAGCACACACCAAAACATACAATCATATCATCGGCACACAAAAGACCAAAGGAATTTATTGTCCCACGAGCAATACCGGTTTTCATGTGTATGCCCTGGAATGGGATAAAAATGAAATACGGATGTATCTTGACAACACACACTATTTCACCTTCAAAAATGAAGGGACAGGACCGGATGAATATCCTTTCGTTAAACGTTTTCACCTGATCCTGAATCTTGCAATAGGCGGCAACTGGGGTGGTTCACATGGTATCCAACACGGTGTTGTGCCCTGCGAAATGCTTGTTGATTATGTGCGTGTGTACAAAAAGAATGACAAATAGCAGGCAAAATTACATGAATCCGGAAATCTGAAAAAACCACATCAGATTACCGGGATATTCCTGACAAAGATTTCAGGGATTTGTTACCACACACAGGGACAGTGAAGTGTGGTTCAGGTGAAGCTGCAGAAATCAGGCGCAGTTTTTGCCGTTTGAAGAATGAATTGTAAACGAAAATGTCATGACACGAATGAAAAGAATAGCTTTCATTGGGATTGCAGTGCTGGCTGTACTAACGGCTCACCTCTTTCTTTTCGGAAAAATGTTTGCTTACTCACCGGTAACAATTGGATTTGAAAAACATGAATTAGCAAATTCAATCATTTATACGCAAAGAGGAGTGTCTTTTGATGACTTTGAGAGAATAGACTCACTGATTACGCCTGTAGAAAAGTTCCATGATTTGAAATATCTGAAAAAGCCGGAAGTATTTCTGTTTTCTGATAGTATTAGTTTCATCAGGCGTTCACTTTCTAAAGCAAGATTTTGCACTTTTTATAACGGACGAATTTTTGTAACTCCCCGGGCACTAAGAGAAGCTCTGAGGAAGGAAATTTCTCTGGAAATATATCTGACTCATGAATTATCCCATACATTACTACATCAGCATTCAGGGCTGATAAATGCAGCAAAATATCCAAAATGGCTGGTAGAAGGGATTGCTGTTTATAGTTCAGACCAAATGGGAACTTCTTTTTATCCGGGCAAAAGCGATACTTACAGCCTGATCCGGGCAGGAAATTATATGCCACCCGATTTTTTTAAGACAAGAAAAGAAGACGGGATAAGATTAAACGTTGAGAACAGAATTCCGTTTATGTACTCTGAATTTGGTTGCATGGTAGATTATTTAATTTCAAGCTACGGTAAAGAACGGTTTTTGATTTATATGAAAAGCTTGATTAAGAAACATGACCACGACAAGATATTCCTCCAAACCTATGGGATAAACTTTGACGAATTTCTGATGAATTTTAAAGAGCATGTTGACCACACGGATAATCTTCATGTTAAAAGATAAATAACTTGCCTTTCTGCCAAAATACACCCTTTGTATAAATAAGCCTGAAATCACTATTCTGATTTGCATCAAAAACCGTCGGAAAGAATCTTTCAGGCTTCTTACGGAAGTTTAACACATTGGTGCCGGATATAAATGTACTTTTGCTTGTCATTTCTAAAAATCACCAGTACAGTGTCGAAAATCATACAAATCGCAATATTTACCCTGATACTTTCGACATTCATATCGTGTAAGTCCGGTAATACCGACAACATTCCTGTTTTTACTGTTCAAACAACCCATTTCGAAGATATTCTTGAAGTTAGCGGTCTCGTGGAGCCGGTAGAGGTTACAACGTTTGCCGTTCCGCCATGGGTGGATGGTAAAATTATTTACCTGATAAAAGACGGAACCCGGGTCGAAGCCGGTGACACTATTTGTCTGCTCGAAGATAAAGGGCGCGAGCAAAATTACGAGGAACAGAAAGCGCAACTGGAATTGCTCACCGCCGAACTTGAGAAAACCAAAATTGATTTGGCCACCAATTACTCGCTACTCGAAGCGCAGGTTCACAATAATGAAGCTGAAATGCAAATTACGAATCTTGATTCAGCCAATTTCCGGTTTCTTACCCCCAATCAACTGCGAATAAAAAAACTGGAAATCCGGCAAGCCTCCATTGTCCGGAAGCAACTGAAAAACAAGCTGAAATCCCTGGCAGTAATTAATCAAAGTGCCATCCGTCAGATCGAACTACAGAAAATGCAGCTGGTAAATCGTGTGGAAAGAACAGCCGGAGAACTCAGCACTCTCACCATACTTGCCAGTCAGAGCGGCATTGCTACAAGGGCAATCAGCCCGATGACACGCCGCAAGATGGAAGAAGGGGCCGCCGTATGGGAAGGATTACCTTTAGCGCTGATTCCAAAAATGGATAAAATGAAGGTGAAAATAAATGCTCCGGAAGGCGACTTCAAGCAAATCAGCGTGAATGATTCGGTTACATTCAGCTTCGACGCATTGCCCGGAGTTACGGCGTGGGGCAGGGTGCTGAGTAAATCGCCCGTAGGGCAACCGGTCAGGGATAATTCCAAAGTAAAATATTTTGAAATTCAGGCTTCTGTTGAGAAATCAGATATTCCGCTTCCGCCCGATGTGTCGGCAAAATGCCGAATTTATTTAGAGCAAATTCCTGACACGCTTGTAATCCCTCAGGTGGCAATTTCAGAAATAGATTCCATGCAGGTGGTGTTTGTCAGGAAAGGAAGCCGTTTTGAAAAAAGACAAATAAAAACCGGAACTTCATCTTCCAAGTATGCTGTTGTTACAGCCGGACTGAAGCCCAAAGAAGTTATTGCTCTTTCAAAACCTCAGGGACAGTGGATCCAGGGTGAAAAATTGCTCCCTGAAGTGAAAAAAGGAAAAAAAGCAAAGGAAAAGGAGCGAAAATGAATGATGAGAAAACTGAAAAACAGAAACCCGAATAAGTGAACCGAAAAAATCAGGAATACCCTGCTTACAACAAAATAATTAATGTATGCAATACCTAAGACACAAACAGTTTTTACTATTACTTTTTTTCTTTATCGTTGCTGTATTTATTACCTCCTGTCGTAAAAAACAAACATTGGAAGTTGCCACAGGGAAAGTTACAAAAGGTACCCTGTATCTGGATATGTATGAAGAGGGAAGCGTGGAAGCTATCAACTCTGTTTCCATTGCGGCACCTGAAATTTCGTGGAGATATGGCTCGCTGAAGATTACACAAATAATCAAGGATGGCACCGAGGTTAAAGCAGGTGATACTCTGGTGGTGTTTGATCCTTCAGAAGTACGTAAGGGCGTGGTCGAATCGGAAGCCAGGTTGCAAATGGCCGAAGCCGAACTGGTGAAAATGAAAGCGCAGCATCAATCCGATCTGGAAGAACTGGAATCCGACCTCGAAGTGACCAGTATAGCGCGTGAAATTTCACAAATCCGTTTCGAATCGGCCGTTTACGAAGCCAACATCCGCAAACAGGAAATACAGCTCAATCTTGAGAAAGCCAATATCGCCCTGGAACGCGCCAAAGAACAAATCCAAAACAGGAAAAGAATTCAGCGCGAAGAACTCAAGCAGAAACAGATTTCGATGAATCAGGACAGAAACCAGTTGCTTGAAGCAAAAGAAACCCTGAAAAGGCTGTATCTGATTTCACCCTCGGCAGGGATTGCCATTCTTGCCAACAACTGGAGTACAGGGAATAAAATGTCCATCGGCGACCAGTGCTGGCCTGGTCTGCAGCTGATTCAGCTGCCCGATTTATCGTCACTGAGGGCAAGTGTGAAAATTAACGAGGTGGATATTTCGAAAATTTCCAAAGGACTGCAGGTCGAAATAAAACCGGATGCCTTTTCCGGTAAAAAATTCACGGGCGAAGTAACAGCTGTTGCCAATCTGGCTGTTCTGAAAGACAATAAATCCAAAATCAAGGTTTTCCCTGTCGAAATTCACATAAACGAAACGGATAAATTTCTTTTGCCCGGCTTAACAGTAAGCTGCCGGATTATTCTCGGAGCATTAAAAGATGTGCTCTATGTGCCTCTGGATGCCATCCATTCCGAAGGAGACAGAAACTATGTTTATAAAAAAACCAGCAAAAGTTTCGAAAAAATATATGTGGAAACAGGCGAAAATAATTCAGATTTTATCACTGTCAGAAAAGGGCTGGAGCTGAATGATAAAGTAGCGCTTTCCGACCCGTTCAAAAAAGAAGAGCCCGCCGAAGACAAAAGCAAACAGGTAACAGAATCAGCTAACGAAGAAGAGGTATGAAACTTAACATAAAACAGAGTCTGCTCGTATCTCTTGTTGCTGCAGGTGCACTGTTTGCATCCTGCAAACAAACAGGTGATGAAACCGGACAGCAGTCGCGGCAGGGTACCCGTATCGTCGAAACCGGCGAGTTAGCCGCTGTCGAAACCCGTTCGTTTGTTTTGCCGCGCTATGGCAGATATTGGCATCAGATGAAAATTATCGGAATACTGAAACACGGAACCATTGTGAACGCAGGTGATTCCATCATCCAGCTCGATGGAAGTGATATCCGGAAATTCATCGTGAATACAAAAAGTCAACTCGAAAACCACAACGCGCTGGTAGAGAAAATGAAAGTTGATCAGAGCAACAGAATGCAGGAACTCGAATCACGGCTTAAAAGTGAAGAGGCATCCTTTAACCTGAAAAAACTCGAACTGGAATCTTCCCGGTTCGAATCGGAACGTATCAGGAAGATAAAAGAACTGGAATTTCAGCAGTCAAAAATTCAATACAACAAAGTCATCAATCAGGTGAAATTAACCCGGACGATTATTCAGAACGACCTCAGAATACAGCAGATACGCCAGAATCAGATCATCAATGAACTGAATCAGGCAAACGACCTGCTGACAAAACTAACTATACGGACGCCCATTTCGGGTGTTTTTCAGGTTGGATTCAACCGCCGTACCCGTATGCCGATTCAGATAGGTGATGATATATACCAGGGAACTAATATGGGAAATGTACCGAATCTCAGCCGCATGAAAGTCATTTCGTCCATCAACGAGCAGGATTTCCTGAAAATAAAGAAGGGACAAAAAGTGACAGTGAGACTGGATGCCATGCCGAAACTCAAATTTCAGGGTGAAGTAACCTATATCGGAAAACTATGTATGGTGAAAGATCCGAATTCACGTCAGAAAGTTTTTGACGTTGAAATTAAAATCTTAAAATCAGATGGAAGACTCAAACCGGGTATGACAGTGAGTTGCGAGTATAATTAAGAAGAACAATGGCCGGATAAATTTCTGATACTTAGTAAAAACGAATGGAATATAAAGAAAATATTAGATTAGCAATCAACGGGCTGGTTGATCATAAATTCAGATCATTTCTGACCATGCTCGGCATTATTTTCGGAGTGGCATCAGTTATCACCATGCTTTCAATCGGTGAGGGTGCCAAACGGGAAGCAATAGCCAAATACCAGGATTTGGGTGTAAACAACATCATCGTACGCGAAAAAAAACTGACCGATGAAGAGCTGGAGGAAGTTCGCGCCAAATTCTCGCAGGGATTATCCATCCAGGATGCTGCCGTTATCAGCGAGATAGTGCCCGGAGTAGTACGCACTGCATCGCAGTCCGAAATCAGTTCGGAAGCTAAATACGCGGATAAATCGCTGAAGACAAATGTGATAGGGATCAATCCCGAATATGTGGAAATGATGAATATGCGTGTGGCTCGAGGAAATTTTATCACTGCTGACCATTATAAGCGTCAACTGAAGGTGTGCGTTATAGGTTCCGGTGTGGCTGCAGCGCTATTTAAAAATGAAGATCCGATAGGTAAAATGATCAAAATAGAAGATCAGTGGATAGAAGTGGCAGGTGTGCTGCAATCCAAAGCGCTTTTTACCGAAACTGTCGGCGAACTGGCTGCACGCGACCTGAACAGTGATATCTACCTCCCGCTGACCACGTTTCTCAATCGTTTCTCGCCTGAAAACCCGCTCACCAGCGAAATTCAACAAATCACCGTTCAACTCGGTAATTCCGCAAAACTGCAGGAAGCAGCCCGCCTGATCGACGGAATACTGCAGCGCCGTCACTTCAATAACGCTGATTACAACATTGTGGTACCCTTCGAACTGATGCAGCAGGAAGAAAAAGAACGGCGGATTTATAATTTCTTACTGGGTGCCATTGCTGCCATTTCACTTTTGGTGGGAGGAATCGGAATTATGAATATCATGCTTGCCACAGTTATGGAGCGTACCCGCGAAATCGGAATACGAAGAGCTGTAGGAGCCAGAAAAATTGACATTATGAGGCAGTTTGTAATTGAAGCAGTGACGATAAGTATTACCGGCGGAATTATCGGAGTTTTACTCGGTGTAACTTTGTCGCTTAGTGTGACGTTATTTACCGATATTACCACCGTTATCAAAGCTTATTCTGTTTTTATCGCGTTTGGCTTTTCTGTGCTGGTCGGGATAAGTTTTGGCTATTTACCGGCAAAAAATGCCGCTGAACTCAAGCCGATTGACAGTATCCGGTACGAATAACAACATCGTGAAGGCTAAATAAATAAACTCAGAACGTATCAGAAAAACAAAACAGATAAAATGCTGATTGAAATAAAGAATCTATCCAAAGACTACGAAATGGGCGAAATCATCGTTCCGGCCCTCTATAATATCAATCTGTCCATTTGTAAGAACGATTACCTCGCAATAATGGGGCCTTCAGGCTCCGGAAAATCTACCCTGATGAATATTATCGGATGTCTTGATGTGCCTACTCAGGGACAGTATTTATTCAACCAGACCGATGTCAGCATGCTGAACGACGACGAACTTTCAGCCATGCGAAATAAGGAAATCGGTTTTATATTTCAGAATTTCAACTTGCTGCCACGCCTGGATGCCTTACAGAATGTTGAACTACCGTTGATTTATTCCGGAGTGGAATCGTCAGAGCGAAAAAAACGCGCCCTCGAAGCACTTGAGCATGTGGGACTGGCCGAACGGATTCATCACAAATCGAGCGAACTGAGCGGAGGGCAGAGGCAGAGGGTTGCCATTGCAAGAGCACTGGTTACCAAACCCGGAATTCTGCTTGCTGACGAGCCTACAGGCGCTCTCGATTCGAAAACAGGCATAGAAATCATGGCGCTTTTCGATACGCTCCACAAGCAGGGGAATACCATAATTCTTATAACCCATGAAAGGGAAGTAGCTGATTATGCTCACCGGATTATCCATATAAAAGACGGTGAAATTCACTCGGATGAAATAAACAAGAATATTAAAAACGGCTTCTGATCACACTTTCTTAACATACAACTTTCTACTCATGAGATTCAAAATCATAACATTGACCGCTATCCTTATCTGCTTCACATCCGCATTGAAGTCAGAGAGTTACAGCCTGGATCTGGAAAAAAGCATCGCGATAGCAAAAGAGAAAAGCTACTCCATGCAAAACCTTGCACTGGACTTCAGAATTGCAGGACACAATCTCAAATCGGCAACCAGTCGCTTCAAAACTCACATTGACATGAATCTGACATTGCCGCAATATACAGAAACCGTTCGCCAGGACCAGGATAGCTCGGGGATATTGTTTTATCCGATGAAACAACTGAATTATCGGAGCGAACTGGAAATAACTCAGCCACTCCCAACCGACGGATACCTGTTTCTTAACAGCGGACTGAATAATTTTGACGATTTGTATTCCGGTTTTCGTACTACCAATACATTTGCCCGGCTGGGTTTTGTACAGCCAATCAACGCGTTTTACGGCTACAACAGCATCCGCTCGTCGTTCAGGCAGGCAAAATTAGCCTACGAACGTTCCGAAAAAGAATTAAAACGGGCTGAGCTTAACCTGATTTATGAAGTAAGCAGCGCTTTCTACGAATTGCTTTCAAATCAAAAGGAAGCAGAAATTTCAAAGCTCAACCTTGAGCGTCAGAAGGAGGCATTCGAAATAGCTACCAACAAATACCAGGCAGGGCTTATTAAAGAGGTGGATGCGTTGCAGATGGAAGTGGATCTGGCGGAAGCACAGAACAGTTATGACCTGAGTCTGGCAAATCAAAACTCGGCTATTCTGTCGTTCAAAAAACTAATCGGGATTGATTTGAAGGATTCTGTTGCGGTGAGCAGTGAATTTAAGTATCAGGTAGTCATTGTAGATACCGAAAAGGCTGTAGATATGGCACTCCGTAACCGGCTCGAAATCCGGGAGCAGGAAATCCGCATCGAACTGGATAAAATGAGTTTAAAACGTCAGAAAGCCGAAGGCATGATAAAAGGAAGCCTGACAGGGCATTTCGAAAAAATCGGCGTGAACAGTCAGGCACTCGAAACTAATTTCGGAACTTCCGTGCAGCGTTCGTATGCCAACTTTCTGAACCGTCCGCAGAATTACGGATTCGGATTAACTGTTTCAGTTCCGATACTGGACTGGGGCGAAAACAAAGCGCTGGTTCGTGCTGCCGAAGACCGGCTGAAACAGAACGAACTTCAGCGGGAAGAGATAAAACGAAACATAGAGCAGGAAGTCAGAAAACTGGTTTCAAATCTCAACAGCAGCCTGAAACGTTTGCAACTCCTCGAAAAAAACGTGTCGGTAGCCGAAAAAAGCTTCGAAATCACACGCCAGCGCTTTTCCGACGGAGATATCGACAGTCAGTCGCTCGCACTGGAACGCAACCGACTGAATAATGCCTACGTTTCACATCTGAATGCGTATATCAATTACCAGATGCAGCTGGCAGATCTGATGCGGCGTACATTTTACGATTTCCAGAATAACAAATCGTTGCTGTAAAGTGATACTTATTTTTAAGAAAGAGGCATACAGCCTAACTGAGTTTTGCCCGAAAAGGATTAACATCTTTTCTTCCCGTGTATTTTGATATATAGACCGGATGAACTAATTTTGTGTCGTCGTGTTATTGTAATAAATGAAGAAAGAAAATCTTTTAATACGGGTACTGGTACTGCTTGCAGGAATTTTTGCCATAGCATTCGGGGTGGCGCTCTCCATCCGGTCTGATTTGGGAACTACTCCCGTTTCGTCTATACCTTATGTTTTCAACATGGTGTTTCCTTCGGTTTCTGTCGGAGCACTTACTATCATGCTCAATTTGCTTTTTTTTGTAATGCAGATTCTTCTGCTGCGGAAAAATTTCAGATTGCATCTCTTTTTGCAGATACCGGTGGTTATCTTGTTTGGGTGGTTTATTAATGTCAGTCTGTATCTTTTAAGTCATGTAGTTCCTTATAACTATCTGATGCAGTGGGTGTTCTGTATCCTGGGCTGCGCAATCATTGCGTTCGGCGTGTTTTTACAGGTCAAAGCGAATGTGGTGATGCTGCCAGGCGACGGGCTGGTAATTGCACTTACCGATACCTTCAGAAAGGAATTCGGATTGTATAAAATCCTTTTTGATTCATTCCTGGTTCTTGTTGCTCTTATTACTATTCTGATTACGAAAAATGGTTTATACGGTGTTAGGGAAGGAACAGTAGCATCGGCGCTTCTTGTCGGTTTTATTGTGCAGTTTTACCAAAAGAACATCCGCTTTGTCGATAGGCTCACAGATACATCCGGAATGTCGGGTGAATATATTCCGGAGCCTTATATGACCACCGGCAATTTCGTGATTACCATCTCAAGGCAGTACGGAAGTGCCGGTCATGCTGTGGGCGAACTCATTGCTCAAAAACTTGGAATAGCGTTTTACGACAGCAAACTCATTGACCTTACTGCCGGGGCAAGCGGTTTTACACCCGAATATGTAAAAGCACATGAGCAAAAACTCTCCAACGGTTTTCTTTATAAGTTCTACAAACAGAATTATGCCTATGTAAACGAAGCCATTCCTCCGCAGGATATGCTTTTCATGGTTCAGACAAAAGTGATACGCGACATTGCTGCCCGCGAATCATGTGTAATAGTAGGCCGGTGTGCCGATTATATTCTCAAAGGCCATCCCCACTGTTTCAACGTGTTCGTCCATGCCGACAATGCTTTCAGAATGAACCGTGTCATTACAGAGTACGGAGCTCATCCCGATGAAGCTGAAAAAGAAATGGAAAAGAAAGACAGGGAACGGATGAACTACAACAAGCACTACACCGGACGTGAATGGGCAAGTCTGAAAGACTTCGATATGACGATAGAAACTTCACTCTTTGGAATCGAAATAACGGCTGCAATGATAATCGATGCCCGAAGGAAAGCCTTGTACACTTCGCCCGAACGAATCTGAAAAGAATCCCTGAAACGCATTGAAATGTAAGACCGTTGACTGATTCACAAAAGTAATTATGCAGTCAGCCGTTCAATACCCTGATATCCTGTCTGAAGGAGAAAACCATTTTCTCCCAATTTTTAAGACTTATGCCAGTAACCTTCCATTCCGGAACTTTAAACTGAAAAGAAAACATCGAAGGATTCATAGCAGGTATAATTCCTCTTTACCCGACCGGATGAGTTCTGCAATTTTTCCCGGTAAAAAATACTTTAAAAAATTCAGCATATATGAATGATTTTTTACATGAATTAGCCTTATCCTGCTTTCCGTTTCGGGATTTTTTTCGTATATTTGTGTGATTTTTTCGACAGAAAAATTCGTGGAAACAGTAAAAGAAAGATAACTCATAATTGACTGAAAATAAGAGGGATAATAAAATGACAGAAGAACAGATAAACGAAGCCGGAAGTCAGTACGGAGCCAGCAGTATACAGGTGCTTGAAGGACTTGAAGCGGTAAGGAAACGGCCTGCTATGTATATTGGCGATGTAGGTGTAAAAGGTTTGCACCACCTGGTATATGAAGTGGTGGATAACTCCATAGACGAAGCGCTTGCAGGCTACTGCGACACGATAAAGGTAATCATCAACGAAGATAATTCCATTACCGTATCAGACAACGGACGGGGAATTCCTGTGGATATTCACGAGAAAGAAGGTCGCTCGGCACTTGAGGTGGTGATGACAGTGCTGCATGCCGGTGGTAAATTTGATAAAGGCAGTTACAAAGTTTCGGGCGGATTGCACGGGGTAGGTGTTTCATGTGTGAACGCGCTCTCCACTTTCATGCGGGTGGAGGTAGCCCGCAACAAAAAAATGTACATGCAGGAGTATTCCTGCGGTCATCCGCAGTTCGATGTGAAGCTTGTGGGAGATACAGATGAGCAGGGAACACGTGTTACTTTCCTGCCCGACACATCCATTTTTATCGAATCGGTTTATAAATACGAAGTGCTCGCCAATCGGTTGCGCGAACTGGCTTATCTTAATGCCGGAATTACACTCACGCTCATTGATAAACGCGAAAAAGATGAAAACGGAGAATTTCTTAACGAAATTTTCTACTCCAAAGAAGGACTGAAAGAATTTGTAGCTTACATCGACGAGAGCCGCGAAGATTTAATCGATAACGTGATTCATATCTCCACCGAAAAAAACGGCACACCGGTAGAGATTGCCATGGTTTACAACACTTCGTACAACGAAAATATTCACTCCTATGTCAACAATATCAACACGATAGAGGGTGGGACTCATTTAGCAGGTTTCCGTCGCGGACTCACCCGCACGCTGAAAAAATATGCCGAGGACAACAAGCTGCTCGAGAAACTGGAGAAATCAAAAATTGAAATAAGCGGCGACGACTTCCGCGAAGGACTGACCGCTGTAATTTCCATCAAAGTGGCTGAGCCTCAGTTCGAAGGACAAACAAAAACCAAACTGGGCAACAGCGAAGTGGCCGGTTCGGTTGAATCGGCGGTGAGCGAAGCGCTGGGTAATTACCTGGAAGAAAATCCCAAAGATGCCCGTACTATCGTCGATAAAGTAGTACTGGCAGCTACCGCCCGTCATGCGGCCCGCAAGGCACGCGAGCTGGTTCAGCGCAAATCGCCCCTTTCAGGCGGAGGTCTGCCCGGTAAACTGGCCGACTGCTCGAGCAAAGACCCTTCAAAATGTGAACTCTTCCTGGTCGAAGGTGATTCTGCCGGGGGAACTGCCAAACAGGGACGAAGCCGTGAATTTCAGGCAATACTGCCCTTGCGCGGTAAAATCCTGAACGTGGAAAAAGCCATGCAGCACAAAGTGCTCGAAAGTGAAGAAATTAAAAATATCTACACCGCGCTGGGTGTGTTTATCGGAACCGAGGAAGATAGTAAGGCGCTCAATCTAAGCAAATTAAGATATCACAAAATCATAATCATGACCGATGCCGACGTGGACGGAGCGCACATAGCCACTCTGCTTATGACCTTCTTCTTCAGGCATATGAAAGAAGTTATCGAACAGGGATACCTCTTTATAGCCACACCTCCGCTGTACCTTTGCAAGAAAGGAAAGGTGGAAGAATACTGCTGGACCGAACAGCAACGACTGGCTTTTATCGACAAATACGGTGCAGGAAATGAAGCTGCCATTCACGTACAGCGATACAAAGGATTGGGCGAAATGAACGAAAACCAATTGTGGGACACCACGATGAATCCCGAAAACCGTACACTCCGGCAGGTTACAATAGAAAATGCAGCTACAGCCGACCACGTTTTCTCCATGCTGATGGGCGACGATGTGGCACCGCGCCGCCAGTTTATAGAGCACAATGCTTCATACGCCAATATCGATGCATAATCAGAACAAACCGGAACATACGATGTTGCGGAAATAAAGAATTCAGGAAAAAGAATTGAATAACCGGTTTCCCCGTTGTTCAATTTTTTTATTTTATCGGCAGAAGTACATACTACTTTGTGTTTTCCAACGTTTTACATGTATTGAAAAATGAAAATCTGCGTATTTTGTTCATCGGGAAACAGCATTGATACGGCTTTCAGGCAAATGGCACACGAAGCAGGCCGCAGGATAGCCGAAAAAGGTCATGCCCTCGTGTATGGCGGTGCTACCGGAGGTCTGATGGATTCGGTTTCCACGGGAGTTGCCGAAAATCACGGAGAAATTATCGGAGTAATTCCCGAAATAATTATCCGCAAGAACAGACTGAGCAAATTGCCTACCCGGCAAATCATAACCACTGATATGAGCGAACGGAAAAAACGGATGAAGCTCGAATCGGATTTGTTTCTGGTGCTACCCGGAGGATACGGCACACTCGATGAAATGTTTGACGTCATAGCATCCGGCACAGTAGGAGAGCATAAAAAACCGGTTATCGTATTCAATTTCAACGGATTCTACGATAACTTACTTCTTCTGACCGAACAGATGAAAGCAGGCGCATTCATTCCGGTGGAGGAATCATACAAGCCCGTTTTTGTGAATACAATGGATGAGTGTTTTGAATTGATTGAAAAACACTCACTTAAATATTAGTGTTTGACGTTTCATGTTTCAACGTATTTATTACCTGTGAGACGGTGTTCTGATAAAAGAATACGCTCAAAAGTCTTCGGCATTTTCAGGTTCGTCTGTGCGATATGTTCTAATAGTCTTTGCTCTTTATTCTTTATTCTATAAAAAATGAATTTATTCTGGAAAAGACTTTTCAAGGTGGTTCAATCCACGGCAGTTTTTGAGCGGAAAATTGATTCTGTTCAGACGACTCATTCCGAACATCTTCAGGAATATTCTGCTGATGAACTGCAGGACAAAACACGTTTGGCTGATTTTATAAATTCACCCGATTTCCTGCAGAAAAAAGAACTTTACCTGACAAAAAAATACCGGGATACCGACGAATGCCGCATCATGCGTCAATACGAAAAACTGCTCAGCGACCCGAATATAAAACGCTATTACGAGACAAAAAACTCAGTTTCTCTCACAGAATACCTCAGTTTCAAGTCCAACCCGGAATCGCTCAATCTCAGGAATCTTTCCATCCTGGAAGTATCGGCAAAAATAGAGAAACTGAAAGCTTTCGAGCAATCAGCTGAATACAGGAACTATACACAATATCACGATTCTCTGGCTGTACGTGAGTTTGAAGAACTCAGAAAGAGGGTGTCGGAACCCGATTTTCAGCAGGCAAATGCATTCTGGGCAAATCCCGACCGATGGGAAACAACACGCGAATACCGAATGGAACAGCGTTACCGCGAACTCATCGGCGAACAAACTTCGACCCCGGCAAAACGTAACAAAACCTCTGTTTTCAGAAAATACAGCCAGGTGAAACTTACTTTCAACGAACGGTTCGACTGGAACAAACCCGAAGAATCGCGCTGGTCGGCCGGATTTCATTCCGGTAATCCCCGTCTGGTGGGAAATTATTCCTTTGTGAATGAAAAACAGGCAAATAACAACGGGCGCAACGTGAGCACCTCGAACGGAGTGCTGACGATACATACCGTCGAATTGCCTGCCCGAACGCTTGCATGGGATGTACAAAAGGGCTTTGTGGAAAGAGATTTTAGCCATACCTCCGATGTGATTCAAACCGCAGCTTCATTCCGCCAGAAATATGGAATCTTCAGCGCGAAAATCAGATGCAGCGGAGCTCTGAATCATGCCCTGTGGCTGAGCGGCGAAAGAAAACTGCCCCACGTCAGTCTTTTCCATTTCGATGGCTCTGAAATAACGATGGGCAATGCCAACCAGCATAAGATGGATGGAATATCCATAAAAGGAATTCCTGAAACACAGTTTTACATCTATACGCTGGAGTGGACACCGCGGGCAATGGTTTGGTACGTAAACAACCTCGAAGTGTATCGAACGACTGAAAATATTCCCCACGATGCACTGTATATTGGCATAAATTCATTCATACCCGGAAAATCGGAAGCTGTGCCCGGAAAACTGGAAGTGGACTGGATTAAAGTATGGGAAGTAAGGGAATAGCATTCAGAGACGACTTTTATCCGATGATAAAATGACAGAGAAAGAGAAAGTGAACGAAATCGACATCGACATTGTAATAGCCTGGGTAGATGGTAACGACCCCAATCATCAGCAGAAAATACGTCCTTATTTAAATCCGCGGGCACAGAAATCAGACGACATTGCAGGACCTACCCGATACCGGTCATCCGGCGAAATATTTTATTGTGTTGCCTCTGTATTGCGTTTTGCACCTTTTGTACGTAAAATATTCATTGTTACCGACGGGCAAAATCCCGGTTTAGAGGATTTCATTCAGAATAATTTCCCCGAAAATAAAATTCCCGTAGAGATAGTGGACCACAAAGTTATTTTCAGGGGGTATGAGGAATATCTGCCGGTTTTCAATAGTCGTGCTGTGGAAACATGTATCTACAGGATTCCCGGATTAAGCGAAAACTATGTTTATTTCAACGATGATTTCTTCCTGATTCGTCCGGTGGAAAAATCCGACTGGTACGTGGAGGATAAAATAGTGGCTTACGGTTACTGGCGAAATCTGATTTCCGACCGACTTTTGTGGCTTATTAAACCAATGAAGAATGGTCATAAACCGGTTGGATTCAAAGATGGAATGATAATGGCCGCCCGGAAATATGGTAAAATGTGGCGTTATTTCCATCTCGATCACATGCCTCACCCGCTGAAAAAGAGCGTAATCGAGGATTATTTCCAGAATAATCCGGATCATTTTAGTTCAAATATTTCTCATAAATTCCGGAGTGGAAAGCAGTTTAACACCAACGAAATTTACTACTTGTCCATGCTGGATGCCGGTAAAGCAATCGTCAGGCCTGCCTCAGGTAATTTGCTGTATATCAAACCTGTGAACCGCGGTGAAAAATACCTGAAAAGAAAACTTGCCGCGTACGAAACTGATAAGGGATTGAAATTTTGTTGTATCGGCTCGCTGGATATGGCTACAGAAGCTGACCGCTCCACCCTGCTGAACTGGCTGAAAGATGTCATTAATATTATTATCTGAGATGAACTGCAAAGCAACGGTCATAATTTCCGTTTACGACAATACGAAGTTCCTGAAACTGGTGCTGGATTCTCTGAAAATGCAATCCGAGAAAAATTTCGAGATAATTATTTCGGAGGACGGGCAAAGCGAAGCTATGAAAACATTTGTAGCAGATTATCCGTTTGTGAATGAATTTCAGCATCTTACGCAGACCGACCAAGGCTGGCAAAAAAACAAAGCGCTCAACAATGCCATCAGGCATGCAAAGTCAGACTGGCTCATTTTTATCGACGGTGATTGCGTGCTGCATCACCGTTTTGTGGAAATGCACCTGAGGTATGCCCGCGAAAATGTAATTTTAGCCGGTAAAAGAGTGAAATTAGACCCGGAAACTTCTGATTCACTGGAGAAAAACATTTCCGGAACTTTGCCTCACCTGCAAAAAACGTTCTTAAAAAAACTTTTTTTTGGCAAAGGTAAAATAGTATTTATCGAAGAGAGTTTTTTTATATCGCCTGACGGTTGGTTGCGTTTTGTACCTGCGCTCCGCAAAGCAAAGCGCCTGATTGGCTGTAACATGTCTTTTTCCAAAAAAGCCATTTATGCCATCAACGGATTTGACGAAGAGTACACGCTGCCTGCCGTTGGCGAGGATACGGATTTGGCGTGGAGGTTTGCAGCTGCCGGTTTTCGCCTGCAGCCGGTTCGGAATCTGGCAGTTCAGTATCATCTGTATCATCGGGAAAACTGGACCGACAAGACTGAAAATATGATGCGTATGCAGAAAAATAAATCTGAAAACAGATATATTTGTACCCACGGATTAAATCAACTTTGACAATGAATTATGATTTCAATTATCATCTGTTCCAGACATCCGGATATTTCTGCTTCGCTTAGGGAAAATATAAATGAAACAGCGGGAGTTGAATCTGAAATCATCGTCGTTGATAATTCAAAAAATGAATACTCCATTATTTCAGCTTACAACGCAGGTTGTAACCTGAGCCGGTTTCCATATTTATGTTTTCTTCACGAAGATGTGCTTTTCAGAACCAAAGGCTGGGGTGTCAATCTCATTCGCCATCTATCGGATAAAGATACTGGTATTATCGGGGTTGCCGGTGGAAAAATAATGACGAAAGTGCCCGCTTCGTGGGCGGTAGGAGGGAGATGCATACATATTATTCAACATCTGAGGAATAAAAAGACAGCCCCGGCTGAAGTGAAGGACCCTCCGGAATTCGGTGGTAACCGATTGCCTGTGGTACTGCTTGACGGTGTTTTCCTTGCCATGCGAAAAGAGTTGTTTGATGTTGTCAGATTTGATGAAACAATACCGGGCTTTCACGGTTACGATTTTGATATATCCGCCCAGGCTGCGGTAGCTGGTTTCAATAATTATGTGGTATATGATATTCTGCTCGAACATTTCTCGGAGGGCAACAGAGATGCTTCTTATTACATCAACCTGACGAATATCCACAAAAAATGGGAAAGTAAACTGCCCTTGTTCAATATCGACGAGCCGGATGAAATCCGTAAGAACATGGACAGTGCAGAGGCAAAAATTCTTGCAAAATATATCCGGAGACTTGCACGAACCGGTTTTTCTGTCGCTGAAATTGTAAGTAATGCAACTTACTTTTCCAACATCCTGAATACCGGAGTGGCAAAAAACAAGCTCCGGTTTATCCGCCTGAAAATAATTTTCGAAAGGATTTTTAATTCAAAAAAGAATTAATTTACGGTTTTGAGAAACAGTGTTTTTGAAGAGTGGTAAAAAATTAATCACATCACAAATCGGGATAAAATATCCTGTAACAAGTTGAAAAAGAATATGCTGCAATTTTTTAAAAAAAATATATTTGTTTTTTCGGTATCACTCGTCACTCTCGTTGCCGTGATTCTGATACGTTATGTATTCGCCGGCAGCAGTATTATATCGAAGGAATATCTGCCTACGGCTGCCGGTTTGCTTCAGGTAATATTTTTGCTGGTTTTTCTTGCCATCGGGCTGGCTGACTTTTTAAAAACAAACAGGCGGATCCGGAATCTCTTTACGCTCCGAAGTGCATTAATCGCGTCCGTTGTTGTTTCTCTTATACTTTCCATTACCAAACCGTCTGTTGGGTATTATGCAAGTGGAATTTTTGTTTTTTTTGCACTGCTTTATTTCTTCAGCCTGATGAAAATTTATGCTTTCAATAAAGTGTATTTTTTCCTGATTGCTTTTGCACTCCTGCAAATAATCGGCGCTTTCTTCAACGGTTCTGAATTCCGTTTTCCCGAGAAAGTGTATTCTTTCCTGATTTTCCCGATAGCCTACAGCCTTTTCGATTTCGGTAAACAAACGTACCTGCGTATCCTGAGAGTGGTTTTCAGGGTGTTGTTTGTTTTTATCTGTATTTCGCTGGTGTTTTGGATTTACAACGTAAATGTTTTTGATGAATCACTGAAAGAATGGGTAACTACCAAACTTGCCGTTGACGGACTTTACAATACCTATGCTCTGATCGGTGTCTGGAGTATGTATGAGCACCCTACTTATATTTCGCTGGTGCTGCTGTCGGGCCTTATTGCCGGATTTTATCTGTATTTCAAAAAGGATAAGCTGGCATACGTTTCAGTTTGGGAGATCGTTGTTTTTTCTGCTTCGTTGCTGATGCTCGAACTGGCTTACGAAAGCAGAGTGGGACTTGTCTCGGCGGCTCTGGTGATAACGGTGAGCCTGTTCTATTATATGAAATTAAAATCTTCCTATTATAAACTCGCCTTTTTTTCTCTCATACTTTTTGGCAGTGTATTCTTCCTGATGAAAACGGATAAACTCGACATGATGTGGAGTGATAATGTACGTAAAGTGGATTATACACTGGCTGTCAATTATATAAAAGATCATTTCTGGTGGGGAACCGGAACGGGAAATCAGCATCTGGCGCTGGAGTATCAGGAAAAAATAATGAACGAACTCCCAAAATCAATCAATAAAAAAACATACGTTCACAACCAGTTTCTGGGTGAGATGGTACAGTTTGGAGTCACCGGACTGATTGTGTTGCTGGTGGTTGTCGGGGGTTTGGTTTTTTATTCGTTTAAATCACGCAGTTATCTGTTGCAGCTGTTTCTGTTTGTGTATTTCCTCTTCATGCTGGTCGAAGAACCGTTGTACGTACAGCCCGGTATCACCCGTTTTATTGTATTTTTCTCCTTGTTCACAGCCGTCGGGGAGGCAAATAATTGCCGGAGATATGTTGATTTACGGCAATGGTTTTCTAAAAGTAAGCCTTCGTAGCTGGTTATATCCTTTTTTGTATTTCTGATGCTGCTGCAGTAGTTCGAGCGGATTCTCGAGCAGCGGAGCGTAAAGTTCCCTGTGTTTTTCGTAAATGAACCTGGTTACAAACGCATTTTCGCCTGTATCCCTGTATTTTCTCTGAGTGGATTCTTTGTGCTTTCTGTAAAATAAATAATTTTTCCTTATTTTGTAAACCTCACCGCCTCTTTTAAGCAGGTTAATCCAGAATTCCCAGTCTTCGCAGAATCTCAGCTCCGGTTCGTAGCCGTTTGTTTTATCGTAACCGGCTCTTCTGTACATCGATGTATTGTGTATCGAAACCTTGATGAGGAAATCGTTGAAATTATATTCCGGAAGTTTCCATCTGCCTCTTTTTCTGCCGAAAAATACAGCCTCACACGTTACTACAGCTATTTGAGGATTGTTCTGCAGTATTTCTGCAGCTTCGCGTACATAATCCGGATGAATGAGGTCATCGGAATCAAGCGGAAGGATGAATTCGCCCGATGAAGCTGCAATGGCTTTATTGCGGGCTGTCGAGATGTTGTTTACATCCTGATGGATAAGGCGAAACCGGTCTTTGTCCTGGATAAATTTCTTAATTTCATCCGCTGAATTATCATTCGAGTTATTATCCACAATGATACATTCAAAATTCTGATAATTAATACGCTGAACACATTCAAGCGTTTCGACAATGTATTTCTCGCGGTTGTAGCAGGGTATGATAATTGAAACTTTGGGTTCGATGGTCATTTGATACAAAATTATTGCGTTTTAAGCATTTTATTAGATGATCGTTTTCTTAAATCTTTCCGGAATTTTTACCACCCATTTGAATGGACCCATGGAAGGTTTATTCAAGGCATATACCGGCCTGAATATCGTTTGCATTACACGTGCAACCGGTATAATTCTTTCTCCGTCAAGCGCTTTCCTGTCAGTTACCATACTTATAGTTCTGGCTCTTTTCTTCATGTGGCGTTCCCAGCCCGATGCCATCCGGTCCTTGTCCTGAAAACGAGCCATCACCATGTCGTAATCAAATACTCCGAAATGAAACAGGTAAAGATTTTTGTCTATTCTGAAATTATGTCCTTTGATGCGGTGAAATCCCGAACCCCACGTTACGGGTTTGCTCAGAACTACCGGTTTGGTGTAGCGCGGTGAAAGTACAGCATAGCTTCTTTGTGCAAGAAATGAAGAATTTTCGTTGATTGTGTTTTCAGTACTCATTTTTTGTCCTACATCCAAACCCAGGCCGGAAACTGAACTGTCGATACTGATTTTGCTCAGATATGATTGCAGCGTTTCGTTTAATGCAGGATCAACCACCAGAAATTCATCCGCATCGGTACCAATCACCAGATCATAGCGTTGCAGCAAACCGGCAGCCACGTTTGAAAGGTGAGTGAGTCGTCTTTTTTCGGCAGAAACAACCTGCCCCTTAATCCGCTCACAGTGAACAACCGTTGCTTCACCCGCTGTGGGCGGCACAGGCTGATCGGTCCCGTCGAGATAAATATACAGATTTTCCTTGCCTAACTGTGCTCCGTAGTACTCAATCCAGTGCTTCAGAAAAAAAGCATCGTTTCGGGCCATGGTGATTGCAGCTATTTTTTTCATCTGTTGATATTTTTTATTTTTTTCACATTAAGGTCAGATAGAACACACCGTTAAGCATTACCATGTGTTTGAGAATTTTCTCAGAAGGCTGTATCATCATGTGAGGAATGTTTATTGTTATACAAAATTAAGAATAAATCTCTAACTTTGTGTGGATATTTCATAACTTTTGTCATTCGAATAATTTGCATACCCTAATCTGCATGCATTTCAAAAAAATCTACATCGAAATCAGCAATAGTTGCAATTACGATTGCAGTTTTTGCTTCCGGAGCAAACGCCCTAAACGCTTTATGTCCGCCGAAGAGTTTCGGTTTGTTGCCCGGGAAGTAAAATCATTTACAGACTACATATATTTGCACGTACTGGGCGAACCGCTTTTACATCCGCATTTCAGGGAAATACTGCAGATAGCATCGGCCGAAAAACTGATGGTAAATATCAGCACCAACGGAAGTCTGCTCGCAAGGCATGCCGGTTATTTGCTTAATCATCCTGTTCGTCAGCTTAATGTGTCGCTGCACGATGCCGAAGAAAATGTTCCGAAGGAAAAATGGAACGAATATATCCTTTCGATGCTCGAAATTGCATCGTCACTTTCGACAAAATCGTACATCAACTTCAGGCTCTGGAATCAGTCAAATGAATCGAGTGGGGAGTTTAATGAGCTCTGTTTCAGCTTGATGCGCGATTATTATCACCTTCCTGATAATTTTCAGAAAATCCGGGCAAATGAACGGAATATAACACTCGCACCTGATACCTATCTTCAGCTGGCACCCCGATTTGAATGGACGGATGCTCCCTTTTCGGAAATCAAAACCTGCTACGGCTTGCATGATCAGATTGCTGTACTTTCGGATGGAAGCGTTGTGCCCTGTTGCATCGATGCTGATGCCAATCTGTTGCTTGGGAATGTGTTTACCGGTAATCTGGCTGATATACTACAAACTGAAAAAGCACAACGTATCCGCAGGGGTTTTGAAAATCATTTGGCCGTAGAGGATTGGTGCCGTAAGTGCGGATTCAGGGTTTAATTTTTCCCGGTTTTAAACCACGCCTCCCGTATTCATGGTATAAAAAATACCTTGTTCGGGGTATTGTGGTGTGCGTGTGGCTGAAGTAATTTTGCATGATAAACAATAATCTTTCAATGTATGAAAACAGCCCTTTGCCCCATTTCATATAAAAGAATCAACGGAAATATTGCACGTGGTAATGCTGTTGTTACCGTGCTGCTTCTGACGGTTTACGTGTTGACTGCCAGTCCGTTTGTGATTGCGTTTCTTTTACTCGATTTTTTGCTCCGGAGTTTTGAAATGACAAGATACAGTCCGGTAGCAATTTTGTCTGCTCAGGGGAATAAATGGTTGAATATCAGTCCTTCAATCATCAATGCAGGACCAAAATTATTCTCTGCCCGTGTTGGAGCTGTTTTCTGTTTTTTGGTCTTCGTTTCGTTACTTGCCGGGTGGGATACCGTGGCATGGATTATTACAGCTATATTCGGAGTTTGTGCATTTCTGGAAGCTGTTTTTGGATTTTGTGTGGCTTGTACTGTTTATCCATACGTTTTCGGTCTGTTTAAAAGGTTGTAGCCTTACTCATACTTTATCGAAACTATTCATAAAAAAGAAACGTGAGATTCAATTATCAGAATCTCACGTTTTCAACTTATAGCGTTGCCAGGTAGTTTTTAAGAGGATTGGCATACATTTCAAGTATCTTATGCCGCAGAAAACCCCGGTCTTTGTTTTCCAGATCAATTTTCCGGATTTGTTTGTCCAGGTATTCTTCAAACTGTTTTTTGTCGGATGCAGTGTAGGTTCCGGCAAAGTCACAATGACCGAAAATTTCCTCGTATGCTATTATGTTGCCCGGAGTGATGTTGTAATTTCTATGAATATGAATATCAATCAGTTTGGCAGTAAGCTCTGTCTGTTCGTTTCTGTTGGTCGTACGTTCGGCAATTTTATCGAGTTCATCATTGATACAGCCTGCCAGGCGATATACCACTTTGCCTTTGTAACCCATCACACCGGTTTGCATGTTGATTAAATCGTCCTGGGGCGTTTTTTTATGCTCCGGATTATCCCGTTTCTGCTGAAATTCCCGGGCTTTCAGATAATCACACGGATCGTATTCGTACGAAATGCTTAACGGGCAGATATTCAGTTCTTTAATATTCTCGATGGCGTTAGAGGATTTGCCTTCGAGGTTGAACATTTTAAGCAGGCTTTCCTGAGTACGGTCGTTCGAATCTTTTGCTCTTCCTTCACGCTGAGCTATCCAGATGGAACTTTTCTTTTCATTCAGCACATGGCGCAGGTAAGCCGAAAGACGTTTGGAACTTTCCATTATCTGACGCGCCGAAAGTCCGCGCTGAACGATGAAACTTTTATTTACACGTACCAGTTGTTCGATCCAGGGGAGTATGAGCAGGTTGTCACCGATGGCAATTTCTACCGTGTCCATTTCCTCTTCGATGAATTTGCTGCAAAGCAGGGCAGAATCGAGGATAATGTCGCGGTGATTGGATATATACAGATAGTTTTTCCTCTTGTCGATGTTTTCGATTCCTTTCAGTTCAACTCCGGTCGTCATGTTGGCTTCCAGATACTTCAGGAATGGATAAACCATTTCTTTTTGTAAGTCGTCGGCACTTTTAAAACTCAGCAGTTTTTGTCGCAGCTGTTCCTTTGGCATCAACGGAAAAAGCGTACTGACCACTTTCATAAACTGTTTTTCTTCACACAGACGCTGCATGACTGCTGGAACTTCTTCGGGGTAGTACGAGCGGATTTCATCAAAATTGTATTCCATAGTATTTGGTTTTGCGGTGAATCTGTTTTTTATATGAATAGACATTCAATCTGTTTATCAGCCGATTATCATGCTCATGTAAATAAAAATGACCGGCGCTGCCATCAGCATGCTGTCAAAGCGATCGAGAATGCCGCCATGGCCCGGAATGACATTGCCCGAATCTTTAACGTGTTCGGTTCGTTTTATAAGCGATTCGGATAAATCGCCCAATGTGCCGAAAATAACCACCAGTTCCGAGAAAATAAGCCACTGTATCAGGCTGATATCAGGTATTATCCGTGAGAAAACATATCCTGACAAAAGGGCAAATATTGCTCCGCCCACAAATCCTTCCCAGGTTTTTTTGGGCGAAATACGCTCAAACATTTTATGCTTTCCGAGGGTCATACCACTGAGATAGGCTCCGGTATCGTTTACCCAGATGGTTATAAATACAGCCATCAGCAGTACGGGCTGGTAGCCGCTTATGAAGAGAATGAAATTGAGCAACGAAAAAGGCAGCGCGATATAGATTTGACCCAGAATGAAATAAGCCCAGTTGTTTACCGGGTTGTTTTTTTTACGAAATAATTCAGCTATGAGTACCACGAGCACATAAAGTCCGTAAACCGGATATACGGGGAATGTAATCAACTGGTTTGAATAAATAAATGAACAAACGAAAAGTAATATTCCTCCCAGAATGCCGGCAGTTGCATTCACATCTGTTTCGCCGGATTTATTGGTCAGCTGGTGAAATTCGTGCATCGCCAGGCTGGTAATAACGACAAATATAACCGCGAATGTGTATGGTGAAAGTAAAATGGAAACAATGACAATTGCGACAAAAATGGCTCCGCTGACAGTGCGTTGTATGAAATTTTTGTTTAGCATTTCTCTTGTTTTACGGTATTGAAATTAATAAAAAGCAATCGTTATGCAAAGTTATTAAAAGATTTATCATTACAAAGTAAATTCTTTGTTTCTTTGTTTGAGGGTTCAAAAAAAAGGGAACAGGTTGAATCATTCAACCTGTTCCCCGGAGCTATTATAATTATTTATTACTAATTATTTTGAGTATTCCTGAGGAGTTTCTTTGGAGTAATCGTCCGCTTGTGCATCCTCTTTCTTGTTTGTCCCGGTGTTTTCAGACTCTGTGTCATCTGCTACATCGCCGTTTTGTTTTTCTTTTTCCTTTCTGTTTGATTCCTCATTCAGTCTCATCAATTCATCGCTTCTCGATTCCCAGGGTCGCTTTCCGAAGATCCGTTCCACGTCTTCAGCAAATATCACCTCTTTATCAATCAGAAGTTCTGCCAGTTCGTTGTGCCCTGCGGCGTTATCCCGGAGTATTTGCTTTGCCCGCTCGTACTGTTCTGAAACGATTGCTGCAGCTTCCTGGTCAATTTTCTCAGCCGTTTTTTCACTGTAGGGTTTCGTAAATCCGTATTCACTGCCCGATGAATCGTAGTAGCTTATATTTGGCAGTTTCTCGCTCATGCCGAAATATGCCACCATGGCGTATGCTCTTTTGGTTACACGTTCCAGGTCGTTCAGTGCACCGGTAGAAATTTCTTTCAGGAAAATTTCCTCGGCAGCCCGTCCTCCCAGTGTTGCACACATTTCATCAAGCATGTGTTCCCTGTTGGTCAGTTGTCGTTCTTCGGGCAGATACCAGGCAGCTCCGAGCGCCTCGCCGCGCGGAACGATGGTGACTTTTACCAGCGGATTGGCATACTGTAGTTTCCAGCTTATGGTAGCATGTCCGGCTTCGTGATAAGCAATGGACTTCTTTTCTGAAATGGTTGTAATCTTGTTTTTCTTCTCCAGTCCGCCTATAATACGGTCAACGGCATCCAGAAAATCCTGTTTTCCAACAAATGACTTTACTTTGCGGGCTGCAATCAGGGCTGCCTCGTTACATACGTTGGCAATATCTGCTCCTGAAAATCCCGGAGTCTGGCGTGCCAGAAAATCCACATCCACAGAATTGTCAATTTTAATGGGACGCAGGTGAACCTGGAAGATTTCTTTTCGTTCGTGCACATCCGGAAGGTCAACGTGTATCTGGCGGTCAAATCGTCCGGCGCGCAGCAAAGCTTTGTCCAGTATATCAGCCCGGTTGGTGGCAGCAAGAATTATCACTCCGCTGTTCGAACCAAATCCGTCCATTTCAGTAAGTAGCTGATTGAGTGTGCTTTCCCGTTCGTCGTTGCCTCCGAAGTTGGTGTTCTTTCCACGGGCACGTCCTACAGCATCTATTTCGTCGATAAAGATGATACAAGGTGCCTTTTCCTTAGCCTGACGGAATAAATCACGCACACGCGAAGCTCCGACTCCCACGAACATTTCCACAAAATCGGAACCCGACATGGAGAAGAAAGGTACATCAGCTTCGCCCGCCACTGCTTTGGCAAGCAGAGTTTTACCCGTTCCCGGAGGACCCACGAGTAAAGCTCCTTTTGGGATTTTACCTCCCAGCTCGGTATATTTTGACGGATTTTTCAGAAATTCAACAATTTCTTCCACTTCCTGCTTGGCGCCCTGAAGCCCGGCAACATCCCTGAAGGTAATCCTGTTTTTGTTGTCTTTATCAAACAGCTGAGCTTTGGATTTGCCCACGCTGAAAATTCCACCTCCTCCGGATCCGCCTCCCATGCCCGACATGCGCCGGTTCATGAGCCAGAACATAGCTACCAGTAATATTACAGGCAGGAAAAACATGATGAAAATATTCATGTAATCGCTGTCGGCATTCACGTTGAAATCAATGTTCTTACCTGTTTTCTCCCTGACTTTTCCTACTGTTTGCAGCACGGCATCGTCCGAAGTGATAGTAGCTGAAATAAGTCTGTCTTTGGCATATGCTGACGAATCTTTACCGAAGACATATTGAGACGAATCTTTGAGAACCGTTCCCTTCACGGTTTTTTTGTTTGAATAAACTTCAATTTTTTCAATGTATCCTTTGTACATGTACGACTCAAATACCGACCATGAAACTTCTTTGGATGGTTTACGGTCGCCCATGAAGAATCCGCTGAAAAGCGCAAATATGATGAGCAGATAAAGCCAGTTCAGGTTGAATTTTGGTTTTCCGGATGAATTTTTCTGAGGTTTATAATTCGGATCTTTTTTTTCCATGAATTTTTTGTTAATGAATTCTTTTGCGTTTGTATTGATAAAAAATAATTTTGTCCCAACCTGTCTGGTAAAGACAAAATGCTTTTCTATCCGTTTAACAATTGAATAACTGTATTTGTTTTTGAAAAAATGAAACAGATTAATCTAAATCAGGTATCAGATGCAGGTCGGCATCTTCCCAGAGATGTTCGAGGTCGTAGAACTCGCGGTACTGACGCTGAAAGACATGCACGATAATCTGTCCGTAGTCCATCGCAATCCATTGCAGGTTTTCGAAACCATCTGTGGCATAGGGTTTTACATTTATCTTTTCTTTCACCCAGTCTTTGATGGAGAATGCTATGGCATTGACATGTGTGCTGGAATCGCCTTCGCAAATTACGAAATAGCTGCAGGGAGCATCTTTTAATTTGTTCAGGTCAACGACAACGATTTTCTTTCCCTTTTTCTCCTGAATTCCTTCTACGATTTTATCGGCTATTACTTTGTTTTCCAGCGTGTTTTTTTGTTTCGACATATTTGTTTTGAAATGATTTTTTTAACTTAAAATAAAAAGGCCGTACTAATACCTATGGTGTAAATCCGTGCATTGCCATTTCCTGAAAATTCACCTAATTCGTTTGTCACAATAACTGTACCCGAAATCTGCTGAATCTGACCGAAAATACCTGCAAAAAATGAGGTTGTCTGACTCAATTTCAGGTTGATACCTCCTGAGGTGCTGAAAAATACACCACCGCGGTAGGTGTCGTTCACAGAGAAGCTATATCCCGCTTTTACACGGGTGGCAGGGCTTATCCGGGAGTTTCCGAGTGGCATGTAAGCCTGAATGAACACCGGGATGTACGATAAACCGGAAGATTTTCCGTTTCCGGTATAGGATTCGTAACCTGCTCCAGCTCCCAGGAAGGCATTTGTGCCGAAGGCATTGCGCGAACCGAAGGCGAGTGAAACACCCGCGTAAGGTGTACGGCCTATTTGTGTTGACGGGGCAAATGAAAAACCACCGTTCAGATCGATTATTCCTGCAAAACTCCCTTTACTCACCTGACCTGATTCGCTATTGTGCTGATATACATTATTTTCCTTACCGATTTTCTCAATTTCCTTCATCTGAAACTGGAAACGTTTTCCATCCGGTGTTTTGAGCATGATTATTTCATCATTTCGAAGCACGATTTCTCCCAGGTATTTTTCTCCGCTTTTCAGTATTACTACATCGGTAGCGATTTCCTGTGCCATGAGTTGGACGACGAAAAACAAACTCAGGATAAAAGTCAGTACTTTTCGGCTCATTTAAATTGAATCTAATGCATTCTTAAATCTGTCAAGAAACAGGTCGGCATCTTTTTGGGATAGCGTAAGGGGTGGAAGCAGGCGTATAACGTTGGTTCCGCTTGCTCCTGTGAATATTTTCTGCCCGAAAAGGAGTTTTGAGCGAAGTTCTTTTACCGGTTCCTCCATTTCTATGCCTATCATCAGACCCATACCGCGAACTTCCTTTATCCCGGGGAAAACACGCAGTTTTTCCATCAGATAGTTGCCTTTTTCGGCGGCATTCTCAACTAAATTGTCTTCTTTCATCACATCCAGAACCGCGATAGCAGCCGCACATGCCAGGTGATTGCCTCCGAAAGTGGTTCCCAGCATTCCGTGTACTGCCTGAAACATCGGGCTGATGAGTACCCCGCCAACCGGGAAGCCGTTTCCCATACCTTTGGCAGTGGTGATGATGTCCGGACAAATTCCGGCGTACTGATGGGCAAAGAATTTTCCGCTTCGTCCGTATCCTGACTGAATTTCATCCAGAATAAGGATTGTTCCCGTTTCAGTACATTCATTCCGGAGGGTTTTCAGAAAATCTGAATCCGGAATCCGGATTCCGCCAACTCCCTGGATACCTTCAACAATTACAGCGCATACATCCCTGCCTTTCAGCGCTTTTATTACAGCTTCATGGTCATTCAACGGTAGAAATGTTACTTCAAGTCCTTCGTTGACTGGTGCAATGATTTTTGGATTGTCAGTGACCTTTACTGCTGCTGATGTGCGTCCGTGGAATGCTCTGCCGAAAGCAATTACTTTTTTTCTTCCGGTATGAAAAGAGGCTAATTTCAGTGCATTTTCATTGGCTTCGGCTCCCGAATTGACTAAAAAAAGCGAATAATCTTCGTAGCCTGACATTTTTCCAAGTTTCTCAGCCAGCTCTGTTTGAAGTGAATTCTGAACAGAATTGGAATAGAAAACCAGTTTCTCCATCTGCTGAGTCATCTTCTGCAGGTAGTATGGATGCGAATGTCCGATGGAAATCACGGCATGACCACCGTACAAATCCAGGTATTCAATCCCGTAATTATCATAGGTATAACATCCGTTACCCCTCGTTATTTCAATATCAAACAGAGGATATACATCAAAAGGTTTCATTTTTTTATTTGTTGAAATGGAGTGCAAAAGTAGTGATTATTTGCTAATTTTCAATGAGATAAACAGGCCGGCTTCACTGTTTTTTAATCAGCGAATAAAAAGCAACCGGCCAGGAATCCGGTTGCTCTGTAAAAGTTACCTGTTATTTACAGGAACTGAATGATTGCAACAGCTCGTTTTCGCTGAAAAACTTTCAGTGAATAAGAATCCTGAGTATACCTTACAGCAGTTCCAGGCTTCTTTTCACAAACTTAGCCAGTGCTTCGCCTTTCAGCATGTTGTTGGCCAGAAGTGCCAGGTCAATGAGCTGACGAACTTGCTTGTTTTCGGCTGCATAATTTTTATATACCGCTTTTTTGCTTTCGTTCAGTTCGTCAATTTTCTTTTGAAGGCTATCCAGCTCTTCTTTTTCTTCCGTCGGAATTTCTTCGTCCTTTTTATCTTTGCGGTTGTCTTTCAGGTTAGTCTGGCGGTTTTTCATTTCGACAAGCTGAGCGCTGAAAGGTGCAATTTCAGCTTCTGTAGCTGTTTCCTCATCCCTGAGCAGTTTTTCGATCAGCGGATGGGCCGTATTGATAACCAGGTTGTAGCTGTCGGGCATTTCGCCGTAGAAACTCATCATGCCGCCTCCCTGCATGGCCGACATGTCTTTCATGCGGCGCATGAATTCGTTTTGTGTAATGAAGACAGGATTTGCCGATGCCGAAAGCTGCTCGAAAGTAACGATGAAATTGGTTTTTTCCATTTCCGGAATCTGGCTCTCGAAAACGGAAACCAGCGCGTTGCGTTGTTCGTCGCTCAGATTTACTTTGCCGGCATCTTCCTTCTGAATGAGTTTTTCCACTACATCGCTGTCAACGCGGACGAAACGGTTTTTTTCAGATTTCTGCTCCTGCTGACTGATGAAGTGAACATCCAGTTGCCCGTCCATAATCAACACATCGTAACCTTTGGCTTTTGCATCCTCAATATAGGTGTATTGCTCATCTTTGTTGGTGGCATACAGGTAAATCAGGGTATTATCCTTGTCAGTCTGGTTGCCTTTTGTCAGCTCGCTGTATTCTTCGAACGTAAAATATTTTCCATCCACATTTTTCAGCAGTGCAAATTTTTCGGCGCGTTCGTAGAATTTCTCGTCGCTCAGCATCCCGTACTGGATAAAGAGTTTCAGATCGTCCCATTTTTGTTCGAACTGAGTCCGGTCTGATTTGAATATCTCATTCAGTCGGTCAGCTACTTTTTTGGTAATGTGTGCCGATATTTTTTTCACATTGCTGTCGCTTTGCAGGTAGCTGCGCGATACGTTGAGCGGAATATCCGGAGAGTCAATAACTCCGTGGAGCAAAGTAAGGTACTCGGGAACGATGTTTTCCACGTGATCGGTTACAAACACCTGATTGCTGTAAAGCTGGATTTTATTTCGCTGAATATCAATGTTGTTTTTTATTTTCGGGAAATAAAGAATTCCCGTCAGATTGAACGGATAATCCACGTTCATATGTATGTGGAAAAGCGGTTCGTCCATCGTCATGGGGTACAGTTCGTGGTAGAATGAGGTGTAATCTTCATCTTTCAGGTCGGCAGGTTTGCGGGTCCATGCCGGTTTGATGTTGTTAATGATGTTGTCTTCACCGGTTTCCACCTCTTTCCCGTCTTTCCACTCTTTTTTCTTGCCGAAAGCAATTTCAACCGGCAGGAATTTGCAGTATTTTTTCAGCAGTTCCTGTATTTTGGTTTCTTCCAGAAAATCTTTGTTTTCCTCGTCGATGTGTAATACGATATCGGTTCCGCGTTCTGATTTGATGGTATCTTCCAGGGTGTATTCCGGGTCGCCTTTACACGACCAGTGTTGGGCTACGGCTCCTTCTTTGTACGATTGAGTGAAAATTTCCACTTTCTTCGAAACCATAAAAGCCGAATAGAATCCCAGTCCGAAATGTCCGATAATAGCCTGAGCATCGTTTTTGTATTTTTCCAGAAAATCTCCCGCGCTCGAAAATGCGATTTGGTTGATGTAATTGTTCACTTCGTCGGATGTCATGCCGATGCCCCTGTCGCTGACAGTCAGTGTTTTTTTCTTTTTGTCAATACTGATTCTTATGGTCAGATCGCCCAGTTCGCCCTTATAATCGCCTACCGAAGCCAGAGTTTTCAGCTTCTGAGTGGCATCTACAGCATTTGATACCAGTTCGCGAAGAAAAATCTCGTGATCGCTGTATAAAAACTTCTTGATAACGGGGAAAATATTATCACTTGTTACCCCAATGTTTCCTTTTGCCATGTGATTCTGTTATTTATTTGTTATATTGTTTTTTTGCAGGATGAAAGGTTTGTTCAACCCCGTGCAGTTTTTGCAAAGAAAGTGCCAATAGGTTGTGACGTGACAAAATGGCAGTTGTTCTGAACGTGTACTCTTTTTACCTGTCACAGATAAACAAAAAAGTTAAGAACTTGTTATAGAAACACAATCAAAAGATTATTATGGACGAATTAAAAAGCATAACCAACAAAGAAAGCCAGTTGCTTATTATTTTCGGTGTGAACGGCGATTTATCCCGACGAAAGCTGCTTCCGGCGGTTTTTCATCTGTATGTGGATAAACTCCTGCCCGAAAAATTTGCCGTGGTAGGCAGCGGGAGTGATGAGAAAACCGAACAAACTTTTCGTGCCGAAGCAGAAAGCCATCTGAAGGAATTTGCACCGGATACTGTTGAAAAATATCCCGGAAAACTGAAAGAATTCCTGGATATTCTTTATTATAAAAAGTTGAATAACCGCAATAAAGATGAATTTGCCGGACTGAAGGAGTACACCACTTCGCTTTGCCGGAAAATGGAAATTGCAGAAAATATGATATTCTACTATTCCATTCCCCCATTTATGTACGAGGTGGTAAGCAGTCATCTGGTGAGTTACGGCCTGAACAGCGAAGTTAATGGCTGGAAACGGATTATTGTCGAAAAACCATTCGGCTACAGCCTCGATTCTGCCGTTGAACTGGATAAAAAACTGCACGAGGGATTTCAGGAGCATCAGATTTACCGTATTGACCATTATCTGGGAAAGGAAACGGTGCAAAATATCATGGTTACAAGATTTGCAAATGGTTTTTTTGAACCGGTATGGAACCGTAGCTACGTGGAAAGGGTAGAAATTACAGCTGCCGAGAAAATCGGTGTGGGAGACCGGGGTGGTTATTACGAAACTTCGGGCGCCATGCGCGATATGATTCAAAATCACCTCCTTCAGGTACTGGCCGTAGTGGCCATGGATCCGCCTGCCGTTTTCGATTCGGATTCAATACGGAATGAAACGGTAAAAGTACTGCAGGCCTTGCGCCCTATCAAACCCGAAGAGGTTCCGGAATACGTTGTGAGGGGTCAGTATACCGCCGGAAAACGCCGGGGGGAAATCCTGAAAGCTTACACGGATGAAAAAGATGTAAAAGCAGACTCTTCGACCGAAACGTATGTGGCAATGAAACTCTTTGTGGATAATTGGCGGTGGTCCGATGTCCCTTTTTATATCCGCACCGGAAAAAATCTTCCCGTCCGGGTTACCGAAGTGGTCATTCACCTCAAACCTGCTCCGCTACAGCTCTTCAAGCAACGATGCACAAGGCAGCCTACCAATATGATTATACTTCGCATACATCCCGATGCAGGAATTGCAGTTGATTTCGGGATGAAAATACCCGGAGCAGGCTACAAGGTCCAAAATGTAAATATGGATTTTCATTATTCGGATTTGGTACAGACAAAAATCCCGGAAGCCTACGAGCGGTTACTGCTCGACTGTATGATAGGCGACTCTACGCTCTACGCACGCGCCGATGCCGTGCATGCAAGCTGGGATTTTGTGGATCCGATACTAAATGCCTGGAAAGATAATCCCGATATTCCGCTCTATTACTATCCGGGCAACTCATGGGGACCTGCAGAAGCCGATGAACTTTTTGGCGATAAAAGACTTAAATGGCAGGACCAGTGTGATAAATTTGCCTGTGAAATCTGAGAAATCAAAGAAAGAATGAATAACAACAGAACTCATATAAGCGCCGATCCCGAAACGCTTGCCGGAGAGATTGCCCGTTTGATAGTTTCAAAAGTAAAACAGAAACAGTCAGAATCACAGTATTTTAACCTGGCTATTTCGGGCGGTAATACTCCGGATATTCTTTTCGGTATGCTCGCGGGCGGTTTTTCAGATTTACTTCCGTGGAGTGCTCTTCGGATTTTCTGGGTGGACGAACGGTGTGTGGCACCCGATGACAAGCAAAGCAACTATGGCAATGTAAACCGGATTCTTTTCAGTCATGTACCCATTCCGCCCGGGAATATTTTCAGAATTCAGGGTGAAAACGAACCGAATAAAGAAGCCCTGCGTTACCGGGAAGTGCTCAAATCTGAACTGCCTGAAAAGAACGGACTGCCGTTTTTTGACCTGATTTTGCTCGGAATGGGCGACGACGGTCATACTGCATCCATTTTTCAGGATAATCTGCAGTTAATTCATTCTTCTGAGACTGTAGCCGTTGCCACTCATCCGCTAAGCGGACAACAGCGCATCACACTTACCGGAGATGTGATATGCAACGCCGGGCAGGTGGCTTTTATCATTACAGGCCACTCCAAAGCCGGAATCCTGGAATCAATCCTGAATGAGAAGGGTGATTTTGAACGTTTTCCGGCATATTATATCCTTAGCGGCTGCGATGCCGAACTCTATCTGGACGAAGAAGTGGCAGAGCGATTATAAATGCCGGGCCTTATTCTGGCAGGGATTTTGTTTAACGTGTTAAAAAACACATACACCATGAAACGAATTTTATTTTTATCAGCTTTATTTCTCGTTAGTATCAGTTCATTCTCAGCCGAAAAATCAACTATCATTCAAAGCATACTGAATGAATATGTGATTCAGAAAGTGGAAACCATTCAGGAATTCATCCGTTTTTCCGACTTGCAGGCTGATCAGCTGAAACAAACTGAGCTGAATTACCTGCTGGAAGTTCAGAAGGCCGAAAACTGCAATTGCTGCCGTTCGCTGAAAAGAGTGGATAAATTAACAAATAAGCGGAATCTTGAACTTCAAAAAATTCTGACCCGCGAGCAGTACATGAAATACGATACCCTGTGGAAAGACAGAATTAAGAAGCACCCGCTTCGGGCTCCTCAGAAATAAAAAAAGAGGCTTTTGCCTCTTTTTTTTATCCCGGAAGTTTATTTCAGAATCATTTTTGGTAACTTTTTGTGATCAATCAAAACGGCTTCTTTAGCTACATCGTTCGGATTGCTAAGTTTTACAGTCGCGCTTTCACTTGCTTTCATCCGGTTGGCCGGAATAGTTTGCACGGGTTTGTAAGTTGCATCGCCCGTTATCAGGTAAATAGCCTGACCAAGAAATGTATCTTTTGTATCTCCTATTTGAGTCCAGTTGGATACAAATCCGTTACCTTCTATCAGAGAATAAGCAGGGGCCAGATAACCCGGATTTGAAAAATCTTCGTTTCTGAAATTGGAATATTTGGCCACAATGGGCTGCATAGCCCAGTTTTTCAGCAATTCCTTTTCTGTGGTTTTCATCGACTCTTCTTCGTAAACAGCTGCAACAGAGTATCCGTTTATTTCTTCCCTGTACGGGTGCAAAGTCCACGATGCAGTATATTTGCCACCGGTGTTTCCCCCGATATGAACCACTTCCAGGTATGGTTTCAGACAAAAAGTTGTAAGTTCCGATGCCGAATACGAGTCGTCGGTGGCAATAATGTACACCCTGTTTAAATTCAGGTTTGCGCTCAGTGGATCGGGATCAGGCTTATAATAAACTCCCAGGCTGTCAGTGCGGCCCCATTCGTTTTTGTCGAAAATTCCATTCAGAAAACTGTTGTAGTTCATCACTATAAAAGGCGATTTGTTTTTCACCACATTTACCGGAGCAATCAGTGAACTCAGGTAAATGGCAGAAGTTACCGAACCACCGTGGTTGTACCTCAGGTCGAGAACCAGGTCGGTTACACCGGCGTCTTTAAATTGTTTGAATGCATCAAACAGGCTTCTGTTGTAATTACTTATAAAATCGGTGTAAAAAAGATAGGCAATTTTCTTTCCGCCAATTTGATATATATTCGTATAAAGTACCGGGTCGGTCTGGATGGAAGCTGGTGTCAGAGTGATGGTCTTGTCGGCAACAAATCCTGAACCTGAATTGATGTACGTGGTGAAAGCAGCACTGCTGCTGCCGTACAGAATCCGGTAATTGCTTTCGGTTATCGGCTGACCGTTGATTTTTCCGATGATGTCTTTTCGCCGAAGTCCGGCGTTGGCTGCAGGTGAATTCGGGAAAACATATTTGATGATAGCAAAATACTCAGATTTAGACTCGTTGGCATAGGCAAAAGTCAGTGAATATCCAAAATCAACCGGTTCGCCGGAGAATCCGGCAAGCAGGCTTTCCACATCATCCGTTATAAAAGACCAACCCTGTTCCTTGTCAGTAGGGTAGAGTACGCTTTCGAAATAAATTTTCGGATCCTGGTTTTCGGCTGTGGGTTCTATGCTTTTCATGTCGTCTGCCCAGAGGTAATAAGTTGATAATCCGTCGTATACAAACTGAGAGACCGGATTTACCGTTTTAGGCTCGTCTTTTTTGCATCCCGTAAGTACCAAAAGTAAAGCAGTAATTAGAACAGGGTAATAATAAAACGTTTTCATATAAGCAGATGATTTTTTTTAAAAATAAATAATACGAAAAAAAAGTCGGTGAGATGTTATTCAAATATAATACCGAAATTGTTCTTAAGGCGTTATTTCTGTCAATTGTATTTCCGCAGGAGCTGTTAAACCGGTATTTCGCCGAGACAGAAAGATTGCAGGACTCTGTATTTGCCGTTCACTTTGTGTACCGTGCAGCATTCATTGTATGCATCATGTTCGAAAAACAGAATCTGCTGTTTTTCAACGGCTTCATTCAGCATTCGTTCCTTATCTTCCATGGAAGTGATGGGGAAAGTATCGTAAGCCGAAACCCATGCTATGGGCAGCGCCGCCTGAAATGGAATTACATCGCCGCAAAACACCAGTGTTTTGTTTTCCCAATGAATATAGGGTGCAAGCTGCCCTGTTGTGTGCCCGTTGAATAATCTAACTTCCACTTCAGGACAAATAAACAGGTCATTTTCAACGAGTTTTAGTTTTCCGGCTTTTTCCACAGGGAGCATATTTTCGGGGAAATAGGAGTCGCCTTCGCGTACATTCGGATTCAGAAAATTCTCCCACTGTGTTTTCCCTACCCAATAGTCGGCATTCGGAAAAGTGAGAACAATGTCTGATTTGTCGTTGCCAAAGCGGGTGCACGAGCCGCAGTGATCAAAATGCAAATGGGTAAGTATTACATCGGTCACTTCACTGGCAGAATAGCCCAATCTGCGAAGTTCTGTGTCAAAATTGACAAGATCCCTGAATTGATAATATTTGAGGTAATCCAGTTGCTTTTCGCCGGTTCCCGTATCCACAACTATCAGGCGTTCATTTGTTTTAATCACCAGGCAACGCATCATCAGGGTGCAAAAATTATCTTCATTACACGGATAGCGCTTTTGCCATACTCTTTTAGGTACCACACCAAACATAGCTCCCCCGTCAGCAAGAAATGAACCCGCTTCAATTTTATCTAATTTCATCCGTTTTTATTGAGTCTTTTTGGTTAATTCTTATTACATTTGCAGTTTGTAACACACCAGCAGGTGTTATTGTTTTGCTATCAGAATCATCTTTCGCATGTAAAAACAAAGGATATCCGGACGATTCACATACGAAATCGAATATCACACAAAATTACAAAAAAATATCGGGTATGCAACGAGTACACTTTATAGCAATCGGGGGAGCAGCAATGCATAATCTGGCCATTGCCCTGAGTAAAAAGGAAAATTATGAAATTACCGGATCCGATGATGAGTTCTTCGAACCTTCGCTGAGTCGTCTGAGAGATCACGGACTTCTGCCGAAGGAAACCGGATGGTTTCCCGAAAAAGTGAACAACCACCTGAGTGCCGTGATTGTGGGAATGCACGCACGTGCCGATAATCCGGAATTAATCCGCGCTAAAGAACTGGGAATCAGGATTTATTCTTTTCCGGAATTTCTTTTCCAGCAAACGCGCAGTAAAACCAGAGTAGTGGTGGGGGGAAGCCACGGGAAAACCTCAACTACGGCCATGATACTGTATGTGATGAACAAGCTGCGTTTTAAGGCTGATTATATGGTGGGAGCCCAGATCGAAGGATTCGAAAATATGGTTCAGCTTTCATACGATTCGCGCGTAGCGGTTTTCGAAGGTGATGAATACCTCACCTCGCCAATCGATCCCAGACCGAAATTTCACCTTTACAAACCTCATATTGCAATTCTGACGGGCATTGCGTGGGACCATATCAACGTTTTTCCAACTTTCGAAAATTATGTGGAACAGTTCCGTCAGTTTGTGGATTCAATGGAAATTCAGGGACGTCTGATTTATTTCAGCGGTGACGAAATCCTTTGCGAAATTGCCAAAAACTGCAGGCAGGATATCATTACTTTTCCCTACAAAACACCAGAACACGAAATCAGGAATGGAATCACTTATCTGAAAACCGGAAAAGAGGATGTGGCTTTGAAAATATTCGGCGAACATAACCTGCAAAATCTTGAAGCAGCCCGGCTGGCATGCCGTCAGATTGGTATTATGGATGATAAATTCTACGAAGCCATTGCCGGTTTCACGGGTGCATCCAACCGTTTGCAGAAAATAGAAGAAAAACCCGGAAGGGTTGCTTTCAAGGATTTTGCCCATTCGCCTTCGAAACTGAAAGCAACCGTAAAAGCCGTGCGTAAGCAATACCCCGACCGTAAACTCATTGCATGTATGGAGTTGCACACATTCAGCAGCCTGACAGCCGATTTTCTGCCCCAGTATGCCGATAGTATGAAAGAAGCCGACATTGCTTACGTGTATTACAATCCCGAAGTCATTCATCATAAGCAACTGGAAGAACTGGACCCGGAAAAGGTGAAAAGAGCATTTGGCGGCAGTAATCTGAAAGTTTTTACCGATACGAATGAGCTGCAAGCCGAACTCAAATCGCTGAATTACGACAATACAGCACTTCTGCTCATGAGTTCCGGTAATTTTTCGGGAATCAGTCTGGCTGAGTTCGCAAAAGAACTCCTGGCTGATAAATAAAGTTGAATTTTATAAACCAAAAGAGGAATACGCTATTTATGTTACCTGACGACAACCAATCAAATACACTTCAATCAGCCTCGGATAAACAACTTTTACTGGATACGCGTTATATGCGCATGGCGCGCATCTGGGCTGAAAATTCATACTGCGAGCGACGCAAAGTGGGCGCTTTACTCGTGAAAAATAAGATGATTATTTCTGATGGCTACAACGGTACTCCTTCGGGTTTTGAAAATAAATGTGAAGATGATAATAACGTGTCGAAGCCATATGTGCTTCATGCAGAGGCCAATGCAATTTCCAAAATAGCCCGGTCACACAACAGCAGCGACGGTGCCACGCTCTACGTAACCGCTTCGCCATGCATGGAATGTTCCAAACTGATAATTCAGGCCGGAATCAGGCGCGTAGTGTACGGCGAAATGTACCGGATCATGGATGGAGTCGATTTGCTTCAGCGGGCTGGCATCGAGGTGGTTTTTCTGGAAAAAGAGGAATGATAAATAGCTGTTTTTTTATGTAAAAAAATATTTTGTAAATGAAGAATAGAAGAAACGTTTGGACTATAGTAGTAATTGTACTGTTTGCACTTGGTGGTTTGCTGCTGGGCAACTTAATAGCTGACCGGGCGCACCGGGGTAAAAAAATGAAAGACCTTTCGGGTTTGTTCTCGTTTGGTAATTCATCCAAGGTGAGCGAACTGATGTCGCTGATTGATGGTCAGTATGTAGATAATGTGGATTTAGACAGTCTTACCGATGAAGTTATGGCTGATATTGTTTCCAAACTTGATCCTCACTCGGTTTACATACCTGCTGCCGACCTCGAAGCTGTAAACAGCGAACTTGAAGGCAGTTTCAGTGGCATTGGCGTTCAGTTCAACATTCAGAATGATACGGTTATGATCGTATCGGTCATAAGTGGTGGTCCATCTGAAAAGGTAGGGCTGATGGCCGGTGACCGAATTATCCGGGTTAATGATACACTTTTCGCAGGCAAGGATGTGGTGAGCAATGAAAAAGTGATGCGTAAACTTCGCGGGCCGAAAGGTACTGAAGTGAAGCTCGGAGTGAAACGTCATGGTACCAGGGAAATACTTTCTTATACAATCAAAAGGGGTGAAATACCTGTTAACTCGGTTACAGTAGCATATATTGCCGAACCCGGTGTTGGTTTCATCGGGCTCAACAGCAATTTCGGAAACAATACCTACGATGAATTCCTGCACGCCATAGCCGAACTGCGAGCCAAAGGCGCACGCAAATTCATCATCGACCTGCGCGAAAACAGTGGCGGCTTGATGGATGTGGCTATCCGGATGGTCAATGAATTCCTGCCAAAAGGACAAATGATTGTTTATTCCGAGGGGAAAGCATATCCGCGGACCGACGCTAAAGCTGACGGCTCCGGTTCCTGCATAAACTATCCGCTGGTGGTTCTGATTGATGAATTCAGTGCCTCGGCAAGCGAAATCTTTGCCGGAGCTATTCAGGATAACGACCGCGGACTTATCGTGGGGCGCCGTTCATTCGGCAAGGGACTTGTACAGACTCAAATACCGTTCTCCGATGGTTCGGCAGTGAGACTGACCGTTGCACGCTACTTCACACCGTCCGGACGAAGCATTCAAAAGCCCTATGTACGCGGAAAAGGGGAGGATTATCAGATGGATATTCTGAAAAGATTCGAACACGGAGAATTTGATACAAAAGACAGCATCCGTGTGGCTGACTCGCAGAAATTCAAAACCTTAAAAGGCAGAACAGTGTTTGGCGGCGGAGGAATTATGCCCGACGTGTTTGTGCCGCGCGATACGTCGCAGTATTCACCTTACCTCACTAAAGTGGTAAATTACGGGTACGTGTATCAGTTTGCATTTCAGTATACTGACAGAAACCGGACAGCACTGAGCAAATTCAAAACCTGGCAGGAAATGGATAAATACCTTTCATCACAGAACCTGCTGAATGAGTTTACCGCATTTGCAGCATCAAAAGGGGTACCGGTTAATCAGCGCGAAATAAACGTATCTCAAAATCTGCTCCGGAATCAGTTAAAATCATATATAGTACGGAATATTCTGGGCGACAATCAATTTTATCCCATGCTCAATAAGGATGATGAAACAGTGAAGAAGTCGCTGGAAGAAATTGGAAAAGTAAAATAATAAATACACTCAAGCCTGATTAGAAAGCCATTAACTAAAAACCGGAATATAAGGGAATAGTTAATGGCTTTTTGCATCTGACCTGATTTCTGAGAAAGTATGCTGAAGAAAAAATCAGGTGATATTGATTCTCTTCACAAATTCTGCAAATTCTACAATTTTTCCTGCTTCACTTTCGAATACATTACCGGCTACAACCAAATCGGCGCCTGAATTAAATGCTGATTGGAGCTGAACGGTTGTTTTTATCCCGCCTCCAACAATCAGGGGTATCGTAGTTACTTGTTTTACGGCTGTAATCATTTCGGGCGAAACAGGATATTCCGCACCGCTTCCGGCTTCCAGGTAAATCATTTTCATCCCGAGTAATTCACCGGCAACGGCCGTCGAAACACAATTTTCCACGTCTTGTGCGGTTATGGGAGTTGTGTTGCTTACACGACTGACGGATGAATCGGTACCGCCATCAATCAGTATATATCCTGTCGGGATGACTTCCACTCGTGATTTACTGATGGTTAGCGCCGAATGAACATGCTGCCCGATCAGGTAATCGGGGTTGCGGCCGGAAATAAGCGAAAGAAAAAGCAGACCGTCAGCTTCGGGTGAGAACTGGGAGGCGTCTCCGGGGAAAAGTATTTTCGGGACTGGTATTGTTTTCAAAGAATCAATAAGCCTCGACGTGGTTACATTTTTACTGCTTCCTCCTATAAAAATGAAATCCGGCAAACTTACTTTCAACGCTGACAGAATGTTTGAAAGCATTTTACCTGTACATTTCTCAGGATCGAGCAGCACTGCCAGCATTTTTCTGCCGTTACGTGCGTTTCTTGCTATATCATTGTATATATTACTCATTATCAATACAGTAGGCTAATGTGTATTTGTCGGTCAACTGATAATGAACCAGAAATTCTTTGTTTGTTTCCGGAAAAAGGGCTCTCAGATTGCCCTCGGGCCTGAGTTCAAAAGGAAGTACGCGAAGTTGTTTTGCGAAATTGTAAGCGCTCTCACCGATTATCTTGTAAAGTGCCTCTTTGGTTGACCAAACCACACGCAGGTAATTGATGTCATTGTTTTTTCTGTATTCATTCAGTTCTTCCGCACCCAGAAAGCGGGTATGAATTTTCACAATCTGGTCGGTAGATCTTTCGATATCTATTCCGACCTCGTATGAAGGATTGACAATGACCGAAATCCAGTTTTTGCAGTGCGAAAAGCTGATTTTGCAGCTGTTATCTGTCAGTTCGGGTTTCCCGCCCGGAGTATGCCTGATGGTCTTTTCCTCACCGTTCATGCAATACTTCAAAGCCAGCCGGAGTCCCAGAAATTCTTTCCTGCGGTGCTCCGAATTGATTTTCTCCATTTCGGGCAAATAAAGTTCCGGATGTTCAAATGACTGAATCAGTTCTTCCACAGACATATTGTTCCTCAGCAGGCAAATGGTGCTGTCTTGATATGCTGAAATGTGTAAGTCAATCATCTGAAAAGGTTTTGGTTAGAAAATTCAATAATAAAAAGGAGTTAGTATTTGTTTTTCCATTCAAAACTCTCCATGAGATGCACGATGTCTTTGCTGATATATTCGGCCATAGGTGCAATGGAGTCTTTGTTGGGAGTCTGATCAAAATAAAGTGCTCCTCTGAAAAAGTGCTTCGAACTGTCAGTAAGCACAAACTGAACCGGCGAAGCTGTGTTTCCGGTAAGTTGATACAGAATTCCGAAAACTCTTTTCCGGGAGTTTTCAAAGGGGATTTCTGTAATTCCGTCGGCTCTGATAGTATGCTTATACACAATTTTACGGGTATCTTCCAGCAATTCAAACAAATCGGACTTTACCGGTTTGTAGCTGCAGTAAATATTGCCTTTCAGAGTGCTGTAACTTATGTCAATCCAGTATTTCTCATTTTTTTCAGCAGCAGGTTTCACTGTTGCAGAGGTTGATTTGTCGAACCGGTAGGGAAGTGGTACCGAATCAAAAATTTCGTACCCGTGTGGCGGCAAATCGACTCTGAAATACCCGTAAGGTTTGGGTGCCGGAGCTTTTCCGCAACTATACATCAGGCTTGTGACAATAAGTAGAAGCATTATTTTCAACTTCTTATTCTTCATCATCCTGTGTTTTTTTCGGGTCATTTTTGATGTGCAGTTTTACTTTCTTTATCCGGCGGTTATCAACTGCCATTATTTCGAATATATAATGTTTGAATCCGATCCTTTCGTTTTTCGCGGGCATTTCTCCCTTTATTTCCAGTATCATGCCTGCCAGAGTTTCAACTTCTTCCGTAATCTTGTCAAATTGCGTGCTTTCTATATCGGTAGCCTTGAAAAAATCGTTCAGCAGTATTTTTGCTTCAAAAATGTAGGTGTGATTGTCAATTTTCTGATAAAGTGTTTCTTCCTCGTCGTATTCATCGCTGATGTCGCCCACAATTTCTTCAATGATATCTTCGAGCGTTACCAGACCCGATGTTCCTCCGTATTCGTCGACTACCAGTGCCAGATGGATGCGGTTTTCCTGAAATTCGCTGAGCAAATCATCGATTTTTTTGGTTTCAGGAACATAATAAGGTTGCCGTATGAGTGTCTGCCAGCGGAATGATTCCGGTTTGTCGAGGTAGGGGAGCAAATCTTTGCTGAAAAGAATGCCTTTGATATTGTCACGCGTACCTGCATATACCGGAAGCCTGGAATAACCCGATTCGATTATCACGTCCATTAGCTGTTTGAAGTTGAGTTTAATGTCCACGATTACCATATCCATGCGCGAAGTCATAACGTCGGCTACCTGGATGTTGGCAAATTTGATGATTCCTTCGAGCATTTCCTTGTCGTCTTCCTGCTTGTTGTCAGAAAAATCCAGAGCGTGCGAAAGTTCGTCCATGGAAATAAGATTCGGACTTCTCTTTGGCAACCGGCTGTTTACCAGCGCCTTGGATTCAGAAAGAATATCGACAAACGGTTTGAAGAAATTTTGGAGAGCGTATATTATTCCTGAGTTTTTCAGTACGGTTTCGGTTGAGTATTCCGATGAATACACTTTAGGCATGATTTGACCGAAAGTAAGCAATATAACGCTCACAAACAATACCGGGGCTATAAACTTCCATACAGGAGTGAGTTCAAAGTCGAATACGGAATAAACAAGCGTTGTGGAGAGAATCACGAAAGCGATATTGGCAACACTGTTTCCGATCATAATGGTTGCCAGTAGCTTTTGGGGTGAATTGAGCAGTCTGATGGTGGTTTTTGCATTTTTCTCCTCACTTTCGTGCATTTCGGCCAGATTTCTGGCTGATATGGTGAAGTATGCTACCTCCGAAGAACTGAAAAATGCAGAAAATGCCAGGAAAAAAACCGACAAAACCAGCAGTACATAATCACTCCACACGGGAGTGGTGAAATATACATCGGTAAAAATATTGAGTATCATTATCAGAAAAAGTCTGTGGTTAAAAATAATATCTATTTGCAAATATACAAAAAAGTTCTGTTTTCCATTCTAATTTTTTAGAAGTTCATCCGGATTTATCAGATTCAATTATTTGGTTCGTTGATTCTGTGCTTTCTGAGCAGTGTTGTGTATGTCTTTCATTGTTCGTTGCTCTTTCTTGAATCTTTTTCGTAATTTTGCGGTAAATATTTTTATTATGCGAATCGATATTATTTCTGCTGTGCCCGAATTGCTCGAAAGCCCGTTGAATTATTCCATACTGAAACGAGCCAAAGAAAAAGGTCTGGTAGAAATCTTTGTTCATAATTTGCGCGATTATACGGCTGATAAACACCGCCGCGTGGATGATTACGCCTTCGGATTCGGTGCCGGAATGGTCCTTCAGGTTGAGCCTGTGGACAATGTGATTTCAAAACTGAAGTCAGAGAGAGCATATGACGAAGTCATTTACACTTCGCCCGATGGAGAGAAATTCAATCAGAAGCTGGCAAACCGTTACTCGATGACCGAAAATCTGATCATTCTCTGCGGACATTACAAAGGAATCGATCACCGCATACGCGAATATCTGATTACCAAAGAAATAAGTATAGGTGATTTTGTGCTCACGGGAGGCGAATTGCCTGCAGCAATGATGACAGACGCCATAGTCAGGCTCATTCCGGGTGTCATTAGCGACGAGACCTCAGCCCTGTCGGATAGTTTTCAGGATAACTTGCTGGCTCCGCCGGTTTACACACGTCCTTCGGAATACAAAGGCTGGAAAGTGCCCGATATTTTGCTGTCAGGTCATCAGGCTAAGGTCGAAGAGTGGATGCACCAGCAGTCGGTGGAACGCACCCGGCGATTAAGGCCGGATTTGCTGGATGAGTGATGCCATGAATGCTTTTTTCAGGTACCTGGTAGTATTGAACGTGATTGCCGCAATTTTATTCATATACGATAAAGTAGCAGCAGCCAAACGAAAAAGAAGAATACCGGAGAATTTGCTTCACTTTTTTGAGTTAGCGGGAGGTGTGTTTTTTGTGGTACCTCTGATTTTTCTCATCAGGCATAAAATCTGTAAATTCAGTTACTACCGGATTACTTATTTATTAATGATAGTGTGGACATTGGTAATCTGGCTTGTATTCTTCTGAATCAGTAGAAAAATTGTATGAACAAAAGAAACGATAACAATGCTTCAAAACTGTTTCACGGAGTGAAAGATTTTCGTGAAAACGACTTTGAAGAGCATAAGGATATTTTCAGGAATCTGGAAAAAAGTCAGAATCCGCACACGCTTTTTATCGGTTGTTCTGACTCGCGTGTGGTGCCCAACCTGATAACCAAAACTCTGCCGGGAGAACTGTTTATCGTGCGTAATATCGCGAATCTGGTGCCTTATTACAAAGAAAGCCATGATACATACGTGGCTACTTCATCGGCAATAGAATATGCAGTACATGTGCTGAATGTCGAAAATATTATTGTTTGCGGGCATTCCAATTGCGGGGGGTGCAGGGCTTTGTACTCCGGGAAATTGCAGAAGCAGTTGCCTCTGACAAGTAAATGGCTCGAACTTGCGGCCCCGGTAAAACAGCAGGTGAAAGAGACTATTCTGAGAAAAAAACTTAATCCCTGTCAGCGCGACTTGCTCACTGAACAACTGAATGTAGTGGAGCAGATGAACCATTTGCTGACTTTTCCTTACATTAAAGAAAAGCAGGAAAAGGGAGAATTAAATATTCTGGGATGGCATTACGTGATTGAAACCGGCGAAGTGTATAATTATTCGGCTGACAAACAGGCGTTTCAGCGGATTGAGTGATTTTTGTACCCTGAACAACCGGTGATTTTTAAAATAAAAAAGTTATGGCATGGATTTATTTAATAACGGGAGGTTTGTTTGAAGTGGGCTTCACTACCTGCCTCAACATGGCAAAACACAGTTCGGGAACCACGGCAGCACTCTGGTATGGTGGCTTTGGCGCAAGTCTTGTATTGAGCATGTTTTTCCTGATGTTAGCAACCAAAACGCTCCCCCTTGGAACTGCTTATGCCGTATGGACCGGAATTGGAGCGGTGGGAACCGTTCTGATAGGTATTTTCTTTTTCAAAGAACCGGCTGATTTCTGGAGGGTATTCTTTATTTTCATGCTTATAGCTTCGATTGTGGGGCTGAAATACGTGACAAATTGAATAATTCCTTTTTTTGTTTTATCGCTTTTTAGCACAGCATACCAAACATGTAAAATTTTAATTCTAAAAGTTTGTTATTCACCATAATAACAGTCAAAATAATACAGAACAAAATGATAAAAGCAGGTATAATAGGAGGCGCAGGCTACACGGCAGGCGAGTTAATCCGGATTTTGGTAAATCATCCGGAAGTTGAAATTGAGTTTGTCAACAGCAGCAGCAACACCGGAAAAAGAGTAGCCGCTGTTCATAGCGGACTCATTGGTGAAACAAATCTGACTTTCACCGATGAACTTCCCCTGGATAAAATCAATGTTCTGTTTCTTTGCTCGGCACATGGCGACAGCCGGAAGTTTCTGGCATCAAATGAAGTACCTGAAAATTTGAAGATTATCGATTTGTCAACCGACTTTCGCCACAAACGCGATGATCACGACTTTGTTTACGGGCTGCCGGAGCTGAACAGGGACCAAATCATTCATGCCTCTCACGTGGCTAATCCGGGTTGCTTTGCAACAACCATTCAACTAGCGCTTTTGCCCCTGGCTGCCGCCGGATTACTTACCGGTGACTTGCACGTGAACGCAATTACAGGCTCCACGGGTGCCGGTGTAAAACCTTCGGCCACATCGCATTTCAGCTGGAGAAACAACAATATCTCGGCTTACAAAGCTTTTGAACATCAGCATCTGGAAGAAATTTTACAGTCTTTGCACCAGTTGCAGCCTGGTTTTGACAAGGATTTGAATTTTATTCCTGTACGCGGTAATTTTGCACGCGGAATATTTGCTACAACCTACCTGAAAAGTTCGTTGAGCACGGCCGAAGCAATGAAAATCTTCACCGAATTTTACAAAGACGCCGCATTTACTATTGTTGTGTCCGAAAATCCGGACATGAAGCAGGTAGTGAATACCAATAAAGCCATCGTATACGTGGAAAAGCACGGGGAATACCTTCTGATAATTTCAGCAGCGGATAATTTGCTGAAAGGTGCATCAGGACAGGCTGTGCAAAATATGAACCTGATGTTCGGATTCGACGAGAAAGCGGGATTAAATCTGAAATCAACCGGTTTTTAACGTTCACTTTCTCCGGCCGGAATTTTTATTGCAAACGTTTGAAGCCGATAATCGTTGATGCCCGGGAAAAAAAAGCCGAAATGATTGAAAGTTCATCGTAAATTTGCATCATGATTTTTTCATAGTATTAGATTAAGGTTAACAAAGATTGGTTGTCAGGCGTGGCAACCTTTCGCGTTTTTAAAAGGATTTTGTTTCCGGATTTCCGGATTATCCGAAATCAATCACGTTGTTAAATTTCACTCAGTTCAAGCCATCGCATGGTTTTTTTGTCTATCTGTTCGTCTAATACCGAGAAACGTTCCGAAAGGGCTACAATTTCCTGATTGTCAGTTATTTCGCCCGAAGAAAGCCTGGCTTCTATTTCGGCCTTTTCATTCTCCAGTTCAGGTATTTCCTTTTCGAGCAGTTCAAATTCCCGTTTTTCGTTGAAAGTCATTTTTCGTGGTTTATCCTTTTTTCCGGGCATGGATTCGTTTTTATTGCTGACTCGTTGCTCCCTGGTCCCGTCGGATGTGTTGCCTGATTGCTGGAGAGCCTGTTTTTCCTCCCTGTATTGCGTGTAGTTACCCGGAAAATCTCGTACTACGGCATCTCCTTCGAACACGAAAAGATGATCCACTACTTTGTCCATAAAAAACCGGTCGTGGCTTACCACGATGACACATCCTTTGAATGTTTGCAGGTAATCTTCCAGGATATTGAGTGTCACAATGTCCAGGTCGTTTGTTGGTTCGTCAAGTACAAGAAAATTCGGATTTCTCATCAGTACCGTGCAGAGGTGAAGCCGCCGTTTTTCGCCGCCGCTGAGTTTATACACGTAGTTATGCTGCGTTTCGGGCGAAAAAAGAAAATGAAGCAGAAACTGCGAAACGGTCATTTTTTTTCCGTTGCCCAAATCCACTTCCTCGGCTATATCTCTCACTATATCAATCACTTTCATCTGTTCGTCGAATGCAAGTCCTTCCTGGCTATAGTATCCGAACCGAACAGTCTCGCCTATGTCTACACTGCCGCTATCGGGTTTCACCTCTCCGAGCAGTATTTTCAGAAACGTGGTTTTGCCTGTTCCGTTTTTGCCAACAATTCCCAGTTTTTCATACCTGGCAAAATTGTAGTAAAAGTTTTCCAGGATTTTCAAATTGCCGTACGACTTGCTGATGTATTTTGCCTCAAGGATTTTTGAACCGAGATAGGAAGCCTTTACAGCAAGTTTCACGTTTTCATTCACCACGCGTTGTTTAGCCCGCTCTTCAATTTCGTAAAATCGGTCAATACGCCCTTTCGACTTGCCTGTACGGGCTTGTGGTGTGCTTCGCATCCATTCCAGTTCGCGCCGGTAAATATTCTGGGCTGAGGCTGTTTCGGCATTGAAATTATCAGTACGTTCCTGTTTTTTTTCGAGATAATAGCTGTAATTGCCTGAATAGCTGTATAATGCATGGTTATCGAGGTCGAGAATGTTAGTGCAGACGCGATCGAGAAAATAGCGGTCGTGAGTAACCATGAGCAGCGCCATGGACGAGCGCCGGAGAAAATCCTCAAGCCATTCCACCATTTCCAGGTCCAGGTGATTGGTCGGCTCGTCGAGGATCAGCAAATCGGGTTCGCTGATCAGTACATTGGCCAGTGCAATCCGCTTCAACTGTCCACCCGAAAGCTCACCGATGCGTTGTTCGAAATCGGATATTTTAAGTTTTCCCAGTATTTGTTTGATACGCGACTCATAATCCCAGGCTTCGAGGGTTTCCATCCGCGCAAGCGCTTCGGCGAGGGTGTTTTTCTCCGGATGCAGCATGGCATGCTCGTAGCTGGCTATGGCGTTCATAAGTTCGTTGTCAGATTGCAGGCAGGCGTCAATCACCGAAAGTTCGGAGGGAAATTCGGGCGATTGCTCCAGATAACCTATCCGGAGGTCTTTTCGGAATGAAATGTTGCCGCTGTCGGCCGATTCGCGGTCGGCTATGATGTTCAGAAGTGTCGTCTTGCCTGTTCCGTTTTTAGCAATCAGCGCCACTCTCTGGTTGTCGGAGATTCCAAATGAGATGTTTTCAAAAAGCAGTTTGTCGCCAAAAGATTTGGTCAGGTTTTCTACCTGTAAATAGCTTATCATCGAAAAATAATTTTATGCAAAGGTAGAAAAAATTGTACAAGGCAGCAATCTCCGGTAGGCATTCTATTGACGGATTGTGAAAAGTGCGTCAGATTACCGGGGTTGCAGATTTTCGAAAGGAACAAATAATACCGTGTTATTGAAATTCTAATTCAGGCATATCCGAATCATCTTCTTCCATTCGTTTCCGGAAATCAAATGATTCATCGGAACGGTAGATTTCGCCCAGTTTATCCAGAAATGAATATAGTTTGGGCAGTAATCTGCGGTTGAATGTCATTTGGGAGGCAGTGCGTGGTAATCTGAATCCGAAAGTTTTTCTCACCCGGGAGTTTTGCCACAGACAGGGAACATTTCGTTCGATGGCTGTTGTTTTGTCAATGTCTTTTGAATTGCTTAAAATCCATTTCCAAACCAATCTCCCTATTCTGTCGTTGGTAAGCGAGCAGTTGTAATTTTTACGGATATAGAGAATAAATTCGTCATTTCCCATGGTTATTGTGTTTTTCATAAGCTGAAATTTTTAAAGATGGGTGATAAGATTTTATTTTTCAATACCACACAAATATATGAAATTGATTTTGCATTTCAATAAAAAAGTCCGGCGATTTTTTTTCACCGGACTTTTTTCTGTCTGAATTCGGAAATAACATAAGAAATCAGCAGATTACCTGTTTTTTGATAAGCTGGAAGAAGTCGTTTCCTTTGTCGTCGACAAGGATAAAGGCCGGGAAATCTACCACGTCGATTTTCCAGATTGCTTCCATGCCAAGTTCGGGATATTCGAGTACTTCTACGTTTTTAATGCTATCCTGAGCCAGAATGGCTGCCGGACCACCAATCGAACCGAGGTAGAAACCTCCGTATTTATGGCAGGCGTCGGTTACCTGCTGGCTGCGGTTACCTTTGGCTATCATGATCATGCTGCCGCCGAGCGATTGAAACAAATCCACGTAGCTGTCCATTCGTCCGGCAGTAGTAGGCCCGAATGATCCGGAAGGCATCCCTTTGGGTGTTTTGGCCGGACCGGCATAGTAAATAGGGTGGTCCTTCACATATTGCGGAAGTCCCAGACCTGCATCTATGCGTTCTTTCAGTTTGGCGTGAGCTATGTCACGTCCCACAATTATTGTTCCTGTAAGCGATAAGCGGGTAGAAACCGGGTATTGACTCAGAGTTTTCAGAATTTCAGGCATCGGCTGGTTAAGGTCGATTTTCACGGCTTTGCTTTCGCCTTGCTGACGATATTCATCCGGGATGTATTGTCCGGGGTTGTCTTCAAGTTTCTCTACCCAGATTCCGTCTTTGTTGATTTTTCCTTTGATGTTGCGGTCGGCTGAGCAGGATACTGCCATTCCCACGAAGCAGGATGCACCGTGGCGCGATAAACGAATGATGCGGATATCATGGGCATAGTATTTGCCGCCGAACTGAGCTCCATATCCCGATTCGCGGGCAGCTTTGAGGATTTTTTCTTCCATTTCCACGTCGCGGAACGATTGACCCAGTTCGTTACCCTGAACAGGCAATTCGTCGTAATATTTAGTCGATGCAAGTTTCACTGTTTTCATGGTAGCGTCAGCCGAAGTGCCTCCGATGACGAAAGCGATGTGGTAAGGCGGACAAGCAGCTGTGCCGAGTGTTTTCATCTTTTCTACCAGAAATTTCTCCAGCGAAACCGGATTCAGCAATGCTTTTGTTTCCTGAAACAGGTAAGATTTATTGGCCGAACCTCCGCCTTTGGCGATGAACAGGAATTTGTATTCGTCGCCGTGACTGGCAACAAGATCAATCTGCGCGGGCAGATTGGTTCCGGTGTTTACCTCGTCGTACATGTTGAGAGCAGCATTCTGCGAGTAACGGAGATTTTCCTGCGTGTAAGTTTCGTATATCCCCTTCGAGAGGGCTTCTTCGTCGTTTCCGTCAGTCCATACGTTGTTGCCTTTTTTGGCATACACGGTGGCAGTTCCGGTGTCCTGACAAAATGGCAGTACGCCTTTCGCTGCGATTTCTGCATTGCGGAGCATGGTGATGGCAACGAATTTGTCGTTTTCGCTGGCTTCGGGGTCGGCAAGTATTTTAGCCACCTGCTGCTGATGCTCCGGACGGAGCAGAAAATTACAGTCGCGCATGGCAGCGCGTGCAAGCGTGGTAAGTCCTTCGGGTTCCACTTTCAGAATTTCACGGTCGCCAATTTTTTCGACACTCACATACTCTTTGGTAAGCAGATAGTACTCCGTTTTTTCCTTGCCGAGCGGAAACGGATTCTGATAAATGAATGGTTTTGTTGCCATAGTTTATTAAACAGGATTTATGTATTTGTTTTTTTTGTTTGTTAAAATTTTGAAAATCAGTGCTGTGGGATTATTTTTTGTTTTTGAATTTTGCAATAGCTGTTTTGTAATTTTCGATTGCTTCTGCGTTTTGTGCTTTTGTAGCCATTTCCAGGGCTTTGTTTTCCACCTTCAGAGCGTCTTTCTTTTTCCCGCTTTCGAATAAAAGATGTGCATAGGTGTCGGCTATCATGTCTTTTTCAGGAGCTTTCTCCCAGGCTTTCTTAGCCCATCCGAGTGCACTTGCCAGTGTGTTTTTGTCATTGAATTTTTTGTAATTTTCATAAACCATCCAGGCCATGCTGTTCAGCTCATCTGGATTTTCGCTTACGTTCAAAATAGGTACTGCAACTTTCCACAGGTTGTTCCATGCTTCCTTGTCGTCCTTTTTCTGAAGAAATTTCGAATACACTTTTGACATATCCACTTTCTTTTTGGCTTCGGCGAAAAGTACCGGATCGGTATTTCTCAATGTTTCTTCTTTCGATGGATCCTGGTAATAAGCCATAGCCAGAGTTTTGGTGATTTTCTGATCCACTTTGTTCTTGCCTGCAAATCCGGCAATCCGTTCCCTGTTTTCAAGAAAATATCGGAATGATACAGATGAAATATCACTAATGTATTTGTCAAAAAGTTCCCAGTTTTCTTCCGTGAAAATCTGGCTTTCAGAAAGCGACTGGAAATACTTGTCAACCAGTGCTCCGTTCCCGTTGTCGTAGGGATTTTGAGCCAGGAATTTTTTCACGGTTGACAGACTCAGGTCACCGTTTTTGATTTTTCGGCTCAGTGCACTGTAGTTGTTTTCATTATCGGCGGCATTCCTGGCCAGTTCGATAAATTTATCGGCTGGCATGCTTCCCAGACCTTTGTGAACCAGTTCGCCCTCTGCGTTCAGGAAAAGGTATGTGGGGTATGCCCGAACTTCGTATTTCTTTGCAATTTCCACGTTTGGACCTTTTTCCATGTCCAGTTTCAGGTTTATAAAGTTGGCGTTGAAGAAATCACCTGTTTCTTTAAGTGGGAAAATATCGCGTGCCATCACTTTGCATGGCCCGCACCATTCAGCATAAGCATCAATGAAAACTAATTTATTTTCGGCTTTTGCCCTGGTTAATGCGGCATTCAGGTCATGATTTTCTTCAAAACGGATACCTTGTGCAGAAAGTGAGAATACAGTAATCATGCTCAACAGCATGAATGTCAGTACATTTTTCATATATTTGTTTTTTTGGAATTAAGATGCAAATTTAGTAAATTTTATCGGCTTATAATTCTGTAAATCGGTTATAAAATTTAAGAAATGGTTAATACCGGCCTGTGAATATATAATTACCCGAACCTATTTTAATTTCTGTATATCCGGCAAATTCCGAAATGCTTTTTATTTGTTTTGGTTTTGATCCGGATAGTGTAATTTCTTTCGGTATTCGCACTGTAGCCGAAGTGTTCCCCGGGATGGTGATTTTCCATTCAAAACGTCCGCCGTTTTTGTTCCATTCGCTCCGGATATTGCCATACAGGCTATTGTATGATGCTTTCACATGACTCAGTTCATGAGGGAAAACGGGTTGCATAAGCAGTCTTTTGAATCCGATGCTTCCCGGTGCATTTTTGATGCCTGCCAGATCTTCGTAGTACCAGATGAGCAAATCACCCAGCAACATCACATGATTCCCTGAGTTCATTGCCGGATCGGCAGTATCTCCGTTCCAGAGTTCCCATATTGTGGTTGCTCCGTTTTTTGCCATATATCCCCAGCTCGGATAGGTTTCGTTGGTGGCTATTCTGTATGCCAAATCAGTTCGTCCGAATTCGGTGAGTCCTCTCATCAAATGCTGAATGCCTAATACTCCAGTACTTACATGACCGTTGAAATCAATTTCCGTCTTTTTCACAATGTTTTCAAAAACCCGCTTTTCGTACCCTTCGGGCACCAGTCCGAACCTGAGCGATAGCAGGTTGGCTGTGACAGTGTTGTTGCCATACTGTGCCGTGTTCTTGTCAAAGAATTTATCGTTGTATGCCTGTTTTATTTTCGAAGCCAGGTTTCTGAAACCTTCAATGTCCTGATTATTTGACGTAAGGGATGCAAATTCCGTCATCATTCCAAGCAGGTTGTAATACATCGTTGTGCTTAGTATTGCTCCGTCGGTTTTTCGGGCCGGATCTTTGGAGTGAATGAGTTCCTGTTTTTCAGGAGGCATGCACCAGTCTCCGTAGGTGTCTTTAGTGATGATGTAATCCTTCATGGATACCTGCCGGATTCGTTCCAGGTATCTTTTCATTGAGTCATAGTGTTTTTTTACCGGTTCGCTGTCGCCGAACTGTTTATAAATCATCTGAGCGGCGTAGAAATATGCTGCAGGCCAGGTTACATCGTCGTTGTAGATTGTCCAGTATCTTGGTGATACCACCGAAATGCTTCCATCAGAACTTTGTGAATCTTCAATATCCTGTGTCCATTTACTGTAGAGCATTGAATTGTCAAAAACGAAAGCCTCTCCAAAACATCCTGTTGCCCTGTCGCCGAGCCATCCCATCCGCTCATCGCGCTGCGGACAGTCGGTAGGCATGCCTCGGTAATTACCCCTGATACCCCGGAAGGCATTCTGATATATTTGATTGATTAATGGATTTGAAGTTTCAAAACTACCTGTAGTTTCCATTTTGTCATAGATGACTTTCCCCTCAAAGTCGGTCAGAGCAGGCTGATAGTCAAGCCCCTCAATCTCCACGTACCGGAAACCGTGATAAGTAAACGATGGTTCCCATACGAATGCACCATTCGATGCCGGTGTGTAAATATCGGTAACTCCGGCACTCCGGATGTTGTCCAGGTATAGCGAGTTGTCTTTCCTGACGGTTTCGGAAAATCTCATTTTGACAGGTATGCCTTTTTTGCCTTTCAATTTTACTTTCAGCCATCCGACCATATTTTGTCCCATGTCAAGGATGTATTTTTTTTCGGATAGTTTCATGATTTTTACAGGTGTGATGTGGTCTTGTACAGCCAGGTTCGGATTGGGTTGTGCTGTAAGTACACCACCCGGTTTTTCCATTGTCTCGGCTGCTTGCCAACCTGAATCATCATATTCCGGCATGTTCCAGCCAGATAATTCGAGGCGGGCATCGTATTCCTCTCCGTCGAACTCGTTATTGGCTACTACCGGACCTTTTGAAGTGACTTTCCAGGTTTGGTCAGAAACCACGATAGCTTTTCCCTGTCTGGAATTTTCTATTTCAAGCCGGGCAATCAGGCGCGGAAGGCCAAACATCATGGTCTTGTTTTCACGCATCCCGAAGTAGCGTCCGTTTCCAAGCTTTACGGCAAGCACGTTTCTTCCTTTTTTCAGCAGGCGTGTTACATCGTAAGTGTTGTAATACACACGTTCCGGATACCATGAAGGTGCAGGAGCGAAAACATCGCCGGAAATTCGTTTGCCATTGATGTAGGCTTCGTACATTCCCAGTCCCGAAATGTATAATACAGCCCTTTTCGTATCAACGTCAGTTGTAAACGTTTTTCGCAGATACCTTGCGGCCAGTCTTGTATTTTTCTTGTTGGTTTCTCCCGGATTTGACAGGGAATTCTGGCCTATCCAGTGGCCTGTCCATTCCGATTCGCTCTGCAAGGCTGTCGACCATTTGTTTGTTCTGCTCCATTTGCTTTTTCCCTGGCTGGTCATTACCTGTACGCGCCAGAAGTATTGCAAACCAGATTTCAATGCAGCACCTGTGTAAGGAATGAGATGCGATTCTTCACCTGACACATCACCTGAATCCCAGAGCAGATTTTTCTCCTTCTTCAGTTCTTTTTCGCTGGCAGCTACCTGAATCCGGTAAGAAGTCTGCACCAGATCAGGCTTCGCGGAGCTTATCTGCCACGAAAAACGGGGTGCCAGTGTGCTCACACCCTCGGGATTGATCCGTGATTCTGTTTTTAAAAGGCCGACGACCGGTGTGGAGCTGTAGGATGAAAAAACAAACAATGAAATCAGAAGGAAGATGATGAAAGTAAAATTTCTTTTTGTGTTCATGGTGATGGATTTAGAAGTTTATTCAGGTGCGAATTTACAAAAAACATCCGACAAAAAGCGGATTATTTCTTACATTTACGATCTGAAAACTGAACTGACAAAATTCCCTTTTACAGGCAGTCCTCCGATTTATTCGCGAATATTTTTACTGTATAATGAAAGAAAATGAAGAATGTATAATAAAAATTTTGTATCTTTGCACCCCAATTTATATTACTGACAAAAATTTATTAATGTGCTAATAATTAAAAAGATATGAATATTTCAAAAAAAGACGTTGACCAGAATACCTCGGTAATCACTATCAGTGTTTCAAAAGATGATTATACCGAAAAGGTTGAGAAATCACTGCGCGACTACCGTAAAAAAGCTAATATGCCCGGTTTCCGTCCCGGAAACGTTCCGATCGGACTTGTCAGAAAAATGTACGGAAAAGCCGTAAAAGCCGAAGAAATAAATAATTTAGTTTCGGATTCTCTGGTAAATTACATTGAAGAAAACGATTTTCAGATTCTGGGACAACCGCTTCCAAGTGAAATTGAAAAATCCGAATACGACTTCGAAACGATGGATGAATTTGATTTTCATTTCGATATCGGTCTGGCTCCTCAGTTCGAAGTTAACCTGAGCGATTTGTCCAAAGTACCTTATTATGAAATTTCTGTATCTGACGAAATGATTGATAACCAGATCAAGTCATATACTTCGCGTTACGGAAAATATGAACAGGTTGATTCGGTGGAAGAAAAAGACATGGTAAAGGGTAACCTGACCGAACTTGAGAACGGTGAAGTAAAAGCCGGTGGTATCACTGTTGCCGATGCTGTGCTCACACCTGCTTACATGAAAGATGAGGAGCAGAAAAACCTTTTCACCGGTAAATCGAAAGGTGATATCATAATATTTAATCCCCTTAAAGCTTTTGAAAACGAGACGGAAATCAGTTCGCTTCTGAAAATCAAAAAAGAAGAAGTGAAAGATGTTGCCTCTGATTTTCAAATCGAAATCAGCGGAATAACACGCTACCAGGAAGGAGAAGTAAACCAGGAACTTTTCAACAAGGTTTACGGCGAAGGAGTAGTAAACTCAGATGCAGAATTCAAAGAAAAAATTGCAGAAAATATCAGAGAAAGCCTCACAGCCGACAGTGATTATAAGTTCAATATCGACATTCGCGATATCTTTGTAAGCAAATACAGTGATCTCACGTTCCCCGAAGCATTTCTGAAACGATGGCTGGTGGCAAATAACAAAGAAATGACTCCTGAAAAGGTGGAAGAAGAGTATCCGGGAATGATTGAGGACCTGATCTGGCATCTGATTAAAGATAAAATTTTGAAAGCAAACGAAATCAAAGTGGATCTCCCCGATGTGGAAGAATACGCTAAAAAAGTAGCCAAAGCTCAGTTTGCTCAATATGGAATGGTAGGTATGGGCGACGATATACTCGATAATTACGTGAAGGATATGATGAAAAAGGAAGAAACAGTACGTAATTTCGTAGACCGTGCGGCCGAGGAAAAAATACTTGCTGTAATTCGTCAAAAAGCAGACCTGGATAAAAAACCGATTTCAATAGAAGATTTCAATAAACTTTTTGAACCTTCAAACGCATAGAACAAGTCAGTATCCTGAATTGCATTCACGAAAGCGAAGTCATACCGATTTCGCTTTTTTGATTACGGTTGAAATCCGTTTACAGGAGAAAACAGGTTATTGGCAGGTATGTACGTAATTCATCAAAAAAAATGTATCTTTGCTAATTAAGGATAATCCGTTTTTTCCGGAATATGACAATTTGGCATATTGGAAAAATTGGCAGGATATTCGCTACTATCATTGATAAAAATATAAAATAACATAATCACATTATGGAAAAAAATAACGACTTTAGAAAATATGCAGTTAAGCATCTTGGTATGAGTGGTTTATTGCTCGATCAGTATGCCGGTATCACTGACAATTACATTTCACCATCCATACTTGAAGAACGCCAGCTTAACGTCACCCAGATGGATGTTTTCTCGCGTTTGATGATGGACAGAATCATTTTTCTGGGTGCTCAGGTAGACGATTATGCAGCCAACGTCATACAGGCTCAGTTGCTGTACCTTGATTCCTCAGATCCCGGAAAAGATATTTCCATTTACCTGAATACACCCGGAGGATCGGTTTATGCAGGATTGGGTATTTATGATACAATGCAGTTTATCAGCAGTGATGTGGCAACAATATGTACCGGAATGGCTGCCTCCATGGGAGCAGTACTCCTTGTGGCTGGTGCTCAAGGCAAACGATCTGCACTGAAACACTCACGGATAATGATTCACCAGCCAAGCGGAGGCGCCCAGGGAGTAGCAGCCGATATGGAAATCAATCTGAGGGAAATGCTCAAAATGAAAAAAGAATTGTATCAGATTATTGCCGATCATTCAGGCAGAACTTACGAACAGATAGAAAAAGACTCCGACAGGGATTTCTGGATGACTTCACAGGAAGCACTCGAGTACGGAATGATTGACAGAGTATTAATTAAAGAAAAGAAATGATTTTGAGTTCCGGGTAGCTGATATCCTGACTCAGAATTCAGCAACCGGTCACTCATATCAGAAAAAAATATGGCAAAAAGTACAAAAAAATGCAATTTCTGCGGCAGGCCTGAAACAGAAACCGGTTTTCTCATTTTAGGTATAGAAGGTGTTCACATCTGTAACGAATGCGCAGTACAGGCTGCAGAAATAGTAAAGGAAGCCCAGTCTAATAAATCGTCAATTCCGAAACTCGAAAAAGAAAAACTGCCAAAACCAAAAGAAATCAAAACATTTCTGGATCAGTATGTGATAGGACAGGAAGAAGCCAAAAAATTCCTCTCGGTGGCAGTGTACAATCACTACAAAAGATTGATGCAGGAAAAACACGAAGATGATGTGGAGATTGAAAAATCAAACATCATCATGGTGGGATACACCGGCACAGGTAAAACACTGCTCGCAAAAACCATTGCCAAAAAACTTGAAGTCCCTTTTACCATCGTTGACGCTACAGTACTTACCGAAGCAGGATACGTGGGCGAGGATATTGAAAGTATTATCACCCGCTTGCTCCAGGTAGCCGACTACAATGTGAAAGTAGCCGAAAGAGGCATCGTTTTCATTGATGAGATTGATAAAATAGCACGTAAAAGCGATAACCCGAGCATCACACGCGATGTGAGCGGCGAAGGAGTACAACAGGGACTGCTCAAACTTCTCGAAGGATCAGTCATAAACGTACCACCTCAGGGAGGACGCAAGCATCCCGAACAAAAATTCGTCCAGGTAAATACTCAGAATATCCTGTTTATTTGCGGTGGAGCATTTGACGGGATAGAGAAAAAAATCGCGCAGCGACTGAATACCCGCGTTGTGGGGTATGGAGCTTCACTCGAAACCGAAAATATTGACCGGAATAACATGTTGCAGTACATTGCACCGCAGGATTTGAAATCATACGGACTGATACCGGAAATTATCGGCAGGTTACCTATACTTACTTATCTCGAGCCGCTCGACAGAAATGCCCTGCGACGAATACTCACAGAGCCTAAAAATTCCATTATCAAGCAATACATCAAGCTTTTCAGAATGGATCATATTGAACTGGTATTCCAGCCTGAAGTACTCGAATACATCGTTGATAAAGCGATTGAATTCAAACTCGGCGCACGCGGACTGCGATCTATCACTGAGACTATCATGATGGATGTCATGTACGAATCGCCATCCGGAAAAACAAATCAGTTTGTTGTAACGCTCGAATATGCACATTCAAAAATGGATAAAATGAGTGCTCACAGACTTAAAATAGCATAATCCGGATGTAAATTTTAATAACAGGTGTTACAAAACACAATAAATCAGATTGTTGATCTTAAAAAGATTAACAATCTGATTATTTTTTTGAAAAAATACTTGTTTATTTGAAATCTGTTTATAATTTTGTTTTATCCTAAAACAATTAAAAAATCATCCAATAATTTTTTGTTATTTTTTGCAGATACAAAAAAATGCTGTAATTTCGTTTCCGTTCATTAGTGGAAAATTAAAATGACAACTCACTCCGATTTATCGGCACAATTAAAAAAGTATTTTGGCTTCGGAACTTTCAAAGGTAATCAGGAAGCCATTATCCGCAATGTACTTGACGGAAAGGATACTTTCGTGCTGATGCCCACCGGAGGTGGTAAATCATTGTGTTACCAGTTGCCCGCGCTTCTGCTCGGAGGAACAGCCATTATCATTTCGCCACTCATAGCACTGATGAAAAACCAGGTGGATGCCATGCGAAATTTCAGTGAGGAAGACGGAATTGCCCATTTTCTGAATTCATCGCTTACACGAACTGCAGTGGATCTGGTGAAAGAGGATCTTCTGTCGGGCAAAACAAAAATGCTGTATGTAGCTCCCGAGTCGCTTACCAAAGAGGAAAACATCGAATTGCTCCGGCAGGTTAAGATTTCTTTTTATGCCATCGACGAAGCACACTGTATTTCCGAATGGGGACATGATTTTCGCCCGGAATACCGCCGTATCCGCCCAATTATAAGTGAGATAGGCACCGCGCCCATCATAGCCCTGACGGCAACTGCCACACCTAAGGTACAGAACGACATTCAGAAAAACCTCACAATGCTCGAGGCGACTGTCTTCAAATCGTCTTTCAACAGACCGAATCTGTATTACGAAGTAAGGTCGAAAAATAAGGATGTAGAAAAAGAAATCATAAAATACATCCGTTCAAGACCCGGAAAATCGGGAATCATCTATTGCCTGAGCCGTAAAAAGGTAGAAGAACTTGCCGAAACACTCCGTGTGAACGACATTTCTGCACTACCTTATCACGCCGGGATGGATGCTGCCCAGCGCACCATGAATCAGGATAGTTTCCTGATGGAAAAAGTGGAAGTAATAGTGGCTACCATAGCATTCGGGATGGGAATAGACAAACCTGATGTCAGATACGTCATCCACTATGATATACCCAAAAGTCTCGAAGGATACTATCAGGAAACCGGCAGAGGCGGACGGGACGGAGGTGAAGGAGAATGCATTACATTTTATTCATATAAAGACCTGGACAAACTGCGAAAGTTTATGCAGGGGAAACCAATTGCCGAACAGGAAATAGGCAATCAGCTATTACTGGAAACTCAGGCTTATGCCGAGTCGTCCGTATGTCGAAGAAAATTATTATTACATTACTTTGGAGAAGAATATCCACACGACAATTGTGGAAGTTGCGATAATTGTATGAAACCAAAAAAATTAATTGAAGGTCAGGAATTATTGACATTAGTTCTGGAAACCGTTCAGCAGTTAAAAGAAAAATTCAAAGCTGAACATATCGTTGACATCCTTAAAGGCAACGAAACATCGGATATCTCATCGTATCAACACGATGAACTGGAAAACTACGGTGTCGCGTCAGACGAAGAAGATAAACTGCTGCATGCTGTAATCAGGCAGGCTATGATTGCCGGTTACATAAGTAAGGATATTGAAACCTACGGAGTGCTCAAACTCACGCCTGCCGGTAAGGATTATCTGAAAAAACCACAACCGTTCCCCATCGTGAAAGATACAGAATTTGAAGAAGACGATGAAGAAGCGGCCGGAAGAAGTGCCGGTGGCACCAGCGCTGCAGACGATGTGCTTTTCTCCATTCTGAAAGATTTGCGCAAGAAACTCTCCAAAAAAATGGAAGTTCCTCCGTTTGTGATTTTTCAGGATCCGTCACTCGAAGCAATGGCCACAACCTATCCCGTTACTATGGACGAACTCCAGAATGTACCCGGAGTAGGAGCAGGAAAAGCAAAACGGTACGGCGAAGAATTCCTGAAAGTTATCAAGGAACATGTGAAGGAAAACGATATAATTCGCCCCGAAGACCTGAGAGTACGTACGGTAGCCAATAAATCAAAATTAAAAGTGTCTATTATTCAGGCAATTGACCGCAAAATAGCCCTTGATGACATTGCTCTTTCAAAAGGGCTCGATATTAATGAAATACTGGAAGAACTTGAAGCTATCGTGTATTCGGGAACGAAAATCAATATCAACTATTTCCTCGAGGAAGTAATGGATCCGGATAAGGTTGACGAAATATTTGATTACTTCAACAATGCCGAAACAGATAAATTGAATACAGCACTGGATGTACTTGGAGAAGATGATTTTACCGAAACAGAAATTCGGCTCGTACGTATTAAATTCCTGTCGGAAGTAGGCAACTAACTTATTTTATTCATTGACTGATTACACAAAAGCGGGAATTTTCCCGCTTTTTTTATTTCAGGGAGCTGAATTGGAATATTCTTCAGTCACCGGCTGCAAAATTTATTATAATTATTACACTTTTATCTGAAAAAAAATGGGGTGAAACAGAACATGAATTAAAAAAAAGTGTATTTTTGTTGCAGTTAATTAAAATGTCGGTTTATGAACACTCCGCGCTGGTTTTACGGTTTTATTACTTTTTTCAAGGACGGATTTAGTCAAATGACTGTAGGAAGAACTCTCTGGGCTATAGCTCTTATCAAACTGTTTATCATGTTTGCTATCCTGAGGGTTTTCTTTTTCCCGAATTATCTGAACTCAAAATTTGAAAAAGAACAGGATAAAGCTGACTACGTGGGTACAGAGCTTTATGAAAAGTCTATTCCAACAGCTAAACCGGTAGCACAATAGAATTCCCGGCAATAAGAATCAAACTATTTTCAAGTTATATTAAAATAAAAATTATCTATGGAATTATTAGACGTTTCTTTAGTCAATTGGTCGAGGGGACAATTTGCTCTTACGGCTATGTATCACTGGCTTTTCGTTCCGTTAACTCTCGGACTGGGAGTAATTCAGGCTATCATGGAAACACTCTATGTGAAAACCGGAAAAGAAGAATGGAAAAAGGCAGCTAAATTCTGGATGACGGTTTTCGGAATTAACTTTGCCATTGGTGTGGCAACAGGTATTATTCTTGAATTCCAGTTTGGAACCAACTGGTCTAATTACAGTTGGTTTGTCGGTGATATTTTTGGGGCTCCGCTTGCCATCGAAGGTATTCTTGCATTTTTTATGGAGGCCACTTTTATTTCCATCATGTTTTTCGGATGGAATAAAGTGAGTAAAGGAGTACACCTGGCTTCTACCTGGCTTACTATAACAGGTGCCACTCTTTCGGCTCTGTGGATTCTGGTTGCCAATGCATGGATGCAGCTTCCGCTTGGCATGGAATTCAATCCTGTTTCGGTACGGAATGAAATGGTCGATTTCTGGTCGGTGATTTCTTCACCTATTGCTATCAACAAGTTTCTTCATGCAGTATCTTCGGGTTGGGTACTGGGCGGATTGTTTGTGTTAGGTATTAGTGCCTGGTACCTGCTGAAAAAACGTGAAATTGATTTTGCTAAACGAAGTATTCGTGTCGCTTCAATTTTCGGATTTCTGGGTACTGTAGTGGTAATATGGACCGGCGATGGTTCTGCTTATCAGGTAGCCCAAAATCAACCTATGAAACTGGCTGTGATGGAAGGACTTTACAAAGGTGAAAAAGGTACTCCGGTCATTGTGATGGGAATTGTAAATCCGAATAAAAAGGCATACAACGATGACGTGGAGCCGGTGGTAGCTGCTATCAGAATACCAAAAATGCTTTCACTAATGGGTTACAGAGATATGAACGCATTTGTACCGGGCATTGTGGACATCATCGATGGCGGATACACGCTTCAGGATGGCACCACCGCTATCTCGTTTGAGCAGAAAAAAGCAATGGGTCAGGCGGCAATTACGGCGCTGAAAGATTATAAAGCTGCTGAAACAGCCAAAGATACTGCCTCAATGGCTGTTCACAAAGCAAAACTGGATGAGAATTACAGATTCTTCGGTTACGGATATCTGGATAAGCCCGAGGATGTTATCCCGAGTGTACCGCTTATTTTCTATTCATTCCATTTGATGGTGGGTCTGGGATTTCTATTCCTGCTGATATTTGCTATGGGCTTTTATTTCGAAAAGAAAGACCTTCTGCTGAAACAAAAATGGGTTTTGTATGTATTTCTGTGGACAATACCACTTGGATATCTGGCCACACAGTTAGGATGGATAGTTGCGGAAGTAGGGCGGCAACCCTGGACTATCCAGGATATATTGCCGGTTCAGGCTGCTGTGTCGAGCCTGCAGACTTCGTCAGTGCAAATTACTTTTTTCCTGTTTGTTGTTCTGTTTACCGGATTGGCTTTTGCTGAAGTACGCATTATGACCAAACAGATTAAAAAAGGACCCGAGGCAGATGAAAAACCAACAAATACTAACGCTTAAATACATACAACTATGATAACTTATTCATTTCTACAGCATTATTGGTGGTTGCTAATCTCACTGCTGGGCGGATTGCTCTCATTCCTGCTGTTTGTTCAGGGAGGTCAGACACTGATTTCTTCGTTGGGTAAAACCGAAGATGAACGACGGCTTATTGTAAATGTACTTGGTAAGAAATGGGAATACACTTTTACCACGCTGGTTACTTTTGGAGGAGCATTTTTTGCATCGTTCCCGTTGTTTTATTCCACCAGTTTTGGTGGTGCTTACTGGGTATGGATGCTCATTCTGTTTTGCTTTATTGTCCAGGCTGTATCCTATGAGTATCAGAATAAGCCCGGAAATTTCTTCGGACGTAATGCATACCGCGGATTCTTGTTTTTCAATGGTCTGGCAGGCACGTTTTTGCTGGGTGCTGCCATAGCTACGTTTTTTACCGGTTCCGAATTCAGTGTCAACAAGCAGAATCTGGCCGATTTCTCAGGTCAGTTTGCACCCATCATCAGCCAGTGGCAAAATCCTTTGCACGGACTCGAAGCTCTGTTCAATCCTCGTAACTGGCTGCTTGGGCTGGCAGTGCTTTTCCTGGCACGTACACAGGCAGTTCTGTTTTTCAAAAACCGGATTAAAAATGATCCGATACAGGAACGGCTGGACGGAGCATTGCTGAAAAACGCGCTGCCTTTCCTGGTGTTCTTCCTGGCGTTTCTGATATGGACATTGTTTGCCCGGGGATTTGCCGTTAAACCTGAAACAGGGGAAGTGGTAATGGAAAAATTCAAATACTTCAACAACCTCGTTGAGATGCCTTTGTTGCTCGTTCTTTTACTTGCCGGAGTGGTTGGTGTTCTTTACGGCATCATTTACTCTTTTATCAAAAAAACCTGGAAAAAAGGCATCTGGTTTTCTGGAGCAGGTACCGTGATTACTGTCATGACTCTGCTCCTCGTGGCCGGATATAACAATACGGCTTATTATCCTTCATCGTTCGATTTGCAAAGTTCTTTAACGATATTCAATTCATCTTCAAGTTTTTACACGCTGAAAGTGATGTCGGTCGTTTCGTTGCTTATTCCTTTTGTGATTGCATATATTTTCTTCGCATGGCGTTCACTTGAGAAAACGCAGACCACCATTGAGGAAATCAACGAGAAGGACAGTCATGCATATTAAAGTGCAAGTATCAACCCTGAAATTTGTTTTATGTTACGTTAAAATCGGGTAATACAGAATAATTAAGTCCGGATTTGCATTGCAGGTCCGGACTTTTTTTGTCTTCTTATTTTATAATTCAATTAGCTTGTTATGTGCCCGAAATCCTTTTTTTGTTTCTCAGTTCTGATTGTTTTTCAGGATTTCAATCACTTCTTTCAGGCTCCTCACTTCTTTTGCCCGGTCAGGCAGATCTGATTTTGGGATGTTATGATTCAGAAAAACGGCATCAATACCAGCTCTCAAAGCTCCAGAAATGTCAGCATCAAAACTATCGCCAATCATCAGCACTTCTTCCCTGACTGCTTTGTTGAGCTGAAGCGCATATTCGAAAATCTTAGTATCGGGTTTAAGTGTGCCTACTGCTTCAGAAAGCACAACATGATCAAAGTAATGTTCTATCTGAGCGCTTCTGAGTTTGCGGTATTGCACCTCCACGAATCCGTTTGAAATAATGGTCATCGGGTAACCGTTCATTTTGCAAAAATCCATCAGCTCGCGTGCATAAGGAACAAGTCCTGTTTTTGTACCCAGAATTTCCAGAAAATCGGTATTCATTTTCAATGCTACTTCCGGGTCGTTAATACCAATCTGCTGAAGGAGATGCAGGAAACGTTCGACTATCAGGAAATCTTTCGTGATAAGTCCTTGCCCGTATTGTGTCCAGAGTTCCAGATTTTTTCTGGAATATTCGCTGTAAAAGTTTTCGAAATCATTGAAATGCTCATCCAGCTTACAGGCATGAAAAACGTCGCGCAGTGATTCTTTGGCATTGGCATGAAAATCCCATATGGTGTCGTCCAGATCAAGAAATATGTATTTGTACTTGTTTGCCACAATCGGGAATTGACTATGTTACGATTTATGATGTTATCCCGGATTTTATTCCGTTGAGTAATTTACTGGACAGAATCTGACAGACTGCATGAAAATGTCAGATATGATTTTTCAGGTGAAAAATCACATCAGGTTTCAGTCTACTTCTATCACCAGGTACTTGCTCACGCTCCAGAAATCCACCGGATTAGTTATCTCCAGCACAAAATTTTCATTCTCTTTTTCAAGTGTGTAACTTGATTTGGGGTGAATGGTGAGTAACTTTGCTTTCGATCTGGAATACAAAGGAATAGAGCGGGTGCTTCGAGTGTCCACTCTGACGAAATAGTTTTTGTTAAAATCAGACTGAAGAACCTTTTTGGCGCTGAAAATCCCTTCGGATGAAATTATTTTATTGTCTTTAAGTTCCTTTATGGAGCCTATTGCATACCAGGCAGCATTCATTGCCTCGTCCTGTTGCTGTATAACGGTGTTTTTTTCTTCATTTTTTTTTGATAAGTCTTCCACGTTTTTACCCAGTTCGTCAACTGTTGTTCCCAATTTGGTGATTACCGAATCTTTTTGCTGTAACTGGATCTGCAGTGAGGCAACTTTGGCCGATTCATCGTTCAGTTGTTTGGATAGCGAAGCAATGGTGTTTTCAAGACTGGTCAGCTTGAAAGCGCTGTTTTTCATCTTGTTTCTCATTTTCTCGAGTTCCTCCTTGTTCACTTTTATCATTTCGCTGATATAAGCCATATCTTCAGAAACCTTGTTTCTGACGTCACGGGGAGTGTTCTCGCTTAGCGGACGTACAGATATCACGTTCTGAGCATCCTTGATTTTCTCAATGTTTTGCTGAATGTTATTCAGCGTGGAAAAGTAATCGTTTACTTCCTGTTCCAGCTGAAGTTTCGCGTTTTGCAGCGAATCGTTTTCAGTTTTCAGACGTTCTACTTCAGAGCTCTTTTGCTGCCCGCATGACACCAGCAGTAATGATACTGCTAAGGTTAGTATAATATGTCGTTTCATTTTTTTATGCAGTAAAGAGGGTTAATAATTGTTTTGTTAATTGTATTTTCTTAGAATTTTGAAATATGGAATGAAACTTTTCTCTTTTGAGAAAAACAGCTGTATTTATGCCGGCAAATTTAATGTTATTCTTCAGAACCTGCAACAATTAGTACAAATTCACCTTTTGGCGGATGCTGTGTGAAATGTCCGGCAAGTTCCTGAAGTGTTCCTCGTACAGTTTCTTCGTAAATTTTCGAGATTTCACGTGAAACGGATGCTTTTCGTTCAGGTCCCAGCACTTCTGCCAGCTGAGTCAGGGTTTTTACAATCCTGAATGGCGATTCATAGAATATCATGGTTCTGGATTCGTCCTTCATAGACTGGAGTTTCGTTTGTCGTCCTTTTTTCTGAGGAAGGAATCCCTCGAAACAAAACCGGTCGTTGGGCAATCCCGATGCAACCAGCGCCGGAACGAATGCGGTAGCCCCGGGGAGGCATTCGACTTCAATACCGTGTTGTACACAGGCTCTCACAAGCATGAAACCCGGATCGGAAATGGCAGGTGTTCCGGCGTCCGAAATCAGTGCGATGTTTTGTCCGGATTTAATCTTATCAACTATTTGCAGTATGGTTTTATGCTCGTTAAATTTGTGATGAGATTGCATCGGAGTTTTGATTTCGTAATGCTTCAGCAGGAAACCGCTTGTACGCGTATCTTCAGCGAGGATTATGTCAACACTGTTCAAAATCTTCACTGCCCTGAATGTCATATCTTCCAGGTTGCCAATAGGTGTAGGTACTACGTATAGTTTCATTTACGAGTGGAAATATGTAATCTGAGATAATTAATAAAAATCAATACAGAATCCGGAACCAATACTTGTTTAGTTGTACCTCCTTTTCACCAGTTGAAGGAATTCTTCGGCGTGTGGATTGTCGTCGCTCCAGCCGAATTTTGATTTCAGGAACGAATAAGCTTCGTCGTATTTAGCCAGTTGATTCAGGTAGGCGATGGTTTTATTCATTACTTCGCCGTTGCCGCTGAAGAGTTCGCGCTGAAAGCGGAACCGGTCGCCGATATTCATAGCCTGCCGGATATCGTCAACTTTTTGATTCGCCAGATTATCACCCAGTGAATTTATTTCATTCTTCAGCTGATTCTCGCCGGGCTTCCCGCTGCTTTGCGGGATTGTTTCTGCTATAGTATTTTCTGAAGGTTTAATGCCGGGAGCCTGCGGATTATCTGACTCGTCATAAACCAGGACCTGCTCGTTTTCACCAATTTCCTCCACTTCAATTTCTTCCTGAAATTCTTCATCCAGGCTAAGGATAGTGTTCTCATCCGTGTTTTCAGGCACCTCGCTTATGATTTCTTTTGCTTCCACTTCTGTTTCAGGTTCATTTGTTTCGGCTAAAACAGTAGCTGCATTCTGAATTTCGGTTTCAGCTGTTTCGTTATGTATCAGTTCCTTGCTTGAATCTGTTGGTGCTTCAAGATTATTCATATCGGATAGAAAATTCTCCGGATGAGTTTCGTTTGATTCCTGTCCGGTTTTTTTACCGTCAAATGACTGGTAATCAATTTCACCCAGTTCCGACAGCGAATTATTTCCGAGTGATTCCAGACTTATCTTAATATTCTCAGCTTTCTGTATTGCCAGGCGCAATAAAGGTTCGGGAAATTCATTCATTTTCTCAAAACCCTCTGTGAGCAGGCTGAGCTCTTTGATGTCCTTTTGCATTAAAATTACTAAAAAATCTTTGTTCATATCTTTTTCGGTTAAAAAGAGTTCAGTTTAAGTATTTTTTTTAATTTTGTAAAATAAACGTGCAGGAAAAACTGCCGTAAAGATACTAATTAAACTGTTGAAAATAATATTGTAAAAACCAAAATTTCGATAAATAATGATTTATTCAGAACAGAATCATCCAAATCAGGTGCGGCGCGGGAGTATTGAAGTGATATGCGGTTCGATGTTTTCGGGTAAGACCGAAGAGCTGATCCGCCGGTTGAAGCGTGCTAACTTCGCAAAATTACGGGTAGAGATTTTTAAGCCCAAAATCGATACGCGTTATTCGGAAGAAGATGTGGTTTCGCATGACCGTACTACCATTCGTTCCACTCCTGTTGAATCTTCGGGCAGCATTCTGCTGATGACGAGTGAAGTGGATGTGGTGGGCATTGATGAAGCGCAGTTTTTTGATGAGGGACTGGTGGATGTGTGCCGGCAATTGGCTGATAACGGTATCCGGGTTATCGTTGCCGGACTGGATATGGATTTTCGTTGTACTCCGTTCGGGCCGATGCCCGCTCTGATGGCTATAGCCGACGATGTGTATAAGGTGCATGCTATCTGTGTCAGGTGCGGAGCACTGGCTTATGTGTCGCACCGGCTGGTGGCAGGCGAAAAGCAGGTGCTGCTCGGCGAAATGGCTGAGTATGAGCCTATTTGCCGCGATTGCTACAACGAAGTGAAAAGAGTTAACTAAAAAACGCGGGATTCTTCCCGCGTTTTTTGTGATATTCTATTGCAAAAGGAGTTTTTTCATCCGGCAGTTGCCGGTTTCGATGTCTTCCGGATAATTTGCTCCAATACCCCAGACTTGCTAATTTTCCACTTTTTTAATATCCCTTATCATCAGTTGGATGGATGTGTTGTTGTTGAAAGTGTTTTCTTCGAGGGTATAGCAGATGTCAAGCGGATTCAGGGCTTTAAGGTGGTCGTTGAATTCATGCATGCGAAATGCGATTCCACTCATCACATTTTCCGAACTGCTGTCGGTAAGCTCGAGTTTCAGATGCTCCTGATCTTTTCCTACCAGTTTGCTGCTTCCGTAGTCATACACATTTTTCGATTCGAAAACAGGTTTCATATTTCCCGGTCCGAATGGGCCGAACTGCTTCAAAACCCTGAAAAATTTGGGTGTAATGTCCTTGAATTCTATTACAGCATCAATATCAATTTGCGGGTAAGTTTGATCTTCCTGTATATTTGCGGCTACATATTCTTCAAACCGACGACTGAATTCCTCCACATTTTCCGGTTTCATGGTCAGCCCGGCAGCGTACATATGTCCACCAAAGTTTTCGAGCAGGTCCTTGCAGGATTCAACTGCTTTGTACAAATCGAAACCTGAAACGGAACGTGCTGAACCTGAGGCAAATCCGTTGGACTCGGTGAGTACGACAGAGGGCTTGTAATATTCCTCCGAAAGCCTTGATGCAACAATTCCGATAACGCCTTTATGCCAGTCGGGCTTGAAAACCACGATTGATTTCCGTTCGGCATAGCTTTCGTCCTGGCGAATCAGGGCAATGGCATCGTCGGTGATGTTTTTGTCCAGATCTTTCCGGTCATTGTTATACTCGTTAATCGTTCCGCTGCGCTCGTAAGCAAAATTATAATCTCTCGAAACCATAAGCTCCACCGCTTCAGTTGCAAGTTTCATCCGTCCCGAAGCATTGATACGCGGACCAATTTTAAATACGATATCGCTAATGGTAATTTCGCGGTCTTTCAGTCCGCAGACATCAATGATTGCTTTGACACCGGTACTCGGGTTGGAGTTTATCTGTTTCAATCCGAAAAAAGCAAGTATACGGTTTTCGCCCGTGATAGGCACTATGTCGGATGCGATGCTTAATGCCACCAAATCGAGCAGGGGAATCAGGTTGTCAAAGCTGATGTTATTTTCGATGGCAAACGCCTGCATAAACTTAAATCCCACACCACAACCCGAAAGATGTTTGTAGGGATAGTTACAGTCTGATCTTTTTGAGTCGAGCACTGCTACCGCAGGCGGAAGTTCTACATCGGGATTGTGATGGTCACAGATGATAAAATCAACACCGCGTGATTTGGCATATTTGATTTTTTCGATAGCTTTAATGCCGCAATCCAGTGCAATAATGAGTTTGAAGTTATTTTCGGCAGCAAAATCAATCCCTTTAATAGAAATGCCGTATCCTTCGTTGTAACGATCGGGGATATAAAAATCAAGATTGGAATAAAACTTGACCAGAAATCTGTAAACAAGCGAAACGGAGGTGGTTCCGTCAACATCATAATCGCCGTAAATCAGTATCTTTTCGTTCATCTGCATCGCTTTTGTAAGCCTTTCCACCGCTTTGTCCATGTCTTTCATCAGGTAGGGGTCATGCAAATCACCTAAATCCGGGCGGAAGAATGAACGTGCGTCATCGAATGTTACGATGTCTCGCTGTACAAGAAGTTTTGCTATTACTGGGCTGATACTTAATTCATTGGCTAATTTGTTTTTTATTTCATTTTGTTCGTCGGTTAGTTCCGAGTAAATCCATTTATTTATCATTGTGTTTTATAATTATTCACTTCCCGTCGAAATGCCACTGCATTTCAATACTAAATCTTCCCCAATTTTTTCATCATCTGCTTAACTGCACGTTTTCAACAACTTATCATCTATAACACCGTAAAACATGCAAACGTTCATCCTGATAACAACTTCAAAAAGTTAAATAAAACTAAAAAATACAAAATAATCAACCGGACATCGCTTGTTAAGTATTTGCAAAGATAAAACAATTATCACTATGATATCCAAAATTAAAGCATTTTTCTTAATAAAAAACCACATCAATATTCTGATTTTTATTATTTTTGCTGATCAGGATTATAAAAATCCTGATTATGAACTTTTCATGTGAATTATTCGTACAGGAGATTTTTAAATACGATAAACCATATATCGCTTTTCTTTTTTTCTTATAATTTTTTAAACTATCAGGTTATGAATAAGTTAATGCTATTTCTGATCAATTTTTTACTTGTTTTCAGTGTAAGCGCACAGGAAGATAAGTCAATCAGGCTGAATGAACCGAGTGCTTTTCGCAACACCGATGTAATGAAAGCATTTCAGAATCGCCAGTCGGCTACTATCTATAGCAGCAGGGATATATCTCTTCAGGATCTGTCAGATTTACTGTGGGCAGCCAATGGTATTAATCGTCCGCAAAACGGGAAAAGGACGGCACCATCTGCACTCAATTCGCAGGATATTGATGTATATGTATGCAGAGCCGATGGTGCTTATATCTACGATGCCGGAGGTAATGTAATCAGGCAAGTTTCGGAAAAGGACTTACGCCCCCTTATGAATGGTAGCCGGCCATCAGATGCACCTGTATTATTGCTGCTGATAGCTGATTTGTCGCGTTATAAAAGTTATAAACCCGGTGATTCACAGGCTAATAAGCGTATTTACGACATGAGCGCGCTTGATGCCGGAATTGTTTCACAAAATATCTCGCTCTTCTGTGCGGCAGCCGGGCTCGGGACACGTCCCCGTGCAGGTATGAATCACGAAGAACTTCGTAAAGAGTTGAATCTCAAAGAATCACAGATTCCCTGGTTGAATCATCCGGTAGGCTACATCATAAAATAGGTATCAGAAATGAAACCTTTTTAACAGAAAAGCGCAGGATCATATCTTGCGCTTTTCTGTTAAAATATCTGTTGCTTATTCGGAAAAAGGATGTCTCTCCGGATATTATTTGTTTTTTATAATGAATCAGAATTGAATATTTCCTTTTCTGTTCATGCTATTCAGCGGATTACTGTTTCCTCCGGAACTGTTTGGACCCATTAGATTGTTGTTTTTTGGTCTGTCAGCGGTATTTCTCTGTTTTGTTCTGGATTCGCCTGAACTTCCGCCTGATTCACCCGGAAAACTCGGACGCTTAGCACTATCCTGACGTTTTGGAGGTTCTGTTCGGGTAAATTTTGTAAATACGTCGCTCACTTTTTTGGGGCGTTCGTTCTCGTACCAGTAGAAATTGCGCAGGTAAAGATCGTTTTCCTCCATTTGGCTTATGGGGTACATGGCACCGCTGGAGGCAGTAGTAAGTACTATCCGATCTACTTTTTTGTTATTGAAATACATGGTTACATAGCTGCTCAGCGTTTTGTTGATGCCGATATAGTCATTTGTTTTGTCGTCTTTCGGGAAATAAATGGTTTCAGCATTCCCGTTTACATATACTTTCCTGAGCTGCCCGCTGTCCAGGTATGCAGTGATTTCCTTGCCCGACAACTGATTGAAAAAATTCAGGCTATCTTTCTGAATTGCTATGCCCGAACCTTCGATATGGATTTTCTCCACTTTCTGTTTTTTGGTGTATGCAGTCATCTTGCTGCCCATCAACTGGTTATTGTCTGACCACAACACGGGCAGAACATTGAGATGAAGGATGGAATCGCGGGTAGAGTAAATCAGCGAATCGCACATCCCCTGTATGTCGCTGCGGAGAAAACGAACGTTTCTGAATGCTCTTACCCGGTTGAAAGCGATTGTATCAGTTGTTAACGAGTCTTTCATGCTGAGAAGTGTATCGGCGCTCAGAAACAGCGAATCGCGGCTCGACCAGTCGATGAGCAGCGCTGAGTCAGAGGCTAAACCGGTGCTGCTGATCTCGTCGTACGATACAAAGTTACCGGAAAGAGTTGATTTCTGTTTCGGGTCATTCAGTTCCACATTCGAAAATGCTTCTCCGTATTTTTTCTTTTTGTCATAGAAAATGGTATCGCCGATAAGTGTTTTCCCGTCGTTTTGTTCCACGAGTGACCGGTCGAGCAGCATCATCCGGTCATTTTTAGTATCGTACCAGCCACGCTGGCTGTAAATGTCGGTTTCTTTTTGATAAACAATGAGTGAATTACCTACAATATCGGCTACCGAATTGCCTGTATTGTATTTCAGGGTGTCAGTACTCATGTTTGAGTCCGGATTGGTGAGCTTTACCTGATCTTTGAAAAGGGCAACTTTTGTGGCAGGAGAGTATTGTCCCCACATTGACGTAAGTGTATTCTCCCCATCGACTATCACTCCCCCGGTATCGTAGAATGCCAGATTCTGATTCCGGTCGTAATACAGCACGTTTGTAGTCAGGACGGTATTCCGGTTTACCAGTTTCACGTTGTCCCAGATACGAGCCAGTTTGGTGTTGCCGTTATAGTTCAGAAAATCACCGTATACAGTCAGCGTGTCTGCCTGGACTATCCTTACATTACTGAACGCATCAAATGCATTGTCCTTTTCGTAAAAATAGGCGCTGTCGCAAAATAGCAGTGCATTGTCATGTCTGAAAACCACGTCTCCCAATAAAATCTGAATTCCCGGATATAAATCCTGGTTGTAGATTAGTGTGCTGCTTCGCTCCAGCTGAACAAGGGATGAACCTTTTTTATTTGCTGCCGGATTTGCAGGTTTAAGCACTGTTGTACCTACCCTCGACGGATTGCCAAGCCGGTATTTCCGCGGAGTGGAGGCCGTTTTTTTGTCTTCTTTTGATTTAGACTGGAGTATTTCATTTCGCAACTGTTTTGGCTTGTTGGTCTGAGCCATCAATCCGGCGAAAAGGCTAAAGGTCAGGATAATCAGAATCAAAATCCTGATCAAATATTTATTTTGTCTGAAAAGTGTCATTTACGGTTTCATCGCGGTTTATCACTCACTATTCTGTATCCCGGTCTATTTGTTCAGCCAGCCGCTGTAAGTAAAGTTACAGTCGCGATATTCCGGATCGATGCTTATATAGGTTTCTTTCTGCTTTTTGGCTACCCATTCTTTGAGGAAATCACCTTTTTTCTTTTCTTCGAGAAAAGATTTCAGCATTTGATAGTCTTCTTTCACGTTGGCTTTATGAGTCGGGATTTTCGTCTTCAGTTTTACTACGGCTATCACTTCGTTCCCGGTAGTCTGGTCTATCATGGTAAATGCTTTCGATACTTCTCCCACATTCATTTCGTAGGCTGTTTTGGCTATTTCGGGTGGCAGATCCTGGTATTCGTATTTGGATGTAATGGAGCCGGTATATTTATCCTGCTGCATCATCAGTCCGGCATTCATTCGGGTGTTTTTGTCCTGCGAGTAGTTCATTACCGTTTGTTCGAAAGTAATTTTATTCTCACGGATAAGGTTAGCCAGCGAGTCGAGTTTGTTTATTCCCTGAACTTTGACATCTGAAGTGGCTTTCGGGCGCATCAGAATGTGTCTTACGTTCACTTTGTCGCCTCTCCGTTCGATGAACTGGATGATATGAAAGCCGAACTGTGATTCTACAATCCTGGAGACTTTGTTCGGGTCCTGCATGTTGAAAGCTACCGATGCGAATTCGGGATCATAGACACCCCTTCCGGCAAAGCCCAGTTCGCCTCCTTTTTTAGCGCTTTCCACATCGTCGGAATAAAGTCTGGCAAGGAGGCTGAAATCACCGGGATTTTTATTGGCCCGTTCGGTGAATTCACGCAATTGTTCTTTTACGCGGTTTATTTCCGAAGGTGGAATGGGCGGAAGCAGCGATAATACCTGCAACTCTACCTGCTCGGGTATGGTTGGAAGGCTGTCAGCTGGTATATTGCTGAAGTAACGGCGTACTTCGGCAGGTGTAGCTTCAATGTTTTCCACGAGTTTTGCCTGCATCTGCTGAGCCATGCTGCGTGTGCGGTTCCGGGTGCGTATTTCGTTTCGCAGTTGCGAAATGGGCCGTCGCATGTATTCTTCAAGTTTTTCGGCCGATCCTGCGTTGTTGATATAGTATTCCAGTTCCCTGTCGGAAATGCTGTTGATGTAGCTTTCGTTAACAGTAATACTATCGATAGCTGCCTGATGAAGGTATAATTTTTCGATGGCTATCTGTTCGGGGAAAATGCAATAAGGATTACCTTCAATGGGCCTCCGGTTTATTTCGGCATCCAGTATCATACTTTCCACGTCCGATTTCAGAATGGCTTCGTCGCCTACTATCCAGATTACTTCGTCGATGATATTTTTCTTGCTTTGTTGTGCTGTCAGAGCATTTGTAAGCAGGGTTAGCGCTAATAATAGCAATGAGAATTTTCGCATATTCGTTATGTTTCGTCCCAGTTGTTAATGAAGCTGGTCTGATTCGTTTTTATTTTTTTATAAAAAAAAAATTGTGACAGTGATTTTACCTGGCATTGAAGAAATGAACATTTCCTTTCCTGATTGCATCGTTGTACACGTTATTCTCAAAACTTATGATGAAATCAGATTTTTTTCTGTTTATCAAAGTATTTGATATTCTGTCTTTTGCGTATTCAAAAGGTTCCGCTTCGCCTGACGGGATCGCTTTGGAGATATGCAGTAAATAATGATTGGTGCTGTCCGAAACTTCGGCAAAACGCGTATTGAGTACGAAGCTTCTGGAGTCGTCATAAACAAAGGGTGCTTTTTTTGTTATTTCCGAAAAAAGTGTCCATTTGTTCATGAAAAAATCAAAACTGATAGCATTCCGGAGGCTGTATTTTTCAATTTTCTCGAGCGATTGTGTATCTCCTTTTCGTACCCACTCTTTTACAGCATCCATCTGAGCTGCTCCTTCGGGCACCACGAGCAACATTCCTTTTATCAGGTTGTCTTCGAGAGTGAGCTGTGTCTTGTATTCCTGATAGAAAGCGTTTGCTTCGGTTTCCGTTATTTTCGGGTCGAGGCGTTCGGCTACGAGCGCCTGTTCGTACTCGTGTATAATGAGCGACTTTCTGTATTCTTCTACCAGTTGGTTGATTTCATCCGGGTTACCGATATTCCGCTTTGCATTTTCGTACATGAGCAGTTCCGTCACCCATCTTTTGATGTGTCTGTCGGCAATATCGGCACTGTCTATTACGGTTGTGTTGGGTGGTATTATTTTATCAATTTCATCTTTGTACAGAAATTTTCCTTCCACTTCGAGAATGGGTGTCCGGCTGTTGTCCGACTTCTTTTCGGAGCAGGATACAGCGACAGAAAGAACTATGAAAAGCAGCAACTTTTTCATTCGAAAAGGCAGATGATAAACCACTGACCCGGGCAAAACAAGAATGCCAAAATAAGTTTTCAAAGGTAGAACTTTTATTCTGGCATTCGTTAAAAAATTAGTTTTTCTTAACCGTTTTCAGTACTTTTTCGTCAATGGAAACCGGGTATTTTTTTCGTAATTGCGCTATCCACTCTTTTTCGAGATAGTCCTGATAGTTGGCTGTGACAATGCCCCGCACATCGGTGTATTCCTCGGGCAGGGTTTTCAGAATTTTGCCCGAAACAAAGCAGTAAGGGTATTCTTTTGAAGGTGTGTACGCACTCTTTTTGAATATTTTGGCGTCAATGACCGGATTCTCGCTTTCTACCCAAAGTCCTTTTTCAATTTTCACATATTGAATGCTGTCGTTCAGCCTCTTATTCAGGTAACTACTGATAGAGTCGGGATTGGCTCTCTTTACAATTTTTTGCGCTGCTTTAAGCGTTGCCTTATCTTTAGCGTGCACGATGAAGCCCTTGTAGTGTGGTTTTGCCCAGGCGTAATCAGTTTTGTTTGATTCAAAGTAGCGGCTGAGTCCTTCCGTATCTTTAGTGGCTTTTTCCCATACTTCGTTGTTCATTACCTCGAAGAGCAGTATACCGTCGTGGTATTCCTGCATAAGATTATGAAATTCAGGATATTTACGGTCCAGTTGTGTCTGTTCATAGGATATAAGCTTGCTGTTTACGAAGTTTTTGTATTGTTCCTGTATAAAATCGCTTCTCACACCGCGGAAGGTTCTTGCTTCCGAAAGCAAGTAACCGGCAAAGTCTTTCTGGGTGAATTGCTGACCGGCAAAGGTGAACATAGGCTTGTTAAAACTGGCAGCTTCAGCGGCATAAATACTGTCAACAGGTGAGTATTTGTCTGACAGTTTCAGAAAATCAGCCAGTGTGTTGATATCCTGAGTGAAATTATATTCATTTTTCAGTTTGCCGGCAAAAGAATCACCTGACATTTTATTTCGCTCGTTTTGCTTGATTTGTCCTTCCAGCGTGGGTTTCAGTACTTCAAAACTTCCCAGCGGCTTTTTGTCGGTCAGTTTGATAATATGCCATCCGAACTGCGACTCTACCGGCAGCGAAACATCACCGTTTTTTTTCAGAGCGAAAGCTGCTTTTTCAAATTCGGGAATCATCTGACCGCTTCCGAACCAGGGCAATTCACCATTCTGGCGGGCAGAACCCGGATCCTGCGAAAGTTTTACGGCTAATTCGCCAAAATCGTCGCCTGCGAGTATCCGCTGATAAATCGAATCGGCTCTCAGTTTCACTGATGCATTATTTTCAGGGTGCTCGCGGTCGTTCATCAGCAGGATGTGCGATACTTTCACTTCGCCGGGCGACTGACGTCTGTCTTCTACCCTGATGATGTGATATCCGATGAAGGTGCGAACAGGTTTCGAAACCTGCCCTGCAGGAGTGCTGTAGGCCATGTTCTCAAAACTGTAAGGAGTTCTCATGGCTGATATCCAGCCTACATATCCACCGTTTTGCGTAACACTCGGATCTTCGGACACTTCGCGGGCAAGCACCTCAAAGTCTTCTTTCTGAGCACGTTTCCAGATTGCAAGTGCTTTGTTGTAGGCCTGTAACGTGTCGGCAGATGTACCGCTTTCTGCAATCCGAACCAGAATATGACTTACTTCCACTTCTTCGGCTTTGCGGTCGTATGCTTCTTTTACAAGCCGGTCAGTCGCTTTGCTGTCGAGGAGGTACTGCTCGGCAAGCTGATTGCGGTACATTCCTAATTCCGATTTGAATGACTGGGTTGTGTCCAGACCCTGCGTGATTGCTTCTTCTACTTTCAGTTTGAAATTCACGAACAAATCCACGTATTCATCCAGCGATTTCTTATCGACCACATTGTTTGAATTGTTTTTGTTGTAAATGTATTCAAATTCCGATAAAGGGATATTTTTCCCGTTAATTTTCATCAAAACGGGTTCTGATTGCTGTGCCATCATAGTATTTGATGCAAGAACCAGTACCATAAGAGAAGCAAATACTTTTTTCATCTGTTTATTTTTTATTTTTTAAATTATTGTCAGATGGAACACGCCATTAATCATTCCCTTGTGTGTCAAAAGTATATTTAAATGGCTGTTTCATGTGTTTGTTTATTTTTATTTTATTAAGGACAGATGAAACACAATTCCCGATTGTAACCGGGATATTTCCCCGCGCAGGAGAATTTTCTCAAGCAACTGTTTCATCATGTGGATAATTAATTTTTTAAAATACAATTGTGAATAAATCGTTTCGCAAAATTAAACGTTTTTAATCATAAAAAATTGTTTTTCGGAATGAAAACTGATTTCAGAAGTATTCTGCTGCCATCAGATTAATTATTGTTTGTGATTATTTCACAGGTTAATTATCGCCACGGCTGTAATTAGGAGCTTCACTTGTAATAGTCACATCGTGAGGGTGATTTTCAACCACACCGGCGCTGGTAATCCGGGTAAATTTAGCATGGTGCAGTTCCCCGATATTGTTTGCCCCGCAATAGCCCATTCCGGCCCGAAGACCGCCAATTAGCTGATATACAACTTCATACAGCGATCCTTTGAAAGGAACCCGCGCCGATATTCCTTCAGGTACCAGTTTTTTAATGTCATCTTCCATGTCCTGGAAGTAGCGGTCTTTTGATCCTTTGTCCATGGCTTCCAGAGATCCCATTCCCCTGTAAGATTTGAATTTCCGGCCATTGAAAATGATCGTTTCGCCGGGTGACTCTTCCACGCCTGCAAACAATGAACCCGCCATGATGGTGTCAGCACCGGCAGCCAGGGCTTTTACTATGTCGCCCGAATAGCGGAT
>CAZWLJ010000006.1:92506-93953 GCA_964634605.1 uncultured Paludibacter sp.
ATAACGATAGCATCCACTCCGGCTTCGACGAGCGCTTCGATGCGCTGAAATGTATCCTGAGTAATGCCAACGCCAGCTGCTACTCTCAGTCTGCCACGACTATCCTTGCAAGCCATTGGTTTGTCTTTGGCTTTCGTGATGTCTTTGTAAGTGAGCAGCCCGATGAGTCTGTTGTTTTCATCAACTACCGGTAGTTTTTCGATTTTATGTTGCTGAAGTATTTCGGCGGCTTCTTCCAGGTTGGTGGAGCGCGAAGTTGTTACCAGGTTTTCGCTGGTCATAACTTCGTCGATGAGTTTGTTCATATCCCGCTGAAAGCGTAAATCACGGTTTGTGACTATTCCCACGAGGTAACCTTCGTTGTCCACTACCGGTATGCCACCTATTTTATATTCGGCCATAAGTGACAGTGCGTCGGCAACAGAAGCTCCCTGGTGTATGGTTACGGGATTGGATATCATTCCGTTTTCGGCACGTTTAACCATACTTACCTGCCTGGCCTGTTCGGTTATGGCCATGTTTTTGTGAATCACTCCGATACCGCCTTCACGGGCAATGGCAATAGCCATTTTGGCTTCGGTCACCGTATCCATGGCTGCCGAGACAATCGGAATTTTTAATTCAATATTTCTGGAAAAACGGGTGGTGAGATTCACATTGCGGGGGAGAACTTCCGAGTAGGCCGGAACCAGTAATACATCGTCGAAGGTAAATCCCTCAAACTGAATTTTATCTGCAATAAATGACATAGAATCAGAGTTTTAGTGTTAGTTTTACCTATGAAAAATATTGCCTGCAAATGTAGTCATTTTTTGCGGGTAATGGTTTGTTTTAATTGTGAAAAAACAGTAAAATGAATCGTTATATCTGTTGCTTATTTGGTTATGCACATTCATTTCTCCGTTGGAAACGGAAATTGCCTTACCTGTCAGCTAATCTCGATAAGCTTTTTGGGGATATGTTTCAGGATGAAAAAGATAAGTCTCCACCGCCGGTAAGTGTAGACTGTTTTTCTTTTCTTCTGAATGGATTTGAAAATTTGTCCGGCAGCTTTTTCTACCGGAGCAACCCAGAATACGAAGTTATTTCCTTTCATGCGGGTTTCCACATATCCGGGAATAATTGTGGTCACGGTAACCGGCAATCTGAGGTAAGCAACGTTGTTTCGGATCCCTTCCAGGTAATTAATCTGGTAGGCTTTGGCTGCGTTATAAGCTTTGCTTATTCTCCAGCCACGGGCGCCTGCTACGGATGTTATGGCTGCCAGATGCCCGTGGTTTTGCTCTCTGAAAATACCTAAAGCCCAGTTGCATATCAGCGTGAATGCCATGACGTTAACCCGCAATGATTCGGATTCGATCAGATAGTCGAAGTCTATGGATGGAGCCGATAATCCGGCACAAAATACAACCAAATCGAGGGTGCCAAGTTCTTCGGTAAGCCGGTT
>CAZWLJ010000006.1:94053-96092 GCA_964634605.1 uncultured Paludibacter sp.
CTCAATGAGTAAACTGCTGCAAATGTATGCAATTTATTCCATTTGGAATATGAATACAACAAATTCCTTTCAACAGAATTGAATAAGCTGAAGTGGGATTACATAAGAAAATAATGATTAAAATGCTGATATAATGTTTTTTAACGTAATTCAGAAAACTCAATATGCAGCTATGCAAGCATCAAAAAAGACATTGCGATGTACATATTGAAATTAAAACTTAAAATTATGTTATAAAATGAATAGAATTTCGTATTTTTGTTGGCAAATAATTAACCCCCCTAAATATTTTGTACCATGACTTACGAAGAATACGAAAAAATTAAGAAACTGGAAGAACTTCTGAAAAGCGGAACCATCACCCAGGAAGAATTTGACAAAGAGAAAGAAAAAATTATCAATAACGAACCGAAAGTTGCGCCTCCGCAGAATACTGTCGCTGAAAACACCAGACAGCCACTTATGGGAATTGAAGAAAATCTGTTTTTGCTTCTGATGCATTTATCGCAGTTTCTAACTGCCTTTATCATTCCGCTGGTGATGTGGCTCGTGGGTAAAGACGAAAACAAACGCGTGGATTTTCATGGTAAAAATATTCTGAATTTTCAGATTACCTACATTATTTGGCTCATTGTCGGTATTATTACCATTCCGATTATTGTCGGAATTGTCATTTTGTCAGTCATCGGTATTGCCATGACCGTTTTTATAATCGTGGCTTCGGTGAAATCGTACAATGGTGAAGACTGGAAATACCCGCTTACGATTAACTTCCTGAAATAACCACGGGGAAAAAATTATAGCAAAAATAAAACGTATGAGGTCTGAAACGGGCTTCATACGTTTTACGTTTAATAACTGTTCGGATGATTTATACAGATATACATACCCACCTGCTCACTTCGGAACCTGATGTGGTGGCAGTCAGGAATATTCATCCTGATGAAGCTGAAATGTATCTCGCTCCCGGGTGCGAGGGACTCTTCTCGACAGGTATTCATCCGTGGCATTTGAATGTTGCAGCGGCCGGATGGTATGAAAAACTGGAGAAGATTTGCAGCGACTCCCGCATAGCACTGATAGGAGAGTGCGGCCTCGATAAGTATGCAGCTATTCCCCTGGAAATTCAAAAGCAATTTTTCGAAAAGCACATACAACTTTCCGAAAGAATTTCAAAGCCACTGATTGTTCATTGCGTAGGTGCTTTCAGCGAATTACTTGAATTACGGAAAAAATATCGCCCGTCTCAACGGTGGATTATTCACGGATTCCGGGGCAAACCTCAGCTTGCAGAGCAGATACTCCGCTCCGGATGCGATATTTCTTTCGGGGCAAAGTGGAATCCCGGCAGTCTGAAATGTGTACCTTTGGAAAACCTGTTTGTGGAAACGGACGAGAGCACCAAATCTGTACGCGAAATTTACAGCGAAATAGCTGCCGTAAAAGGTTGTTTACCCGCCCAAATGAATGCCGGAAGCAAGTTGCTGAATTGTTAAATCTGTTTTTTGATTATGTTTAAAAACTAAATTAAAAGATTGCCTCACTGAAATTTTATAGCTTTGTCCGAAATTTGCATTACGTTTTTTTTCTGACACATAAACTTTGTGCAATAAACTTTTTTAAAAAATGAAAAAATTAATTTCATTCACATTCTTTTTCCTTACACTCATATCAGTTCATTCGCAGGGAATATCATCTGTACAGCAACGCAAACTGGCACAGGCGCTGTCAGCCATCTCGGGTATGTACGTGGATACTATCAACGATAAAAAAATAATCGAAACCACCATACGAAGTGTGCTGGAGGAACTCGATCCGCATTCAACCTATATCCCGCAGGAAGAAGTACAGCGTATGCACGAACCTCTCGAAGGAAGTTTCGACGGCATTGGTGTGCAGTTTCAGATTATAAAGGACACCATCAACGTGGTACAGACCGTTTCGGGTACACCGGCCGAAAAAGTGGGTGTATTGCCCGGAGATAAAATTATAACTATTGAAAATGAGCCGGTTGCAGGTGTGAAAATTCAAAACACCGA
>CAZWLJ010000006.1:96192-102738 GCA_964634605.1 uncultured Paludibacter sp.
GAAACGGTGGCGGATTCCTGAAAACAGCCATTGACCTGGCAGATGAATTTTTGCCTAAAAATCAATTGATAGTATATACTGATGGACTTAATGTGCCTCGTACGGAAGCAAAATCAACTGCTGCAGGAAATTTTGAAAACGGACGTTTGGTGGTGCTCACCGATGAATTTTCGGCTTCGGCCAGCGAAATCCTGAGCGGAGCTATTCAGGACTGGGACAGAGGTGTCGTTATCGGCAGACGTACTTTCGGCAAGGGACTGGTACAGCGTGAAGTATCGCTTGCCGACGGTTCCATGATGCGATTGACAGTTGCCCGCTATTACACACCTACGGGCAGAAGCATACAAAAACCGTATGTAAACGGCGGCGGCAAAGATTACAACAAGGAACTCGACGAACGGTTTGAGAAAGGCGAAATGATGCACCCCGACAGCATCCATTTCCCCGATTCTCTGAAGTACAACACCCTGATTTCGCGCCGGACGGTATATGGCGGCGGAGGTATCATGCCCGATATTTTTATCCCCATGGATACTACCGATAATACACTATATCACCGCAAAATAGTAGGAAAAGGAGTTGTGAACAGTACCATTATCGGGTATATGAATTCGAACAGGGACAGTCTCCGAAAAAAATATCCTTCATTTGAAAAGTTCAGCAAGGAATTCGCAACCGATGAAACGTTGCTGAAAACCCTCATCGGCAATGCCGAAAAAGAAGGCATTCCACTGGACGAAAAAGAGTACAAAAGATCTGAATCATTAATAAAACTTCAGCTCAAGTCAATGATTGCTAACGACCTGTGGGGACTGAATGAGTATTACTCGGTAATCAATACCGACAATCAATCCCTGCAGAAAGCTGTTGAGGTTCTAACCGTGAAAGGTATGTACGACCGGATTCTGAGTGCAAAAAACTAATCCGGGCAATACCTGTAACTAGTCATGGTAAATTATCTGACTTCTAATTGGGTGGAGGTAGCGGGAGCGGTGCTGAGCCTGATGTATCTGTACCTTTCCATTCGCGAGAAATCAGCGCTGTGGCTTTTCGGTTTTATCAGTTCGGCACTGTATATCGTTGTTTTCTTCCGGAGTAAACTCTACGCTGATATGACTTTGAATTTTTATTATCTTGGCGTTAGTATTTACGGCTGGATCAACTGGCAGCGAAAATCCGGAAAATCGGGAAGTCAAACACTCCATATCAGTCGAATTTCAGGAAAGCAACAGACTGCTCAGTATTTGCTGGGTACGTCAGTTGCTTTTATGACCTATTATCTGGTACTACGATACCTTACAGATTCCACTATTCCTGTAGCCGATTCGGTAGTCGGGGCGCTGAGTGTGGTGGCAACCTGGATGCTTGCCAAAAAAAAGATAGAAAACTGGCTGGTCTGGATTATAGTGGATATGTTCGCGGCAGGGTTGTATTTTTATAAAGGGTTGTATCCCACCACAATTCTTTTCGTTGTTTATTCTGTCATGGCAGTTGTCGGCTTTTATCAGTGGAAGAAAAGTCCGGATGCTGTCAGATAGGCGATTTCATGTCAAGATAAAAGTCCATTACATCTGTATCACGCTGGATAACGATATGCAGAGGTCTTTTGCGGGGAGTTTCGAAAATTCTCCTGATTTCGGTCATTTTCATGCTGAAAACCGGTTGCTTATCCACTTCCAGGATTAAATCCCCCTCTTTTATCCCTTTCAGGTCGGCAGTTGAATTTTTCCAGACTTTATTCACCGTGATGTCGAATATGAAAGGAAAATTCTGTGTCATTTCGATGCCGGAAATGTTGAAACTGAATTTTTCAGAAAACATCCGGTTGGGCTTCAGGTAGAGAGCCGGTGTTTTGAAATCGAAAATACTGTCGAAGCGTTTCATTACCTGATTACCGAGTGTACCGTCTCTGGATGAGCGAATAATGATATCGGCTATATACATCGAATCGGGAAATGTAACGATCGGTTTTTTCAGATAAAAAGGTCCGATATTCAGGCTGTCGATTACGGCGTAATACCCGTGAATTTCGCCGTTAAGTCCCTCTCCGATGTACCCGTGAATTTTCTTTTCGGGCAGTTCAAATGCATCCGAACGGATCGTTTGAAACCAGGCACCGATTTCAGCACCCGTATCTATCAGCATAGCCAGGTTTTCGTTTGTCATGCCGTTGTTAATTACATTAGCATTGATAAACATTTTGCTCCCCGCTACTATGGCTGGTATGCGCTTGTATGAATTGGGCACGATGAATGAATCATGGGTGTAAAAAGTGATTCTTTGACGTGAATAGTTTATTTCAACCACATAATCTTTCAGTAATTCCGACCCGAGAATGCCGTTGATTTTTTCGCCCGTGATGGACGAAAAACTGATGATATTGTCCATCAGTACCAACATATTCTGATTCTGAAGCCTCAGATTCCCTATTTTAAGCAGATTATTCGTACTTTCGTATGCGCGGATACTGTCATTCAAACCCAGCCCGCGTATGGCTACTACTTTTCCGCGCGGCAGTTCGACCGAATCTTCGGAATGCACTTCGGTAATCATATTGTTTTTTACACCTGTATCGAGAATAAACTGGAGCGGAGTAGAACCGTTGATGCTGGTTTCAATTACAATGCTGCTTCCCACAAGTTTGAATGGGATGGAGGCTACCTTTTTTTGCCTGGAGAATGCCGGGGAAGTTGTAAGACAAAAAAGAATTGCTATATATAAGATTCGTTTCATTTTTTCAGAAAGGATAATTTTGAAGTGACAATATTTTTCTTTCTTTTTGTTTTTTCCAGTACCATTCATTTATCCGGTGTGTAATGAATGCGCTTCCGGCACCCAGCAATGCTCCGGCTATTACATCCGAAGGATAATGCACACCCAGATTCATGCGCGAGTAGCCTACGGAACATGCCCAGAAATAGGATGGAACAATAACGTACCATTTCGGGTATTTAAGCGTGAGCGAAGTGGCGGTGGCAAACGCGAGCGAGGTGTGCCCCGAAGGCATCGAGGCAGAAGTCATTATTTTGTAAGGTTCGATTAGCTCCGGATACGTGACATAGGGTCTCGGGCTGTTTATAGCTGATTTAAGTGCATAGGTCAAAGCACCGTCAACTAATTGACTGGCACCGATGTAGAGGGCGTCTTTCAGCAAATCGTCATCGTTATTAATCAGTGATACCACGCCCATTACTACAGGAACACCTAATGCAAAGGAAGTAGTAGATTCTGAAATAAACGTGGAGTATCCTTTCAGAACCTTGTTCTGGTTGCTGTTAAACCAGTCCAGCATTTCTATATCAGGGTTTTGAGCACAGATATTCCAATTAAATGAGATGGCTGTGACTAAAAGCAGAATAATTGTCGTAATTTTGCGCATTCTTATTATTGACTGTTTCAATCGCAAATATAGAGTATTTTTTCGGGCAAGTGCTCAATATTTTTCAAATAATAGTCTGTTTAGCTTCCGTAGAGATAAAATTCCTGAATTAATTACCCGGGCAATGATTTATACCGGGCTACCGGAATCTGAAATTTGTAAAATATAATTATTCAAAGAATGCTGAAAATTGCCGTAATAGGACCTGAATCAACCGGTAAAACGGAACTCTGCCGTAAACTTGCTGCTCATTTTCATGCAGGGTGGGTTCCGGAACTTGCCCGCGAATACGTGGAACGGAATGATTATAAATATACTTACCGGGATGTGTGCCGTATAGCAAAACTTCAGATAGCACAGGAAGAAAAATATGCCCTGAAACAAAATGCAGGATATGTTTTCTTTGATACAGACCTGATTATCACCAAAGTCTGGCTCGAGTATGTCTATCATTCGGTACCTGAGTTTGTAAACCAACGATTAGCTCTCCGTTTCATTGATTTTTACCTGATTTGCATGCCCGATATTCCCTGGGAGTACGATCCGGTAAGGGAAAACGGCGAAAAAAGGGAATTTTTCTTCCAATGGTACGAGAATGAAATCAAAAAGCTGGGTACACCCTTTTCACGGATAGAAGGAGTGGGTGAGGCCAGATTACAGAATGCTCTGCAAGCTGTCAAAGTATTCGAAACAAATCGGAAAAGTGAATGAAAAAATGAACCGGTATCTTTGTTCAGTTGTTTGTATAAATCTGAATTGAACAAATAATAAATATCAAATGAACATCCATCTTAAACGAACCATTGCTCAATTGTCTGATCCTGAGGGACTGAGGTCAGTGTGTCGCAGACAGGAAGAGAACCATCCAATGCCATCGACAGAAATTATCAATAAAATTGTCAAGTTGCTCCGATCGGTAATATTCCCGGGATATTTCGGCAATGCCGATGTAAATCCCGAAAATGTAAGTGAACACATTGAAGAAAATCTTCAGATCATATATTCACTGCTTTTGCAGCAGATCAAGTCGGGCATGTGTTTTGAAAATATCGAACTCGATTTCAATTGTTCGGAGCTCAACAAAAAAGCCGGGGATATCGTCGATCGGTTTATTTCCGGACTTCCGCAGTTAAGGGAAGATCTGCATAAAGATGCAGTAGCTGCTTTCAACGGCGACCCTGCGGCAAAAAGCATGGGTGAAGTGATTTTTTGTTACCCGGGAATCAGGGCTATCAGCAGTTACCGGTTTGCACATGCTATTCTGCAACTTGAGGTCCCGATTATTCCGCGTGTAATTACTGAACTTGCTCATTCCGAAACCGGTATCGATATCCATCCGGGTGCTACTATCGGTGACTCTTTTATGATCGATCACGGCACGGGGGTAGTTATCGGGGAAACCTCGCGGATAGGCAATAATGTGCGTATTTACCAGGGAGTAACGCTGGGTGCCAGAAGTTTCCCGCTGGATAAAGAAGGCAATCCGATAAAAGGAATCGACCGCCACCCCAAAATAGGCGATAATGTAATCATCTATTCCAATTCAACCATACTGGGCGATATAAAAATAGGCGATAACGCTGTAATTGGCGGAAATATCTGGGTGGATTCCGATGTGCCCGCGGGTGCCAGGGTGCTTCAGCGAAAAAGAATCGAGGAAGATGAAAGAAAAACCGGGAAAAAAGCCAAAAAGGAAAAGAAACATAAAGCAGAAGATAAAAACAGAGAAAACCGGGATAAAGAAAGAAAACGTGACAGGAAAGATTTTTACGGAAATAATAATATCAAATACGTTTTTGATCCCATAACGGATAAGCCTATACCACCTTTTGCCAAATGTAAAGGCTGCAAAAGCAAAAACGGTTGCAGGAAATGCCGCGAAGCTTACGAAAAAAAATACGGAATAAAGTCCTGATAATGCAGGTTTTCAGTTGCAGGATGGTGCAAATTGAAAAAGATTCGATGAATTACATAAATAAAATCAACTTAAAGAAAAAGAATAAAGAATGGAATTTGAAATGGTAGCCAAAACCTTCAAAGGTTTGGAAGAAGTGCTTGCAACTGAACTGGTAGATCTTGGAGCTAATAATGTGCAATTGCAGCGGCGTGCCGTGAGTTTTACCGGCAACCTGGAGATGCTTTACAAAGCTAATCTTCACCTGCGAACAGCATCGCGCGTGCTGAAAACAATAGCCACTTTCAAAGCAGAAAATCCGGATGAGGTGTACACCCAGGTAAAGAATATCAACTGGGAAAAATTCATGAAAGTTGACACTACTTTTGCTATCGATTCCACGGTTTATTCCGAGGTTTTCCGTCACTCCAAATTTGTGGCTTACCGTGTGAAAGATGCTATTGCTGATTTCTTTACGGAGAAATACGATAAACGTCCTTCCGTGAGGCTGGATAATCCGCAGTTGATGATCAACATTCACATTGCCCACAACCTGTGTACTCTTTCGCTCGATAGTTCCGGAGAATCGCTCCATAAGCGCGGATATCGGGTATCGCAAACCGAAGCCCCACTCAACGAAGCACTGGCAGCAGGCATGATTCTGATGACCGGATGGCACGGCGAATCCGACTTCCTGGATCCCATGTGCGGATCGGGTACCTTGCTTATTGAAGCCGCTCTCATTGCCCTGAATATCCCTCCGGGCATTTTTCGCAGTTCTTTTGCTTTTGAGAAATGGAATGATTTTGACGAGGAGATTTTTCAGCGACTTTACAACGACGACAGCCTCGAACGGACGTTTGAACATAAAATCTACGGCTCCGACAACTCTCCTCGTGCTATTGCCATTGCACGGCAAAACATCCAGAGCGCCGGACTGACCAAACATATTGAACTGTCAGTCAGTCCGTTACAGGAGCTGGAAGCCATTTCTGACACCTGTCTTATGGTGACTAATCCGCCCTACGGCGAACGCATTACCTCACCCGATATTTTTGGACTTTACGCAGCACTGGGCACTTTCCTGAAACACAAATTCACCGGAAACACTGCCTGGGTCATCAGTTCACACGAAGATTGCCTGTTCAAAATCGGTCTGAAACCTTCCCGTAAAATTGAGCTCCTCAACGGAGCACTCGAATGCCTGTACTGTCAGTACGAAATCTTTTCGGGGAAAAGGAATGAATTTGTGGCAAAAGAAAAACGGAGATAA
>CAZWLJ010000007.1:0-89472 GCA_964634605.1 uncultured Paludibacter sp.
CTGTAACTCCTATTAATGGTTCGTTGTCTTCTGCCGAAATGACAGTGCCTGTTACGGTTTTGTTTTGAGCAATAAGCGCCAGACTTATGCTGCAAAAGAAACCAAGCAACTTTAATTTCCTTAAAACATTGCTTTTGATTTTTCTTTGTTCATTCATGTTTTTTTTTGATTAAATTGTTTGTTCGATTAATTGTTTTATATGATTCATCAAAATTGAAATTTCACGATGCAAAATTACACTCAGAGTATCCTTTGCTTTGTAACATTTGTTTCAACATCGTGTAATTTTGATACAAAATCGTGTTTTTTGACAATATTGTTTTGGTAAACCGTAGAATTTGTTTGATTCAATGTAATAATTTCAAATGAAATTTCAGAATCACAAACAAAATGTATTCACCTGGTAATTTAAACGTTTGATTTTTGCCGGATGCTTTCTGAGTTTTCCTTCAGAGCATTAAGGAAGAACTCCCCACTTTTCCCAATATGAGTAATCAACCGATAAATTTCAAGTGTGATTCATGAAGGAGAAATCTGGAACTTTTTTTTAGCATTGTTAGATCGACAGAATACCTCTATCAAATACTTGTGCTGTTCATCAATCAGTTTTGCGGTAAAGATAATCAATGACTTTTCTGTTCAGGACATCGATTCGGGAGAAATCTTTTTCGATATAACTGTCTGTCACCTTATGGGCCGAAGAATGATTCAGGCAGAAAGCTACCTCATCTGTTCCTGCATTACATTTGTTTTGAGCTATCGTAGTAAAGGAAATGCCTTCGTCGTCAAGTATCAGGTATTTTTTCACTTCCTGAACTGTCATGTATTCGCTTTTTATTCGATTCAATTTTTCGATGTATTCCGTTATAATAACAGAAATTTTTGAAATTGAAGGGAAATGTGTAATCTCAAAATTTTTAACCTGGGAATAATTTACCTGAAATGGAGTCTTAATGTAGTCTGTTTTTGAATTGTGAGACATTCGGATATATGCATACGCAAATTCATTTTTCGATATTATTTTTCTCACGCAAATACTGAACTTAACCATATTTGTAATTTATTTGTAATTTTTTTGAGCAAAACAGACATATTTCGGACATAAAATCATGTCAGATTTTTTAGTTAAAAATGTCTTGAAATGCTTTGTAGTAAGGGTTTTGGAGGGTGAGCCTTTTTGGGGACTCGAACCCCAGACCTATTCATTACGAATGAATTGCTCTACCGACTGAGCTAAAAAGGCTTTGTTATTGGCTTGCAAAGATAAAACTTAAATTTCTTTTTAAGAAAATTTTTTTGAAAAGATTTTGCGACTAAGTTAAATAAAAGTCATACCTTTGTTCCCGATTCATAGAGCAATTATTTTTCAATTACATGTATTCCAGAATTTACAGATTCGTACCGGAGGAAATGTTTTTTTTAATGAAAACAGGGAAACCTGATTTTTTTCCATCCGGAAACGACTCTTCTGTTTTTATTACAAACCGGAAAAAATGCTGACAAACTGTCAGATTTTTTCCGTTTTTTTTTTGTGTATAAAAAACTGAAATATATAAAATACAAATGGACAAATCAATCAAAAAAGTACTCTTACTGGGTTCGGGTGCACTGAAAATCGGGCAGGCTGGAGAATTTGACTATTCCGGCTCACAGGCACTCAAAGCTATGCGCGAAGAAGGAATCGAGACCGTATTAATTAATCCGAATATCGCAACTATTCAGACATCTGAAGGAGTAGCTGACAGGGTATATTTCCTGCCAATCACACCTTATTTTGTCGAAAAAGTAATTCAGAAAGAAAAGCCGGACGGCATTTTGCTTGCTTTTGGCGGGCAAACTGCGCTCAACTGCGGAACCGAACTTTATCAGAGCGGAATACTTGACCAGTACGGAGTTCGGGTGCTTGGAACATCGGTGGAGGCGATAATGATTACCGAAGACCGCGATTTGTTTGTGAAAAAGCTGGATGAGATTAATATAAAAACACCGGTATCACATGCCGTTAGCTCCCTGGAGGATGCTCTGATGGCTGCCAACGAAATCGGATTCCCTGTTATGGTTCGTTCGGCTTACGCGCTTGGCGGTCAGGGTTCGGGTATTTCTGAGAACGAAACTGAATTTATCGAACTCTGCAGAAGCGCACTTTCATTTTCGGAGCAGATACTGGTGGAAGAAAGCCTTAAAGGATGGAAAGAAATTGAATTTGAGGTGATACGCGATAAAAACAATCATTGTTTCACGGTGGTTCCGATGGAAAATTTCGATCCGCTCGGAATTCATACAGGCGAAAGCATTGTGGTGGCACCCATTATCACTCTTTCTGCCTCACAAATTACCATGCTCGAAGAAATTGCACGTCAGGTGGTACGTCATATCGGAATAGTGGGCGAGTGTAATATCCAGTTCGCATTCAATGCCGAAACCAACGATTACCGAATTATCGAGATCAATGCCCGTCTGAGTCGTTCATCAGCCCTTGCATCCAAAGCATCGGGTTATCCGCTGGCATTCGTGGCTACGAAACTGGCTTTGGGCTATTCACTTGACCAGATTGGCGAAATGGGTACCAGTAATTCGGCTTACGTGGCTCCATCGGTTGATTACATGATAGTGAAAATTCCGCGCTGGGATCTTACGAAATTTGCAGGTGTGAGTCGCGAAATAGGTTCTTCAATGAAGTCGGTCGGCGAAATCATGTCTATCGGACAATCGTTTGAAGAAATTATTCAGAAAGGATTGCGCATGATAGGGCAGGGGATGCATGGATTTGTAGGGAATCGTGATATGACTTTCGAAAATGTGGAAGAAGCGCTGTCCAATCCCACAGATTTACGAATTTTTGCCATTGCTGATGCTTTTGAAAAGGATTATTCCATTGACCGGATCGAAGAACTTACAAAAATAGACAAATGGTTTCTCCGGAAGCTGGAAAATATTGTGAAATACAGCAAAGTGCTCGCCGGATTCGAACGCATTGAAGACCTTACGGCTGAAGTTCTTACCGAAGCCAAACGACTCGGTTTCAGCGATTTTCAGATTGCCCGTTTTGTTGAAAATCCTCAGGGTACTGTTGAAAACGACTTGCTCCGTGTTCGTGCGCAGCGTCAGAATCTGAAAGTTAAGCCACTCGTGAGACGGATTAATACAGTAGCTTCAGAGAATCCGGAGAAAACGAACTATCTCTATTTTACATACGGAGTCGATAAATCCGGAAATTCTTTTCAACCGGTAAAATCCACTGAGGATAACACCATCATTGTATTAGGTTCGGGCGCTTACCGAATAGGATCTTCAGTGGAATTTGACTGGTGCTCGGTAAATGCAGTTCAGACTGCCCGTAACCTGGGTTATCAGTCGGTAATGATCAACTACAATCCCGAAACCGTTTCGACCGATTACGATATGTGCGACCGGCTTTATTTTGACGAACTTACTTTGGAACGGGTTCTTGATATCATCGAACTTGAAAAACCGAAAGGAGTAATTGTTTCGATGGGTGGTCAGATTCCGAATAACCTGGCTATCAAGTTGCACCGTCAGCATGTGCCTATCCTTGGTACATCAGCACTTTCTATTGACCGGGCTGAAAACCGGCATAAATTCTCGGCAATGCTGGATAGTCTTAAGATTGACCAGCCGCGGTGGAAAGAATTAACCAGTTTTGATGAAATTGATGCATTTGTTGAGGAAGTTGGATTTCCGGTACTGATTCGTCCTTCATATGTACTTTCAGGAGCTGCCATGAACGTTTGCTACAACAAGGAGCAGATGCATGAATTTCTGAAGCTGGCTGCCAGAGTATCGAAGGAATTTCCGGTTGTGGTGTCGGTGTTTATGCAGAATGCCAAGGAGATTGAATTTGATGCTGTTGCCCGAAACGGTGAAGTGGTAGAATATGCCATATCAGAGCATGTGGAATTCGCGGGAGTTCACTCGGGTGATGCTACACTGGTATTTCCGGCTCAGAAAATCTATTTTGAAACCATGAGACGCATCAAGAAAATCTCAAAGCAAATAGCTGCCGAACTGCAAATCACAGGACCGTTCAACATCCAGTATCTAGCCAAGAATAATGAAATTAAGGTTATAGAGTGTAATCTGAGAGCATCAAGGTCGTTTCCTTTTGTTTCAAAAGTACTGAAACACAATTTCATAGAAACAGCAACCCGTATCATGCTCAATGCACCATTCGGAAAACCGGACAGTTCGGTTTTCGATCTGGAATACATCGGAGTGAAAGCTTCACAGTTTTCATTCTCCCGTTTGCAAAATTTTGATCCAATACTAGGAGTAGATATGTCGTCGACCGGAGAAGTGGGCTGCCTGGGTGATGATTTTTCAGAAGCAATACTTAAATCCATGCTGTCGGTTGGGTACAACATACCGAAAAAGGGTGTTTTAATTTCTTCCGGTGAAGCTAAATCGAAAGTGGATCTGCTTGAATCCTGTAAATTGCTTCACGAAAAGGGATACGAACTTTATGCCAGTCATGGTACACAGAAATTTCTGGAGGAAAACGGGGTGAAAGCTACGGATGTGAACTGGCCCGACGAAGATGGCGAAAATAATATCAAAACAATGATTGCCGAGAAAAAATTCGATTTGATAATCAATATTCCAAAAGATATTACCAAACGTGAACTGACGAATGGTTACACGATACGTCGGAGTGCAGTGGATTACAACATCCCGCTCATAACCAATGCACGTCTTGCTTCCGCATTCATCAACTCGTTCTGCAACCTGAAGACTGATGATGTGAAAATTAAAAGCTGGCAGGAGTATTAAGCCTTTTGCACTGCAGATAAATCAATAAAAATGAAAATCCCCTCGTTTCGGACGAAGGGATTTTTTTGAGTTATATAGTCAAAGTTCATTCCTGAATTGGGATTCCTTTCTTAGCTGACATTTCCCTGATGGCATTTTTCAGATCAGCGGCATTTTCATAATTGAAATAGGAGAAAAAAATGGTGTAGGATGTCTGATCTTTTTTCAGTACTTCGTAATTCTTTTTTACCTGTCTGATTGCTACAATATCTGTCCAGTAAATGGTTTCTGACTTCGAAATTTCATCGGGCTTGATGGAGATTTTTTCGTCGTCGACACGTATGTAAGCTTTGCGAAGAACAAAATTCAGGCTCTTGTACATAAACCAGAGCCCCACCATGCCAAAAATGAAAATATATACCCAGTCAAACTGATCAACTCCGTTTGGCTTTTTTATTCCCTTGGAATATACCCAAAGAGTCATTCCTATGAATATCAGGCCGATAACCAGGTGGTAAAATGCGTTTTTGTTATTTCCCTTTATATTTCTGTCGAGTACCATGGTTCAGTTCTTTGATTTTTTTTACTACAGCAAAGGTAATAAAAACGATTGATTTTAAGCAAAAACCAACAAAATAACAAAATAACATGTGTTATTGTAAGAAATTCAAATTTTTTGCAAAAACTATTTGATATTTCTGATTGTTTATTTTACTAATTTTATATCTTTACAAACTCAATTAATTCATAAAAAAAACAATTATGACAGGAAAAACCAAATTTACACAAACTTTTATTTTAGCCGGATTATTTCTGACATTTATTTCATGCGAGGCAATTAAAGAAAAACTGGCTGTGGATGTACCAATAAAAAATGTTGAACTTTCTTTTGAGGTTCAACCTGCTGTTAGTCAGGCGCCCATGCAGAAAGCACCTTCACAGGCTGCTGAAACCAAAGTACTTTTAGACCGTACTTACGATGTTAACATTGAAGACGAAGCAGCCAAATTAGGCTACGATCTGGACAACATCATCGGATTTGTGATGACTTCTGCAAGTATTGAACTGGTAGAACCTCTGGATTTCAATCTGAACGAATTCAAAAATTTGAAAATCTATTTCGATAACCAGACCAATCTGGTTGCTCAGGCTGATAAAATTGGAAATGGAAAGATTGAGATTAAGATTGTAAATGGAGACCTGCTTCAAAAACTGAAAGAAGATCAGTTGCATATTATTATTGTGGGCGATACCATGCCTACTAAGAAAGTGAAACTGAAATTTATTTCGAATTATACGGCAAAAATCAATATCTTCAAATAGATTTTTCAGGGAAATTAATTTTTCAAAAAAAGCATGCTGATTCAAGTAATGAATCAGCATTTTTTATGGGTTGAATTTTTGGTAGGTTAATATGTTTTCAAATCCTTCAGGGCATTTAATCCAGTGTTTCAGTATCCCGTGCAGCTCGTAGTTGTTTTCGAACAATTTTCGGCTGCTCATGTTGCTTTCGGCTATCTGAACGTATAATTGATGGATTTTTAGGAAATTGAACACGTAATCTTCCGCCAGTTTCAGGCTTTCGCGGGCATATCCCTTTCCCTGGTATTTTGTTGCTACATAGAGTCCTAAAGCCACCCGGCTGTGATGTATGTCAAAATCAAATAAATCAACTGTTCCCACAACTTCCGATGTGGTTTTATCCATCATCATCAGCCTGAGGTTTTTGTTTTCATAAATATCAAATGTTGATTCGGCAATGTATTGCTTGAGCTGAAAACGTGAATAGGGTGCCCGTGTGTTGCCCGAAAGCCACACCGAACTGTCATTTTCCCACCGGTACAAAAGCTCCAGGTCTTCAGGCTCCGGCGAACGTAAACGAATATTTTCTGATTCCAGCAGGTTCATTATGTTACAGTTAATTAAATTCCAGATATGGTTCCAGTCTGTTTATATCTTCTTCACTTAATTCGTCGAGTATTTTCAGGTCGCTGATATTATCCAGTTTGGTTTTTTTTCTTCTGTATTCGTAAATAGCCACAGCTTTCTGAAATGTTTTGATGTAGGGATGTTTTTTCAACCGGTCGACACCCGCCGAGTTCACATTGATTTTTCTTATCTGAGATGCATCCACTGTGAACCGGGACTTGATTTGATTGAAATTCTCATTTCGCATTCCGTAAACTTCTTTCAACTGCTCTACCGAGTAATAGCCTCCGAGTAAATTCCGGTAACTTGCAATTCCTCTGGCAGTGGATGCTCCGATACCTTTTACCTGTAAAAGGGCAGTTGTATCAGCGCTGTTCAGCTCAATTATCGTATTGGTTGTCAGGTTCTTCTTTTCGGATAATATTTCACTGCCGGTCGTTTCTGTGCGATTATTTGCCTCACTCCCGGCTTTGGTTGTTTCAATGGAAATAAAAGGCTTCAGTTCCAGAAATTTTTCAGGTGCGATGCCGTAAACACGGGCAAAGTCATCCGGTGTTCTGAATTTGCCACCCTTATTTCTGTATCTGATTATGTTTCTGGCAACATAAGGTTTCAGACCCAGGCGAATAAACGACACGGAATCAGCATTGTTAGGATCAAATGAAAAAAGCTCGTATTTGTTTTTCTCAAAGGTCTTTTCAGGGTAGCTTCTGAAAAAATGGTTATCATCTTCAAACCTTTTTTGCCTGGAGCGCTCTATTTCTATCAGGTTTTCTCTGAACTTTGCTGCTTCTCTCAGGAATTTGTCATCCCTTGCTTCTGTTTTTGGTTTAATTAATCCCGGCATCAGCCAGGTTCCGAGCAAAACCAGAACGATAAGTGCAATCATCGTAATAATACCGAATTGCTGGCTTCTGTTGAAGGCAAAGAAATTTTTCAGCATTATTTTTGGATTAGGTTTATTGGTTTTTTAGAAATAAATCGACAGAATATTTATTAAAATGAATCTTTTGATGAAACTATAACATATATGTTGTCGCAGTCAACTGTATGATAATTAGATGTTTGAATGTTTCAGAAAAGAATGAAACCATAAACAGGCCCGGCTAATAAGCTCTTGCAAACACTACCCTTTGTGCTGATGGTTTTCCGGTAACCATGCAGGTGCCCGGAGTTTTATCTCCGTTAAGAGGAATACAGCGAATGGTAGCTTTGGTATCTTCCTTGATTTTTTCTTCGGTTTCGGGAGTGCCATCCCAGTGACAAAGGAGAAATCCGCCATTTTCAATTTCGACCTTGAATTCTTCGTATGAATTTACTTCACGGGTCATCGAAGTGCGGAAATCAAATGCCTTTTTATAGATATTCTGCTGAATTTCTTTCAACAGACTGAGTATGTATGTCTCAATGCCATCGGTTGATACCGTTTCTTTGGTGAGAGTATCGCGTCTTGCAACTTCTATCGTGCCGTTTTCGAGATCGCGCGCACCCATTGCCAGTCGTACCGGTACACCTTTCAGTTCATATTCGGCGAATTTCCATCCGGGTTTTTTGTTATCGTTATTGTCGTATTTTACGCTGACACCCAAGGCTTTAAGTTTTGCTGAAATTGAATTTACCTTTTCGGAAATGGTAGCCAGCTGTTCTTCGTTTTTATAAATCGGAACAATAACCACCTGATACGGAGCCAGATTCGGAGGCAGTACGAGACCGTTGTCGTCAGAGTGGGTCATAATCAGCGCTCCCATGAGCCGGGTAGATACTCCCCATGAAGTAGCCCACACGTGTTCCATTTTATTTTCCTTGTTGACAAATGTCACATCAAATGCTTTGGCAAAGTTTTGTCCGAGGAAGTGTGAAGTGCCTGCCTGCAGTGCTTTTCCGTCCTGCATGAGGGCTTCGATACAATAGGTTTCGATGGCTCCGGCAAACCGTTCGTTGGCAGATTTCAGTCCGCGAAGTACAGGTACTGCCATGAAGTTTTCGGCAAAATCGGCATACACATGCAGCATTCTTTCAGCTTCTTCAATGGCTTCGGCTTCGGTGGAATGGGCCGTATGCCCTTCCTGCCAGAGAAATTCTGCTGTGCGCAGAAACAGCCTTGTTCGCATTTCCCAGCGTACTACATTGGCCCACTGATTTACCAGAATTGGGAGATCCCGGTAAGATTGAATCCAGTTTTTATAGGTGTTCCAGATGATGGTTTCGGAGGTGGGGCGTACGATGAGTTCTTCTTCCAGTCTGGCTTCCGGATCAACAATTAACCCTGTGCCGTTCGGATCCTGTTTCAGCCGGTGATGTGTCACCACGGCACATTCCTTGGCAAAACCTTCCACATGTTCGGCTTCGCGGCTCAGAAACGATTTGGGTATGAAGAGCGGAAAATAAGCGTTCACATGACCAGTTTCCTTGAACATCCGGTCGAGTTCGGCCTGAATTTTTTCCCAGATGGCATAACCGTATGGTTTAATCACCATGCAACCACGTACAGCCGACGATTCGGCCAAATCAGCTTTAATCACTAAATCATTGTACCACTGGGAGTAATCTGTTTCACGCGAAGTGAGTTCTTTTAATTCTTTTGCCATATCTTTATTTAAAATGTTATCCGTGATGTTCGGATATCTTTCAGTAAATCAGAAATATATGTAATTTTTGTTGTTTCTTTTAAAAAAAATTGAGTGCAAAGATAGCTATTTTTTAGAAAATATGCCAACAGATGTGAGTTACTCCGGTTCGGTGTCTTCGAACAACGAATCCATATCCTTGTCTTTGAGCGAATAATTAAAAAACAACTCATCATCCATATCGAATGCTGCATCTTCAAAAAGCAGAATCAGCTCAACATACTGCTCCAGTTGTTCATTTGAAAGATTAATGAACCGGATTTCCTGTGGCAGTTCGATCCAGCCGGTGAGGCTATCCCACATTGCATCGAGGTTGTTACCGAAGTATTCAGGCAACTCCAGTTTCGCAACGGCTTCGCTGTAAAAATCATCGATGCTTTGGATGTTTTCAAAATCAAAAGTAACTTGTTTCATTTTTCTTCGAAAGTTTTATAATGATCGTGTGTAACATATATCAGTCCGTCGTTTGAGAATATCAGACGATGTGCATTCCGGTTTCCGCAGTTGTAATTCAGGTCGGCTTCGTAGTAGGTACGGCCTTTTCGGATCGGGAGCTGTTTTTCGCGGTTGGTGAAGACATCTCCGCCAATGGCTTTTCCGGGAAGAACCTCGCACAGATTTCCTTTGGAAGCTATCCAACCCTGCTCTCTTGCATGGCTTTTGGTGATGTAGTAGTCCGGCAGACGGCCGTTTTCTTTTACGTATGACACTACAACTGCCTCCCTTGTAAGCTTGTCAATGTCTTCTTGTACAGTTATATTTGTTGTTTCTTTCGTTTCCGGAATACTGGTTTTATCATTCCGGATGTTCGAAGCCGGTTGCCTCAGCGTGTTGTAAAGCAAAATACCGATGATTACCAGTAGTAAAAGTATGATGACGGAAGCCGATTTGTTTTTCATTTTTCTTTTTTTTTAAAAAAGTGACATGTACAGTTGCAAAGGTAGTTGAAATAAATCGGAATACATATAACAGTAAATCGGTAACTTATCATAATATTTTCTGGTCGCAGACTGAGTAATAATTTTTTTCACATTTCCATCCCGGTCATTCCCGTCAAAACCGGTTGTTTTTACTTCTTTATTTTATAGATTTTCATTCAGCCGGATCAGTATAATTTGTTTCTGCCGGCTTTTCGCGGGGTATGTATCAAGCTTAGCTGAACGGTTGTATTTTTAAATAAACTGCTGTAAAACATCATTTTTCCATTTTTTAGTAGTACTTTTGTGCGAAAATTTGAAAAGATATTTGTGAAAAATGAGATTTGACGAACTTCCGCTGTGTGATGCAGTTCTTAATGGACTTGATGCAATGAATTTTACCGAAATGACTCCTGTTCAGGAGCAAGCCATTCCGGTGATACTTGATAAAAAGGATCTGATTGCCTGTGCACAAACCGGTACCGGTAAAACGGCCGCTTTTTTGCTGCCGCTTATCAACAACCTTTATACCAAATCCAATGCAGAACATGCTGTAAATGCCATTATCATGTCACCCACACGTGAACTGGCTCAGCAGATTGACCAGCAGATGGAAGGTTTCTCGTACTTTGTGCCGGTGTCGTCGGTAGCTGTTTACGGAGGCAACGACTCGCAGGCATGGGATGTGCAACGAAACGGACTCCAGAAAGGAGCTGATGTGGTAATAGCTACTCCCGGCCGTTTGATTTCGCATCTCAACTTATATGAAATAGACCTTTCGCACGTCCGTTATTTTATTCTGGACGAAGCTGACCGGATGCTCGACATGGGATTTTTTGACGATATCATGAAGATTGTGCACCGTCTGCCTAAAGACAGACAAACCATCATGTTTTCGGCTACCATGCCTCCCAAAATCCGCCAACTGGCAAAAACAATACTTCAGGATCCTGTTGAGGTGAAAATTGCCATTTCGCGTCCGCCGGATACAATCATGCAAACAGCATACATTTGTGAAGAATCTCAGAAAAATAGTATCATCAGGCATTTGTTTTCAGAGAAAACTCCGAATAAAGTCATTCTGTTTTCAGGCTCCAAACTTAAAGTGAAAGAACTAACGCGTACCCTCCGGAAGATGGGACTTTCGGTAGGTGAGATGCACTCCGATCTGGAGCAGAAAGAGCGCGATGCAATCATGCATGAGTTCAAAAACAACCGCGTGAATATGCTTATAGCCACTGATATTGTTGCGCGGGGTATTGATATTGATGATATTACACTGGTAATCAACTACGATGTGCCTTACGAAGTGGAGGATTACGTTCATCGGATTGGGCGTACTGCCCGGGCAGGTGATGAAGGTATGTCTATCACGCTGGTGAGTACTCAGGAACAGTACAGGTTCAGGCAAATAGAAGATTTTCTGGAAAAGGAAATCTATAAGATTCCACTTCCTGAAGAACTGGGAGAATCGCCCGAATACAATCCCGAGGCCAACCGAAAATCCTACCGGAATACCGGAAACCGGACCGGAGGTAATTTCAGAAATAAGGCTAAACGGAATAATAATAAGACCCGCTCCCGGAAAAAAGACTAAAGATTCGGATATTCCCGGTACAAAAAGCACTTATACACTATTTTAGTTCCGATTCATCCTGCTTCCTGTGTTTCTCGGCATATTCCTTTGGCGATATTCCATAGAATTCCTTGAATACGTTAGAGAAATGCGATAAATTTGAGAATCCAAGCGCGTAAGCCACTTCAGAAATGTTTATTTTCTGCTCGGAAAGCATCTCGGAAGCTTTTTTCATCCGGATAGTTTTTATGATGTCGTGTGTGGACTGGTTAGTCAGTTCTTTCATCTTTCGGTACATATGTACACGGCTCATTCCTATGTTTTTCGACAGGAAATCAACATTCAGCTCACTGTTTGAGATGTTTTCGTTTATTAATATCAGAATTTTCTCGAGCAGTTTTTTATCGGATGATTTCAGCTGTTCGGTTTTGAGCAGTTTTTTGTTGTTTTCTTCCTCCAAAGGTTTCATTTCCACTCTTCTTCGGTTTTCAATCAGATTCAGAATTTGTTTTGTAAGCAGTTTGATATTGAACGGCTTGGGTATATAGGCATCAGCTCCGGTTTCAAATCCTTCTGCTTTGTCCGTGTCGGTCGATTTTGCTGTAAGGAGAATGACTGGAATATGATTGACATTTGCATTTGTTTTAATCTTTTTACAAAGGGTCAGCCCGTCCATCTCAGGCATCATTACATCGCTCAGTACCAGGTCCGGTTTGTGAGTCAAAACATATTGAAGCGCTTCTTTACCGTTATGAAATTCTTCGACATTCAAATATGGTTTTAGTTCCACTTTCAGGAAATTCCGGATTTCATAATCGTCTTCCACTATCGCAATCCGGTATTTTGTTTTTGGCTTCACTTCGGTCATTTCTTCGGGAACTTCCTGTACAAAGAGGTCTTCCTGAGCTTGATGATTATGTACGGGTGCAAGGATTTCCGATTTCGAGAAATCTGCAATTTTCTCTTTTTCGCTCAGATGACTGCTTCCAAGCGGCAAACGTATCACAAATTCACTGCCTGAATTCTCTTCACTGGAGCGGGCAAAAATAATTCCGTGCGACAATTCGACCAGCGAACGTGATAAATGTAATCCTACGCCTGTACCGATTTGCGATTTGGTATATTCATTATCAATCTGATAAAAGCGGGTAAATATATTCTCCAGATCCGATTCATTTATTCCGATTCCCGAATCGGAAACAACGATTTCAAAATATTTATTTAGCGGTGCTTCAAATTCCGGATTGAATCCGGTACTCAGTTTCACCGTGATTTTGCCATTATCGGGGGTGAATTTGAAGGCATTTGAAAGTATATTCATCATCACTTTGTCCATATTGTTCAGGTCGATCCAGGCTTTCAGCTCAGGCATTTCATGTACGAACTGAAAATCCATATTGCGTTTGTTGGCTAAATACTCGAATGTTTGCATCAGGTCATTAATAAAACCAACCATATCCGTTTCTCTGAACTGCAGAAAAAGTTGTCCCTTATCAATTTTCCGGATATCCATCAATTGGTTGATAAGTCGAAGAATTCGTTTCGCGTTGCGGTGCATGATCTGGTAGAGGTAAATTTTCTGTGGATCGGTTTCACCCGGTATGAGTTTTTCCAGCGGGCTGATAATCAGACTCATAGGAGTTCTGATTTCGTGTGAGATATTTATAAAAAACTGAAGTTTTGCTTCGTTGAGTTGTTCGGCATGCTGTCTTTTCATCAGTTCGTTCCGGTGTTTTGCACGGTTCAGGAAGTAACCTGCCACACCATACAGAAGCAGCAGCCCCAACAATACATACAAAGTGATAGCCCAGCCGGAAAGATACCACGGAGGTGAAATTATGATGGTGATTTCTCTGATTTCAGACTGAATATCGCGTACCGATGCCAATACTTTTAACTTGTATGTACCGTAGTTGATATTGGTGAAATGAATACGATTTACTCCCGGATTAGTGCTTATCCATGTGTTGCTCAGGCCTTCCATCAGGTATCGATAGTGAATTTGCTCGGCAATACCATAGCTGAATGTGGAGAACTCAAGATTAAAGATGTTATCTTTGTAATCCAGGAAAATGGTATCCAGATCCGAAATATAACGGTTCGGGTTCTTTTTTTTACCTTCGTTAAATACCTGTCTGTCGCCAATATTGAGCGCTGTAACAAAAACTTTGAGCGATTCTCTGTCTTCCCTGATTTGTTCGGGGAAAAAGGAGGTTACACCATTTATTCCTCCGAAGAAAATTTCGTTGTTTTGGCTTTTGAAACAGGCACCTTTTGTAAATTCATTCCCCTGGAGTCCGTCGGAGCTGTAGTAATTTGTAAATATGCTCTTATCAACATTGTACTTGGATATGCCGTTGTGGGTGCTCAACCACATATTTCCCGATGAATCTTCTACCATTCCACAAATTACGTCGCTTGCCAGCCCGTTGGCGGTAGTCAGTTTCCGTGTGGATTTTTTCGGATAATCGAGTACAGCAACTCCCTCGGTACTTCCGATCCACATTTTGTTTTTTTTGTCCTGAGTAATAGAATAAATTACTTTTCCGGGGATTATCGGATTGTTTTCCGAGAAATTGTCCACCTGGCTGTTTTTTTTGTTTATGACTGAAAAACCTTTGTGAGTTCCGGCCCATATTAAGCCGTTTTTATCATTCAACAGGCAATTAATCCAGTTATTGGTGATATAGGGAAACGAGTATTGTTTCACGTATTTTCGGGTATTCGTATTGAAAACGAAAATTCCCTCTCCATGAGTACCAATCCAGAGATTGTTTTCATTATCGCATACCATGGCATTAATTTTATTCTCAAATGTACTACCCTCCAGAAAATCCGGTTTCTGATTGAAGTATTTACATTCACCTGAATTTTTGTCAAAAAGTGCCAATCCGTGAAGATAAGAACCGAGCCACATTTCACCTTTTTGAGTTTCGGTAATACACATCACGGTACTCGAGATAGAATTTGGCGAACCGGTACGGGCAAAATGCCGGACATTATTCTGGTTGTCAAGCCGGTACATGCCATCGTTGTCGGTCCCAATCCACAGAAAATTGCTTTTGTCTTTGTAAATGGCTGTAACACTGCTCGATCCAATCAGATTCTGATCGTAAAACTTACTTCCTATATAATTAAAGCGATACGGATTGTTACGGAGCAGGAAAACTCCTTTCTGAAAAAGACCTATCCACAAGTTACCCGTTCTGTCCTGAAGAATGGAATGAACCTTCATTCTTGAAAAATCAAATATGGAAGAACTCATTCGGTAATCTTCGATTCTGTTTTTATCGTAGTTATACTTTTTAAGCCCAAGTCCGTCGGTACCCACCAGGAGTTGTTTCTGCTTGTCAATGTGCAAACTTTTTACAGGCAATGGATTCTGAGGCTGATTAGCGGGAATAGATTCGAATTTCCAGGTTAATTTATTCAGCCTGAAAAGCCCTCCGGACAATGTTCCGACGAATATATTCGATTTGCTGTCTTCAACGATGGCCGACATTTGATTGTTGCCGATGTTACCATTTTTCACATCAAACAGCCGGATAGATCCGCTAACGTTGTCGAACATACACAAGCCATTATTCTCAGTTCCAATCCATAATTTATGGTATCTGTCCTCAAAGATGAACATGAGGTGTAAACTCGGTATTTTAGCATTTAGTCCGTCTACTGCTTCGAATCGTGATTTACTGCCTGGTAAAAGCCTTAAAATACCCTCACCTGAGGTACTCAGCCAGATGGTTCCGTCGGAACTTTCGATAATAGAAGTTACGTGGGGTTGAAGTATATTGCCTGAAGAATACAGATTGACGGTGGTGAACTTATTTGTTTTGCGGTCGAAAAGCTGAAGTCCGTTGATGCCTCCGATCCAGAATCTGCCTTTTGAATCTTCGAATAAACATCTTACATAGTTGTTTTTAAGTGAATTCTTATCATTCTGATTATTTTTGTAAACAGTGAATTTAACACCGTCAAATTTATTCAGACCGTCTTCAGTGGCAATCCAGATATAGTTTCGTTTGTCTTCGAATATGTTGTTTATCAGACTGTTAGAAAGATCTTTATCCGTTGAATAGAAAATGCCGGTCTGAGCACTCGCAGAAGCGTTTAAAATCAACAAAAAAATAATTAGTCTGACGTATAGTAGTTTCATGGTGCATTGATATTTTTTAAGGATACAAAAATAGCAGAAAAAAAAGCAAATGTATCAAAAAAGAAAATAAAAGTAATTGTCAGTCATGAAATGTAACAAATAGAAAAACTTACGAACTAATAATATAACTTAATAACAAGCGTAATTGATAAATTTGTAACATCGCTTTTTAGAATTTATTTACTCATAGTTTAAATATCTATAATCATGAAAAACGAAGACGGGAGCTAAAAATCAACAATCCATCCGGATCAATTAAGAAATTCTCAATCACATTCATTAATGTATAAAAGAGAATAAAGGTTACAGATTATCAGAAAAACATTTTATTAAGTTTAACCAGAAAATAATGAAAAACAAATTCATGAAAAACATCAAAGATTATTTCTGTTTTAAATTAATTCAGAAAAAGTCTGCGGTATTTCTGCTTTTGATTGCAGTTTCATTACTCACTCCGGCAATGGCACAAAATGTCACTGTTAGAGGGATGGTAGTAGATGCAAGTCAGCAAGCAGTAATCGGTGCTACTGTAATGTTGAGAGATTACAAAACAGTTGGAACTTTAACAGATGTGAACGGTAGGTTTTCGCTTTCCGTTCCGTCAGGAAAACAAACTTTGGTAGTTTCCTATGTCGGTATGGTGACTCAGGAAGTACCTGTTGCAGGAAAAGGAGAGATTTTAATCACTCTGGTCGACAAAAATCTTCAATTAGACGAAGTAGTAGTAGTTGGTTACGGCCAGCAAAAAAAAGCAAGTGTGGTGGGTGCCATTACCCAGACAACAGGCGAAGTACTTCAGCGGGCAGCAGGTGTAACCAATATCGGAGCTGCTCTTACCGGTAATCTCCCGGGAGTGATCACTTCGGCAAGTTCAGGTCTGCCGGGTGAGGAAGAACCCAAAATAATCATTCGTTCTGCTACATCGTGGAACAACACTGAACCTCTTGTATTAGTGGATGGAATTGAACGTCAGATGGGATCGGTTGATATCAGTTCTGTTCAGTCAATTTCTGTTTTGAAGGATGCTTCGGCTACAGCTGTATATGGTGTGAAAGGAGCCAACGGAGTAATCCTCGTTACTACAAAACGTGGTAGCCAGGGAAGTGCTAAAATTGATGTTTCGGCAAACTACACTATCAAGGCACCTTCCATGCTGCCTAATAAGCTCGATTCATACGATGCACTCATGGCACGCAACATAGCCATTGAACACGAACTCGGAACTTATCCAAGCTCCTGGGGTGACATCCGTCCGCAAAGCATCATCAATAAATACCGGAATCCCCTCAACTGGCAGGAAGCTGAGCGCTATCCCAACGTGGACTGGCAAAGAGCCTTGTTCAAAGACTTTACATCGTCCTACAATGCCAATCTGAGCGTAAGCGGAGGTACTGATTTTGTAAAATACTATACATCTGCCGATTTCGTTTACGAAGGCGACCTCTTTAAAGTATGGGACAACGGACGTAATTACCAGTCAGGATACGGGTACAACCGTGTGAATGTACGTAGCAACCTGGACTTTAATCTAACAAAAAGTACCGTGTTCAAGGTTAACCTGTATGGTTCGAACGGTGTAAAAAAGAGTCCGTGGAATCAGACGAGCTCCTCAGAATGGGCTGTAGCTCAGCAGTGGGCCGGAGCATACAATATTGCACCGGATGTATTCCTTCCAAAATATGCTGACGGATCCTGGGGATTCTATCCGGATATTTCCAACGTTTCGAACTCTGCGGCAAACTTAGCCCTTTCGGGTGTGATGAATACAACCACTACCTCTATTACGACCGACTTTATCCTGGAACAGAAACTGGACTTTATAACAAAAGGACTGAACCTCAGAGGAGCCATTTCGTGGGATAATATGTTTGTGGAATTCAACAGGGGAGTAAACGACCTTTACAACGATGCTCAGCAGAAATGGATCAATCCGCTTACAGGAGCAGTTACATATAAAAAAGAATACGACAACAATAATAAATTCGACTTCATGCAGGGTGTGCTCTGGACTACTCAGCCCGGAACCGTAAACAATGGAATGACCCGCCGAAATCTGAACTACCAGACTCAGCTGAACTGGGGTAGGGAATTTGGTTTGCATGACATTACTGCGATGGGACTTTTCAGCCGCGAAGAACGTGCAACCGGATCTGAAATACCACGCTACCGTGAAGACTGGGTGTTCAGAACCACTTACAGTTATGCTGGAAAATATTTTGCAGAATACAACGGAGCTTACAACGGAACTGAAAAATTCAGCCGTGAGAATCGTTTCTCATTCTTCAATTCCGGTGCAATCGGCTGGATGATTTCCGAAGAAAAATTCATGAAACCAATCACTTTCGTGGATATGCTGAAACTCCGTGCTTCATATGGCGAAATAGGAGATGACAATGTGAATCAGCGCTGGCTATATATGACCCAATGGGCATACGGAGGACAATCTTCGCTGGATGTTAACCACGGAACAAGCCCATATGTATGGTATCGTGAGTCTGCTGTCGGAAACCCGGATATTAAATGGGAAACAGCCAGGAAATTTAACTTTGGTGCCGACTTTGCGGTGCTTAAAGGATTATTTGCAGGTACTGTTGAGATTTTCAGGGACAGAAGAGTGGATATTCTGGTAGGAGGCGGCGACAGAGCTATTCCATCCTACTTCGGAACAACTCCCGCCATGGCAAACCTTGGAGAAGTAAAAACCAAAGGATACGAAGCTGAACTTCGCATCAATAAAGTGCTTCCGAACAAACTGCGTCTGTGGGCAAACATGAACATGACTCACGCAAAAAATACTATTCTGGTGAAAAGCGACCCCGAACTGCTTCCGGCATATCAGAAACAGGCCGGCTACAGCATCGGACAAAGCCATTCACACCTCGATGCAGGTTACATGAACAATTACGACCAGATATACGGAAGTCCGCAACACGATACAAACGACAGTTACAAAATGCCGGGCAACTATTATATCATCGACTTCAACGGCGACGGAATTGTTGATTCCAAAGACTCTGCACCTTACGGATATGCTGAAACTCCTCAGAATACCTACAATTCAACCATCGGTTTTGAATGGAAAGGTTTCAGTGGATTCATCCAGCTTTACGGAGTAAGCAATATAACCCGTTCGGTACCGCTTACAAGCTTTGGAAGCAACCTGAACACCGTGTACGACATGGGTAGCTGGTGGTCAAAAGACAATCAGAACGCTGATATTACCATACCGCACTGGTTGGCAAAATCAAACTACAACAGTGGCACACAGTATATGTACGACGGTTCGTACATACGTCTCAAAAATGCTGAATTTGCTTACACTTTCGACAGAAATTCGTTGAGCAGGTTTGGTATAAGTTCACTGAAAGTATTTTTAAATGGTAATAACCTCTGGGTATGGTCAAGAATGCCGGATGACCGTGAATCCAATTTTGCAGGAGCCGGTTATCAGGGCGCTTACCCTACGATGAAACGTTATAACTTAGGCGTAAGATTCACTTTATAATATTAGAAGTAATGAAAAAGACATATAAAATATATATATTGATCGGAATTCTCTTCATGCTACCGGGATTTTTCTCATGCGAAAGCTATCTCGACAGAGAACCTGAATCAATCGTATCGGAAGGTGAAGCATTCAAGAATTTTACCAATTTCCAGGGATTCATTGAGGAAATATATAATTGTATTCCCGACAAAGAAAAAAACTACTGGACCACATCCTGGAACTGGGGTGACGATGAAATAATGAACACCCCGGCAGACTGGCATATGGTAAACCAGGTTGACCAGGGTAACTTCTGGGGATGGCAGGCAGGAAAATTGGGACAGCCCGGTTGCTGGCTCGATAAACCCTCAACAGATCCTACATCAACCAATAAATTCAATCATGCGCTTTGGCCGCATGCGTGGTATGCTATCCGTAAAGCCAATATCGGTCTCGAAAATCTGGACAAACTCACAGAAGCTACTCAGGAAGAGAAAGACCTGATAGCCGGACAACTCTATTTTTTCAGAGCATGGTGGCATTTTGAGTTAATGCAATACCTCGGAGCGCTGCCTTATGTGGATCAGGTGCTCTCATCGGGTGATAAACTGACACTTCCAAGACCAACATATCAGGAAGCAGCCGACAAAGTCGGAGCCGACCTGGCAAAAGCAGCTCAATTGCTGCCGGTTGACTGGGACAAAACTACCGTTGGAAGAAACACTACAGGCAAAAACCAGCTTCGCGCAAATAAAATCATGGCATTGGGTTATCTGGGTAAAAACTATCTTTGGGCAGGAAGTCCGCTCATGAAAAATGGTGCTCAGACAGGTGGTTCAAACACCTATAATTACGATGCCGGATATGTGAAAAAAGCTGCGGAAGCTTTCGGACAGCTTTTGTCACTTGTTGAAAGTGGTCAGACACAGTACTCGCTGGCAGAATTCAAATATAAAAATATTTACAGCCACGTAAGAGCAGCTGATGCTGCATCCTGCTACTCAGATATTTTCTATACTACCGGACAAAACTGGCTCATGCCGGGTTCTACGGAAGCTATTTTCAGAGGCCCTTCGACTGACTACAACGGAAGTAACTGGGGAACTACCAAAACATTTGGCCCGAAAGTAAACGGACTGGTAGAACACGATAACATCATTCACCATCCTACAGCTAACTACGTGAAATTATACGGTATGGAAAACGGACTGCCACTGGAAGACCCGAATTCAGGATATGATCCTGCTCACCCTTTCAAAGGAAGAGATCCAAGATTCTACCACGATATCGTTTTTGACGGATTCAAATATGTGAACTCTACCATGCCTGCCGATCAGGAATTCATGCGATACACGCAGCTTTATACCACCGGCATCATGCGAAACGATCAAAACGGAAGCCGTACCGGATATTTTATTCAGAAACTGGTACCGCATACAGCAAACAAATATGACGGAGCTTACAACTGGAGCGGAAGCTTGCACGTGTACCTCCCTTATATGCGTTTGGCAGATATTTACCTGATGTACGCTGAAGCCTGTGCAGCATTTGGTGGTGCAAAAGCAAAATCCACCAATTTCGGCAAAGATGCCGAGGCCGCATTGAACACTCTCCGTGACCGAGTAGGAGCCGGACATGTAAGTGCAGCTTACACAGCTGACAACAATAAATTCATGAATGAAGTCCGCAGGGAACGTGCAGTTGAACTTTCGTTCGAGGGATTCCGGTTCAATGACCTGCAACGCTGGCTGCTCCTCACCGAATATCCTTACAACGTAAAAACTGCGCATGACTTTGAACGGGTAGAAAACGATGACTTTTACAAGACAAATGACCCGAAAGATGCACGTGTGAGCAATTTGCGGGAAAGAACTATCCTTACCCGTCAATTCAGTGCCAAACATTACTGGTTCCCGTTGAAGGTATCTGATACTTCAATTTATCCGGAATTTGGACAAAATCCGGGCTGGTAATTTTTAAGTAAAATAAGTGTGAAATTATAAAAGATTATACAATGAAATACATACAATCAAAATTCATTTTACTTGTTGCCCTGGCACTTATTCCATTTTTCACAGGTGCACAAACAGCCCCGGAAAATGAAATGCTGTCATTAAACAGCGCAAAAGATTCATTGGTTCAGGTTGCATTCCGCAAAGTTGAACAGAAAAATCTTTTGGGAAGTGTTTCGGTAGTAAACTACGATGAATTGACCAAACGTAACTATAATACGTACAGCATGGATAATATGCAGGGGTATGTGGGAGGCTGGAACGGCGCATCACTATGGGGTATGGATTCATATCTCGTGTTAGTGGACGGTGTACCCCGCGATGTCAACAATGTACTGCCTACAGAAATCGAACAGGTATCATTTCTCAAAGGTGCTTCGGCTGTGGTTCTCTATGGCAGCCGTGCCGCCAAAGGGGTGGTTTACATCACTACTAAAAGAGGAAAAGCTGAGCCGTTGAAAGTGAGTGCACGTGTCAATACGGGCTTCAATGTTCACAAAAGCTATCCTAAGTATTTAGGTTCGGCCGAATATATGACGCTTTACAACGAAGCACGTGAGAACGACGGATTGAGTAAATTGTACAGCGACGAAGCTATCTACAATCATTCAACTGGACAGAATCCTTATCGTTATCCGAGTATCGATTTCTTCTCTTCGGATTACATAAGAAAATTCTACAACCGCTCTGATGCTACCGCTGAAATATCCGGAGGAAACAGTTTTGCTCGTTTCTATACCAATATCGGCTACTACCGTCAGAATGATGTTTTCAAATTCGGACAAGCAACCAATAACAGTACAGACCGTATGAATGTAAGAGGTAACATTGATATGACGATTTCAAGTCATATCAGTGCTTATGTTAACACCAATGCTACTTTCTACAATACAAGTTCGGCAAAAGGCAACTATTGGGAAGCTTCCTCGACTTTCCGTCCTAACCGGTTTTCGCCGCTTATACCGATCAGCTTTATCAATCCGAACGATCAGAATTCGCTCACATTGATCCAAAACAGCCATCAGATTGATGGAATGTACTTTCTGAGCGGTACTCAGGCTGAGCAGACCAATATCTTCGGCGATTATTACGCTGCAGGAAGCAACAAATGGACAAGCCGCCAGTTCCAGTTTGACACCGGAATCTCGATTGACCTGGAAAAAGTGCTGAAAGGGCTATCGTTCGATACTCAGTTTGCTGTTGATTACGCAACCTCATACAACACTTCATACGATAACACCTACGCCATTTTTACTCCTGCGTGGTCAAATTACAATGGAGCAGATGTAGTGTCAGGGCTGGTGAAATACAATAATGACAGAAAACCGGGTGTTCAGAACATCGGAGGAAGTACCAACCGTCAGACAATGGCATTTTCCGGACAGTTTAATTATGTTAATTCCATTGACGGTGTACACAATTTCAATGCAATGCTGCTTGCCAATGGTTTCCAGCAGACTGAATCGCAGGTATACCACCGCATCGGTAATGCCAATCTGGGTTTGCAACTCGGATACGATTATTTGAAAAAATATTTCGTTGAATTCAGCACAGCGTATGCGCATTCCGCTAAACTGGCACCCGGTAAGAGGGGAGCATTTTCACCATCATTAACCCTGGGATGGAAATTGAGCAATGAAAATTTCCTTGCCGCAACAGCTGTGGATGATTTGATGCTGAGCATTTCAGGAAGCATACTCAATAGCGATCTGGATATTGAAGAATTTTACATGTACGAATCGCAATTCAATCAGGCCGACGGTGCCTGGTGGGGATGGAACGATGCTTCGGTGGAACATTCCACCAATTCTGTTCGCGGAGGAAATCCTGATCTCGGTTTTGTGAAAAGAAAAGAATTCTCTGCAAACCTCAGAGCTTCTCTGTGGGAAAAACTGATAACGGCAGATGCATCTTTCTTTATGAATTCTACTGAAGGTCTGGTAGTAAGGCCGGGTACCATATTCCCGAATTACTTCTTTACCTATTACCCCGAAGCATCTTTTATTCCATTCTACAACTTCAACAACAACCAGCGGAGCGGCTTTGATTTCAGTGTAAACCTGAATAAACGATTCGGAGAGGTTGACTTCTCACTGGGTGTTGGAGGTACATACTACACAACTAAAGCTACCAAACGGGATGAAAATTACGAGTATGGATATCAAAACAGAACCGGAAAACCGATTGATGCTATTTTCGGACTTGAAAGTCTTGGATTCTTCAGCGACGAAACAGATATCTCCAGCCATCAGACACAGCGATTTGCCGAAGTGAAACCCGGTGATATCAAGTATAAAGATCAGAACGGCGACGGAAAAATCGACGAAAAAGACGAGGTTTATCTCGGACGCGGTGGCTGGTACGGACTTCCCTTTACCATGGGTGTGAATTTATCAGCTAAATGGAATAACTTCACTTTATTTGCCCTGGGCACCGGAGGTTTCGGAGCTAACGCGATGAAAAACAACTCTTATTACTGGGTATTCGGAGATACAAAATACTCGGAAGTAGTGCGTGACCGCTGGACTGAAGAAACCAAAGAAACAGCTGCTTATCCGCGACTTACAACTCAGAGTGGCGCCAATAACTTCCGGAGTTCAGATTTCTGGATTTATAAAAATGACCGTTTCAACCTGGCTAAAGTTCAATTGACCTATGACTTTCCGAAAAGCATGCTACAGAATTTCTTTATCCATGAAATTTCGGCATACGTAAGCGGATCAAACCTGCTGACGATTTCCAGCGTAAGCAAAATACTGGAAATGAATGTGGGAAGCGCACCTCAGACACGTTTTTATAATATCGGACTGAAAGCAACATTCTAACTTTAAAAAAGTAACTAAGATGAAACATATTATAAATAAAACAGTAAAATTATTGGTTCTTGCAGCAGTGCTCGGGTTTACAGCTTGTGAAGATGTGTTTTCACCGGCTTTAGAGAATACACGCGGTATTGAAGCAATGTACCAGGAACCGATTTATGCTCAGGGAATACTGGCTAATGCCTATATCCTCCTGCCATATTCATCAAGTCCAAACAGTGATGTGGCCACAGACGATGCCGTATCGAACGACATATCCAATACCTACCGCCTTATGGCAGGTGGTACGTGGTCATCAAGCAATAATCCGGTGTCGCAATGGCAGGGCAGAAGAAATGCCATCCAATACATCAATATCTTCCTGGAAAATGCCGATAAAGTGGAATGGAGTAAAGACAAAGTTGTAAAAATGCTTTACAACAACCGCTTGAAAGGTGAGGCTTACGGTCTGAGAGCAGTACACATGTATTATCTGCTACTTGCTCACGGAGGCTGGACAGCTGACGGTAAACTGATGGGTATTCCTAATCTTACTTTGCCCGAAACGGCTAATTCAGATTTCAATGTTCCAAGAAATACTTTTGATGATTGTGTCAAACAGATATTCAGCGATGCTGAAAAAGCAATCGAATTGCTTCCGCTCGATTATGGTGATGTAGCCAACAGCGATGCAATCCCGGCAAAATTCAAATCGCTCGGTGTAACACTCCACGGAGATTACAACCGTGTGAACGGTGACCTGATGAAAGGTCGTATGACAGGCAGAATAGTGGAAGCTATCCGCTCGCAGGCTGCGCTGTTAGCTGCCAGCCCGGCATACAACCAGGGTACTACCATGACATGGGAAAATGCCGCCATGTATGCTGCAACAGTCCTCGATCGTATCGGGGGAGTATCCGGAATAGATCCAAACGGAGGAACCTGGTACACAAACACAGCAGAAATCAACGCGCTGGCTTCGGGTGCCAATCCAAAGGAAATTATCTGGAGAAGCGACAAATCCAACTCGGCTGACGGACCCGGACTTGAACTGGAAAGAAATAACTTCCCTCCGTCACTTTATGGTAACGGACGTGTAAATCCAACCCAGAACCTGGTGAACGCATTCCCGATGCAAAACGGATATCCGATTGATAACGCTCAAAGCGGTTATGACGCTGCATCTCCTTATGCCAACCGCGATCCGCGCCTGACTAAATACATTCTTGTAAACGGTTCGACGGCAGGTCCAAGCAGTACTACTATTACTACTGGTACTTATGGAACAAACAACGATGCAATCAACAAAGAAGCCGGACAGTCAACCCGTACCGGTTACTACATGCGCAAACTGCTTCGTCAGGATGTGAATCCAAATCCGAATTTCAACACGGCACAGTACCACTATACGGCACGTATCCGATACACTGAAATCTTCCTCAATTATGCAGAGGCTGCTAATGAAGCTTACGGTCCAACCGGAAAAGGAAATCAGACTTACAGTGCATACGATGTGGTGAAAGCCATTCGTGCCCGAGCAGGTGTGGGAGTTGCCAATGGTGATGCATATCTTGAAAGCATTAAAGGAGATAAGGATAAAATGCGCGAACTGATAAGAAACGAACGTCGTCTGGAACTCTGTTTCGAAAATTTCAGATTCTGGGATCTTCGTCGCTGGAAAGCTAATCTGAATGAAACCGCACTCGGAATGACTATCGATAAGCAAACCAGCGGTACACTGACTTACACTCCGCTGAATGTGGAAAACAGAGTTTATTCAGATTATATGTATTACGGCCCGATTCCTTATGATGAAACCCGTAAATGGTCCAATCTGGAACAAAACAAAGGCTGGTAAGCAGCAATATAAGAGAAGTAAATAATTAAAATTGTGATGGCAAGAAAATAACATGACAGAAATCAGTTTTTTGCAGCATACAATATTAAATCAATAAAAATTAAACAGATGAAACAGATAAAATTATTTTCAATTCTGACTATCGGAATTTTATCCATACTGATTACTTCCTGCCGGAATCAGGATGTTGAATTTCCTGATTTTGACTATAGTACGGTGTTTTTCGCCTACCAGTATCCGGTAAGAACCATTGTGCTTGGTGAAGATCTTTACGATACCAGCCTCGACAATCAGCATAAATTCGAGATTTATGCTACCATGGGAGGCGTTTACTCCAACAAAAAGAATATATCAATAGATGTATCGGTGGATAACACGCTGACCAATAATATGTTCTTCGCAGCAGGAATACCTGTGCTGCCTATGCCGGCTAATTATTACACCCTGGCAGCAAATAAGATTCAGCTTGATAAGAAACTTCAGGGAGCAGTAGGAGTACAGCTTTCAGATGCTTTCTTTGCCGATAAGAAATCATTGCAAAACACTTATGTTGTTCCGCTCAGAATGACAAAAGTTGAAAATGCAGATTCAATTCTTTCAGGCGATCCGAAATTCAGCGGAGCAATCAGAGGAAATACCGCCGACTGGGACGTTCAGCCAAAAGATTTTGTGCTGTATTGTGTGAAATTCATCAATAAGTGGCATGCCAACTATCTGCGTCGAGGAGTGGACAAAATTACCAAAAACAGTACTACGACTACTGTAATTCGCCATAAACCCTACGTGGAAAATGACGAACTCTCCAGTTTAACCTCAGCCTCACTGATGTCAAACGAATTTCCTGTAGCTGTAGATAATGCCCAGGGCGTAAAAGAAACCTGCACACTACTGCTTACTTTTGACAACAGCAACAAGTGTACAGTGTCCACGAACACAGCTGGTTACACAGCTACCGGAACGGGTACTTTTGTGGCTAAAGGAGATAAAAACAGCTGGGGCAATAAAGATCGTGATGTTGTATACCTCGATTATAACATCACATCCGGTGCCGGTGTAACATATGCTACCAAAGATACACTCGTAGTAAGGGACCGTGGTGTGAAATTTGAAACATTCACTCCTTTGTATGTGAAGTAATTAATTAATTTAAATCAAAAGAAAAATGAAGACTATCAATAAAATTTTGATGCTGATTGCTTTTCCGGTATTGTTTGCAGCTTGTGCAGACAACGCTCCCCTCGATTTCTCTGTGGAAAAACCGGAAAGTATAGCCGTGGCGGAATATTTAAATAATTACGATATACTGAAAGCTTATGTGAACCGTACCGAGAATCCCAAATTCAAACTGGGAGCCGGTGCAAGTTTATCGGAATATGTGAGTAAAGGTCTTGTTTATCAGTTGCTCAACAGTAATTTCGACGAAATCTCCATGGGATATGAAATGAAGCACGGAGCAGTAGTTCAGAACGACGGCACACTGAAACTGGATGATGTGCTTAACCTCATAAGTGTTGCAAAGGAAGCTGGTACCAGCATATACGGACACACACTGGTATGGCATGCAAATCAAAATGCCAACTATCTGAAAGGCCTGATTGCACCTACAGTAGTACCAGGCCAGGGCGGCCCGACATGGGAAGTAATTGCCAAACAGGACTTTGAAACTAACGATGCCTCCAATTACGAATACAACAACAATGCAGTTGTATCATTCACAGCTGCAGGTACAGGTGCTGCCGGCACGGGACGTGCACTTAAAATCACGAATGCAGCAGTAAGAACAAATGAGTGGGACTGCCAGTTCTTCATAAAATTTTCCCCCGCGATGAAGCAAGGCGAAAAATACATCCTGAGAATGGATGTACGCTCCGATGATCCTGCCACGTTTGCAACGCAGGCACACGTAGTACCTTATCAGTACAAGCACTGGGACTTTTTTGGAAGCATCTCTTCCACACCTGCCTGGTCTGAATTTGTGAAAGAAATCACTGTTTCGGCAGATGTTGCTACAACCGGAACCATCGCCTTCAATCTAGGAAAAACGGCTACCAGCTATTATTTTGACAATATCAAGCTGGAGAAATTCAATGAAAAAGGCGGAAGTGAACCCATAGACGGAGGTTATGCAATGGTTCTTACAAATCCTCAGACTCAGAATCCATGGGAAGCTCAGGTTGGAACTAACTTTGATGCCCTGAAAAACGGTAAAAAATACAATTTAACCTTCTGGGCAAAAGCCGACGCAAGCGCTACGCTGACAGCCGATCTTCAAACTCCCTCCGGATCTTATCCTTCGAATAGTATGGGATCATTCACACTGGGAACAAAATGGTCGCAGGTCAAACTGTCAACAACAGTTACAGCAGCCGACCGCACCCGTTTCCTGTTCAATTTCGGACAATACGTAGGCACCATTTACATTGACAATGTGGTGCTGGTGGAAGACGGAACAACCAATAACCTGATTGGAAACGGTGATTTTGAAATCGGAGCAGTAAGTGGCTGGAACGGAGCCTGGAACGGAATAGCAAAAATTGCCATCTCTGCACAGGGAAAAGGATTTGGCGGTATGGGTTCGGGTGACATCATCATTCCGAAAACAGACGAAGAAAAACGACTGCTTATCGACGGTGCTCTTGATACATGGATGGCCGGCATGCTTGGCGCAACCAAAAATTATGTGAAAGCATGGGATGTGGTGAACGAACCGATGTCAGACTGGCCTGATCCTTCGAAACTCAAAACCGGAGTAGGAAAAACAGATATGGCAGCCGATGAATTCTACTGGCAGGATTATCTGGGTAAGGACTATGCCGTGAGAGCCATTCAGCTTGCCCGTCAGTATGGAAATCCGGATGATATTTTGTTCATCAACGATTATGGGCTGGAAGGTGCTGATCAGAAAAAATGCCTGGGACTGATTGAATACGTAAAATACGTTGAAAGCAAAGGAGCCAAAGTGGACGGTATTGGTACACAAATGCACGTTACACTCGGCGAAACTTCGCTTGATGCAATTATTGCCATGTTCAAAAATCTGGCTGCAACCGGAAAACTGATTAAAATATCAGAACTGGATATGGGCATCAGAGCCGAAGGTGGCTCGGCTAATCTTAAAACCGAACAGGTGACCCTGGAACAATCAAAAGCCATGGCGAAGTTCTATCAGGATATCATCAAAGCATATTTTGACAATGTACCCGCTGCTCAACGTTATGGAATAACTCAATGGGCGACCACTGATAGTCCTGCTGATTCATCCTGGAGAGGCGGCGAACCAATTGGTTTGTGGACATCAGGATACAACAGAAAACATACTTACGGTGGTTTTGCAAACGGACTGGCCGGAAAAGTACTTTTCACACCCTCAAACTAAGCAAATGAATAATTCCTCTTCTTCACACCCGGAGGAGAGGAATTATTTTTTTTATAATAATATCACTGTCTTTATATTAACCATTCATATCCCGGTTTTAGTGATTAAACAATTCTTGAATGTGACGAAAGTACACGAAAGATATATGAACACACCATAAATTGTTTACTGTTGAAATCATTTTTTTTATGTTCAAAAATCAAAAACATATTTTTTTTCTATCCTTTTTGCAATTTGTTTCGGTTTTTCTTGTTCAGTGCGGAAATGATAATCCCGGTACTGGTAATGAAATAGTATTGGGGAAAGCAGAGTTTAATCCCATCAATCTGTCATTGCTTCCATGGGATACAAAACAGATTGAAATTCAGATATCATGGTCAAAAACAACCTGGAAACTGGCAAAGCTTTCGGGCGATGTGATTGAAAACATATCGGTGGAGCTGGGCGGGGATGTTGCCAAAACGGGTGAAACTACTGTCGCAGTTCGCTTATTTCCCAATACATCTCCGGCTGAAAGGAGCCAGGAGCTGATGCTCACCAATTTCTCCACCAAAGAAACTTTGCGTCTGAAAATCACCCAGCAGACCGCCAGTGTCTCAACAAAAATTACACTTAGTCCCGAAGTGTCGTACCAGAAAGTGACCGGCTTCGGCGGCATGCTCAATCCTTCATGGACCGGCAACAATCTGAGAGATGCCGAAGTGCAAAAACTGTACGGCGATCTGGGTTACAATATTATCCGTATGATGCTCTATCCGAATCAGTCGGATTGGGGACTCAACACGGCTACGGCTCTGAAAGCACAGTCGCTGGGTGCCATCGTGTTTGCCTCACCCTGGACACCTCCTAAGGAGATGAAAAGCAACGGACTTCAAACCAACAAAGAGGGTGCTTACCTTCTTCCGGAAAAATATGCCGATTACGCGGCTCATTTGAAAGCATTTGTTGATTATCAAAAAAAACAGGGACTTAACATTTACGCCGTTTCCATCCAGAATGAACCCGACTGGAAAGTGGACTACGACGGCTGCTCCTGGTCGGCTACTCAGATGCTCAGTTTCGTCCAGAATTACGGCGACAAACTGGGAACAAAACTTATCGCGGGAGAAGCTGTAAACAATTTCAACAAGACCTACACAAACACGCTGCTGAACGATGCCATCGCAGTGAATAAATTTGATATAGCCGCAACTCATCTCTACGGAGGCGGAATTGCCGCTGATCCGCTGGTTCAACAGAAAGGAAAAGAATTCTGGATGACCGAGCATTTATACAACAGCACCCAAAAAACGGCAGAAATGCCTGAAATCAACTGGACATGGAAGCCCTCACTTGACTATGTGGCTAAAGAGATCCACGACTGCATGAACGCCGGTTTCAATGCGTACGTATGGTGGTATTTGAAAAGATTTTACAGCATGATAGCCGACAGCGGATCCGAAAACCTGGTTGCCGAAGGCGAAGTAACCAAAAGAGGTTACATCATGGCCCACTATGCTAAATATGCAACCGGAAGAACACGTATTAATTCCACAATCAGCAATGTACAGCAGGTTGGAAACGAATTATTGGTAACAGCTTATCAGGGAAACGGAGAATATACAGCCGTCATCATCAATCGCAATGCAACAGGCCTCAAAGTAGAGCTGGCCGGATTTTCCGGCATTAAATCTGCAGCTGCTGTTGAAACTACAGAAACCAAAAATATGGGAACGACTGACACTAAAATTTCGGACGACAAGAAATCAGTTGTAGTAGGTATTTCGCTCAACAGCATAGTTTCTGTAAGCATGAAATATTAAAACCGGAAAAAAGAAATGAAATCATTCTTCTTTGCAATTATTATGTTTTTAGTGAACTTCTCAATGCCTCTTCAGGCAGCAAAGCCCTCAATACCCTGGACAAAAGGTGCTTTTGAAACTCAAAAATACCGGAATGTATTTGTTGAAATGGGATATACACCGGAAGCTGTGGATGCAAAACTGAATGACATTTTTAACGGTTTATTTTACGGACCCGATAAGATTTATTTTGAAGCAGGCGATTCCATGGCTTATATTTCTGATATTAAGAATCACGATGTACGCACCGAGGGCATGTCCTACGGGCTGATGATAGCCGTTCAGTTTGATAAAAGGGAAATTTTTGACCGGTTGTGGCGCTGGGGAAAAAAATACATGCAGCATCAGGAAGGACCAATGAAAGGCTATTTTGCGTGGAGTCTGAAAACCGACGGTACGCGAAACTCGCAGGGACCTGCTTCTGATGGTGAACTTTACTACGTAACGGCCTTGATTTTTGCTTCCAACCGCTGGGGCAACGATACAGGGATTAATTATCTGGCTGAAGCCCGCAATATCCTCGATTGCTCGCAGGAAAAATCGGGTGAACACGGAGTAGTTCCCCTCATTCATCCGGAACACAAGCTCATCACATTTGTACCTGTTGGCCGCGCTGCCGGATTTACAGATCCTTCCTACCACATCCCGGCATTTTATGAAGTATGGGCGCGCTGGGCTGACGACGGACGTGCCGCTTACTGGCGCGAGTGTGCCCTGAAAAGCCGCGAATATCTGCATAAATCCATACATCCCGTCACCGGACTGAATCCTGATTATAATAATTACGACGGGACTTTGCTCAACAACGGCAGAATTATCGGCGATGCATTCCGCTTTGATTCGTGGCGGGTGCCGATGAACATTGCCCTGGATTATTCATGGATGAATGCCGATACAAAATGGCAGCAGGAGTATGCTGATAAAATTCAGAAATTCCTGTATTTCAAAGGACTGACCACTTTTTCAGATCAATATAACGTAGATGGTACAGATGTAAATGAAATTCTTCCGGCCGGCGAACACAAGGCATTACGACATTCATTAGGTCTGGTAGCCACCTCGGCGGCAGTTTCTATAGCTGCCAGAAATGAAATAAGCCGCGAATTTGTCGACCAGCTCTGGAATGCAAAACATGAACCTTATGATGACGGATATTTCGATGCCTATTACGATGGTTTGCTGAGGTTATTCTCATTTATGCATCTCAGCGGCAGGTACCGGATTATTTTTCCAAAAAACAATTTTAAAAAATGAAAAAAAAAGTTCTCCATATCATTTTCCTGTTAAGTGTTTTTACTGTAATAAATGCTCTTAATCCTATCGTTCAGACCATGTATACTGCCGATCCGGCGCCGATGGTTCACAACGGAAAAATGTATCTCTACACCAGCCACGACGAGGACAATTCCTCCTGGTTTGTGATGAATAACTGGAAACTTTACACCACTACCGACATGGTAAACTGGACCGATCACGGAATCGTGCTTTCTTACTCTGATTTTTCATGGGCAAAAGGTGATGCCTGGGCAGCACAATGCATCGAAAGAGAAGGAAAATTTTACATGTACGTGCCTGTAACTTCCAGATTAAACAACAAGCCTGCCATTGGAGTTGCTGTAGCGGATAGTCCGTACGGACCTTTTTACGATCCGCTCGGAAAACCGCTGGTGCAAAGCGGCCATGGCGATATTGATCCCACTGTTTTTATTGACGATGACGGACAAGCGTACCTTTACTGGGGAAATCCGAACTGCTACTACGTGGAGTTGAACGAAGATATGATTTCTTTCAAAAATGATATTGTGCGGGTTCCTATGACTGAAGAATCTTTTGGAAAAAGAGAAGGAGAAATAAAGGACCGTCCGACTCTGTACGAAGAAGCTCCCTGGCTCTACAAACAGAAAGATATGTACTACCTGCTTTGGGGTGGAGGTCCGATTCCGGAGCATTTGGGCTATTCAACCAGCAAAAGTCCGAAAGGTCCCTGGAAAAATCGGGGAGTTTTGATGCCGACCGAAGGCAGAAGTTTCACCAATCACCCCGGAATCATTGACTACAAAGGGAAAACCTACCTTTTTTACCACAACGGAGCACTTCCGGGCGGACAGGGATTCAACCGTTCGGTGTGCGTGAATGAAGTAAAATTCAACAAAGACGGAACAATACAGCCAATGAAAATGACCGATGGAATCGTGAGCGGACTGGAAACCGTGAATCCATTCAGAAAAAATGAAGCAGAAACCATCGCTTTTTCAGGGGGAGTAAAAGCTTCGCAGAATAAGCAGGTGGGAGTATTTGTAAATGCAATGCAGGATAATGCTTACACGAATGTAAAAGGAGTTGACTTTGGATCTCAGGGAGCGGCTCGTTTTTCAGCCCGGGTAGGTACGACCATCAATGGAGGTGTAACTATGGAAATCCGTCTCGGAAGCAGGGATGGAAAGCTAATCGGGACGATAAAAGTGCCGATTACGGGTGGTGACGACCGGTGGGAAGTGGTCAGTACCGGTGTTGAAAAAGTAACCGGAACGCACGACCTGTTTTTTGTTTTCAAATCCGATAAACCCGGAAGAATCATGTATTTCGATTACTGGTTGTTTTCAAAATAAAAAAGAAAATCACGATGAAATTATTACTTAAAAAACTTGTTTTTGCATCTTTCCTCTTAATTGGAGTTGTGTCAGCATCAGCTCAAAAAGCCGAAAATCCACTGATCTTTGCCGATGTACCCGATATGTCGATAGTCAGAGTGGGAGATACCTACTACATGAGCAGCACCACCATGCACATGAGTCCGGGCGTGCCTGTCATGAAATCCAAAGACCTGGTGAACTGGGAACTTGTAAGTTTTTGCTACGACATTCTCGACGATACCGATGCACTTAATCTCAACAATGGGAAAAACGCCTATGGAGGTGGCTCCTGGGCAAGTTGCATCCGCTATGTGAACAACACGTATTATGTATCAACATTTGCAGGAACTACCGGCACCACGTATATTTATTCCACAAAAAACATTGAAAAGGGACCCTGGGAAGTGAAAAAATTCAGGCCTTCCTACCACGACCACACAATTTTCTTTGATGACGACGGTAAAAATTACATCATCTGGGGAGCAGGAAAACTCAGAATTGCTGAATTAAAAGAGGACCTGTCGGGGGTAAAAGAAGGTACCGAAAGGGTGCTGATAGAAAATGCGAGTGCACCTGCCGGAAATAATATCATTCTCCAGTCCGAAGGTTCACAACTTTTCAAAGTGAACGGGAAATATTATCTTTTTAATATCACCTGGCCCCGAAACGGAATGAGAACCGTAATTATTCACAAGGCTGACAAAATAACAGGGCCATACGAAGGAAGACTTGCATTGCAGGACCTGGGTGTAGCACAGGGAGGATTGATTGATACACCTGAAGGCGACTGGTATGCCTACCTTTTCCGCGATTATGGAGCTGTGGGGCGTATTCCGTATTTGGTTCCCGTGAAATGGGAAGACGGATGGCCTGTTTTGGGAAATGAGGGCAAAGTGCCCGCTTCGCTTGACCTGCCGGCAGGTAAGGGATTAATACCCGGTATTGTGGCTTCGGATGATTTCAAACGGAAGAAAAACGAACCGTTACTTCCGCTGGTATGGCAGTGGAACCATAACCCGGATAATTCGAACTGGAAAGTGAACGGGAAAAAAGGCTATTTACGATTAATAAACGGACGTGTGGACCATGAAATTCTCGCTGCAAGAAATATGCTTACTCAACGCACCATCGGACCAAAATGCGTGGGAGAAACCAAAATAAACGTCTCCAAAATGAAAGAAGGCGATGTTGCCGGTTTGATGTTGCTTCAGGTAAAATACGCCTTTGCAGGTGTCAGATATGAAAACGGCGAAAAATACATCGTAATGGTCAATGCAGGTGCGGATAAACCCGGGGAAGAAATCAAAATACCATTGAAAGGAAAATATGTATATTTCAAAGCCACCTGCGACTTCACAAATATGCGCGACATGGCCGACTTCTATTACAGCATTGACGGGAAAAAATGGAACAAAATCGGAACACCTCTGCACATGAAATACACACTTCCTCATTTCATGGGATATCGCTACGGTTTGTTCAGTTATGCAACGAAAAACACAGGCGGATATGTTGATTTTGACTACTTCAGCATCAATTATAACAACTAAAATAAGAGCCAAACAGCATGAAAAAGATTCAGGAAAAAGTATTTGTTTTAAGTTTAATCGGGCTGATGCTGATTCCATTAACCGGAATGAGTGCACAAAAAAAGTCAGTTTCCAACAATCCTGTTTTTACAAGTTATGTATATCAGGGTGAAGATCAGGTATATGATGATTTTCCGTTGAAACCGGATGAGTTTTACAATCCAATTTTGCAGGGATGCTACCCCGATCCGTCCATTACCCGTAAAGGTGATGATTATTTCCTGGTTACATCCACATTTGCCATGTTTCCGGGTGTACCGATTTTCCACTCAAAAGATATGGTAAACTGGAAACAGATCGGACACGTTCTCGACAGAAAGTCGCAACTGAAAGTGCAGGATACAGGTATCAGCGCCGGAATTTACGCTCCTTCCATCAAATACAACCCAAATAACGAAACATTTTATATGATTACCACCCAGTTTGCCGGCAATGTGAACAATATGTTGGTAAAGACAAAAGATCCATTCATGGGCTGGAGTGAAGTTTACAAACTGAATTTCAGCGGCATAGATCCATCGCTGTTCTTTGACGACGACGGCAAAGCCTACGTGGTACACAACGATGCTCCGGATCCCGGAAAAGAGCTTTACAAAGGACACCGCGTGATTAAAATCTGGGAATATGATATTGAAAACGACCAAGTAATAGCCGGAACTGATAAGATAATTGTGGATGGAGGGGTCGATCTTTCGAAAAAACCAATCTGGATTGAAGCGCCGCACATTTACAAAAAAAACGGAATTTACTACCTGATGTGCGCCGAAGGCGGAACAGGCGGATGGCACAGCGAGGTAATCTTCACGAGCAACAATCCCAAAGGTCATTACGTTCCCGCACCATCCAATCCGATACTGTCACAACGCTACCTGAACCCTGACCGTGCCAATAAAGTGGACTGGGCCGGTCACGCAGATATTGTGGAAGGACCAGATGGAAAATACTATGGAGTATTCCTGGCCATTCGTCCTAACGAAAAAGGACTGGTAAATACCGGACGCGAGACATTCATCCTGCCGGTGGACTGGAGCGGAAAGTATCCGGTATTCGAAAACGGACTCGTGCCAATGGAACCGAAACTGAAAATGCCGAAAGGAGTGGTGAACAAATCCGGAACAGAAGGGTTTTTCCCGAATGGAAATTTCACTTTTACCGATAATTTTACGGATCAAAACCTCGACTACCGCTGGATTGGCATGAGAGGACCGCGCGAAGATTTCATTACGACTTCAAAAAACGGACTGAGCATCAAACCCTTCGAGGTCAGCATCAAAGCCGTTGCTCCGGTTTCAGCGCTTTTCCAGCGCCAGCAGCATCAGCGTTTTACCGTTACCACTACGATGAAATTTACTCCGAAATCGGACAGGGAACTGGCAGGAATTACATGTTATCAAAGCGAAAGATTCAACTACGTTTTCGGAGTGACAAAAAAGGAGAAAGACTTTTATATTCTGCTTCAAAGAACCGATAAAGGACAATCCAAAATCATTGCATCCGAAAAAATTGACTTGAAAAAACCGGTTCAGTTGCAGGTGGTAGCCAGAGGCGACGAATACAATTTCAATTATTCTGTGGACGGAGTGAATTTCGTCAAACTGGGAGGAACTGAATCAGGCGATATTCTCTCTACCAATGTTGCCGGTGGATTTACCGGCAGTTTAATCGGGCTTTATGCCACATCAGCCAACGATGCTCAGCCGTAATATTTAATTTTTCAATAAATGAAAACCAGACTGTTAGATTTGATTTTAATCAGCTGTATCTCCATCGCTGTATTTACATCAGGCACCAGAAGTTCAGCAAAACCGATTTATCTCAATACCTCCTATTCATTCAGGGAACGTGCTGTAGATCTTGTTTCGCGAATGACATTGGATGAAAAAATCAGCCAGCTGGGTAATACCATGCCTCCCATACCGCGTTTGGGAATAAACCATTACGATGTGTGGGGAGAAGCCCTGCACGGAGTGATGGGCAGAAACAACAACAGCGGAATGACAGCAACTTCATTCCCGAATAGCGTGGCTGCAGGAGCTACCTGGGACCCTGAACTGATTAAACGGGAAGCCACTGTCATTTCCGATGAAGCTCGCGGTTTTAATTTTGAAAAAATATTTACTCTGACCTATTGGTCGCCGGTGATAGAGCCTGCCCGCGATCCGAGATGGGGAAGAACCGCCGAAACCTTTGGCGAAGACCCGCATCTCGTTTCAGAAATTGGAAAAGGCTTTATTCAGGGTATGATGGGAAATGATCCGATGTACCTGAAAACAGTTCCCTGCGGAAAACATTACCTGGCTAACAACTCCGAATTCAACCGCCACACAGGCAGTTCGAATATGGACGACAGGGATATGCGTGAATTTTACCTGGCACCCTACAGAAAACTGATAAGGGATTACAAATTGCCTTCCATAATGACGGCTTACAATGCTGTAAACGGTATTCCCGTATCAGCCAGTCCTTACCTGGTGGATACGATAACCCGGAAAACTTACGGACTGGATGGCTACATCACAGGCGACTGCGGTGCCATCGATGACATGGTTCGCGGACATAATTACACGAAAAGTTTTGAAGAAGCAGCTGCCATGGGCTTGAAATCGGGTGTAGACTCCGACTGCGGCGGTGTATATCAAAATCATATTCAGCAGTCTTTGAAAAAGGGATTGCTGACAATCGGTGATATTGACCGGGCACTAATCAATCTTTTTACCATCCGAATGCGGCTCGGCGAGTTCGATCCGAAAGCCAGGGTACCTTTTGCCGGAATAAAATCCGGGATAATCAACGATCCGTCACACAATGACCTGGCAGTGGAAGTTGCGTTGAAAACACCGGTGCTACTAAAAAACACCAAACCGGCACAATCGTCGGAGAATGCATTACCCATCAACCTCAATAAAGTGAAGAAAATTGCCCTACTTGGACCACAGGCCGATAAGGTTGAGCTGGGCGACTATTCCGGCCCTGTGGAACCTGAACTGAGCATTTCACCTTTAAAAGGGATTCAAAACTACATCAGGGAAAACAACCTGAATACCGAACTGGTAACACTCTCAGGCGGTAATACCGAACGAAAAACAGACTTTCTTACGGTAGCTCGTTTCTCTACCGTTTTATCCGGAAAAGTTATGATGGAGTATGATGCTACAAAGTTTGACCAGGCGGCAAACGGAGTTATTGCCTCCTACCGGTTTGGACAGACCGTACTGCAGGGCATCAAGGACGGCGACTGGACGATGTATAAAAATGTTGATATTACGAATGTCGATTCCATCCGGTTCAATCTGGCTGTTTCGGGTGAAGGAGGCATTCTTGAGGTTAGAGTAGGATCAGCCTCCGGAAATATTCTGGCTTCGGAAGTCATCAAACCCCTCGAAAATCGTGGTGATTTCAGAAATTACGGAAGGAATCGAATTATTCCGTTGAAAATCAATAATCTGGGAATTTCAGGACCCCAGCCGCTTGTTTTAGTATACAAGGAAGTTCCGGGCTCTGCAATAGATCAGCAAATCCTTGATATAGCAGTTTCAGCAGATGTAGCATTGGTTTTTGTAGGTACCGACCAGTCGACCGGACGTGAAGAATCTGACAGGTTCTCGCTGAAACTTCCCGGAAATCAGAACGAATTAATCCGGGCAGTTGCCGCCGTCAATCCGAATACCATTGTCATCATGCAAACCATGGGGATGGTGGAAGTGGAACCTTTTAAAAATAATCCCAACGTTTCAGGAATTATCTGGACCGGATACAACGGTCAGGCACAGGGAACGGCTATGGCCAGAATCCTTTTTGGCGATGTGAATCCCAGCGGAAAACTCAATGTGACGTGGCATAAATCCCTCAGCGATATACCCGATTTGAATGATTATACGCTTCGCGGAAAAAATTCCAACGGAAGAACATACTGGTATTTCGACAAGGATGTTTCCTATGAATTTGGATTTGGAATGTCCTACACCACGTTTGAGTACAGTAATTTCAAAATAGATAAAACCCGTATCACGCCAAACTGCAAAGTTACTGTCAGCGTGGATGTTTCCAATACAGGAAAAATGGATGGGGATGAGGTGGTTCAGGTTTATGTAAAAACCCCCGATAGTCCCGCATCGCTCGAACGGCCAATAAAAAGGCTGAAAGGTTTCAAAAGAGTGACCATTCCGCGCGGACAGACCAAAACAGTTTCCATTGAAATTGACGGAGAAGATCTTTGGTTTTGGGATGATAAAGAAAACAAAATAACGTTTGACCCGGGAAAGTACGTTTTCGAAATCGGAGCTTCATCCAAAGACATCAAAGGCAGCGTTGAAGCAACCATGTCAGGAGTTTATAAACCCATGTTAGCTACAGTTGTGGCAGAAAGCGACCTGTCTGTTTTAAGACCCGGAGCAACACTACAGACTCGTGTCACAGCAGCCATGTCCGACGATAGTTTCTTAGACCTCGCTAAAGCAAAAGTAACGTATAGATGCAACAATCCTTCCGTAGCTTTTGTAGATAATAAAGGGAATGTAACGGTTAAAGGCATAGGTGTAGCAACGATTTTTGCTGATGTAACCATTGATGGGAAAACCGTTACAGGCAGTTATCCTATAAAAGTGATGCCTGACCTCACTCCAAAATCGATTATAGTGAATGGAAAACCTGTGACTGATTTTGCCAAAGATAACAAAGCATACAGCTACCTGCTTGATAAAAAATCGAAAATACCCGTAGTGAAAGCAGCTGCCATGTATCCGGATATCCGGGTGGATATTGTACAAGCCGCAGGTGTACCCGGAACAGCAACTGTAAATCTGATTGACGATGTTACTTCTGAGATAAATACCTGTTATTTAAATTTCGACGTAAAATCACAAAGCGATGAATTCATTCAGAACACACCAGGTGAGCAGTGGAAATGGATCAGAGAAGATCAGGCTTCATATTCATTCGCTAAAAAACCTGGTTCGCTGACCATTACAAGCCAGCCTGGTGATGTGTCAGAACATACTAATAATGGCCGGAACCTGTTCCTGCAAAGCACAAACAACGACTGGACCATCGAAACAAAACTTACTGCATCCAGAATACCATCGCAGCCTGAGAATGCCGGAATTCTGGTTTACCAGGACGATGACAATTTCATCAAACTCATGTTCCGTGCAGTAGTGAAAACAAGCCAGATGAAAAGACCGGGTGCTCCTGTTCATCCGGGTACCATCGACCTGATGATGGAAGAAAATGGCATACCTAAATCATTTGCAAGCTGCAACGTGCCAAATCCTGTGGTCGAAGGAAATCCGCTTATTCTCCGGCTTGTCAGAAAAGGAAACCTTTATACGGCATATTATTCACTGGATGGAACTAAATTTGACATGCTCGGCTCGGCAACTACCTTACTCAAAGACATCCGGTCAGGATTGATGGTTTGTGATGGCATCATTACCCAGTACATGAAAAGCATTTTCTGGTTCGATTCGGATACCACCAAACCCGATACGCCATTCGATGTTTCGTTTGATTATTTTCGGATTACAAATAACGGATTGACTACCAAATAAATATTATCAAACATGAAAAAATTAAATTCTTTTTACTTGCTGGCCTTTCTTGCAGGTGTCATGTTTTACTCTTTGCGGTCTGATGCTCAAGTCGTTGAAGATTTCAAAACTTCCTCCACAACTCAGATGGGTAAAAAATTCCCGCAGGTAAACTCCGAAGGGAGAGTTCGCGTACAGATTTCGGCTCCGGATGCCAAATTGGTTCAGCTTGACATTGGAGCTGTGAAGTACGATTTAATTAAAGATGAAAATGGCATTTGGACAGGTGAATCTGCTCCTCAGGACGAAGGTTTTCACTATTATCAGCTAAACATTGACGGTGCATCGGTTCCGGATCCTGGAAGCTTGTACTATTATGGTGCTTCAAGATGGGGTAGCGGAATTGAGGTGCCGGCTCACGATCAGGACTTTTACGCCCTGAAAAATGTACCTCACGGACAGGTACGTGAACATATTTACTATTCCGAAGTGAATAAAAACATGCGTCGCTGTTTTATATACACACCTCCCGGATACGATAAAAATACAAAAAAACGGTATCCGGTACTCTATCTGCAGCACGGAGGCGGCGAAAATGATACCGGCTGGTCAGCACAGGGACATGCTAACCTCATCATGGATAATCTGATTGCCGAAGGCAAGGCAAAACCATTTATCATCGTGATGGACAACGGCACATGGACCATGAGTGGTCCGCGCACAAATGAGCGTGGTACATGGCCTCCCAAAGGATGGGCTGATGGATTTATGAATACGCTTTTGAAAGATATCATCCCGATGATTGATGCCAGTTACCGCACGCTCGCAAATCAGAAAAACCGGGCAATGGCAGGTCTTTCGATGGGTGGCATGCAGACCCGCGTTATAACCCTGGCAAATCCGGAGGTATTTTCACAAGTAGGTATGTTCAGCGGTGGAAGTATCAGCGTGGAAGATGTAAATAACGCTCCCGGATTTAAGGAAAAAGTGAAGCTCCTTTTTGTCAGTTATGGCAGCCGCGAACTGGATAATCCGAGAACAAATATGAATGGCGGACCAAAAGATAATACCGAAAAACTCAAAGAAACCGGTATGAATACGCACTTCTATATTTCACCTGATACAGCTCACGAATGGCAAAGCTGGCGCAGAAGTTTGTACCAGTTTGCTCAGTTGGTTTTCAAATAATTGATATTTCAAATGAAAACAATATTCAGGAATTCTGTTTTTTTGGTTGCAGGACTGCTCATCACTGCATTTATGCTGAGCTGCTCCGGTTCAAAATCCGTGTTAAATAAAAACACGTCCTGGGTGGGTACATGGAGTACTGCTCCTCAGCTGGTGGAGCCACACAATATGCCTCCTGAGCCTGGATTGACAGAAAACACAATTCGTCAGATTGTCCGGGTTTCCATTGGTGGCGAAACGGTTCGGCTCAGATTCTCAAATGCTTTCAGTAAAAGTCCCGTTGAACTCAGGTCGGTAGTTGTTGCTGATTATCGGGAGGGTAGTTCTGTTGATATTTCAACCCAAAAGATGCTGAAATTCAACAAAAACCGCAGTGTCACCATGACTCCCGGAAGCGAGGTTTTATCAGATCCGTTAAAATTTAATATTAAACCAGGATCCAGACTGGCTATAACAATTCATTTCGGCCGGACTTCACCCGATGTTACCGGACATCCCGGATCGCGCACCAGTTCCTTTATTCTGAAAGGAAACAACATGGATTCCCCTGATTTTTCAGGTGCTGTAATTACCGATCACTGGTATGTAATTAACGGAATCGAGGTGAAACCGGCTCAAAATTCATTCGCTGTGGCTGTTTTGGGAAATTCAATCACTGACGGAAGAGGCTCGGGTACAAACCGCCAGAATCGCTGGACAGATATTCTTTCAGCAAGACTTCTGGAGAACGAAGCCACTGATAATATCGGAGTACTGAACCTGGGAATTGGCGGCAACTGCGTTGTTCGTGGCGGATTGGGACCGACGGCGCTCGAACGGTTTGACAGGGATATTTTATCGCAAAGCAATGTCCGCTGGCTGATTATTTTGGAGGGGATTAACGACATAGGGGGAATAAAATCAGAGGAGGAGGCTGAAAAAACCGTGAAAGAACTGATAAATGCCTACGATCAAATGATTACCAGGGCGCATACCAAAGGAATTCTCGTTTACGGAGCCACAATACTTCCTTTTGCAAAGTCATTCTACGATACTCCTTACCGGCAGTATGCCCGTGATACCGTAAACGAATGGATTCGGAATTCAGGGCGTTTTGATGCTGTGATTGATTTTGATAAAATCATGCGCAACCCCGGTGATGTGAAAACCATTTTGCCGGATATGCACGACGGCGATTTTCTCCACCCGAACGAAAAAGGTTACAGGCGAATGGGTGAAAGTGTTGATTTAGATTTATTCAAATAAAACTTTAACTGATAAAAAATGAAAACACACGTAATTAAATGGATTGTTCTTGCAGGGATTGTTTTTTTAAGTTCCAATCTTCATGCGCAGGACAAAAATTTCTTTATTTTCCTGAGTTTCGGCCAGTCAAACATGGAAGGAGCTGCTCCGGTTGAACCTCAATACAAAAATGTTGATGCCCGATTCAGAATGATGGCTACCGTGGATTGTCCGGATCTTAACCGCAAAAAGGGAAACTGGTACACAGCCATTCCGCCGCTTGTACGCTGTCAAACCGGACTGGGACCTTCCGATTTTTTCGGAAAAACCATGGTCGAATACCTTCCGGAAAACATCAGGGTCGGAATAATTAACGTGGCCATTGGCGGATGTAAAATTGAATTGTTCGACAAGGAAAATTATCAGACATATACAGCAACGGCTCCCGACTGGATGAAAGGAATGATAAATGCTTACGATGGTAATCCCTACAAACGGCTCATAGATATGGCATTGCTCGCTCAGCGCGACGGAGTAATCAAAGGAATTCTGCTGCATCAGGGCGAATCAAACACCGGCGACGTTACCTGGCCTTCGAAGGTGAAACAAGTGTATGAAAATATCCTTTCAGATTTGAATTTGAAGGCAAAAGATGTTCCGCTGCTTGCCGGTGGTGTAGTACCTGCCGACCAAAACGGTCTATGCGCCGTGATGAACTCAATAATTTCCAAACTTCCTGAAACTATCCCAACGTCACATTTCATTCCGTCCGACGGTTGTCCCGAAGGAGGTGACAAACTGCACTTCTCTGCAAATGGGTATGAAATGCTCGGATACCGATATGCTTCAAAAATGCTCTCACTGCTGGGATTCAAAGCCGAAGTTCCGGATTATTTTGACAAACCGGGAAATGAAATTCTGCATGGAAAAATTGATACAATACAATATAAATCCAAAACGGTGGGGAATAAACGTAAAGCGCTGGTTTATACACCACCGGGATTTTCAAAAAAGAAGAAATATCCGGTTCTCTATCTGCTTCACGGAATAGGCGGCGATGAAAAAGAATGGCTTCGGGGCGGTCAGCCGCAGATAATACTTGACAATTTGTATGCTGAAGGGAAAATCAGGGACATGATTGTAGTGATGCCCAACGGACGTGCCATGAAAGATGACCGTGCTGTTGGCGACATTATGGCTCCCGACAAAGTACAGGCATTTGCCGATTTCGAAAAGGATTTGCTCAATGACCTGATTCCTTTTATTGAGAAAAAATATCCTGCATTGAAAAATCGTGAAAGTCGTGCTATTGCCGGATTATCCATGGGTGGCGGTCAGTCGTTGAACTTTGGTCTGGGAAATCTCGACAAATTTGCCTGGGTGGGTGGCTTCTCTTCCGCTCCGAACACGAAACCTCCCAAAGAACTGATTCCAGATGTGGAAGCCGCAAAAATGAAACTGAAATTACTCTGGATTTCGTGCGGTGACAAGGATTGGCTGATTCCTTTCAGCCAGCGTACGCACAATTATTTGAGCGAAAACAACATTGAACACATTTACCGGATTATTCCGGATGGTAATCATGATTTCAAAGTTTGGAAAGAAGGACTCTATAACTTTTCTCAACTACTTTTCAAGCCGGTGACACCATTTTTGATTAAAAGTTATACCAATATTCCACCTGAAAGTAAAAGAATTGGAAAAAACGAATTTCCTGTAAGAGATACTGCGAAGTAATCAAAATCCGGTCACTTTTTTCAGAATGTGAATTTCTGAATGGATATTTCTTACACAGATTCCGGACTTTTTTTTAGGAAATATTACGAAAAACGTCACATATCCGGAAGAAGACTTAAACAGGCAAGAATAAGTATCATTTCTGCGTTTCAGGTTATAAATACACAAGTATTTGTAACAAAAGGGAAAGGAATCATTAAAATATTAAATTAGTTTTGAGCGTAAATATCAAATCAGTAATCAATTAACAAAATTTTCAGATGTTATTAAATTATTAAAATTATTCTGCAGTTTTATGAAAAAAAACAAGACATTCAAATCTGCGGTACTTTTTGTTTTATTTATGATTATTCCTTTCGGAGTATTCTCACAAATAACAATCAGAGGAACCGTCACTGACGCCACCAACGAAACATTGGTAGGTGTGAGCATTATGGAAACTGGTACCGGAAACGGTACAGTAACTGATTTAAACGGCAATTATGAAATTAAGGTTGCCGGAAATGCATCGCTTACTTTCAGCTACGTAGGTTTTTTCAGCCAGACAATTGCCGTGAAAGGACAACAGGTAATCAATGTTGTGCTTCAGGCAGACGTTGTGGGACTGGAAGAAATTGTAGTTATCGGTTACGGAAGTTTGCGGAAGGAAGCCGTAACTGGTTCAGTGGCTTCGATGGACGGAAGTAAACTTACCGAAATACAATCCGGAAATGTTACTTCAGCCCTTTCAGGACGTATTGCCGGAGTACAGTTAACTCAAACGAGTTCGAAACCCGGTGATGATATGCGTATCCGCATCCGCGGTACACGTTCATTCAGTGGCGACAACGATCCGTTGGTTGTGCTCGACGGAATTCCCTTTGCAGGAACTTTCGGAGATATCAATCCCAACGACATTAAAAGTATAGATATTCTGAAAGATGCTTCTGCAACAGCTATCTACGGCTCGCGCGGTGCAAACGGTGTGATTATCGTTACCACTAAAAAAGGTGTTCCGGGTCAGAAAGCTAAACTGACTTACAATGCATTTACCGGAGTAAAAACACTCTACAACCGTTATCCGATGATGAGCGGTGACGAATTGTACGAAGTAAGAAAAATTGCGGGTGTTTACAAAGATACGCAGGGCAATCCAACCATGGGAGCCGACGAAGCTCAGGGTGTCAATACCGACTGGCAAAGCCTGCTCTTTAAAAACGGAAACGTACAAAGTCATGACGTGGGCATATCAGGAGGTACCGAAGGTGGAAGTTATAATTTTGGTGGAAGTTACTTCAAAGACCAGGCCTTACTTCCCGGACAGAATTACAGCCGTATAAACCTGCGAGCCAGTGTGGATCAAAGTGTGGGCAAGTACCTCCGCTTTGGATTAACATCAAACAATAGTTACACCAACTCCAACGGCAGAAGCATCGGTATGCTCAATACACTTATGCTCTCTTCACTTATTAATCCTTACAAGGAAGATGGAAGCTGGAAACAAAGAGTAAGCTCTGTTAACGATCAGAATGTTTGGGTTTACTCACGCGATTCTTATGAAAGTTTAGGCGATAAATTTGCCGATAACCAACGCGGTTTCGCTTCCTACAACTCATTGTTCGGCGAAGTGAAAATTCCATGGGTGGAAGGTTTGAGTTACCGGCTGAATTTAGGTCTCAATCTTCGCGGTGCCAACAGAGGCCAGTATCGCGGGATAGGTACACTCAACGACGCTTCCACAGCTCAGGCAAACGGTTCGCTGGATAAACGTCTGACAACTCAGTGGGTTGCTGAAAACATAGTGACTTATGATAAAACTTTTAACAAACATCACATCAATCTCACCGGATTGTATTCATCGGAAAAAACGCAATACGACCGTTCATACGTATCTGCTATTAACATTCCTGCCGATTTCTTCCTCTACTGGAATCTGGGACAGGCAGCTAAAGCAGACGTTACGGTATCACCGAATGAACAGGTTTATCAGGACTGGGGTTTAACCTCATGGATGGGACGTGTGATGTATGATTATGATAACCGTTATATGCTGAGCGTTGCATTACGTTCCGATGGTTCGTCGCGGTTGGCTGACGGATATAAATGGCATACATATCCCGCTGTTTCGGCAGGATGGAATATCGGCAAGGAAGCCTTTATAACAGATAACGCTGACTGGATTAATAATCTTAAACTTCGTCTCGGCTGGGGACAAACATCGAACCAGGCTGTATCGCCTTATGCCACACTCGGAAGTCTTAATACACGTCCTTACAATTTCGGAACCACCAATGTTACAGGTCTTTATGTTTCATCCGTGCCAAGTCCCGGATTAGGATGGGAATATTCAATTACATACAATGCTGGTTTGGATTTCGCTCTGTTGAACAACCGCCTCTGGGGAAGCATCGACTATTATTCAACAAATACCAGGGATATATTGTATCAGGTGCCCCTGCCTCAAACATCAGGTGTAGGCAGTTATTGGGCTAATGTAGGTAAAGTAAAAAACAATGGGCTGGAACTTGCCCTCAACGGAATTATTATCGACAATGTCGATGGATGGACATGGGAAGCCGGTGTTAATTTCTACACAAATCACAATGAAGTAACAGAAATTTCAAGTGGAGTGGATAAAGATCTTTCTATTTTCCTCTTCAAAGGTCATTCTATTAATTCCATATATGATTTCAAAAAAATCGGTATCTGGCAGGAAAATGATCCTTATCGTGATAATCTTGAACCCGGAGGACACGCAGGTATGATCAAAGTGCTTTATACCGGAGAATATGGTGCAGACGGAAAACCGGTACGCGCCATTAAAGACGACGATAAACAGGTACTCAAGGTTGATCCTGACTGGTTGGGTGGTTTCAATACCCGCGTGGCATACAAAAGATGGGACATGAACGTTATTGGTTCTTATCAGCACGGTGGTATTCTGATTAGTGCACTGCATTCGTCTAACGGTTACCTCAACCTGCTTACTGGTCGTCGTGGTCAGATAAAAGTAGATTACTGGACTCCCGAAAATACCGATGCCAAATACCCGATACCGGCAGCTCCTCAAAGTGGCGACAATCAAAAATACGGCAGCACATTAGGATATTTCGATGCATCTTATTTCAAAGTGGGACAAATTACGCTGGGTTACAATCTTGACTCAAAAATGAACTGGTTCAAAGATCTCGGTTTTGGCTCTGCACGGCTTTACTTCACGCTGCAAAATGCCTTTGTACTGTTCTCGCCATTTGCAAGTGAAACCGGCCTGGATCCGACAACCAACTCTTTCGGAAACGAAAATGCAGCCGTAACTACCGGTTTGCCATATCGGGCAACTCAAATGCCGGTAGTGAGCGCCAATTCACCTCAGACACGTAATTATGTATTCGGACTCAGTTTGACGCTATAATTTAAAAACTATAAATTAAGGAAATAAAATGAAACGAGTCCCGCCCCGGCAGAACAAGTTTCAAACATCCACTCAAAAAAATAAATAATTTCGTATGAAACGAGTCCTGTTTACGGGACGAGTTACATGTGACAACAAATAAACAATTATTTACACATGAAAAATATAAAATCTAAATTCATTCTTGGTACACTGGTAATGACTATGTTTGCCGTTTCCTGTACCGATGTTTTGGAAGAAACCCCGCGCTCCATATATACTCCTGAATACTTTAAAACCGAACAGGGTGTTCAGGGCGGATTGGTTTCTTTATATGCCCATACCCGTTACATTTTCGGGCAATATTATTATGCTGCCCAGCAATGCGGTACTGACGAGTATACCTATGCACAAAGTGCCGATAACAACTTTAAGGATACCGATATGTCGGGTGTAGGTAGCCTGAATGCTTCGAGTGCCCGGTCAGATGTTGTCTGGAATGCTGCATTCACCAATATAAATACTGCCAGCGGTATTATCGAAAATGCTGCTTCCGTAGGTCTTTCGGAAGCCCTGATTTCCGAAGCCAGATTCTGGCGTGCATGGGATTATTTCGAACTGGTACAGAACTTTGGCGGTGTGCCACTGGATTTTGGCTCGGGTGAATTGAAGTTCAACACCACGCCTTCACGTGTTTCGAAGCGCAATACCGTTCCCGAAGTTTATACAAAAGCTATCTTCCCGGATTTGAAAATTGCTGTCGAAAACCTGCCTGACAAAGGACGAGTTACCGGTGGGGTAACCAAAACAGCTGCACGTCTGTATTTAGCCAAAGCATATCTGACTTACGGTTGGTGGCTGCAAAATCCCAACGGAATACCAACTTATCCTGAAACCCCGCGTACCGATCCTGACGGACACGATGCTGCCTGGTATTTCCAGCAAGCATACAATATTGCCCTCGAAGGAATTGATAAAGCAGGCGGTAATTTCAAATTGCTTGATTATTATTATGATGTAAATTTGGGAAGCAACGACCGCAATGCCGAAATCGTTCTTTACAGCGACCACGTACAGGACGAATATTACAATGCAGCAAGCCTTTCTTATTCCAACGGTGCAGCACCCGAATTTTACTCTACCTGGTTTGTTACCTGCAATACTGGAAATATACGCAGTTCGGCTGACGGTACCAAATACGACGTATCTTCGGTTCAGCGCGAAGCCGTTCAGTGGGGCGGACGTCCCTGGACTCGTATGGCTCCTCCAATCGAGGTGTTTACCAAAACATTTGCCGATAAAACCAATGACAGCCGGTACGACGGTACTTTTGCCACCGTATTTCCAGGTAACTGGGGTAAAAATAACAGAACTGAGGTTAGCTTGTTCAACGCCAATGGCTTGCCGGTTAAAAACGGAGAAGCTGTTCTAAGTTTCCTCGATGAAGACAATCCTGCCGTAGTTTATCCTAACGGTGCCGGAAAAAGTAATGTTGGTGCTGGTGAGCTGCCCGGAAGAGCCGACTGGGTTATCAATCCGAGTGGAATCAGCCGTATTTACTATCCCGGTTTATGGAAAAAGGGAACATACCGTACCGACAACGGAACCGGATTGGGTCAACCGAATGGTGCTCTTACCCGTCCGTGGAACATTGCCAAATTCTCTGAATTTTATTTCATAGCTGCCGAAGCTGCCGTGAAAGGTGCAACAGGAAGCAAAAGCGCCCGCGATCTGATCAACGTGATCCGTGCCCGTGCCGGTAAATGGCGTTTCAACAACAACGGACAATGGAAAGGACAGGGTGCAAAATCTCAAGATAACAGCGCTGCTATGATAGCAGCTACCCCTGCCACTATAGATATTAATTATATCCTTGCCGAACGCAGCCGTGAATATTACGGTGAAGGTTATCGCTGGCTCGACCTCGTACGTACGCAAAAATGGGATGAAATTGCAAAAACTTATACCATTTGCGGAATAGCTGCAGGTGACCATACACCTGTGAAAGTTAACCGTACAATTGAAAAATTTCATTATCTGCGTCCTGTACCGCAGGGTCAGATTGATGGCATGACTATGACTGATGAAGAAAAGAAAGCGTACCAGAATCCTGGTTATTAGTTGATAAGGTGAAAATGGCTGGAGGGCAAAATGACCCTCCGGCTTATTTTTATATCCGGAATTAATAGAAGACTACTGTTATGGCAAAATTTTTTACCAGAATATTCATTATTATTACAGGTATTTCCTTTTTTTCTTCATGCGCGTTGACAAAAGAAAAAGGATCAAATACCCGTGAGGTTATTTCTGTTAACGACGGATGGTCTTTTCATAAATATGATAAAGAAATGATCCCTGACAACCTTATATATGATGTCAGGCCTGAAATTTCTCAAAACAATGAATATACAGTAGCTGATGCCAAACCGACTGAAGCACTGAAAACTGATTCGCAAAACGGGGTTCTGAAACCCTGGATACTTCCTGCAGCAAACCATTTCATTAAAGATACAACCAAACATCATGTTCGTCCGGAAGGAAATCCGGGAATTGATTTCCCTTTTGTGCAAAATGAATTTGATGATACCGGCTGGCAAAAAGTAAATCTGCCGCATGATTGGGCTATAAACGCTTCTTTTTACAAAAGTGAAAATCCTGAAGTTGGTGGTGGCATGGGACGCCTTCCCGTCCACGGAGTAGCCTGGTACAGAAAAAAAATAGATATTTTACCTGCAGATTCAGTAAAATCTGTTTTTCTGGATTTTGAAGGTGTCATGTCATACGCCATTGTGTGGGTAAATGGTCATTTGGCAGGTGGATGGCCTTACGGATACAATTCCTGGCGGGTAGATATCACACCTTATATAAGACCCGGAGGAGATAATCAGGTTGCCGTACGCGTGGACAACCCAAATAATTCCTCACGCTGGTATCCCGGAGCAGGAATTTACCGCAATGTATGGCTGGTTAAAACCAGTCCTGTTCACATCGGTCAGTGGGGTACATACATTACTGCCAAAGACATTACCAGCTCATCAGCAACTCTCGAGCTCGAAATCAACATGGATAACGACTCAAGATCGGCTATTGATGTTGCTGTCAATACCTCTGTTTATGAATTGAAAGCCGACGGTTCAGGTAAGCCGAAAAAAGTGATTGATTTCCCCGAAGTGCTGGTAAAAGTCTCGTCTGAAAAAAGTGTCACCGAAAAAGTATCGGTTAATATCAAAAATCCGAAACTTTGGGGACCTCCGCCAGCCCAATCGCCCAATCTGTATCTTGCCATAACTTCACTGACCCACAACGGCAAAATCATTGACCGGTACGAAACGCAGTTTGGAATTCGTCAACTGGAGTTTAATCCCGACAAAGGATTGATTGTAAACGGAGAACCTGTTAAAATTAAGGGAGTGAATCAGCATCATGATCTTGGAGCATTAGGTGCAGCATTCAATGTCAGAGCCGCCCGGCGTCAACTGGAAATACTTCAGGAAATGGGCTGCAACGCCATCCGGATGGCACACAATCCTCCATCGCCCGAACTGCTCAAACTAACCGATCAGATGGGCTTTTTGGTTGTAAATGAGATATTTGACTCCTGGAAAAGAAAGAAAACTCCCCTGGATTTTCATCTGATTTTTTCCGATTGGGCAGAGGCTGACACCCGTGCTTTCGTTCGCCGCGACAGAAATCATCCTTCCGTTATCCTGTGGAGCTTCGGAAACGAAGTAGGAGAGCAGTACACGGGCCGGGAGGGAGCTGACCTGGCTCAGCAACTGAACGATTTTATCAGGGAAGAGGATCCAACCCGACCCACCACGCTCTCAATGAACTATGCAAAGCCTGATATGGAACTTCCGAAAGTACCGGATGTAATCGGACTCAACTATCAGGGAGAAGGAATCAGACAGGATCCGGAATTTGAAGGAACAGATCGTATCCGGACAGCACCGCAGTATATTGCTTTCCATGAAAAATTTCCCGGAAAAATGATTTTCAGCAGCGAAACAGCATCTGCTTTCAGCAGCAGAGGTGATTACCTGTTCCCTGTGACCGAAAGTATCAGCTCTATCGTAAGAGACGGCAGGGGAGGAGATTCAAAAAAAGCCCGGGTAAGCGCTTACGAACTTTATGCCGTAGATTTTGGTTCGTCAGCCGATAAAGTATTCAAAATGCAGGATCAGCATCCGTTTGTTGCAGGTGAATTTGTATGGACAGGCTTTGATCATCTGGGTGAACCAACTCCTTACTACTCTTCGCGCAGTTCGTATTGCGGAATAATGGATATGGCCGGATTCAAAAAAGACCGTTTTTACCTCTACCAGTCACGCTGGCGCCCCGATATGCCAATGGTCCATATATTGCCTCACTGGAACTGGCCCGAAAGAAAGGGCGAAATTACTCCGGTACATGTTTTTACATCGGGCGATGAGGTGGAGCTTTTTCTGAATGGAATTTCGATGGGGCGAAAGAAAAAACAACCCCTGGAATACCGCATCCGATGGGATGACGTGAAGTATGAACCGGGAGAACTGAAAGCCGTTGCCTATAAAAATGGCAAAAAATGGGCTGAAAACAGTATGAAAACAACGGAGAGTGCGGCAAAACTGACAGCCGTAGCAGACCGGACAACGATAAATTCAGATGGCAGCGACCTCTCGTTTATTACGGTGAGAATTGAGGACGATAATGGCCTGAATGTACCGCTAACGAGTAATTCCATCCTTTTCACCATCGAAGGACCGGGTGAAATTGTAGCAACTGACAATGGTGATCCGACCAATTTTACTCCATTCAATTCGCACGAGCGAAAAGCATTCAACGGCCTCTGCCTGGTGGTGGTAAAAGGGATTAAAGGTCAGTCAGGCAACATAAAAGTCATGGCCAAATCGGAAGGATTAAAAGCCGCTCAGGTTTTTATTGCCAGTAAATGAAACAGAAGTCAGAATGAAAATTAAACATAAATATAGTTTCTGGATTATCCTTTTTTCCCTCTGTGCATTCCCGGAGGCAGGTTATTCTGCACAAAAAATTCCGCTCGTGTACAACAAAGAAAACAGAGGAGATAAATTTATTAAACCGGTGATGGCTGAACTCAATCATCTTCAGGTGATAGAACCGCTGACAGATCCTTTTGCATGGTCTGATGGAAAAGGGAGATCCACAAAATTCAGAGACTGGAGCCGGCGACGGAACGAGATAGGTGCTGAAATACAGCATTATGAAATTGGAACAAAACCATTACGACCTGAAAATATCGAAGCAGAGTATAAAAATGATACCCTGACAGTAAAGATTACGGTAAATGGCGAAACGCTTACTATGACTTCGAGGATAATCTTACCCGAAGGCAAAGGTCCGTTCCCTGCTGTAATCGGTATCGGGTGGGGTTCCGGAAGCCTCCCTCCGGATCTTTTTACATCAAGAAATATTGTGCAAATTCCTTTCAATTTTTCACAGGTAATGGCCTGGCAACAAAAACGGGGCAGAGAACCGATCAATAAACTCTATCCCGAACTGGTACATATGGGTGCTTACAGTGCCTGGTCGTGGGGAGTGAGCCGGTTAATAGACGGACTGGAGCTGGTAGCCGGCAAATTGCCGGTTGACCTCAGGCATCTGGGTATAACAGGTTGCTCTTTTGCCGGAAAAATGGCCCTTTATGCAGGCGCTTTCGATGAACGGATTGCTCTTACCATTGCCCAGGAATCTGGTGGCGGTGGAGCTGCCGCCTGGAGGGTTTCGGAAACACTGGGGAATGTAGAAACTCTTGGAAAAACAAGCCATGTATGGTTCATGGAAGATTTATTCAGATTTGCAAAAAATGTTTCCAGACTGCCGTTTGATCATCACGAGCTGATGGCAATGGTAGCTCCAAGGGCATTGCTCTGCCTCGGAAATCCCGATTATGAATGGCTGGCAGATGAATCCGGTTATGTGTCATGCAAAGCTGCAAAGCGTGTCTGGGAAACTTTCGGAATTGCCGACAGGTTTGGTTTTTCCATTGCAGGCGGACACGGCCACTGCCAGTTGCCTGACTTTCAGAGAAAAGAGGTAGAGGCTTTTATTGATAAGTTTTTGCTGGGAGACACTTCGGCAAATACTCATGTTGAAATTCATCCTTATCCGAACGTAGATTTTGCCCGCTGGACCAATTGGTGGGGCACAAAATCTCCTGTATTTCATTAAAAATAAAAAAATAAATGAACGTGCTGAAAACAAACATATTATTCATTTTTCTTCTGATAGCTACATCACTTTGGGCTCAGGATGCTCCGGAGTTTGTTTCTTTTTCAAAAGATATCAACAACTGGCAACTGGCAGGAAATAAAAGCAATACAGCTATTGTTGCTGACGAAAATGACTATGAAGGGATTCTGAATGCAGTTTCGCATCTTCAAAAAGATTTCACCCTGGTATTGGGAAAAGAGCCTGAAATTCAAAACAGTATTTTGTCCAGGGGTGTGAAAATCATCATCGGTTCGATTGGAAAAAGCAACTTCATTAAAGATTTAATCATCAGAGGTTTGATTGATAAAACAGACCTGGAAGGTAAAAACGAAAAATTTATCATTCAGACTGTAGAAAATCCGGAACAAGGAGTTGAAAAAGCCCTGGTTATTGCAGGAAGCGATATGCGTGGAACCATTTACGGTATCTACGAATTATCCCGACAAATGGGTGTTTCTCCCTGGTACTACTGGGCAGATGTGCAGGTTCGGAAATCAGAAAATATTTATGTGAAAATCGGAAAATATACTGCCGGAGAACCAGCCGTAAAATATCGCGGAATTTTTCTGAATGATGAAGCACCTGCACTCTCAGGATGGTCAAAGGCAACTTTCGGAGGCTTCAATCATAAGTTTTACGAAAAAGTGTTCGAACTGATTCTAAGGCTGAAAGGTAATTTTATCTGGCCGGCCATGTGGGGAAATGCATTTTTCGACGACGACCCCGAAAACGGACCTCTGGCAGATAGAATGGGCATTGTAATCGGTACATCGCACCATGAGCCAATGGGACGGGCGCACGATGAATGGCGAAGATACGGATCAGGAAAGTGGGACTACAGCCAAAATCCGAAAGTGTTGAAAAATTTCTGGCAAAATGGCTTTGAACGGATTAAAAATTACGAATCGGTGGTCACAATAGGTATGCGAGGTGACGGAGATGAGCCGATGAGTGAAGAAAGTAATATTAAATTATTGGAAAAAATTGTCAGGGACCAGCGAAGCATTATTAAAAAAGTTTCAGGTAAGAAAATAACAGAAACACCGCAGGTATGGGCGCTCTACAAAGAAGTGCAGGACTACTATGACAAAGGAATGCGCGTGCCCGATGATGTAACCCTGTTGCTTTGCGACGACAACTGGGGCAACGTGCGCAAGCTTCCTGACCCCGCCGGAAAGCAACACAAAGGTGGATATGGAATGTATTACCACTTCGATTATGTGGGCGGTCCGCGAAATTACAAGTGGATTAATGTGAGTCAGATACAGCGCGTGTGGGAGCAGATGAACCTCACCTACAGCCACGGTGTGAACCGTATCTGGATTGTAAATGTGGGTGATCTGAAACCAATGGAGTATCCGATCAGTTTTTTCCTGGATATGGCATGGAATCCGTCACAATTCAATTCTCAAAATCTTCTTAACCACACCGAAAAATGGTGCGCTCAGCAGTTTGGCGAAAAATACGCTCCGGAATCGGCCCGTATAATTGATAAGTACACAAAATTCAGCCGCAGGATTACACCCGAGCTGCTGAACGATACGATTTACAGCCTGAAAAATTACAACGAGTTCGAAACCGTTGTGAATGAATTCCGTGCTCTTGCACTCGATGCATTCAGGCTCCACCAGCAGATTCCGGCAGAGAGCAAAGATGCATTTGATCAGTTGGTGCTTTTTCCTGTGAATGCATTTTCAAATCTGTATGAAATGTATTTCGCAGTAGCTAAAAACAAAGAACTGGCTCGCGAAAACAATCCTGAAGCAAATCTCTGGGCAGATAAGGTTAGAGAATGCTTTGAAAGAGATTCGCTGCTCACCGTACATTATAACACGGTCATTTCCGGCGGAAAATGGGCACATATGATGGACCAGGTACGTATAGGCTATACCTACTGGCAGCAACCGGATAAAAGTGTGATGCCCCGGGTGACACGTGTAGCTGCTGATAGTAAAGCGATTTTTATTGAAAGGGACGGATTTGTCTCCATGGAAGCACCCCATTACACCAGAAAAGGAGAATCTGCCGGTATTCACTGGGAAATTATCCCGGATTTGGGAAAAACACTCTCGGGTGTTACAACCTTCCCCCAAAACAATTACCCGGCTTCACCGGATAAAATCTACCTCGAATATGATTTTATATTACAATCCGAAGGAATGTTTGCCGTGCATATTCTTGTGTCACCAACGCTGAATTTCAACCAGAATAAAGGATTGAGATATGCCATTTCCATCGACGGGCAGGAAGAGCAAATAGTAAATATCAATGATAAATATGATGTGAAAAAAATGGAAAAATGGCAGGCACGAAGCATAAACGAAACTGTAACCAAACATAACTTCTACCTGAAAGGAAAACACACGCTCCGTTTCAGGGTGCTTGAACCGGGTATCGTACTGCAAAAAATAATGATTGATACCGGAGGGCTTAAATCAAGCTATCTGGGAGCGCCTGAGAGTGTAAAAAAATAAAAAATATGTTTTCAAATACATTTAACATGCAGATAAAAGGATTAAAAAACAGCAAAATATTATCGTAAATAAATATAATTAATACCATCATTACTAATGGAATTTCAGACAAAGTCAAATGGCGAATCGAAAGGTTTTTATAAACTTTCGTGGGTGCAACGTATCGGTTTCGGATCGGGCGATTTAGCGCAAAATCTTATTTACCAAACAGTTGCACAATATCTTCTGATATTTTACACTAACGTATTCGGGCTGCCTGCTGCTACTGCCGCGGTCATGTTTCTGGTTGTAAGGTTAATAGATGTTCTGTGGGATCCGGTTGTCGGAGCGTTTGTTGACAAACGTAATCCGAAGATAGGCAAATACCGTTCGTATCTTATCATTGGTGGAATACCCCTTACAGCATTTGCCATTCTTTGCTTCTGGAATGGCTTTTCGGGCTCGTTGTTGTATGCTTATATCACCTATGTAGGTTTATCCATGTGCTATACACTGGTAAATGTACCTTATGGTGCACTCAATGCGTCGCTTACCCGGGATACAGATGAAATTACCAAACTCACATCGGTGCGGATGTTTCTTGCCAACCTCGGCGGGCTTGCCGTAGCATACGGAATTCCTATTCTCGTGAAATCTTTTTCGCCCGATGGTAAAATCAACTCGCATGAATCGGGTAAGGCCTGGTTTATTACCATGACAATATATGCCATTGCAGGACTGGCTTTACTGATTTTCAGTTTCTCGCAGACAAAAGAACGTGTAGTGATGGACGACAAGGAGATGGAGCATGTGAAAGTATCTGATTTGTGGACCGAATTTAAGAGGAATCACCCGCTTCGGGTACTGGCATTTTTCTTCATCACGGCATTTGCCATGATGGCCATCGGAAACTCTGCCGGTTCGTATTATATGATTTATAACGTGAGTGCTCCCGATATGTTGCCTTATTTTGCAGCACTCGGCTCCATTCCCGCGTTCATTTTTATGCCTTTGGTTCCGGCCATTAAAAAAGCTATTGGTAAAAAACAGATGTTCTACGTATTTCTATCCATAGCTATACTGGGTATGGCTATACTCTATGTCGTTTCGGTCGTTCCTTCTCTCAAATCTCAGATTTGGCTTGTACTCACTGCCCAGTTCATTAAATCTACCGGTGTAATTGTGGCTACCGGATATATGTGGGCGCTGGTCCCGGAAGTAATATCTTACGGTGAATATACTACAGGACGTCGTATATCAGGCATTGTAAACGCCCTCACAGGCATTTTCTTCAAAGCCGGTATGGCTCTGGGAGGTGTTGTTCCGGGATTTGTACTGGCTATGGTTCATTTCGACGAAAATAATACAATTTCACAATCTCCTGCCGTACAGCAGGGTATTCTGTGGCTCGTTGCAGTGATTCCTGCATTATTACTTCTCCTGGCTATGTTTACAATTTCAAAATACGAACTCGATGATGAGGTGATTGACAAAATTAACATGGAAATTGAAGAAAGACAATTAAATAAATAATCACTCAATCTCGAGATCAAAGGAAAAACCATTCATTTACAGGAATGCCTGACAGTTGAACGAATTCACTTAATAACAAAAATAAAAAAACAAACAGATGAAAACAAAAATGCCTGTTGCTCTGAAAATGTGTATCGCAACATTTATTTTAACGTTTTTAACCGGATGTACCACTCCCAAAGAAACGTTGAAAGGCGCATTTAAAGATAAATTTTTAATCGGAGTGGCCATGAATGCTGCCCAGATTACCGAAGCAGATTCGAATAGTGTTGTTCTCATCAAGGAGCATTTTAATTCCATTACAGCAGAAAACTGCATGAAAAGTGAAGAATTGCAGCCTGTGGAAGGTGAGTTTAACTTCAAGCTGGCCGATCAGTTTGTCAAATTTGGCCAGACTAATAACATGTATTTGATCGGGCATACACTTGTATGGCACTCGCAAGCTCCCAAATGGTTTTTTACAGATTCCAACGGAAAAAATGTATCATCCGAAGTGCTCATCGAACGGATGAAAAAACATATCTATACAGTTGTAGGAAGGTATAAAGGTAAAATTAAGGGATGGGATGTAGTTAATGAGGCATTCGAGGATGATGGCTCATGGCGAAAATCAAAATTTTATCAGATTATCGGCGAAGATTACATCAGACTGGCTTTTCAGTTTGCTCACGAAGCCGATCCGGATGCTGATTTGTACTACAACGATTATTCCATGGCACATCAGGGCAGGAGAGATGCAGTAGTGCAAATGGTTAAAAACCTGAAAAGTCAGGGAATAAGAATCGACGGAGTGGGAATGCAGGGACATATGGATATGGAGTTTCCAAGAATTGAAGAATTTGAAAAAAGTATCGTCGCTTTTGCCGAAACAGGTGCCAAAGTGATGATTACCGAAATGGATCTTACTGTATTACCCAAACCCGGTAAAAACTTTGGTGCTGAGATTTCAACTAATTACAAGTATCAGCAGTCACTCAATCCCTACACTCAAGGATTGCCCGACTCGGTTGCAACGGCATTTGAAAACCGCTACAACGAGTTTTTCAAATTATTCCTCAAGCATCACGATAAAATCGAACGTGTTACCATGTGGGGAGCTTACGACGGACAATCTTGGCGCAACAACTGGCCTGTAAGAGGCAGGACAGATTATCCGCTCCTTTTTGATGTCAATTATCAGCCAAAAACAATTGTGAAAACAATTATTAAAGAAGCAAAAGCAACAAAATAATAATTAAAACGATAGAAAAAGTGAAAAAAGCAAAATATCTGATAGACAAGCCCGATTATTATATGGCAGATCCTTCGGTGCATGTATTCGAAGGTAAAATTTATATTTATCCATCGCACGATGTGGAATCTGGAATTCCCGAAAATGATAATGGTGACCATTTCGACATGCGCGATTACCACGTATTTTCGATGGAAGATATTGACAAAGAGGTAACTGACCACGGCGAAATACTTTCCGTAAAAACAATTCCCTGGGCAGGACGACAGCTCTGGGATTCTGATGTAGCTTTCAAAGATGGCAAATACTACCTGTATTTCTCACTGAAAGATAAAAACGATGTGTTCCGTTTGGGTGTTGCCACAAGCGACAAGCCCGAAGGTCCGTTTGTTGCAGAAAGTAATCCCATACCAGGAAGTTATTCCATTGATCCCTGTGCATTTACCGGTGACGACGGGACTTGTTATTTATATTTCGGAGGACTGTGGGGTGGTCAGTTGCAGCGCTACAGGAATAATAAGGCCATAGAGTGCGGTCATGAACCTGCCGATGACGAACCTGCGCTTTGTGCAAGAGTCGTCAGGATGAGCGACGACATGCTTCATTTTGCCGAAGAACCCCGTGATGTGCTGATTATCGACAAAGACGGCACTCCGTTGAAAGCCGGAGATCACGACAGGCGTTTTTTCGAAGCATCGTGGATGCACAAATACAACGGGAAATACTATTTCTCCTATTCTACAGGAAACACACATTTACTTTGCTATGCCATTGGCGACCATCCATACGGACCGTTCGTCTACCAGGGAGTAATTCTGACTCCGGTAGTAGGCTGGACTACGCATCATTCCATCGTTGAAATAAACGGAAAATGGTACCTTTTCCATCACGACAGTGTCCCCTCGGGAGGACGTACCTGGTTGCGCAGTATGAAAGTAGTGGAGCTGGAATACAACGAAGACGGAACTATTAAAACCATAGAAGGTAGCCTGAAATAGTTGTTCAGACTAATGCTGAAATTAACTTCAGACGTCTGTTGAGGCAGATTTTTTTACATCAAAGAAAAATAATGAAAAAAATAGCGCTTTGTTTTCTCGTAGTTTTTATTAATCATTTTGTAGTTCGCGCTGAAGATGGACACCGTTTGTGGCTTCGTTATGATAAGAGTGCGCAGGGTGTTCATCTTTTCAGCAGTCTGATTGCTGATGATAATGTGTTGGCTGTCAGCGAACTACAGGATGCCTGGAAACAGATTACCGGAAACAGCCTTCCAAAGGCAAAGAAACTTGCTGATAATGTGCTGGTTGTTGGAACATCGAAAAACAAAACGATTCAATCACTGGGTTTACAAAAAACGTTGAATCCCCTCGGGAGCGAAGGATATGTATTGAAAACGATTACTGACAGGGATCGGAAATACACGGTCGTTGCAGGTAACTCAGATTCAGGTTTGCTTTACGGAATATTTTATTTGCTTCGTTTGATACAGACCAGTCAATCTGTTGAAAATCTGAATATTATCGAAAAGCCTGCTTACAAGCTTCGTCTGCTCAATCACTGGGATAATCTGGACCGAACCGTTGAACGGGGATACGCCGGATATTCTATATGGCGCTGGGACGAACTTCCGGGCATAATTTCACCGCTGTACAGGCAATATGCGAGAGCTAATGCATCTGTCGGGATTAACGGTACCGTGCTGAACAATGTCAATGCATCGCCCCTGATATTATCCGCCGAATACCTGGAAAAAGTAAAAGTCATAGCTGCCGAATTACGTCCTTATAACATCAGGGTGTACCTTTCCATCAATTTTTCGTCGCCCAGGGAACTTGGCGGACTGAAAGATTCCGACCCGCTGAATCCCGAAGTACAGAAATGGTGGAATGACAAAGCAAAGGAAATTTATTCAAAAATTCCCGATTTTGGGGGATTTCTGGTCAAAGCCAACTCGGAAGGACTTCCCGGGCCGATGGACTACGGACGGACTCATGCCGATGGAGCCAATATGCTGGCAGATGCACTGAAACCGTTTGGCGGAATCGTGATGTGGCGTGCTTTTGTGTACAATCCCGATGGTGATGACCGTGCAAAACAAGCATTTAAGGAATTCAAACCGTTTGATGGAAAATTCAGGGACAATGTCATTATCCAGGTGAAAAACGGACCCGTGGATTTTCAGCCGCGTGAACCTTTCAGCCCGCTTTTCGGCGCCATGGAACAAACACCCGTAATGCCCGAATTTCAGATTACCCAGGAATATCTGGGTTTTTCCAATCATGTCGCTTACCTGGCTCCGATGTGGAAAGAATGTCTTGACAGCGACACTTATTGCAAGGGGAAAGGCTCTTCTGTAGCCAAAACCACCGACGGTTCCCTGTTCAATCAAAAAATTACGGCAATAGCAGGAGTAGCCAACATCGGTGAAAACGCAAACTGGTGCGGAAATCATTTTGCACAGGCAAACTGGTACGCATTCGGCCGTCTGGCCTGGAATCATCAGCTGAGTTCAGAAAAAATAGCGGAAGAATGGTTGAAAATGACTTTTACTTCCGACACAAATTTCATCGAACCAGTTAAAAAACTGATGCTTACTTCCCGGGAATCAGTAGTGAAATACATGATGCCGATGGGTTTGCATCACCTGTTCGCCTGGGGACATCACTACGGACCCGAACCCTGGTGCGAAGTGCCCGGAGCACGGCCTGACTGGTTGCCAAAGTACTATCACAATGCCGGTGAAACGGGAATCGGATTCGATCGTACCACTTCGGGCAGCAATGCCGTTAGTCAGTACTATTCACCGCTACGTGAACAATTCAACAATATCGGAACCTGTCCTGAGAATCTGCTACTCTGGTTTCATCATCTTCCATGGAATTATAAAATGAAAAATGGAAAAATACTCTGGGATGAACTATGCTATAGGTACGACGAAGGTGTGCATGAAGTAAGAGAATACCAGAAAACCTGGGATAAAATGGAACATTTTATTGATGCCGAACGTTTCAGACATGTGCAGACCCGGTTGAAGATACAGGCAAAAGATGCCGTTTGGTGGAAAGATGCCTGCCTGCTTTATTTTCAGCAGTTTTCAAAAATGCCGATACCCTATAATATCGAACGACCTTTATGGGAACTGGACGACCTGATGAAAATCAAACTGAATATGACGCATCATAATTAAATCCTTCATCAATGAAAAAGTCAGTTGTTTTGGCCGTGTTTCTTTCAATAATTACACTTCTTTCAGGTTGCGCTTCGAAAAAGCACGCCGGAGAATGGATCCAACTGTTCAACGGTAAAGACCTTGCAGGCTGGACCGTAAAAATGAAAGGTTACAGCGTCGGGGAGAATTTTGGAAATACTTTCAGGGTGGAAGACGGCATTCTGAAAGTTCGGTATGACAAGTACGATACATTCAACGGCCGTTTTGCTCATATTTTCTATAAAGAAAAATTTTCCCATTACATCATACGGCTTGAGTATCGCATAGTGGGTGAGCAATGCCCGGGCGCTCCTGAATGGGGATATAAGAATACCGGAATTTTAATTCACGGACAAACTCCCGAATCAATGGATAAAGATCAGGATTTCCCCGTTTCTATTGAGGTGCAACTGCTGGGTGGCGATTCTGTGGGTGACAGACCTACCGGAAATGTTTGCACACCCGGTACAAATATCGTGATGAAAGATAAACTCATTCTGGAACATTGCACCTCTTCTTCTTCTAAAACTTACCGAACCGATGAATGGGTGAAAGCAGAAGTGGAAGTACACGGAAATAAAATAATCAGGCATATTATCAACGGCGATACAGTGATGATTTACAGTCAGCCGCAATTAGACAACCGGGAGCCTGATTTCGAGAAATTGGTAGCTTTGAATGGTGGTAAAGTGATGTTGAGCGAAGGAACCATTTGCCTCCAAAGCGAAAGTCACCCGTGCGATTTCAGAAATGTGGAGCTGAAAATTTTGAAAAAATAATAGCTGTTTGAGATGTAATCGCTCTGTTTTGACCGATCGAATCTGTCTATCAGTCAATAATGTAACAAATATTATATTTTTTGCAACATTTGAATGATAATATGTGCTTTTTATATTCCTAATTTTGTATGTATAATTAATATTTATTTAGGAGTTATCAAAACAAAATAAAACAATTCAAAATTTTTACCACTATGAGAAAACTACTACTTACTTTTGTTACGCTTACTTTAATCAGTTCCTCTGCTTTTGCACTGCGACTTGACCTCTCCCTGGCAAATCTGAACGGAGGATTTGGAAATGCAACCTACGAACCAACAACTAAAACGATTACTTTCAGCGCTGCCTGGGCTGATGGTAAGGGCTGGTGGCTTGGTGGTGTCGATTATTCACTTTACAGCGATGTGACTATCAACTTTGAAGCTACGGATGCTACTGTAAAATTGGTTGTTCAGTATGGCGACGATTCCAATAACACACCTGACGTATATGCAAATGCCGGCGAAACAACCATCAAAGTTGTTCTTGATCCGGCTAAGAAAAACAATGTTAAGCAGATTTATCTTCAAAAAGGAGGTACCGGAACACTTGTGCTGAAAGAAGCATTTCTGTCTGGTGCTTCAACTCCTTCTGCCGTGATAAATTTCGACGACAAAACCATTGGAACCACTTATTCAATTGTAGGATGGGGTAGCACTGCCATGACAGCTTCAGTTACAGCCAATCCTTCAGGAACAGGAAATTCACTTCATGCTGTGGGTACCAACTGGAACTCGTATCCGAGATTCACAGTATCGCTGCCGGGTGGATTGAAATTAGGTGATATTCAGAAAATTACTTTCCAGATTTATTTCAGCGATGTTACCGGTGATCAGAACAGCTGGAAGAAGATTGATTATTTCTTTGGCGCTACTGGTGCTGCATTCACCCCTAATGCCCCGACAGGAACAACTACTGAAAACATCATTCAATCGGATCCAAAAGTAAGCTGGCTGCAAAAAGAATTTACCGTACCAACAACCCTTTCGACCGAATTAAAAGCATTGAGTGAATTCGATATGGCTTTTGGTATGAACACCAAAACATGCGATTATTATCTGGATAATATCACATTTATCTCATCCTCTTCGGATGTTGAAAATTCTTCCGAATCAAAAATTTCTTTCATTCAGAATACGTTATTCCTTAATCGTGAAGGTTCTGTTCAGGTTTTTGACATGAACGGACGTTTGGTAATTTCCAAATCGAACGTTTCTTCTGTCGATTTGTCAGCCGTTTCTCACGGTGTGTATTTTGCACGTATTCTGGTAGATAAAAAAACCCAAATACTGAAGCTTGTCAGGTAGGAATAAGTTAGTCTTATTTATTAAAAGAAGATTGCCGGAATTCATTTTCAGCAATCTTTTTTTTATCAACCAAAGCGAATATATTTTCAGAAATCGCTAAAAACCTGTATTTTTGTGGAAAATAAGATTTCATAATCAAAATATTTCTGTCCGGAAATAATTAAAAAGAAAACACGTATGGCAACAAAATATCCTGATTTTCTGAAACCGGGTGATGAGATCCGCATTATTTCACCCGCAGGTAACATTGACCCATCGCTTATCGAAGGAGCCAAATCACAACTTGTCAACTGGGGTTATCGACCAACTGAAGGCATGTTTACACGCACGGTTTATGGCAGATTTGCAGGCAACGAACAGGAACGCTACACTGATCTTCAGCAGGCGCTTGACGATCCGGATGTGAAAGCTATTCTGTGTAGCCGTGGTGGCTACGGACTTGCTCAGATTATTGACCGGATCAACTTCACTCGTTTTCTCGAACATCCCAAGTGGGTAATCGGATTCAGCGATATAACCATTCTTCACGAAGCGTTGCATAAGACCGGTTACGTATCCGTTCATGGCAGCATGGCAAAACAACTCTCAGAACTTCCGAATAATTCGCAGCCACTTGTTTTGCTCGAAAATATTCTGAAAGGAAAAATGCCCTCATACAAAGTGATTTCCGACCCGAACAACAGAACCGGTAAAGCAAAAGGAAAACTCATCGGCGGTAATTTGTCGGTTTTTCTGGCAATGCGAGCCACTCCTTTTGATTTTCCATGGAAAGGTTCTGTACTTTTCATCGAAGATGTGGGCGAAAAACCCTATCAGATCGACCGGATGATGCAGAATTTACGAATCAGCGGGGCATTGTCACAAATTTCGGGCATGATAGTGGGACAGTTTTCAGATACTGAAGAAGATCCGGAGATGAATGCCACAATCTACGAAATTATTGCCAACGCGGTGAAAGATTACGACTATCCGGTTTGTTTCAATTTTTCAGCCGGACACGTGGATGATAATTATCCTCTTTTGATGGGAGCCAGTGTTAATCTCGAGGTTGACACCAGGGGAAGTGAAGTGAGTTTCCCGACCGGATTCTGGAAAAAAACCAGGGATCTATTCAGGTAACTATCAGACTAAGAGATAGATAATAAAAAAATATAAAAAACTAATCAGCAAAAAATATGTTTTCAGGAATAGTCGAGGAAGCAGCTACAGTAGTTGCGCTTGAAAAAGAACAGGAAAATCTGCATCTGACAATGAGTTGTTCGTTTGTCGGTGAATTGAAAATAGACCAGAGTGTATCACACAATGGGGTATGCCTTACAGTAGTGAAAAAATCGGAAAGCACTTACACCGTCACAGCTATCAGGGAAACACTCGAATGTTCAAATCTGGGAAGATTGAACATCGGCGATAAAGTGAACCTGGAACGAAGCATGATGATGAATGGCCGCCTGGATGGTCACATTGTTCAGGGTCATGTTGATCAGACAGCCATATGCACCAGTGTTGAAGAAGCAGAAGGAAGCTGGTATTTTACTTTTGAATACGAATTTGATCCGATAATGGCCCGCAAGGGTTATATTACAGTAGATAAAGGGTCCGTTACCGTCAACGGAGTAAGCCTTACTGTGGTGGAACCTACTGATAATACCTTCAGGGTAGCTATCATACCCTATACATTTGAACATACCAATTTTCATCAAATCAAACCCGGAACTATCGTCAACATCGAATTTGATATCATCGGGAAGTACATCAGCCGGATGCTTCAAATAAACAACTGATCTGATTTGCTGTTGCTCTGACTTTCGTGTCAGAAAGAATTGCACCGGGCTCAGTATCTTAACTCAATATAAGTGAACTATCCTCAATCTATTTTGTTTATTGAATAGATTGAGGATTTTATAACTTATTACGATTGATATTTACTGTAGGGCTGGAGATATGAAGCAATTAAAAAGACAAATTCGGGAATCATTTTTTAATCCCATTCTCTATTTTTTACCGGCGCTGGTTTTTATGGTAGCCGACGATTTCTGGGGTGAGAATGCTGCCTGGAAAGTGTCATTCCCTTTAGCATTTGGTCTGATTTTTTACATTTATTATTTGTACAATGGCATTTTTCTGTGGCATGGAATGCTCGCAGTATGTTATCTCATTATTGGTCTGGCTTCGAGTTTTGTGCCCGATAATCAGCTTATACTCACCTTTACCGACGAACTGATATTTGTTCTGTTGATTCTGCTGTTGATTTTCCGGAAAAAATCGCTCGTGAAATTAGCTTCAAAAACGCTTCCTTACAAGCTTCCTATGTCAAACAACGAGAATGAGCTCTACCGCGTTGCAAAAGTTCTTATGGTTATCGTAATCCTGTTTCTATTCTTTTCGGTTTTTTTCAGAATGAACACTCCGGAACCGAATGAAATGTTGCTTAGCTATGCTAAATATGGATATGCCTTAGCGCTATTCCTGGTCGGAATACTCGAAGTTTTCAACGTCATCATTATACGTGCAAGACTACTAAGAGAAGATTGGGTTCCCGTAGTCGACGAATCGGGAAAAGTAACCGGAAGTGTTCACTATCAGCCACACAATCCCGGTCAGGAAAGGCTTATGCACCCTCAGGTGAGGCTATATTTTATTGGAAAAGAAATGATTTACCTTCAGCAGCGGAATAGTGATGATGTCAGCGAACCACTTCTTTGGGATGCCTCCCTGAGTCGTTGCGTACGTATGACCGAATCTATCGAAATGGTACTCAGAAGGTATACAAAAACGCTCTATAATCAGGATCAGGATAAATTTATGTTTCTTACAAATTACATTTACAATGGAAAATACACCAATCAATACATATATCTGTTTGTTTCGTGCAAAACAGACGAGCTGAAACCTCAAAAAGGTGAAGTATTTCAAACCAAATGGTGGACTACCAAACAAATTGAAGACAACATAGGAAAAAATATCTTTACCAGGCGATTCGAAAAAGAATATGATATCCTGAAAAGGAGCGGATTGCTCGAGCAGGATATCTGCGGGTGTGAATGTGCCCTCAAAGATATGATGAAGAATACCAGGAATAAAACCTCAGCCTGACACTATGATTTTTTGTTGCTCTTTTTTGTCCTGAAAGAGAGTATGTAGATAGTTACCGCCAGTGCAATTCCTGCGAGTAAAACCTGGAGATACCACTTCTCATTAACAATGAAAAATATACTGTAAAGCATGAACAGCCAGAGAGTTGATACGGAAATTATCTTATTCTGAAGTGAAATGGCTTTATCCTCTCTGAAATTGCGGATATACTCACCAAAAATCTTATGATTGATTAGCCATTCGTAAAGCCTGTCTGAACTTCGGGCAAATAATGCGGCTGACAAAAGCAGAAAAGGTGTGGTAGGCAATACAGGCAGAAAAATACCTGTAATTCCCAGCAACAGGCATATCGCACCAGTTATGACGAATAACATTTTTTTCATACAGGATACAAAGGTAGTGAAAATCACGTTGTGTTTTATCCCTTTTTAAGTTATCTTTGTATCAAAATACGGATTCGGAATGAAGAAAACAATTCTTCCCCACTTTTAGCTACAAGTTTAAAGTAAAAAAATCAAAGTAATCAGAATAGAAAATGGCCGACGACAAAAAAATTATTTTCTCAATGGTAGGGGTAAGCAAAACCTATCCTCCTCAAAAAAAAGTATTGAACAACATCTACCTGTCATTCTTTTATGGAGCCAAAATCGGAATTATAGGTCTCAACGGATCGGGAAAATCCACATTACTCAAAATCATTGCAGGAGTCGAAAAAAATTACGATGGCAATGTCGTTTTTTCACCGGGTTATTCGGTAGGATATCTGGAGCAGGAACCACAGCTTGACGACACCAAAACAGTGAAAGAAATAGTTCAGGAAGGCACACAGGAAGTGGTAGACATGCTGGCTGAATTCGACCGGATCAACGAGCAGTTTGCCGAGCCCGATGCCGATTTCGACAAGCTCATAGCCCGGCAGGGCGAATTGCAGGAACTCCTTGACCATGCCGATGCCTGGAATCTGGACAATAAACTGGATAGGGCAATGGACGCGCTCCGCTGTCCGCCCGAAGATGCACTGGTGAAAAACTTATCGGGAGGCGAACGACGACGGGTTGCTCTGTGCCGTTTGCTGCTTCGCCAGCCCGACATTCTGCTGCTCGACGAACCGACCAACCACCTCGATGCCGAATCAGTGGAATGGCTCGAAAATCATTTACACGAATACGCCGGAACAGTCATTGCCATTACACACGACCGCTACTTCCTGGATAATGTTGCAGGCTGGATACTCGAACTGGACAGGGGAGAAGGCATACCATGGAAAGGTAATTACTCCTCGTGGCTCGAACAGAAAACAAACCGGATGGCAATGGAAGAAAAACAGGCAAGCAAACGCCGGAAAACACTCGAAAGAGAGCTTGAATGGGTACGAATGGCGCCAAAAGCCCGGCATGCCAAAGGAAAAGCACGTCTGGAAGCTTACGACCGGTTGTTGAACGAAGACCAGAAAGAAAGGGAAGAAAAACTGGAACTTTTCATTCCGAACGGACCCCGGTTGGGTAATAAAGTAGTTGAAGCAATCGGGGTATCAAAGGCATTCGGTGATAAACTGCTTTTCGAGAGCCTCAACTTCATGCTCCCGCCTAACGGAATCGTGGGAATTATCGGACCTAACGGTGCCGGGAAAACCACTCTTTTCAGAATGATGATGGGACTCGAAAATGCCGACAAGGGAACTTTTGATGTGGGTGAAACAGTGAAAATAGGATATGTTGACCAGTCGCACACCGATATCGACCCGAAAAAAACGGTTTATCAGACAGTTTCGGGAGGCACGGAATTCATCCGGGTCGGAGGACGTGAAATTAACGCACGGGCTTATTTGTCAAGATTTAACTTCACAGGTGCCGATCAGGAGAAGCTCTGCGGTGTATTGTCGGGTGGAGAAAGAAACCGCCTTCATCTGGCTTTAACCCTGAAATCCGAAGCGAATGTACTGTTGCTTGACGAACCTACTAACGATATTGACGTAAATACCCTGAGGGCACTCGAAGAAGGACTGGAAAATTATGCCGGATGTGCTGTTGTTATCAGCCACGACCGTTGGTTTCTCGACCGTATTTGCACGCATATTATTGCTTTCGAGGGCGATTCACAAGTGTTTGTTTTCGAAGGAAGTTATTCTGAATATGAAGAAAACAAGAAAATGCGGTTAGGCGACTCCCAACCCAAACGTATCAGGTATAAAAAGTTAATCGTGTAAGATACTGTGCTTTTTTACCGAAGAATAAACAGCGGGAATTACCGGAGAAACCGGTATTTCTGCTGTTTTTTTATTTTCCTGCCAATTCAAAAAGTTCGTTCAGCCGGAAAACTCCTGAAACAGGCTTACCGGCAACACAAATCATAGCCTGAGCCACTTCAGATCCCGTGATTGGTTTGTATTTCATCAGAATACCCAGTTTGTTCAGAGCGTGCATCATTTTCAGAGCAGCTTTCTCTGCTGTCCGGTTTTCAGTCCGGTTTCCATCCAGCTGTCCGGGCTGAAGAATCTGTATGGTTCTGAAAGGGAGTTGCTTCACTGCATCTTCAAGCTTACCCTTCATGTTTGTATAGAAATTCAGCGAATTGGAACTGGCTCCGGTGGACGAAACAAGCACATACACGGGAACCCCGTTTTCACATGCGATTTTGGCTGTCTCATACTGATAGGTGAAATCCACTTTGTACTGATTATCTTTGCTTCCGGCATTTTTAATCGTTGTTCCCATGGCCGAAAAAAGCACATCTCCCTTTACAAGGTCTCTCCACGAATCAGGTTTGTCAAAATCAACCACTTGTTCCGAAAGCTTTGGATGCATTACCCCGCTTTTACGCCTTACCAGCGATACAACCTCAGAATATTCGGGGTGTTGCAGCAACTGGCTGACTAATTCGCTCCCAACCAGACCCGTTGAACCAATAACAATTGCTTTCTTCATTTTTATGCTTGTTTTTTTAGATTTCAGATATTCGTAATGATTTGAGTGAAAGACACTGTTTTATTCAAAATTGAATGAAAGTGTAATCATTCGTGTTGTGAGTTTACTGATTGATTCGGTGTGTTTTATAGTCTGAGGATTCAGCAAAGCGCCTGCATCACGCTCATCGAGAGGTGTAAGCATATTGTTGAATCCGAATGAAAATTTTAGTTCGGGTGCCAGTTTGAAAAATGAAAAATAAATATTACATCCCACTCCGGTTTCAAGCAATACATCAAAAGGCCTGAGAAGTACCGTTCTTTCCTTGTTTCGGCCCCAATCCACCCAAAGTCCTCCTCCGGCAATCAGGTATGGGCGAAAATTTCCGGTTCTCACCGAGCTGTATTTCAAATAAAGTGGTAAATAAAGCGGCACAGACAACAAATCAGTGGTGGACGAGTCGGTAAAGTTCATTATTCGCTGGCTCAGCATCAGGGTAGGAGTGAAGCGAAGATTCAGGTAGCGGTTCAGACGCAAATCGCTGATGGCGCCTACCGAAAATCCGGGAATGATGTTGGTCACGCTTACATCATGCTCCATAGAAGATGGTACAACAGCAAAATCCATAAAATTCATTCCTAATGAAAATCCGTAATGGACCTTTTTATCATCTGCAAAAGGCAGATTTCCCTGTGCACGTAGCTGTGTAACTGAAATGAGTGACAGCAACAAAGTGATCAGGATTGATTTTATGGCTATGAATCGCATGTTTTATTTGCCGGATGTTTCAAGAAAAAACGGTATATATGCGGTTTTAGTATAATCATGACCTTTTTAAAAAACAATTTCCATTTCGGGACGAAATGGAAACCTGTTTTTGTGTTTATAGTAAAATGCCGGAGTTTACAAACTCTGTTTTACTTCAATTTCTTCAAATGTTTCAATAAAATCACCCACGCGGATATCCTGATAGTTTTTGATGCTGATACCGCATTCGAAATTGACACCCACTTCTTTGACATCTTCTTTGAAACGTTTCAGAGCGTCGATGTCACCGGTATGGATTACAATTCCGTCGCGAATCAGGTGTACTCTGTTGGAACGTTTTACTTTTCCTTCGCGTACGATACATCCTGCAACTGTTCCAATCTTGGTGATTTTGAAAACTTCCTGAACCTCAATGGTCGCAGTAACTTCTTCCTTAATTTCGGGAGAAAGCATACCTTCCATAGCAGCCTTGATTTCTTCAATAGCATCGTAGATGATGGAATAAAGACGTATGTCAATTTCTTCTTTTTCGGCCAGTCGGCGTGCAGAAGCACTTGGACGTACCTGGAATCCGACAATGATTGCGTTCGAAGCTGCTGCAAGAAGTATGTCAGAGTCAGATATTGCTCCTACGGCTTTATGAATTACATTTACCTGAATATGCTCGGTAGAGAGTTTCAGCAATGAATCCGAGAGAGCTTCGATTGATCCGTCCACATCACCTTTTACGATGATATTCAGTTCTTTGAAATCTCCGAGTGCAATACGTCTGCCGAGTTCATCGAGTGTAAAGTGTTTCTTCGTACGGATGCTTTGCTCGCGCTGCAGTTGCTCGCGTTTGTTGGCTATTTCTTTTGCTTCCTGTTCGCTGTCGATTACGTTGAAAGTGTCACCGGCCTGAGGTGCTCCGTTCAAACCCAGTATCAGAACAGGTTCTGATGGTTTGGCAGATTCAATTCGCTGGTTTCTTTCATTGAACATGGCTTTGATTTTTCCATGATAAATTCCTGCCAGCACATAATCGCCCTGGTGAATCGTTCCGTTTTCTATCAGGATAGTCGATAAGAAGCCTCTTCCTTTATCAAGTGACGATTCAATGATTGAGCCAACGGCATTCCGGTTCGGATTAGCCTTGAGATCAAGAAGCTCAGCTTCGAGCAGTACTTTTTCGAGCAATTCTTTTACTCCTATACCTTGTTTGGCTGAGATATCCTGTGATTGATATTTACCACCCCAATCTTCCACCAGATAGTTGAGATTTGCAAGTCCTTCCTTTATTTTTTCGGGATTAGCCGATGGTTTGTCAATTTTATTGATTGCAAATATTATAGGCACATTTGCAGCAGCGGCGTGATTGATTGCCTCTTTTGTCTGGGGCATTATATCGTCATCGGCTGCCACTATGATTATGACGATATCAGTGACTTTTGCTCCACGGGCACGCATGGCAGTAAATGCTTCATGCCCGGGGGTGTCAAGAAACGTGATACGCTGACCGTTATCTAATTTTACATTATAAGCTCCTATGTGTTGCGTGATACCGCCTGCTTCTCCGGCTATTACATTCGTTTTGCGTATGTAGTCGAGCAGCGACGTTTTTCCGTGGTCAACATGTCCCATCACCGTTACGATAGGTGCGCGGGGTACCAGATCTTCTTCGCGGTCTACTTCTACCGATAAGGCTTCCACTACATCGTGGCTAACATATTCTGTCCTGAATCCGAACTCATCTGCTACTATGTTGATTGTTTCGGCATCCAGACGTTGATTGATGGATACCATCATCCCGATTGCCATACAGGTGCCGATTACTTCGTTGACCGAAACATTCATCATGGTGGCAAGTTCGCTTACTGTAACAAACTCGGTGAGTTTCAGTACTTTTTCTTCGATTCGCTCCAGGGCTTCCTGCTCGTGTAGTTTGGCACTTATGCTTTCACGTTTATCACGGCGGTATTTGGCTCCTTTACCCCGTTTGTTGTTGGCCTGTGAAAGCCGGGCAAGTGTTTCTTTTATTTGTTTCTGAACATCTTCTTCATTGACAACTGTTTTTATCGGTTTTTTGAAGTGTTCCTTTTTTACATGCTTTTTACCTATTTCAAGATTTTCAGGTTTGCTCAGATCTATGTGTTGCTTGTTGATTCTCTTGCGTTTTCCTTGTTTGTTGGCAGTTGCATTATCAGTGCTTTTTTCGGGTTCTGTTTTTTTGACTTTATTTTCCGAAAATGCCTTATTACGTTCTTCGCGTTCTTTACGCTTTTGCTCTTTTGTCTTGGATTTGGGTCTTGTGCTCTGATTGAGACTGTCCAGATCTATGGAGCCTATTACTACAGGTGAATTTGCAATTTTATGTTTATCAATTCTGAAGATTTCTTCTTCATTATCTTTTGCCGGAATTTGTTCTTCTTTCTTTTCGGGTATTCTGTCGGTTTTTTCAGTTTTTTCAGTTTTTTCAGGAGTGATTTGAACTGTTTTTTCCTTTTTAGGTTGCTCAGTTCTTGGTTTTTCCACTTCCTTTTTCTCCCCGGATACTACTTTTGGCGTTTCCCTGACAGGTTCTTCGGTTTTTTCAATTTTTACAGAAGGTTTTTCTTCCGGCTTTTCTTCGGGTTTCTGACTTGGCTCAATGTGTTTGGAAACCGCGGGTTCAGTTGGTACGGCAACCGGTTTCTCGGGTTCTTTTATTTCCGGTTTTTCTTCTGCTTTAGGAGCCGGTTTTGGCTTTTTTTCCAGATCAATATGTCCGACTTCTTTGATTTGTGGACGCAGATCACTTGAAAGAGTTACTTTGATTACTTCTTCCTTTTTCTCGGGTTGTTTTTTCTGATAACCTTCGATAGCTACTGTTTCAGCTTTTTCTTTGGATTGGCGCTCCAGACTCAGCCGTTCGGATTCTAATTTCAGCGCCATATCTTTGTTGAATTCTTTGGCCAGCAAAAGATATTCTTCATCGGAAATCTTGAAATTAATATCAGAAGGTACTTTGTGTCCTTTTTTGGCAAGAAAATCTACTGCAGTAGATAGCCCTACATTCAAATCCTTGATAGCTTTACTTAATCTGATAGACATATTGTTTTTTTACGGTTTTACTTTTTTGTATTTATAAATTGACTTCCTGTTCAACAGCTGTAAAGCATTGTTGATGGTTTGTCAGTTCGATAGATTCGATGTATGTGTTCAGGTGTTTTTTTCCGGGGATTATTCTTCAAATTCTGATCTCAGAATATCCAGCACTTCATCTATTGTTTCTTCTTCGAAATCTGTACGTCTGATCAAATCCTCGCGTGGAACAGCCAAAACGCTTTTAGCCGTATCACATCCAATGGATTTCAGTGAATCGATAATCCACTGATCTATTTCATCGGAGAATTCGTCCAGGTAGATATCTTCTTCGTTTTCAGTTTCATCGATGTCTCTGAATACATCCAGTGTATATCCGGTGAGCATGCTGGCAAGTTTGATGTTCAAACCACCTTTTCCTATGGCCTGTGACACTTCTTCGGGTTTCAGGTAAACTTCAGCTTTCTTTTCAGCTTCGTTCAGCCTTATCGAGGTGATTTTGGCAGGGCTCAGTGCCCGCGATATAAATAAATTTGTATTGTTGGTAAAATTGATTACATCGATGTTTTCATTCCTGAGTTCGCGTACAATTCCGTGTATCCGGGCACCTTTAACACCCACGCAGGCACCTACAGGGTCGATGCGGTCGTCATAGGATTCTACGGCTACTTTGGCTCTTTCGCCGGGGATTCGGGCAATTTTCTTTATGGTAATCAATCCGTCATGTATTTCAGGCACTTCCAGTTCGAATAATCGTTGCAGAAATATAGGCGATGTGCGCGAAAGGATGATTTTTGGATTGTTGTTTTTGTTTTCTACAATTGCTACTACAGCACGAACAGTTTCACCTTTTCGATAAAAATCTGTGGGAATTTGCTCTGATTTAGGCAGATACAGTTCGTTGCCGTCTTCGTCCATGAGCAGCATTTCTTTTTTCCATATCTGGTACAGTTCGGCGCTTACAATTTCGCCGATTTTTTCGCTGTATTTGGTATACAGGCTGTCTTTCTGAAGTTCCAGAATTTTCGATGAAAGGGTCTGCCGGAGTGTAAGGATTGCACGGCGTCCAAAAGTGTTAAAATCAACAGTGTCAGTTACTTCTTCACCTATTTCGTAGTCGATATCTATCTTTTGTGCTTCCGTTAACGAAATTTCAACATTTTCATTTTCCAGCTCATCGTCGGGTACTACGGTACGATTGCGGTAAATTTCAAAGTCGCCTTTGTCCGGGTTAATAATAACGTCAAAATTTTCGTCGCTTCCGAAATTTTTCGAAATTACATTCCGGAATGATTCTTCCATTACACTGATTAAAGTACTTCTGTCAATACTTTTCAGCTCTTTGAATTCAGAAAATGTATCAATTAAATTGATATGCTCTTTTTTAGCCATGATTATTTGAATCTGATAATGTATTTTGTTGTTTTGATATTTTTTAATGGTATTTCCAGCTCTTCAGTGACAGTAATTTTTCGTTTGGCACCTTCGGGCTTAATTTGTTTTTCAAACTGAAGAACGATTTTTTCTGTATCTGAAAATGTAAGCACACCTGTTAGTTTTTTACCTTCTTTTGTCACCACTTCCACTTCGTTCCCGATGTTTTTCTCGTATTGTTTCGGTACTTTGAAGGGCTCGGTAAGTCCGGCAGATGACACCTGGAGCTCGTAATCCTCAATATCGCGGTCAAGTATGGATTCAATTTCTTTCGTCAATCCGATACAGAAATCAATTGAAACGCCCTCGAAGTGATCCACTTCAACTGATATGCGGTTGTCCGTTGTGACAACAACATCCACCAGGTAGTAGTCCTTATTCGCTAAATAAGACTCAACTATTTGTATTACAGAATCTTTCGATATCATTGCTTTAGTGTTTTATAACAAAGAAGGGGACTTCTGTCCCCCCTCGCTCTTTTCTAATTCGGTGCAAAATTACGAATAATATTTTAATTTACAAAGGATTGTTGAATTTCATTTAAAATCTTATGGAGTATTCGAGCGTTTTTCCTAATTTTGCAAACTGAAATTTTGAAAACCGGGATTCCTGTCCTCTTGATTTTGTTAAGCAGAGGGATTGAAAGAGGATGGAATCTTTAATTTATAATAATTTAATCATTCAGATAAACAGGTACAAAACTCATTTTTTTACCACCTGAAAAAAACCACGAACACTATATGGGAAGAGCATTTGAATACAGAAAAGCAACCAAAATGAAACGCTGGGGCAATATGGCCCGTGTTTTCACAAAACTGGGAAAGCAAATTACGATTGCGGTGCGCGAAGGCGGACCCGAAGCCGATACCAATCCACGTCTGAGAGTTCTCATCCAGCAGGCTAAAAAAGAAAATATGCCCAAGGAAAATGTGGAAAGAGCTATCAAAAAAGCGTCCTCACGCGAAGAATCGGACTACAAGGAGATGGTTTACGAAGGATATGGGCCTCACGGAATAGCTATCGTGGTGGAAACGGCCACTGACAATCCGACACGAACCGTAGGAAACATCCGCAGTTATTTTAATAAACATGGAGGTTCGCTTGGTACCACCGGATCGGTTCTCTTTATGTTTGACCACAATTGCGTGTTTCACGTTGCCAAAAAGGAGAATATCGCCGTTGACGAGCTCGAACTTGAGCTGATTGACTACGGAGCAAACGAAATTGAGGAGGATGAAGAAGAAATTGTGATTTACGGTGAGTTTGCTTCTTACTCCACGATACAGAAGTATCTCGAAGAAAATGGTTTTGAAATTCACAGTGCAGAATTCGAACGATTCCCCAATGATATGAAAACACTGACCGAAGAACAGCAGGCATCAGTAAATAAATTACTGGAAAAAATTGAAGATGATGAAGATGTTCAAAACGTGTTTCACAACATGCAAATTGAATGATAATTGTTTCAAAAGGGAATAAATAATTGATCAGGAAGGTTGACACCTTCCTTTTTCCGCTTTTTTTAGAGTTTTTTTATTAATTCCTCATTTATTATTTATATTGTTAAAATTTTGTAATACTAAATTTGAATAAGCCCTGAAATTATGGCAAGATTTTCTCAATCTATATTCAAGTCGGATATATTCTCTCATTTCATATCATTCAAATACCTTCCCAGGTGGGTGGTGTTGGCTGTTGATATTGTTGTTTGCATTATTTCCTATGGTTTTTCAGATTATTTAGCATCCCGGTTGTCAATAAGCTCTGTCACCCTTCAGATTCCTTTTGGTATCGAATTGATTACTGTTATTTTCATTCAGTTGGTTTTCTTCTGGCTGTTTCATACCTATTCGGGTATTCTCAGGTATTCAGGTTTTGTAGATGCAGTGAAGTTATTATTTGCTGTTTTTTCAACCGGCGGAGTAATGCTGATTATCAATCTTATAACATATTCTGGTTTCGGGCTTTTGATATTTCATTATTTATCAATCATTTTTTACGCCATATCGTCTTTTTTCTCACTCTTTTTAATACGGCTGATAGTAAAAACCGTTCACGATACCATTTCAGCGAATGCCGGGAATACTACACCGGTAATGATATACGGAACAAAATCGGCAGGTACTTCGATAGCCAAGATGCTCAGAGCTAATGAAAAAATGAAATTCAAGCTGGTTGGTTTCATTGATACGGACAAAGATGTCGCCTCAAAGGTGCTGATGGGTGTGAAAGTTTACGATTTGACGGAGGAAATTGTAAAAAAGAAAATTTCCAGAATAGCCAAGGCTGTGATTGTATCGCCGCTGAAAATGGAAACGATAAACCCGCAGACCGACCTGGATATTTTTATCAATAACGGATTAGCTGTATTCACAGTTCCCTCCATGAGTATCTGGGAAGGCGAAATGCCCTCTCCGAAACAGATTAAGTCGGTTCAGATAGAAGATTTACTTGAACGTCCGCAAATTAAAATTTCTACTGACAATATATCAAACGAACTGAAAGGAAAGATAGTTCTCATCACCGGTGCGGCAGGATCGATAGGAAGTGAAATCGTAAAACAGTCGATAGCCTTCAATCCAAAACTGATAGTGGTGATGGATCAGGCAGAGACTCCGATGTACGAAATAATCATGAAGCTGAAGGAAAAATATCCGGATCAGAATTTCAGCGCATTTCTGGGTGATGTCAGAAACCGTGAAAGAATGAATTTGATGATGGACACTTATCGGCCAGATATCGTTTTTCATGCCGCAGCATATAAACATGTACCTTTGATGGAAGACAACCCTACGGAATGTATTCAGGCTAATGTGTTGGGTACGAAAAATATGGCTGACCTTTCTGTTATGTACAAAGTAGAGCGTTTTGTAATGGTTTCGACCGACAAAGCTGTAAATCCTACAAACGTAATGGGAGCTTCCAAACGTATTGCTGAAATATATGTACAGTCACTGTATAAAAAATTACATAATGAAAACGGGGACAACACAACAAAATTTATAACCACCCGGTTTGGTAATGTACTCGGTTCGAATGGTTCTGTGATACCCTATTTCAAACAACAGATTGAAAATGGAGGGCCGGTTACGGTTACTCATCCCGATATCATACGCTATTTTATGACCATTCCTGAAGCTTGTTTGCTGGTGCTTGAAGCCGGAACCACTGGCAACGGGGGAGAGATATTTATTTTCGATATGGGCGAACCCGTAAAAATCCTGAATCTTGCCAAAAAAATGATCCGGCTGGCCGGATTTATCCCTGAAGTAGATATTCCTATCGTATTTACAGGTTTGAGGCCAGGCGAGAAACTGTATGAAGAATTGCTCAATAAGAAAGAGACCACAAAAGAAACTCATCACCCTAAAATCATGGTGGCAACTGTAAGGGAATATAATTTTGATGATATTTCGGTTAAAATAGATGAGTTAATCAAATTCAGTCACCTGGGCAAAAACTATCTTACAGTGTCGCAGATGAAACTAATTGTTCCTGAGTTTATCAGCAATAACTCACAATACGAGAAACTTGATATCCATAATGAAACGAACTAATGAATAGCGTTATCACATTTATACATAAATACCCTTTCCTCATCATTCTGGTGTCTTTCCTTATAGGCTATTTTTTTATGCCTGTAGTGATAAGGATAGCCAAAAAATATAATTTCGTGGTAAGCCCCAATAAAAGAACTTCTCACCAGGGTGAAATACCTAATGTTGGTGGTGTCAACATCTTTGTTTCTTTTCTTATAACTGTTTTTCTGTTTTCGTTTGAGGTTTTTTATTCCGTACAATTTACTATTCTGGGCCTTTTTATCATACTGATTGTCGGTATTGTTGATGATCTGATCAATATCAAGGTCTCATCCAAACTTTTCGGTGAATTACTGGCCGGTTTCTTCTTGATTGTAATTGCTGATGTCAGGTTGTCAAATCTGCATGGCTTTCTGGGTGTTTATGAGATTCCGGCGATGTTCAGTTACTTTTTGTCATTCTTTGTTTTCATTGTCATAGTTAATGCCCTGAATCTGATTGACGGTATCGATGGCCTGGCATCCGGACTTGGTATATTGTATTCCCTTTTCTTTGCCGTGTATTTTCAGCTTATCAAACATTCTGATCTTTCAATCACAGCTTATGCTATGGCCGGTTCGCTGATTGTTTTCTTTTTGTACAATGTGTTTTCAGATAACAACAAAATCTTCATGGGTGACTCCGGTTCACTTTTGCTTGGATATATCTTCAATGTGTTTATTTTCTCGTTTTGCGAAATCAATGCATCCGGAGATTTGCCCGAAAAATTTCGCATGACTGCCGCTCCGGCTGTAGCTTTCACTGTACTTATTGTCCCGCTTTTCGATACCATCCGTGTAATGATTACACGCATTAAAAAAGGATATTCGCCTTTCAGAGCTGACCGGAATCACGTTCATCACTTAATGCTGAGTCTGGGATTAAAACATCGTCAGGTAACCTTTATTCTGATGGGCATATCTGTTGGATTTATTATTTTTGCCATAGCAGGGCGTAACTTACCTAACGGTGTACTCGTGTCTATCGTGCTGATTATCTGCGTTCTGCTTACTAAAATTCTCTGGACGTCAGTGGATAAAAATAATAAAAAGAAAATCTCAAATAACTGAAGTGTAATAACCGGGTTGATATGATTTCCATCGAACAACTTACCGTAGAGTTTGGCGGCTCGCCGCTTTTTGACAATATTGGCTTTCTTGTCAACCCCAAAGATAAAATTGCACTTGTTGGGAAAAACGGTGCGGGCAAAACAACCCTGCTCAAACTTATTGCCGGAAAACAAAATCCTACCAGGGGAAAAATCATCATTCCGGCCGATATGACCATTGGATATCTTCCGCAACACATGATTCATGCCGGGGGAACAACCGTGATGCAGGAAGCCGAAAAAGCATTTGAACATATCACGGAAGTACAGCAGGCGATTGAAAAATATGCCCTTGAATTAGCTGTAAGAACAGACTACAACAGCGCTGAGTACCTTCAGATTATCGAAAAACATAGCCGCGCCAGCGAACATTTTAACATAATCAATCCCGGTAATTTCCAGGCAGAAATCGAAAAAACACTTTTGGGACTCGGTTTTCTGCGGCAGGATTTCGGGCGTCAATGCTCTGAATTCAGCGGAGGATGGAGGATGCGGATTGAACTGGCAAAAATCCTCCTTCAGGACCCTGATGTGCTCTTGCTCGACGAACCAACTAACCACCTGGATATTGAAAGTATTCAGTGGCTTGAAAATTTTCTGACAACTTCATCCAGTGCCGTGCTCCTTGTCTCCCACGACCGTGCATTTATAGATGCCGTTACGAGCCGGACGATTGAAATTTCGCTTGGAAAAATTTACGATTACAGCGTCAATTATTCCAAATACGTCGAACTGCGAAAAGAACGCCACGAACAACAGGTGAGGGCATACGAAAATCAACAAAAACTCATTCAGGATACCGAAGATTTTATCGAACGGTTCCGCTATAAAGCTACGAAAGCTGTTCAGGTTCAGTCACGTATCAAACAGCTCGAAAAAATTGAGCGCATTGAAGTGGATCTGGAAGATAACTCCAGTCTGCGGTTGAAATTTCCGCCTTCACCGCGTTCGGGATCAATCCCGGTGGAGATTGAAGATTTATCCAAAGCATACGGCAGTCATCTGGTACTCGATAAAGTTGGACTCATTGTGAACCGGGGAGAGAAAGTGGCTTTCGTAGGCAAAAACGGCGAAGGTAAATCAACACTGGTAAAATGCATTCTGGATGAAATAAGCTATACAGGCAAACTGAAACTGGGACATAACGTGAAAATCGGGTATTTTGCCCAGAATCAGGCCTCACTGCTGGATGAAAGTCTGACTGTATTCCAGACCATTGATAATGTGGCAACAGGAGATATCCGCACCAAAATCCGCGATATTCTGGGCGCATTCATGTTTGGCGGTGAAGCGTCCGACAAAAAAGTAAAAGTACTTTCGGGTGGTGAAAGAAGCCGACTGGCTATGATTCGTTTACTGCTCGAACCTGTAAATCTTCTGATTCTCGATGAGCCCACAAACCACCTGGATATGCGCTCCAAGGATGTGCTGAAAGAAGCCATCAGAGCATTTGACGGAACAGCCATAGTTGTATCGCACGACCGTGAATTTCTCGATGGCCTGGTTACCAAAGTCTATGAATTCGGCAATAAGAAAGTACGCGAACACATGGGAGGAATTTATGAATTCCTTAAAAAGAAGAAAATCGAAAACCTGAATGAGCTTGGCTTAAGTCAATCCCAATCTTCTGCGAATACCGTGAATGCTGAAAAGGAAGTTTCTGAAAACAAACTGTCATACGAAGCCCGAAAAGAACAGAACAAAAAAATCCGCAAAGCCGAAAAAGAAGTTGAATTGGCTGAGAATGCCGTGGAAAAGCTCGAAAATGAAATTGACGGGTTGCAATCGCAACTTGAAAACCCTGAAAAAGCTTCCGATCCACAGTTCATTCTGCTGCTGCAGAAAAAACAACGGGAACTGGAACAGAAAATGTATGAATGGGAAATTCTGGCTGAAGAACTGGAAGCGCTGAATTCAGTTAACTGACGGAGAAAATCCCCGCCAACATAGTATAGCAACCATATTTGTTCAAAAATGACAAAGCAAATTCATGGACAATAATTATCAGAACATCCAAAACTCCGGTCATGCTAAACAACATTCAGGGCGAAAGGGATTTCTATACCTTATCCCCACTACGCTCGGAGATACGGATGATTTTAATAAAATTCTCCCTTCAGGAAATGTTGAAATCATCTCGTCGATAAATTTTTTTATCGTTGAAAACATACGCACAGCACGTCGTTTTCTGAAAAAAGTGAATCCCGGAATCAACATCGGCGAACTGACTTTTTTTGAACTGAATCAGCATACTAAACACGATGAAATAGCTCAATTCCTGATGCCGATCAAAACAGGCTACGATATGGGAGTAATTTCGGAAGCGGGCTGCCCTGCTGTGGCCGATCCGGGAGCCGATTTGGTGTCGCTGGCTCAGGAGCAGGGCTTTCGGGTGATACCGATGGTAGGTCCGTCGTCAATTTTGCTTTCGCTGATGGCATCCGGATTCAATGGACAGAGTTTTACCTTCCTGGGCTATCTTCCTGTGCAACAAGTTGATAGAATGAAAGTTCTGAAAAAGATGGAAAGCCGGGTATATTCAGAAAATCAAACACAGATTTTCATCGAAACCCCTTACCGCAACATGAAAATGCTGGATGATATCCTTGCCACCTGTCAGCCGAATACCAAACTTTGCATTGCTGCTGATATCACACTCCAAAGTGAATTTATCCAGACAAAACCGGTTTCAGCATGGAAAAAACAAAAACCGGATTTGAACAAACGTCCATGCATATTTTTGCTTTTCAGATAGGAACTGCACAAATTGTGGGTAAGTGTGCATAATAATCTAAATATTTATTTACCTTTGCACGCGTTTTCACTCTTGCTGAAGATATTACAAAAATGCATAGAAAAATTATACCATCACCTCTAACCCTCAAATCGTTAATCGAATACTCTGTCGGTAATTTTGCCGATTGTATTTCTGTATCTTACGTTGATGGGATTCCGCTGACATACAGGCAACTGGGTGATAAGATTGAAGAATTTGCCTCGCTGTTGTTCTCTTTTGGATTGAAAAAAGGAGACCGTGTAGCTCTCTATTCGCATAATATGCCTAATTGGGTCGTTGCATATTTTTCTGTAGTTTCAAAGGGATTGGTAATAGTACCTGTTTTGCCCGATTTCACTTCCGAAGAAGTTGAAAATGTGTTGGTTCATTCTGAATCCAAAGTACTCATAGTGAGCGAAAGGTTATTTCCTAAAATCAGTCATATTGAAACTTCGGATCTGATTACCAAAATTATACTCGATGATTTATCGGTTTCGGGTAAGGTGCCAATAAACAATGCTAAAACTGAAAATGACACTGAAATCGTTGTGGATGAAGACGATATAGCTGCCATTATTTATACATCGGGTACTACCGGACGATCAAAAGGGGTTGTCTTACAGCATAAAAGTATCACGTTTGTAGCCATGCAGTCGTACACTGTCCAGCCCATCAATCACCACGATGTATTTCTCTCGTTTCTGCCGCTTTCACACACATACGAAAATTCCATCGGGATGCTTTATCCCATTATGTACGGTTCTTCCATCTATTTTCTGGAAAAACCCCCGACAGCTCCGGTATTAATTGCCGCCATGCAAAAAATCAAGCCTACCATGATGCTTTCGGTACCATTGATAATGGAAAAACTGTATAAAAATCAGGTATATCTGAAATTCAGAACTTCAATGTTGAAAAGAATGGTGTACCGGACTCCTGTAACCCGAAGAATTATCCATTACATAGCCGGAAGGAAATTATATAAAACCTTTGGTGGAAGGTTGATTTTTTTTGGTATTGGTGGTGCAAAACTCGATTATTACGTCGAACGTTTTTTGAAAGAAGCTAAATTTCCCTATGCAATAGGTTACGGACTCACCGAAACTGCTCCACTACTGGCAGGAGCTGCTCCCAACCAGACTAAACTGCAATCTGCCGGATATGCACTGGAAGGGGTAGAACTCAGAATCAACGAACCTGACGGTATGGGAATTGGTGAAATATGGGCTAAAGGACCCAATGTGATGCTCGAATATTATAAGAATCCGGAGGCTACTGCCGAAGTGCTGACTCCTGATAATTGGTTCCGTACAGGTGATCTGGGGCAGTTTGACAAGAAGAAACGGCTGTACATCAAAGGTCGCCTCAAAAATACGATTATTGGAGCAAGCGGCGAAAATATTTACCCCGAAGACATCGAGTCAATCATCAACAACTCGGCTTATGTGTCTGAATCTCTGGTAATAGAAGAAGATGGATTTTTAGTGGCAAAAATCCTGATTGATCTGGAACAGGCCGAAAAGAGTATCGAACATTTCAAAACCATTATCGAAGAAAAAAAGGAACACTATCATGAATGGAAAAATCATCTGAGAAAAGAATTTAATTCAAAACTTGGAAGATCATCACAGATTAACAGGATCGATATCATGGAAGAGCCTTTCGAGAAAACAGCTTCACAAAAAATTAAGCGGTTCAGATATCAGAAAGTGAAAACAAAAAAAGTAAAATAACTATACAAACCAAAAAACGTCACCCGTTTAATCAGGTGACATTTTTTTTTGATAAAATTGTACCCGGAATGTGCTCATCTGGCGTGTGGTTTTTTAAATTCGGATTGTAGTTGAAAATAAGAAATGAATGCCTGCCTGTGGAAAATACCGTTTTTCATTTATTCGCTTCCCATCCAGATAGTAAGTGTACCAGTTGTAACCATTCGTTTCATATTTCGTATCGAACAGGTTGTTTATCAGCAGGTTGAAGTCTAATGATTTTATTCTTTTCATTTTCCACGAATAACCCAGGCGCAGGTTGTTTACAAAGTAAGCATCGATGCTGCGGTTCAAATCCGACGTGTTATCAAGATATTGAAGCCCTGCATACGTGGAATACAATGCAACTTCAAAGTTACCGTCATTGTAGCTTACAATGCTGTTAGCTACCACATCAGGTGAATACGATATGTTCGTTGTTTCAAAGAAATTTTCTTTCGTTCCGGTGAAGTTCCAGTCTGCATCGTACTGGTCTGCATATTCTGTAAAATTCCTGATCTTGTTTTGGCTCAGATTCAAATTCACATCCCAGCGAAGCCCGTTCAGTATTTTCACACCAGCCAATAGTTCTATTCCTGCCCGATAACTGTCGGCAATGTTTGAAGTCAGCATTTCGCCGATTTCGCTAATTTTCCCGTTCAGAATCAGCTGGTTTTTGTACTTCATATAATACAGATTGGCTCCGGCGCTAAAACCCGACGACTGAAATTTGTAACCCGCTTCTGTATCGTAAAGACACTCGCTTGTAGGTTTGTCGTTCGGTCCGGCATCGGTGTAGTTGTTCCGGTTTGGTTCGCGGTTGGCAATAGCAAAAGATGCAAAAACCAGGTTCTGATGGTCTATCCGGTAGCTCAATCCGGCTTTCGGGTTGAGGAAATGAAATGGTGCCGGACTGCTCAGATCCCGCATTTCACCTGTGGTTTCATCAAATTTATCATCTTTGCCTCTCATCTGCAGATTAACATAGCGGTATTGCATATCGGCAAATGCTGTCAGATTATCAGCGATTTCGTAGTTGATTTTTGCAAAGATATTGGCATCGGTTTTTGTGCTTTTGCTGAAATAATATGGATGCTGAGGCATCAGATTGTTGGCTTGACGTGCCCATATCACATTTCCGAAATGTTTTCCGAAATATTTACTGGCTCCGCCACCAAGTGTAATCCGGAGCTTGTTCTTGTTGAAATTAACCGAAAAAGTTGCTCCGCCAAAATGATTGTCGAGCCATTTCTGACGGATCAAATCAGTTTCCTGCATTGTTTTGCCTTCCACAACTGCCGGAGTCAGCAGATATTCCTCATATTTACGCCTTTCTTTTAATTCTTCGTAAAAACCCACGCCACGTGTGTAATGCAGCGCTCCGTTCACGTTGATTTGCCCGCTGAACGAATGTGTCAGGTGCAGCTGGTAGTGAGTCTGATTGTAGTTGTCCGTCTGATTATCGTAGAACTGGATTTTTCCACCGGCATCAGTGTATTTTCCAAGTTCGTTATAGGTGCGTTCGTGGTTATCCAGGTCAACACCATTCCACGCCTGATACGTTTTTTCTTTTCCGCCAAATGTTATCAGCTTTACCATCGTGTTGTCGCCGTAATATCCCGCCGAAATGAAATACGATTTCATATCCACAGAAGCACGATCGATAAATCCGTCGGAAATCAAACCAGAAAGCCGAATATCAGCTGCAAAGCTGTTGATTAGCCCGGTTCCCGCTTTCACGCTGTTTCTCAGGGTTCCGAAAGATCCCGCAGAAAATCCTGCTTCTGCGTAAGGCAGCGGATTAAATACTTCGGTCTGCATATTGATGCTGGCCCCGAAGGCTGCAGCCCCGTTGGTAGAAGTCCCAACTCCGCGCTGTACCTGCACCGAATTAAGCGAAGATGCAAAATCGGGCATATTTACAAAGAACACGCTGTGCGATTCGCTGTCATTCAGCGGAATCCCGTTGACAGTGATATTTGTACGGTTGGCATCGGTACCACGTATCCTGAAGCCTGTGTAACCAATTCCTGTACCAGCGTCGGACGTTACCAGAAACGATGGTGTCAGCGAAAGCAGGTATGGCAAATCCTGCCCGGTGTTTCGTTCGTTGATTTTTTCTTTTGTCACATTGGTGAATGCTACAGGTGAGCGGTCGGTTGCACGGGTGGCCGAAACAATGATTTCATCGAGCGAAACTTCTTCAGTTTCAAGTTTTATCAGTGCTGTTGTTCCTGATTGGATGATTTTTTCTGAATTTCTGTAACCAATGTGTTTGACCAAAACAGAATAAGCGTAATCTGACAGATTGGTTAATTCAAATTCACCCTCACGATTTGTAACAACAGTTTGCCGGGTTTGCTTCAGCATAACTGAAGCACCTGCAAGCGGCTCATTTAGTTCGTTGATTACTTTTCCGCGAATATGGTTCTGGGCCGAAATGCCGAATGTCAGCAATGTAATCAGAAGACTGATAATTAACTTTCTCATTATAAATAAATTATAAAACTGATAAATTCAATGAGAGAGCCTGAGATGGTTTATATGAGCAATGATTTTACTTTTTCCCTTCCCGGAATTACCCGCGCAGGTTCAAAGGGTATGATCTCAGCCCGAAATATTAAGGCACCCCCGATAATGGTAAATATATAATGCTTGAAAATCCGAAATGTTCAGTTTTCAGCATGCAAAGGTAAAAATAATTCCTCGGAATTTCAAAAAATGAATAAGATGTGATTGATGTTGAACCATTCTTCCGGATGATTGTTTTATCAGGAAAACTGAAATACAGCAAGCAGATGAAACAGCCATTTGAGATAACTGAATCTTTTTATTGGCAATAAACCGGGATTGCCTGTTTGTTTTGTATGAAAATTAAAATGATAAACACATGAAAAAATTACTTGTAATCATGATTTCGGTTATCCTTATAACCGGTTGTTCTGCTTCAAAAAGAAATAATGAGTCAGAAAAAGGTACTGTCACAACTTCAGCAAAGGCTGCTTCTCAAAATTTTTACAGTTTCAAAGCGTTGAATATGCAGGGCGAAGAAGTCAGTATGGCCGATTTCAGTGGAAAAGTCGTGCTGGTAGTGAATACAGCCAGTAAATGCGGCTTTACACCTCAGTTTGAAGGGCTCGAAGAGTTGTATAAGAAATACAAAAACCAGGGTTTGGTAATTATTGGATTTCCGAGCAATCAGTTTGGAAATCAGGATCCGGGAAGCAACCAGCAGATTCTGGAATTTTGTCAGGCAAACTATGGAGTGACTTTCCCCATGTTTGAAAAAACAGATGTGAACGGTGAAAACGAACATCCTATCTACACATACCTGAAAAATAACATTCCTGATACCGAAGCCACAAACATTAAATGGAATTTCACCAAATTTCTGATCGGAAAAGACGGTAAACCGCTTAAAAGATACGAGTCAAGAGTGAAACCATCAGATATTGAAGCAGATATAATTGATTTGCTGAAATGATTTGATTGTTTTTCAGGTAAAATGTTTTGAAAATCCGTATTTTTGTCGTAAATTTGCATCCGAAATACAAAGTGGATAGATTTGGACTGCTTGCAACCACGAAAAAAAATGCTAAATTGTAAC
>CAZWLJ010000008.1:0-78799 GCA_964634605.1 uncultured Paludibacter sp.
TATAATCATTGGCAAGTTGCGCTGTAATGAGCGACCCGCCTCTTGATCCCGATTCGATGACTATGAGCGCGTCGCACATGCCTGCAATAATCCGGTTGCGCTGCACGAAATTTTGCTTGTCGGGGTTGGTTTCACTCATATATTCGGTGAGTAATCCTCCGTTTTGCAGCATCCTGACAGCCGTAGAGCGATGCACCGCCGGGTAAATGCGGTCCAGGCCGTGCCCGAGCACTCCAACGGTAGCCGTATTGCAATCAACGGATGCTTTGTGAGCGCATATATCCACTCCATAGGCCAGTCCGCTCACTATGGTGATATTTCCTGCCCTTTCTGACAAATCTGTAATGATGTTCCTGCAAATATCCTTGCCTGCTTCGGTGGCTTTGCGGGTGCCTACGATGCCCACGAATTTACCCTCATTCAGGTTCAGGGAACCTTTGTAATAAAGCATGACGGGCGAATCGGGGCATTCTTTCAGCCGGTAAGGATAGGATTTCTGTGTGAAAAAGAATGTTTCAATTTTATTTTTCAGAATGAATTCGATTTCCTTATCAGCCCTCATCATCACATCCTGCGAAGTGATTTCACCGGACAATACATCGCCAATACCCGGAATTTTAGCCAGATTTTGCTTCTTTTCTTTGAAAACAGCCTCAACACTTCCCAGATAGGCAATCAGATTTTTTGCCAGATTAGGTCCTATCCCCTTAATCAGCGTAATTCCAATCTGGTATTTCAGTAAATCATTCATAATCAGAGTGAATAATGGTTTTCGGAATAACAAAAACCCGATAACTGAACCGGGCGGCTCTTCATCCTTTAATTTTTTTTCTGAATAACAGCCTCCCGGCCCCGAATCCGGCTGACAACCCGATAATATCGGCAATCCAGTCGGCAAATTCGGCTGTACGCGGTTTGAACAGCGTTCCCTGCATTATTTCAATAACACCTCCGAAAATTACAAGAGAAATAAAAAGGAATACAATCCAGCGGGAATATCTCGTTCTGAAAGTAGTATCTCCGGAATATTCAAAATAGGCAACGAAACCCAGCGCAATATACATCAATACGTGAATGACTTTATCGCTGTACTGAAATCTGGCTTCTTCGGGAATTGACCTGAATGTAACTGAAGACAAAACAATAATTATAATACACAGGAGAATTGATTTGCGGTAAGCAGTTAAAAAATTTACAGGCATAATAATTGTTATTATTTCAATTATATTTATCTTTACAAAGGTAATTTATTTTTATCTAAATTTATATCATTTTTTAACTGTATAAACATATCAATCATGAAAAAGGTAATTCCAATTTTATTAGTTGTTCTTACACTGGCATCCTGCTCTACCGTATTACTTACAGGGCGCAGGCAATTGAATCTGGTATCTGACGCTGAATTAAACCAGATGAGTTTCGCTGCATACAAAGAATTAAAAGACTCCATACCGCTATCGGCAGATAAAGTTAACTCGGCAATGGTAAAACGGGTAGGAGACAATCTGAGAGCAGCTGTTGAACAAATACTTGCGGCAAATGGCGCTGAGAGCGAAATACAGAATTACGAATGGGAATATAACATGTTTAAAGTCGACCAGGTGAATGCATTTGCAATGCCCGGGGGCAAAATTGCGGTATATGACGGCATTCTGCCCAAAACACTGAATGAAACCGGTATGGCTGTAGTGGTGGGTCATGAAATTGCTCACGTGGTAGCAAAACACAGCGCCGAAAGGCTTAGCCAGCAGGTTATGGCTCAGTATGGCGGTGCTATTCTGGGAGCTGCTGTAGGAGGAAAATCGGCAGCTGTGCAGCAAGGTATCGGAGCTCTCTACGGAATCGGTGTGCAGGCAGCCGTACTTCTGCCCTACTCCCGCAAACAGGAATACGAAGCCGATAAACTCGGGCTTTACATCATGGCAGTAGCCGGATACAATCCGGGCGATGCTATTACATTCTGGGAAAGAATGACGGCTGACAACTCAAAATCGTCATCCGACTTTATGAGTACTCACCCCTCCGACGACAAACGTATTGCTCAGTTAAAATTAATTGCCCCTGAAGCCATGAAATTTTACAAAACCGGACTGATTCCTGTGTTACAAAAATAGTCATGCCAAAACAAAAAAAGAGAGAAGCAATTCTCTCTTTTTTTTATTTTTACAGTTTTTCGCCGTAGGCAAGGTCTCCGGCATCGCCCAGACCGGGAATGATGTATGAATGTTCGTTCAAACCCGGATCAATAGCGGCTGTCCACAGGGTAACATCATCGGTGAAATGATTTTTCATGAAATCAATTGCCGGCTGGCTGGCAATAATGGTTGATATAATCACTTTTTTCGGTTTGCCCTTGGTGAGCAGCGCTCCGTAAGCCAGTTCCATCGAACTGCCTGTAGCCAGCATCGGATCGGTAATGATCAGAGTTTTTGAGTCCAGTTTGGGTGAAGCAATGTACTCGATGAAAATATCGAATTTCAGTGCGTCTTTGTACTTTCTGTAGGCTGACACAAAAGCATTCTCAGCCGAATCAAAATAGCTTAGAAAACCCTGGTGAAATGGCAGTCCGGCACGAAGAATGGTTGAAATAACAATCTTTTCGTCCGGTTTTGACGACTCCATGATTCCGAGAGGTGTTTTTATCTTATCGGGCTTGTAATTCATGGTTTTGCTTATTTCATAAGCCATTATTTCTCCAATGCGTTCCATGTTGCGGCGAAACCTCATGGAGTCTTTCTGTATCTCCACCGAACGGATTTCTTTCAGAAACTGGTTGAGAATCGAGTTTGTTTCCGATAAATTTACTACTCTCATATATAAATATTTTGTTTTAAAAGATTATACCATTTCTTTTCCCGCAGAGTTATTTACCGGCATTATCCCTGGCTCTGATTTCGGTTCTCCGGATTTTCCCGCTGATTGTTTTTGGCAGTTCATCTACAAATTCAATGATACGGGGATATTTGTAAGGCGCCGTGACGTGTTTAACGTGGTCCTGAATTTCTTTTATCAGTTTGTCGCCTGCTTTTTCCCTGTAGTCATTGGCCAGAACAATTGTGGCTTTCACCACTTGTCCGCGAATTTCGTCGGGAATTCCGGTTATGGCACATTCCACAACAGCAGGATGTGTCATCAGGGCGCTTTCGACTTCGAACGGACCAATGCGGTAACCTGAACTTTTGATTACATCATCTGCCCGGCCTACAAACCAGAAATACCCGTCTTCGTCTTTCCAGACCACATCGCCTGTGTAGTAAATATTGTTCTGATAACATTCATCGGTCAATTGCTGATTGCGGTAATATCCCCTGAACAATCCCACGGGGTATGATTTGCCGGTCCGGATAATAATCTGACCTTCCTCTCCCACTTCTGCCGAACGTCCGTCGGGAGTGAGCACATCCACATCATACTGCGGACTCGGAAGTCCCATTGAACCGGGTTTTGGTTCCACCCAGGGTGTTGTAAGCACCGAAAGCGTGGTTTCGCTCTGCCCATAGCCTTCGCGGAGTTTTATGCCGGTCAACCTGTAGAACTGGTTGTACACTTCGGGATTCAACGCTTCGCCCGCGATAGTACAATATTCAAGTGATGAAAGATTATATTTGGTGAGGTCTTCACGGATAAGAAAACGGAAAATGGTCGGTGGTGCACAAAGTGAAGTCACTTTGTATTTTTCAATATTATTCAGAATCTCAGAAGGCGTAAATTTTTCGTGGTCATATACGAACACACATGCACCCACTATCCACTGGCCGTACAGTTTTCCCCACACCGCTTTCAGCCAGCCGGTATCAGCTATGGTGAGATGAAGGCTGTTTTCGTGCAGATTGTGCCAGTATTTTGCCGTAATAATGTGCCCGAGCGGATAGAGATAATCCAGTGTCACCATTTTCGGATTTCCGGTTGTACCTGACGTAAAACTAATGATCATGTTGTCATCGTTTTTATTTACATGAGGCATTGGTACGAATTCCGGAGCAATGCTTATACCCTTGTGAAAGTCTTCCCAGCCTTCGGGAACAACGGGCCCGACGGAGATAAGATGTCTAACTGAAGGTGATTCGGGCATCGAACCGGTGATAGCACTCAGAATGGGTTCTTCGCCTACAGCTATGATGGCAGTAATGTCAGCGGCGTTATTTCTGTAAACGAGATCTTTCCGGGTGAGCAAGTGAGTAGCCGGTATGATGGTAACGCCGATTTTATGAAGTGCAATGATGGTAAACCAGAATTCGTATCTCCGTTTGAGAATTGCCATCACGATATCGCCTTTTTTAATTCCGAGAGTCTGAAAATAGGAAGCAGTCTGGTCCGTATATTTTTTTATTTCTCCAAATGAAAACTCGCGGCATTCGCCCTTATCGTTGGTCCAGAGCAATGCTTTTTTATCCGGTTCACTGGCAGCCCATTCATCTACCACATCGTAGGCAAAGTTAAATTGATCGGGTACTATAAGCTGGTAATTCGCTTTGAAGTCCTCAAAACCGCTAAATTCAGTCTGCTTTAAGTATTTTTCTAACATGGATTGAAATTATTATAATATTACAGCCAGAAAAACCACCTTCTCTCCGCGCAGAGCTTTCATCCCGTGGGGTTTCGAGGCATCGAAATAGATGCTGTCGCCTTCGGAAAGTTCCAGTATATTTCCGGCGATATGAAGCTGCATGGTGCCCTTAAGCACGTAGTTGAACTCCTGACCTGTGTGTGAGTTGAGTGATACCGGTTGGCCGGTAGGTTCGACTGTAACCTCGAAAACTTCCGATCTGTTGCCCGTAAAACCTGCTCCCAACGCCTGGTATTTGTACGCTTTTCTTCTTTCAACACTGATTCCCGTACCTTTTCGGGTAACAAAAAACACCGCGGCCCGCGCAGTATCGCCCGAAAGCAGTTCGGTGGTGTCAATACCAAAAGTTTGTGCTACGCAAAAGAGTAAACTCATGGGAATATCAAAATTACCGCTTTCACATCGTTCATATTCGGCTTTATCCAGTCCGGTTTTGACGGCGAATTCTTCGGTATTAAGATCCAGTGCTTCGCGCAAGCCACGAAGTCGTTCAGCTATTTGCCTGATTTGATGGTTCATATCTGTTTTACTTGAATATTAAGTTATAAACTATTGGGGGGACGAAAACACATAAAAAACCCAGTACAAATCCTCCGATTACCTGCGAGAGTGTATGCGCTTTCAGTAATATTCTGGAAATGGCTACCAATCCTGTAATAATGATTACTGCCGCAATAGTCCAGGCCGGATTAACAGCCGCCACGTAAGCGACCCCGAATACTCCACCCATCAGCCCGCCCATACCGGCAGTATGTGCACTTATCTTCCATTTCAGGTTGATAAAAACCATCAGAACAACTGAAACTACCGAACCAAGGGCAAGCAGAACAAATTCCATGGGAAACTGAAGCGTTCGCCACAGGAAAAGCACCCAGAATACATAGGCAAGCAGGGAGAATAAATAAGGCATGGTGCGCTCCTCGCGTTTGGAAATGAAAATATCGGTTATCTGCCTGTTTTTCATCATGAAAAGAATGGGCAGCAAAGGCAAAATACACGTAAAAAGCGTAGTACCTGCAACAGCAAACAAGCGGTATGTGAAGGGGAAAAGTTGAAAAAGCGAAAGCTGCATCAGCAGAATCATTCCGAATGTGGGTATCAATAGCGGCTGAAATACGTAAGTGATAAGCTTGAGAAATGTTTTCATGTTTTTTTCTAAATTTCTTTTCTAAGTCTTGCAACCGGTATATTGAGTTGTTCCCGGTATTTGGCTACAGTACGACGGGCAATCAGGTAGCCTTTCTCCCTGAGTACGTCCACAAGCCGGTCGTCATTCAGCGGATTTCGCTTGTCTTCTTCTTCAATACATTCCTGCATGATTTTTTTTATCTCACGGGTTGAAATTTCTTCGCCGGAATCGTTAGTCATAGATTCGGAGAAAAAGAATTTCACGGGAAAAATACCAAATTCGGTTTGAACGTATTTGCTGTTGCTTACACGCGAAATGGTGGAAATATCGTACCCGGTAATATCGGCTATATCTTTCAGAACCATTGGTTTCAGGAAAGTTTCATCACCTTCGAGGAAAAAATCGTGCTGAAAATCAACGATAGCACTCATTGTGGTGAGGAGTGTTTGCTGTCTTTGCCTGATGGCATTGATAAACCAGCGGGCGGCATCGATTTTTTGCTTTACAAACATCACGGCATCCTTCATTTCGCGGGTCTGATTCGATTTATTACTTGAATAATCTTCAAACATCTCGTTATACGTACTGTTGATTCTCAGTTCCGGCACATTGGAGTTGTTGAGCTGAACAGTGATGACTCCGTTGTCATTTTCGATGATAAAATCGGGAACAATGGTCGAAAACGATTTTTCGAGGAGATTGCCGCCCCATGCGTTGCCGGGTTTCGGATTGAGCCGTGTTATTTCAGCCAGTGATTCCTTCAGACTTTCCTCCGTCAGATTCATTGCCCGTATTATTTTATCGTAATGTTTTTTCGAAAATTCCTCGAAATAATCGCTGATAATTCTCCGCGCGTTATTAACCTGTTCGGAGGGATCCCGCCTTTCGAGTTGCAGCTGCAGACATTCCTGCAGGTTTGCGGCACCCACTCCCGGCGGGTCAATCTGCTGAACGAGTTTGATGAGTTCTCCGATTTCATTTTCGTCGGTCTCCACTCCGGCCTGAAATACGATATCGTCTGCCATCGACGCGGCATCCCGTCGCAGGTATCCCTCTTCGTCAATGTTTCCGATGATGTATTCCACCAGTTTACGTTCGTGATTGTTCAGATGAAGCAAACCCACCTGATCAATGAGGTATTCGTGGAAAGTAAATCCGGCCGAAAACGGAATATCCTCATGCTTGTCGTCTCTTGATATATTATTTGCAACGAGTTTGTAGTCAGGAATATCATCGTCGGACATGTATTCCTCCAGATCGAAATCATTACCTGAATCGATTTCATCGCCCGTGTCCATGTCTTCATCCCCGTCGGTTTCAGTATTGTCAGGCCCTTCTTCCAGCACCGGATTTTCTTCAATTTCCTGACGGATACGTTCCTCAAGTTCCAGTGTCGGAATTTCCAGCATCTTGATTACCTGAATCTGGGCGGGTGAAAGTCGTTGCTGTAATTTTTGCTGTAATTGCTGTTTTAACATATGTATAGTAAACAAATCGACCAGTGATTAAAAACATTTTCCTTTTCTCTGTTTTGCCACCCGTCAAAATGAATTATGAAGTACAAAGATACATTTTTTCATCGAAAATGATTATCAGGACATCAAAAATAAAACAAATGAATCCCCGGCAGGTTCACAGGGCGAATGTTTTTATGTTGATAAATTCTCAAAGCTTTCATTACGCTGCCTTTGAAAAAATGAATAAAATGAGTAGTTTTGCATTTCTTAAAACAACCGTCAGGCGAATGTACAGCAGAGAAGAACTCAAACAGCTGAAAAAGGAATTTTGGGAAGGATTTGGTTTTTTCTGCCAGAATCATCCTGTTTTGGGCAGGCGAAAAAGCAAATTCATGCTTTACAATACGAAGATGAAGGGCGTGGAGCTCAAGTTTGACGCCAACCGCCAGGGCGCTTTCGTGATACTTGAATTTAATCACCCGGATGAAGCTCAAAGACTCTCGAAATACGAGCAGTTCGAACATTATAAAGTGCTGATGGAAAAGGATTTTCCAAATGGATTAATCTGGGATTTTGCTTACCGCCTCGACACCGGAGATGAAGTTTGCCGTATTTACAGTCAAAAAAACGGACTGGATATTCACCGCCGAATTCAGTGGATAGAATTTTTCTGTTTCATGGCCGAAGAAATGCTGAAACTTGAGAATGCATTCAGGGAAGTGAAAGATGCAACAGAATAAGCTATGGAAAATTTAATCAGACAAATTCAGTTCATCCGCGAAATCGACAAGCTGAAATACATATTCCGGAAAACCAGGCTGATGAACAGCGACAGGCCGGAAAATGATGCCGAGCACAGCTGGCATCTCGCCCTGATGGCAATCGTGCTTTCAGACTATTCCAATGAACCCGTAGATGTGCTTAAGGTGGTTAAAATGGTTCTCATTCACGATATTGTGGAAATTGACAGTGGCGATGTCTTTATTTACGACACCAGCAAAAATCACGATAATTTTGACGAAGAATTCAAAGCTGCCAGACGAATTTTCGGAATTTTACCCGAATCGCAGGCAGAGGAACTTATCGGTTTGTGGCTGGAATTTGAAGAGATGAAAACGATGGAAAGTAAATTTGCAAGGGCAGTGGACAGGCTGGAACCGCTTTTACAAAACGCATCGAACAACGGTGGCACCTGGCGCGAATATGATGTAAAATATCATCAGGTGATTGAGAAGAAGAAAGTAATTAAGGAAGGTTTGGAAGAAATCTGGAAATATACCGAAAAGCTGATTGATGAATGCCTGGAAAAGGGAATACTCACCCGCTAAATCTTCCTTCAAGGAACGTTTTGAGTGAAAAAAATAAAATTTTTTACAAACAATTGAGACACCCCGCTTATTCTTCCTTAGGAGAAATGGGGGGCAATATATGATAGACCAGCTCACCATAGACCGGATCAATGAAGCCGCACACATCGAAGATGTGGTGGGCGACTACGTGACGCTCCGCAAGCGGGGCGTCAATCTGCTCGGACTATGCCCGTTTCACAACGAGAAAACACCTTCGTTTACCGTTTCGCCGGCCAAAGGGATTTTCAAATGCTTCGGTTGCGGAAAGGGAGGCAATTCCGTTCATTTCATCATGGAACATGAGCAGCTTTCATACGTGGATGCGCTCAAATACCTGGCCCGAAAATACCACATTGAAGTTGTTGAAAAAGAACTTTCGCCCGAAGAAGAAGCTGCCCGCAACGACCGTGAAAGCATGCTGCTGGTGAATGAATACGCCCAAAAATACTTTACCAGCACGCTGCATCATCATGTCGACGGCAAAGCCATCGGGATGGGTTACTTTCGCGAAAGGGGCTTCAGAGACGATATCATTCAGAAATTCCAGCTCGGATTTTGTCTGGATGAAAGGGATGCTTTTACCCAATCGGCTATAAAAAACGGCTATAAAAAAGAATTTCTGGTAAAAACCGGACTCACCATCGAGGGTGAGAATAATTACGTAGCCGACCGTTTTCGCGGACGGGTTATGTTCCCGGTTCATTCACTTTCGGGAAAAGTACTGGCTTTCGGGGGACGCATTCTGAAAAAAGACGAAAAACTGGCGAAATATGTCAATTCACCGGAATCGGAGATTTACCACAAAAGCAACGAACTCTACGGCATTTTCTTTGCCAAGCAAGCCATTGTCAGACACGACCGCTGTTACCTTGTGGAAGGGTACACGGATGTTATTTCCATGTTTCAGAGCGGTATTGAGAACGTGGTGGCATCATCGGGAACATCACTTACCCCGGGTCAGATTCGTCTGATTCACCGCTTTACTGAAAATGTAACCGTTATTTACGATGGCGATCCGGCAGGTATCAAGGCTTCCATCCGCGGCATTGATCTGCTGCTCGAAGAAGGATTGAATATCAAGGTACTGCTGCTGCCCGACGGCGATGACCCCGACAGTTTTGCCCGGAAAAACAATGCTTCTGATTTTATCCGTTTCGTGGAGGAAAATTCAGCGGATTTTATCCGTTTCAAAACTTCACTGCTGCTCGACGATGCAGGCAACGACCCGATAAAAAGAGCCGGTCTGGTACAGGATATTGTAAGAAGTATTGCTATCATTCCGAATCAGATTATACGCTCGGAATACGTGAAGGAATGCAGCACATTGCTCAGCGTGAACGAGCAGATACTCTATCACGAAATCAGCAAAATAAAAAACAAACAGTTAGAAAGTAAATTTACCCAAAAAGCTGAATCTGAGGCACCTGCACATCAGACTCCTGCAATCCGGGAAAATCAGAATCAAATCCAGACCGGACAAAAATTTGAAAATGAAGAACGAAATATTATTCGCGTACTGATAAAATACGGCACTCACCTGCAATTCATATCTACCGGTGAAAACGGGCAGGAAAGCACTCCGGTTACAGTAAGCGATTACATTATCCACGAACTCGAAACAGACCAACTGAAATTACAGAATACGGTATTCGACAGCATACTGAACGAATACAAGCAACTGGCAAAGAACTCAGCCGCAGATATTGAAAAGCATTTTTTAAATCATCCGGACATCGGAATAAGCCAGGTTGTAGCCGACCTGATAACCGAAAAATACACGTTAAGCAAAATTCATTCGAAATTTCGCGAACTCGAAACAGACGACAAACGACTGAATGAACTTGCACCCCGGTACATTTATGAGTACAAACTGGCACTGATCATTCAGAAAAGAAAAGAAATGCTGCTCGAGATGAAAAAAGCTGCAGAGTCGGCCAATACTGTACTGGTGAATCAGATAATGAATGAAATAGAGCAAATAGATTATTTTAAGAATATCCTGTCGAAAGAACTCGACCGGGTGCTGAATTTATTGTAATCCATCCCTGCCTTTTTCAGATTCGAATTGAATAAAACCCGTTCAGGCAACATCCGGACTAAATAACTTATTATGAATCATTTACACCCATCCGACTGGAAACAAAAAGCAGTGACAGCCTCCCGCAGGCTGAATATTGTTTCAGAAGAACAAAAAAACCGGTTTTTGATGGCTTTAGCTGATGAAATCGAAGCAAATTGTGCTCAGTTACTGAAAAAAAATGCATTTGATCTGGCTAAAACGGAACCTGAAAATCCGCTTTACGACCGGTTGAAACTTACTCCCGAACGCGTTTTCACGATAGCAGAAGATATTCGGAATGTGGCCGGTCTCCCCTCGCCCACCGGCAGGATACTGATGCAGGCTACCCGTCCAAACGGCATGAAAATCACTAAAATTTCCGTTCCTTTCGGGGTGATTGGCGTAATATATGAAGCCCGGCCCAATGTGAGTTTCGATGTATTCTCGCTTTGCTTCAAGTCCGGCAATGCCTGTGTGCTCAAGGGAGGCAGCGATGCTTATATTTCAAATAAAGCCATTGTGGAGCTGATAAAAAATGTACTGAATAAGCATGGGCTGGACGAAAACACCGTGACACTGCTTGAAGCGGGACGTGAAGCAACTACCGAACTGATGAGCGCAAGCGGATACGTAGATTTGATAATTCCGCGGGGAGGCAAGGGTCTGATTGATTACGTACGACGCCATTCGCAGGTGCCTGTAATTGAAACCGGAGCAGGAGTATGCCATACCTATTTCGATGAATACGGAGATCCGGAGAAAGGAAAAAATATCGTTTTCAATGCCAAAACCCGTCGTGTGAGCGTGTGTAACGCACTCGACTGTCTGATTTTTCATGAAAAACGATTGAATGACCTGGTGCAAATATGTCAGAAACTTGCCGAAAAAAATGTTCAGATTTATGCCGACCGGCAGAGTTTCGAAGCTTTGTCGGGATATTATCCTGAAAATCTGCTTAAAATTGCCGGTGATGACCATTACGGAACAGAATTTCTGGATTATAAAATGGCTGTAAAAACTGTAAATAACATTTCTGAGGCCATTCACCATATCACGCTTTACAGCTCCGGACACAGCGAATGTATTATATCTGAAAATCCGGAGAATACAGCTGTTTTTACCTCACAGGTAGATGCAGCGTGTGTTTATTCGAATGTTTCCACGGCTTTTACTGACGGGGCGCAGTTTGGTCTGGGTGCCGAAATCGGTATCAGCACACAAAAAATGCATGCCAGAGGTCCCATGGGGCTGGAGGAACTATGCTCATATAAATGGTTGATAGAAGGCGACGGGCAGGTGAGATTATGAGGCCTGAGAGAAACCGGTGATATGCAATTTTCTTAACATAAAATCCGGCGATTAACTCAAAACCATACTTTTTTCAGAAAAAAGGAACGGGAATCTGAACATTTTTTTACAAAATATCTGACATCTCATTCACATCTCCCCTGACAGGGATTATAAGTATTATTCTTATGAGTACACTTGGAAACATCATCTGGATTATTTTCGGAGGCATTTTAATTGCAGTTGAGTATGTTGTAGCCAGCATTACACTCATGGTAACCATCATTGGCATCCCGTTCGGGCTTCAGTCGCTGAAACTTGCCGGGCTTGCCCTGTTCCCTTTTGGCAGGCAGGTTGTTCACAGCGAATCATCGTCCGGATGCCTGTCGGCAGTAATGAATATCATCTGGTTTTTCGTGGGAGGATTGCCTATCGCTCTCACACATTTAGGCTTAGGGTTGCTTTTTTACATTACAATAATTGGCATTCCATTTGGTAATCAACACTTTAAGCTGATGCATCTTGCTTTTGTGCCTTTTGGAAAAAATATAGTCAGGAAACAGGACAAAATCCGTGAAAACAATCATAGCCCAAAAAAATAAACAGCTAATTAATTCTAATTCAAATATTTTTGAGTTAATTGATTGTTAAATGAAAAAAAATGTTTTTCTTTGTCATACAAAAAGTTAGTGTATTTTTCGCGAGGTTCGAAATGCGGCAATTCTCTTCTTCTATTATGAAAATTGTATTTTTTTAACTTCCTGTAATTTACGCACTTTCAATATTCACAATCTTATTTTAATCAATCTTTTTTATTTATTTTTTATCATGAATATTTATTTCGGAAACCTGAGCTATAAAGTTCGGGAAAATGATCTTCAGGGAGTTGTAGAAGAGTACGGTCAGGTAACTTCATGTAAAGTAATCAAAGACCGCGAAACAGGCAAATCGAAAGGATACGCTTTTGTGGAAATGACTGACGACGCTGCCGCTACAAAAGCAATCGAAGAACTTAACGGAGCCGAATTTGACGGCCGCGCGATGGTGGTAAAGGAAGCAAAACCACGTACTTAAGTTTCTCAAAACACACAAGGGTATTGAAATCTTCCATTCCTGACACGGGAACGGAAGATTTTTTTATGGAATCATTTCATCAGCAAACTCCGCCTGAAATGAAGTTCCGGCAAATCCGACTTGTTTCTGCCTGTTTTTCGGGACTGAACGTCCTGTTTATTATGATTTAAAAAAGCTGCCGGGTGAAAAAATCGGTTTACCACATTTTTTGTACTTTTGCAGCATGAAATATTTACTATGATTCGGGATATATTCAAAAATACGGGAATATTCGGAAAACTGCTTTTGCTTTTTTTCTGCCTGTTTTTCTTTTTACTGGTCGGAATGGCTCTGGTAAGTATCTTGCCTGGCAATCCGTTAGAGCTTAACAGCATGAAATTCAGCCAGTTGATTCTTTCGTTTTTCGCATTTTTACTTCCTCCGCTCGTTTGCGGGTATTTGTGGTATGACAAGCCACTGGAAGCCTACTCTTTGCAACGCTTGCCTGATTTGAAACAAGTTGTATTGGCCGTGTTTTTAATTTTCAGCATTTCGCCATTTATCAACCTGCTGTCCTACATCAACGAACAAATGGTACTTCCCGGCTTTTTGTCCGGACTCGAAAATCAGTTCAGGGAAATGGAAGACAAAGCTGGTGAACTCACCCGGCAAATGCTGGATGTCGGCACAGTAAGCGGATTGATGTTCAACTTGCTGGTAATGGCCGCGATGCCTGCACTTGGCGAGGAACTGTTGTGCCGGGGTGCGCTGCAGAATATCTTTTCTGAAAAGACGAATAAATACGCGGCTGTATGGATTGTTGGAATAATTTTCAGCCTGATTCATTTCCAGATGTACGGTTTTCTGCCCCGGATGGTGCTGGGAGCATTGCTGGGATATTTGCTTGTGTGGAGCCGGAGTTTGTGGCTTCCGGTTTTTATACATTTCATCAATAACGCCACGGTTGTGCTGTCATCATTCTTCGGGAAGGAAAGCGAATTGCTGGACAAAATGGAAAACATAGGCAAAGCAGAAACTTACGGTCTCGGAATAGCGAGTGCAATCGTTTCGGGATTGCTCCTCTGGATGATAAGCAGAAACTCCCGTAATAACTAACCACGCCTTTCTGAAACTATCAGCATGGCTTCTTCGCGGATATAATCAGGCAATTGTATATTTCTCAGCTGCAAACTCCTGAGCCAGGGAGCCACATCGTTTTCCTGCAACGAATAAAACACCTCCGATACCGTTTCGACCTGTTTTTTCGTGAAATTATCGGGAGAAATCCCGGCAAGCTGGTCGAGTTCTTCATCGTCGAAATACTCAATGATGGTATCAACAATCTGCAGATTATCCCTTTCGCAAACTTCATGAGCACCGCAACATTCGGAGTTTTCTGTAATAACAATATCCACAGGTTCGTCCTTCCCTCTTCTGCTGAAATAGGTAGCAGTAAACACGACAAGACCGGCAACAACCAGCAACAAAATCAATGAAATCATTCTATCAGGAAATTTTCAGATTTATATTTATACTTTGTCATTAGTGAAAAAACATGTACAAAATCCGCCGATATAACCAATTACTTAAAAAAACCGGCTAATCAGAGGCTTGTCACTTCACACCCCGACAAACAATTTTCAGGCTGCAAAGTTAGAAAATATTGGTGGTACTTAGAATATTTAACGCTCAATTCATTGATTTAACACAATAAAAGAGCATTTTATCGGTTTTTCTATTTGGTCCGGTATATTTTAAAAAACTACTTCAAAGGAGTCAGGAAGGCATACATTGAAAAAAAAATCTGTACATATCGCTTATATTCTTTCGGTTTTAGTCATCGCCAGCAGTTGCTCAACCAGCAAAAACACGAATATGTCGCGCCGTTACCATGCTATGCTGACAAAGTTCAATATAGCCTTCAACGGGAATACCAGCTACAACGAAGGCATGGAAAACATCCTGAAAGCGAATAAAGACGATTATTCGCAGATTATTCAAATGTATCCGGTGAGCAACCACTCCAGTGCAGCAAGTGCAAGCGGCAATATGGACCGCACCATCGAAAAAAGCCGTAAAGCGATTAAACTTCACTCCATCAGGAAAAAACCCGAACGCGACTACAAACGTTACAACGATCCTGAATATCAGGCATTTTACAATCAGAACGAATTTAATCCCGAACTGAAAAAAGCCTGGATGATGCTTGGAAAATCTGAATTTCACAAAGGTGATTTTTTGGGTTCGGTTGGTACTTTTTTGTATTTAACACGTTATTACGCCACCGACCCCGAAATGGTGAAGACAGCCCAGCTCTGGACCGCACGTGCTTACACCGAAATGGACTGGATCTACGAGGCTGAAGATATACTCGAAAAGGTGAAACCGGATCAGTTGAAGGGCGAAAACACCGGACTGTATGCATCAACAAATGCCTGCCTGCTCATAAAGAAAAAACAGTACCGGGAAGCAATTCCTTATCTCAAAACGGCTGTCGAGCAGGAGAAAAACAAAAAATTACGTACGAGGTTCAAATTCGTGCTGGCACAACTACTTGAAAAATCCGGGGATAAAAAAGAGGCTGTAAATTACTACACACAGGTAATCAAATCGACACCTCCATACGAAATGGACTTCAACGCCCGTATCAACCTGGCACAAATAAAAGCAGCCAATCCGGCAAGCATGGAGAGAGAGCTCAGAAAGATGGCCAGAAACCGGAATAACAAAGATTATCTCGACCAGATTTACACTGCACTTGGTAATATTTACATCAATAAAAAAGACAGTGCCAAAGCCATCGGGTATTACAATATGGCCATCGAAAAAAGCACCCGCAACGGAGTTGAAAAGGGAGTGACGCTGATAACATTAGGCAATCTGTATTACCAGCAACGCGACTATGTGAAAGCGCATCCCTATTACGACGAAGCTTCTAAAATATACACCAAAGAATACGAAGATTTTGAAAAAATAAACCACCGTGCTCAGGTACTTGGCGACCTGGTGAAAGAGTACGAAATCGTTCACTTACAGGACAGCCTGCAAAAACTGGCTCAGATGCCCGAACAGGAACGTCTGCTGGCAATCAGCCGTGTGATTGAAAAGATTAAAGAAGAAGAAAAAAATGCCGAAGAAAAGAAACTGACAGCTCAAAACTCTGTGGAAGACGATTTTGCAATGCCTATGCAGCAAATCGGTGCCGGTGCAGGCGACTGGTATTTCTACAATGCCATGTCTGTGAACAACGGCAAGTCGGAATTCCGCCGCCGGTGGGGAAACCGTAAACTCGAAGACAACTGGCGCCGGGGAAACAAGTCGGCTGTTTTGTTTGCCGATAATACTGCCACCGAACCATCCGACTCGACGGCCAGGAGAGATTCGACTATCGTTTCGGACGACCCGAATATTCCTTCATTCAAACAAACCTCCGACAAAAAAAGCGTGGATTATTACCTGGCTCAAATTCCTTTCACGGCAGCTCAGAAAATAAAATCCGACGAGCAAATGGCTGACGGAATGTACAATATGGCCTTTGTTTACAAAGATAAAATTGAAGACTATCCGCTGGCTTACAAAACTTTCAGCGAATTTCAACACCGGTATCCGACTGACAAACGGGTGCTCGAAACTCTGTACCAGCGGTTTCTGCTTGCTTCCAAAGAAAATAACCGCGAATCGGCCAGTCAGTTCCGCACCGAAATACTGGCAAACTTTCCGGAAAGTAAATTTGCCGAAATGCTTGCCGATCCCGATTACATAGCTAATCAGCAACGGATGTTTGAACTTCAGGATATGATGTACAACCAGACATACACAGCTTTTACAACAAGCGATTACAAAACCGTGTTTGAAAATACTGAAGAAATTAAAAGAAAATATCCGCTTTCGACACTGCTCCCTCAGTTTGAATTTCTGAATACCCTAAGTATAGGCAAAACAGCCGGAGCTTCAAAATTCGAACAGGCGCTGAACAGCCTGGTTGAAGATTACCCCGAAAGCAACATCAGCACCATTTCAAAAGATATTCTGGCACTTCTGAAACAGGGTAATATAGCTCAGCAGGGACAAACATTCGGTTCGCTGCTTTCAAAACGCGAAAAAGAAAACCTCACTCCTGAAGAGCAAAAAGCACAAAGTTTTTCGGAAATAAAATTTGCACCCCACCGCATAATGCTCATTACCGATGCGGATAATGAAGCCATCAACAAGCTGCAGTACAACCTGGCAATCTTCAATTTCTCCCGGTTCATGATCAAAGATTTCGGATTTCAGCTCGCGAAGGCAGATGGCAACCGCAGAGCGCTTTCGGTTATGAACCTGGCTTCGTACAACGAATGTATCTGGTATCAGAATACACTGGCTACCGATGCAGAACTTACCGCTCAGATGGAAAAAATGAACGTGGAAGTGGTGATCATTTCGGAAGATAACTATGGTAAACTACGGACAGTTTTCACACTGGAAGATTACATGACCTTCAACCGGGATGTACTGAGCAAGGATGTACCTTCTGCGCTTCTGGCTGCTAATGAAGTACCGAAAACCGAAAAAAAATCAACTACTGTCGAAATCATTGACGGAACGAAACTAGTACCACCTGCCGACCAGCCCGGACCTGTCCTGATGGGGAAACAGGCAGAGCCGAAAGCAGATACACTGGCTAACAGTCGGACAACAACTGATAACATTCAAAAAACTTCAAAACAACCGGTATCAGCAAAAGAACAATCCAAAGCAGTGGCACAGCCTGTAACCGCGGAAGTAAAACCGGCAAAATCCATTGAAACAAAAGCTAAAAATGCTTCTGAAACAACAAAACAGCCTGCTATTGCAGACGCTAAACAGCCTGTCAAAGCAGCAGAACCAAAAGCCGGACAGCAGAAAACTCAGAATGCAGAATCCAAAACCCAGAACCTGAAACAAGAAACGTCAGCCATCATCGGAACACCACCGGCTACCGCGGTAAACAAGGCTGAACTATTCAAAGGCTTGTATGCTTACAATGTGAACACACCACATTATGTGGCATTCTATATACCAAGGGGTGGGCGGTTTGACTATCAGGTTATCAAAAAAGCACTCGACGAGTACAACGCAGCAAACTACAGCGCCATGAACCTGAAAGTAACCATGGTAGAATTTGGAAAAGAAAGTATTATCTTTGTAGGCACACTCGCTGATGCCAATGTGGCAAAGTCGTACTTCCTCAGGATGCTGAAAGAGCCGTCGATAGTCAAAGCAACTTCGGGAATGAACAAACGAAACCTGATAACTACCCGTGATAATCTGAATATCATGCTGAATAACAATGCACTGGATGTTTATTTTGAGTTTATGAAAGAGTATTATTTGAAATAGAAAAACCACCTCCCAGGTTTTCTGTGTGGAGTGCAGATAACATTGGCTGTGAACACATTCCTGACAAAAATCGTTTAAACCTCAAAGTATAAAGTTTTGATAAATAAAATAATTTTAAGACACACGCAACAACGAAAAATACGGTTAAAAAACCGCTGTATTCTAAACAAAGATAAATTTTTACTATTAACCAACTATAAACACAATCCAGGAAACCTCCCCTGCGGAGAGTTTTGAAGGGGTTTTAACTTTTTATGAACCGCATACTTTGGGCTGACGACGAAATGGACCTGCTGCGTCCTTACATCATTTTTCTGGAAGAGAAAGGCTACCATATATCTGCCGTATCAAACGGGAAAGATGCCATTGAACTTGTTCAGAAAGAGAGTTTTGACATTATTTTTCTAGATGAAAACATGCCGGGACTGAGCGGACTGGAAACGCTGACCCAAATCAAAACTATCGACCCGAACGTACCGATGGTGATGATTACAAAAAGCGAAGAAGAAGACATTATGAATATGGCTATCGGGAATAAAATTGCCGATTACCTGACCAAACCGGTGAACCCGAGCCAGATACTCCTTACGCTGAAAAAGAATATTCACAAAAAGGAAATCGTATCGGAACATACCACAACTACCTATCAGCAGGAATTTAGAAATATCGGGATGCAGATTTCAGACAGCCTCACCTGGAACGACTGGGTGGAAGTGTATAAAAAACTTGTTTACTGGGAACTGGAACTGGCTGATACTGAAAACAGCATGGACGAAATGCTCCGGATGCAAAAAGACGAAGCCAACAGTACATTCAACAAATTCATCAAAAAGAATTACATGGACTGGATGGCAAATACCGAAATACGTCCGATGATTAGTCCCGAAATTATCAAAAACAAGGTGTTCCCGCTGCTTGACGAGGGTGAAAAAGTCTTTCTGGTAGTAGTGGATAATTTCCGGTACGACCAGTGGCTCGTAATCCGCGAAATGCTGAGCGAATTATTTACCTTCACCGAAGAAGAAACCTATTGCAGCATACTTCCCACAGCCACACAATATGCCCGAAATGCCATTTTTTCAGGTTTAATGCCTTTGCAGATTCAGCAGTTGTTTCCCGATCTGTGGATTGAAGAAGAAGACGAAGCGGGTAAAAATATTCACGAAGAAGCCCTGCTGCAAACGCAGATCGACCGGTTCCGCAAAAAATACACGTTCTCTTTCCACAAAGTTTTCGAAAGCAGTTATTGTCAGAAAGTAATTGATCAGCTTCCAAAAATGGTAAACAACAACCTGAATGTGGTGGTTCTGAACTTTATCGATATGCTCTCGCACGCCCGCACGGAGAGCAAAATGATGCGCGAACTGGCAAACGACGAAAAAGCCTACCGCTCGCTCACCCTGTCGTGGTTCCGCCACTCAGCAACCTACGATTTATTCAAAGCCATTGCACACCGCGGCTACAAGGTGGTGATAACTACTGATCACGGTACCATTCAGGTAAATAACGCCATAAAGGTGGTTGGTGATAAAAACGTGAACACCAATCTCCGGTACAAAGTGGGTAAAAATCTGAGCTACAACAAGAAAGAAGTGTTTGAAATCCTCCAGCCTCAAAAGGCCGGACTCCCCAGCCCGAACGTGAGTTCCGCCTATATTTTTGCCGGTAATGACGACTTCTTTGCCTATCCGAACAACTACAATTACTACGTAAGTTACTACAAAAACACCTTTCAGCACGGCGGAATTTCGATGGAGGAAATGATCATCCCGGTGATAACGATGGAGCCGAAGTAATACCCCTGTGGAAGTCTTAATAAAAGTTCAGTTTTAGAAATAGGTTTTTCAGGCGAAAACACTTAAAAAAAATCATAACTCTTCAATCCAATCCTTTTCCACATATTTTTCGTAAATTTGTATTTTCAATCTTACAGCAAAATTAACAGCACTAACCAAAAATTTCCCCGTAAGGGATCAAGTGGTTTATATGAGAACATACACTAACGTAAAAGACCTGGGCAACCTGCAACAAGCAGTACAGGAGGCCCTTGAAATAAAGAAAAACCGGTATGCTTACAAACACCTGGGCGAAAATAAAACGCTTTTGATGGTGTTTTTTAATTCAAGTCTGCGTACTCGCTTAAGTACCCAGAAAGCCGGCATGAATCTGGGAATGAACACAATGGTACTCGATATCAATCAGGGAGCCTGGAAACTTGAAACGGAGCGGGGTGTAATCATGGATGGCGACAAACCCGAACATATTCTGGAGGCAATTCCGGTAATGGCCGGTTACTGTGACATTATTGGTGTGCGGGCTTTTGCACAGTTCGAAGATAAGGAATTCGACTATCAGGAAACCATTCTCAACCAGTTTATCCGGTATTCAGGAAAGCCTGTTTTCAGCATGGAAGCGGCCACAGGACATCCTCTGCAGGCTTTTGCCGATTTAATAACGATTGAAGAATACAAAAAATCCGCCCGCCCGAAAGTGGTACTCACCTGGGCACCACACCCGAAAGCTTTGCCGCAGGCAGTTCCTAATTCATTTGCCGACTTTATGAACGAAGCCGATGTGGAATTTGTGATTACACATCCTGAAGGATACGAACTGAACGAAAAATTTGTTCGCGGTGCACGGGTGGAATACGACCAGATGAAAGCATTCGAAGGAGCTGATTTCATTTATGCCAAAAACTGGGCAGCCTATCAGGACCCGAATTATGGCAAAATTCTTTCAACCGACCGCTCATGGACCGTTTCCGACCGGCAAATGGCCGTTACAAACAACGCATATTTTATGCATTGCCTGCCTGTTCGCCGCAATATGATTGTGACTGATGAAGTTATCGAAAGTGCTCAATCCATCGTTATACCCGAAGCTGCCAACCGGGAGATTTCGGCTCAGACAGTAATTAAACGGATGATTGAAACGATTTGACCGCAAAGGCTGTTTTCAAATCCTGAGAAAGATAAATGCAATTACTTACTTTGAAAATGAAAAATTATTTATTCTGATAACTCAGATTTTAAAGAAATCTCTTTTAAAAAACATATGACCAATTTTAACATCGAAAACGCCACCAACGGTGATGTGGCAAAAGCCATCAAGGCATCCATCAGAAATGTACCCGATTTTCCGATACCCGGAATTCAGTTCAAAGACATCACCACAGCTCTGAAAAATCCGGAAATATTAAAACTTATGACCGATACTTTGTACGAGTATTACAAACACAAGGGAATTACCAAAGTGGTGGGTGTTGAGAGTCGCGGTTTTGTTATCGGAAGCATTCTGGCTTATAAACTCAATGCAGGATTCGTATTGCTTCGTAAACCGGGAAAGCTGCCCGCAGAGACCTATCGTCTGGATTACGAATTGGAATACGGTGCGGATGGTTTGGAAATCCACAAGGATGCCATCGAACCGGACGACGTGATATTACTCCACGACGACCTGCTGGCTACGGGAGGCAGCGCTAATGCTTCTCTCCAGCTTCTTCGTAAATTTGGCGAAAATCCCATTTATGTTAGTTTTCTTATCGAATTACTTGATTTAGAAGGAATTACAAGATTGGATGAAGCTATTGATGTTTATTCGCTTGTGCAATATTAGCATGACATACCCTCTAATCCTGCTTCAGCTTTGCCCGGCACATCACCTGAATAGGGCATTTTGGTGGTAACTGGTGAATTTTTACTTTTTGTTCAGAATGAATATTAATTATACAGATAATACAGACATGCCTCACGCTAACACTCCCTTGAAGGAGCCGGGGGGCAACTCTCTGGTATTAATCAAAGTAGGCGGTAAAATTGTCGAAAATCCTGAAACGCTGAAGCAGCTCCTTGCTGATTTTTCAGAAATACCCGGACATAAAGTGCTGGTACACGGTGGCGGACGTTCGGCTACGGCTCTGGCTGAAGCGCTCGGAATGGAAACAAAAATGGTAAACGGGCGACGAATTACTGACCGGAATATGCTTCAGGTGGTAACGATGGTTTATGGCGGACTGGTCAATAAAAATATCGTCAGCGGACTGCAGGCTCTGGGCTTGAATGCGCTGGGACTGACCGGAGCCGACCTGAACTACATGCGCAGCGAAAAACGTCCGGTTGCTGAAGTGGATTACGGCTACGTGGGCGATGTGAAAGAAGTAAATGCTGATATTCTGGCTGACCTGATCATAAAAGATGTTGTACCGGTATTGGCACCACTTACGCATGACAAAAAAGGGAATTTGCTGAATACAAATGCCGACACCATTGCCGGAGAAGCTGCCAAAGCACTTGCAAAGCATTTTGAAGTTACGCTGATGTATTGTTTCGAAAAAAAGGGTGTTTTGATGAATGAAACCGACGACGACAGTGTAATTGAAAATATTAACCCCGCTGCGTTCCAAAAACTCGTCGCTGAGGGCGTTATTCAGGGCGGCATGATACCCAAGCTGGAAAACTCGTTCGAAGCGCTTAAATCGGGCGTAAAACAGGTGGTAATCACCCGTGCCGACCTGATAAAAATGAAAAATTCCGGAACTACCATTAAACTTTAGAATATGAAACGATTTTTATTTTTTACCTTCGTAATGAGTTTATTTTTTTCAAAAGGCATTTCACAGGAAAAAATCCTGCTTTACCCGAACGGACCATCTGAAAGTAATGAACTACAGACTGAGGAAAAATGGCGCGATAAAGACTTTCTGCTGGATATCAGCGAACCCCGCATGTATGCCTATCCGGCTTCGGTTGAAAATAACTGCGGAACAGCCGTTCTGATTTGCCCGGGTGGTGGCTATAGCGGAGTTTCGGCCATCAAAGAGGGAGAAGAATTTGCCCGCTGGTTCAACAAATTGGGCGTATCGGCTTTTGTACTTTATTACCGGATGCCTAACGGTCATCATGAAATCCCTCTGAAAGATGCTCAGACAGCCCTTTCAATCATCCATAAACGAGCCAAAGAGTGGAAAATCAAAAAAAATAAAATCGGTATCATGGGCTTCTCAGCAGGAGGTCATCTGGCATCAACGGTTGGAACTCATTTCAGGACAAAAGCTGAACGTCCGGCTTTCATGTTACTGGGTTATCCGGTGGTTACCATGAATAAAGACCTGACCCACCAGGGTTCACGGGATAATTTACTGGGCAAAAGTCCCTCCGAGGAACTTGTGAAGCTCTATTCAAATGAATTGCAAGTCACAAAAAAAACTCCGCCGACTTTCATTGTACATTCCAGAGACGACGGTGCCGTACCCATTGCCAACAGCGAAAACCTGCTGAAATCCCTGCAGAAAAATAAGGTTCCTTCAAAACTTGTTATTTACGACCAGGGTGGACACGGCTTCGGCATGCGAAAAAAAGGTATACCGGTTGAAAACTGGCCGCAGGAACTGAAAGCCTGGCTGACAGAAAGAAAACTGATCAAATAATCAGAACACAAAATGGATTTTGCAGCAAACAAAATCCATTTTTTGTATTATATATTTTTGATAATCAGCTCCATTTCAGCACAAGTTTCATTAACTACGTTTGGCTTTTATTATCTCCTGTAAAATATCCTTAACCAACAGAGTTGATGATGCCTGTAAATCAATCATATAACCGTAATCTGACCAGTTTTCATAAATATTGTGTTATCTTTGGCCTGTTTTTCAGATAAAAATCACAAATACTCAATTCTAAAAATACTTTGAAAAAAATGATGAAAAAAATCTTATTGCCAAATGCCGGGTTTGTTCCCTTTCTGTTACTGACCTTCTTTTTATTCCAGCAAAATCTTACAGCTCAGGTTTCAAAACTGAAGGTCATACCTGAAGTACAACAATTTACAGCATCATCAGATACCTATTCGATGGGCAGTAAAGTAAAAATACTCGTCGAATCGGCACACTCAGACAGTCTTATGCCTGTTGCAATGCAACTGAAGAATGAACTGAAAACGATGATGAATATCAACGCTTCGATCGCTGAGACTAATTCAACAACATCGCAAAAAAATGAAGTATTGCTGATGTACAGCAAAACGCGGCTGAAGAATTACGAAGCTTATAACATGACTATTGGTAAAGGCATCGTTATATCAGGAGCATCCAGACAGGGTACATTCTGGGGAACACGCACGTTGCTCCAGCTGATTGAAAACCATAAAAATGTTATCCCTTGCGGACTTGTATACGATTATCCAAACTATCCAAGCCGCGGTTTTATGCTTGATACCGGTCGTAAATTTTTCACGATTGATTTCCTGCGTCATTATGTGAAATTACTTTCGTACTATAAAATGAATGAATTTCAGGTGCATCTCAACGACAATGGTTTCAAGAAATATTTTAACAACGACTGGATGCAGACTTACGCTGCTTTCAGACTCGAAAGCGAGAGTTTTCCGGGTCTGACCGCCAAAGACGGCCATTATTCCAAAGCGGAATTCCGTGATCTGCAGCTTCTGGGTATGCAGTATGGCGTGAATGTCATTCCTGAAATCGATGCTCCGGCTCATGCTCTGGCTTTCACCCAATATAATCCTGCTCTGGCAGCTTCAAACAAAGCTTACGGCATGGACCATCTCGATCTTTATAAACCGGAGGTGTATGAATTCCTGGATAAACTATACGCTGAATATACTACCGGACCCAATCCTTGTTTTGTAGGACCCGACCTGCATATCGGAACAGATGAATATAACAGAGACGAATCAAAACAATTCCGGAAATTTACAAACAGATACATGAGCTATATCACTCAGCTTGGAAAACGTCCGCGTCTGTGGGGCGGTATGAGATGGATGAATACCGACACCACTTCTGTGAAAGCACAAGGAAACGCGATAATAAACGCCTGGAGCCGCGATTGGGTAGATCCCTACAAATCACTGGAAGATGGTTTCAAATTGATCAATACCTGCGATGCAATGTTTTACATTGTTCCTGCGGCAGGTTACTACTATGATTTTCTGAATAATGAATGGCTTTATAACAACTACAGACCCGAAAAAATAAACCATAATGAAACTCTGCCTGACTTTACACCGGGAGTGCTCGGAGGTATGTTTGCTGTCTGGAACGATATCTGCGGTAACGGAATTTCTCATCAGGATGTACACTACCGCGTTTACAGTTCAATGAAAGTGATAGGAAATAAACTCTGGAAAGTGATGCCTGAACGTACTTATACTGACTTCAAAAAACTGGCCGATACGACTTCCGAAGGACCCGGACTGAATTATTCGGGCGTTTACAGCCCTGAAAAGCTGAAAACTATTACTTCGAAATTGGGCAGAAAAGCAGTTAAGTTCAACAGTAACACCAGTCTCAATCTGGGTGGCAGTGATTTTGGTTATAACTACGATGCATCCTTCGATATCAAACCTGAACCCAACAATAACCCCGACGCGGTAATTTTTCAAAGTTCTTTTTCAAAAATTACACTGAACACCAACCGTACCGGTAAACTCGGATTTTCACGGGACGGATATGTTTATACTTTTAACTACATTCCCAAAAACGACTGGCAACAGATCCGAATTCTTGGTGACTTTAATTCAGTTACATTGTACGTTGACAGTATCCGGATTGAAAGAATGGCACCTTTCAACAAAAACGGATTCAACTTCCAGCAAACCTTATTCTTCCCGCTCCAAACGGCAGGAGATAAGGAAAACGGTTTGAAAGGACAGCTGAAAAACCTCAGCATCCAATATCAGGATCTTACAAAAATAAAATCAGCCTTTGTGGCGAGCAAAACCACACTGACATCCGGAAGCTATTATATCAAATGCGGAGAAAAGTACCTTACCAACACCAATCCAAACGGAAAAGGGGGAGAACCCGAATTTCTTGCTAAAAATTCAGAACCTGAGATGCTTGCCGCTCAGCAGTGGGACATTACGCTCGTACCTGCTACAAACAGGTATAAAATAGCCAGCGCCACAGACCAGAGATACCTGAACGAAATATGCGCGTTCGGAACTAATCCGTATAATGAAAACTGGAACACGTATAATCTCTACAAAAAAAACAATCTATATGCCATTCAGAATGATGGTAACGGCGGAACGGGTTTCTGGTTTATTGATAAAAACCGTTTTTATACGGGCTCGGAATCCTACGACGATTCGAATTACGTGGTTGAATTTGTGCTGATTAGAGATTAAAAAACGGATGCAGAAAATGCTGTCCGGTTCAACATATGTCAGTTTCATATGTTATTTAAATTGACAGGCATTTGATACAAAAAAGCGGGAATCCGGTTACTAATAGTTAGACAGTTTAATATCATTATGTTTGAAAAAGAAACATCCGAAGCTATAGAGCTGCTGAAAAGAATGATTTCGCATCCTTCGTTCAGCCGTGAGGAGAAAGAGTGCGCTGATCTGATTGAGCATTACATCGAAGAGGAGGGATATACCCCTTCCCGGATTGGCAATAATGTCTGGATCTTGGGAAGCAGTTACGACGTTTCGAAACCCACGCTGCTGCTCAATTCGCATATTGATACCGTGAAACCGGTTGACGGATGGAATTTTGATCCTTTTTTGCCCGTAGAAAGCGAAGGAAAACTATACGGACTGGGAAGCAACGATGCTGGCGCATCGGTGGTATCCCTGCTGCAGGTTTTTTTCCTGTTATCGAAAGAAAAACAGACATACAACCTGATATTCGCGGCTTCGGCTGAGGAGGAAATCTCGGGCAGTAACGGCATGGAAAGCTTGCTGAAGGAACTTCCGAAGATTGATTTTGCCATCGTGGGTGAGCCTACCAATATGCAGCTGGCTGTGGCAGAAAAAGGACTGATGGTGCTGGATTGCATCGCGAGGGGCAAAGCTGGCCATGCAGCCCGCAACGAGGGAGAAAACGCGATTTACAAAGCTCTTGCAGACGTGGAATGGTTTAAAAATTACCGTTTCCCGAAGGTTTCTGAATTTCTGGGTGAGGTGAAAATGAGCGTAACGCAGATAAACGCGGGAACGCAACACAACGTAATTCCGGACAAATGCAGTTTCGTGGTGGATATCCGCAGCAACGAACTTTACAAAAACGCCGATATTCTGGCTGTAATCAACTCAAACGTCGGCTGTGAGGTTACGGCCCGCTCGACCCGTCTGAGTTCGTCAGCGACGCCTCAAAATCATCCTGTGGTTGCGAAAGCCAAAGAGATGGGAATGGATATCTTCGGTTCTCCCACACTTTCGGATCAGGCGCTGATGCCTTTCGCGAGTGTGAAGATAGGACCGGGGCACTCATCCCGCTCACATACAGCGAATGAATATATTCTTATCCGGGAAGTTGAGGAGGCTATCCCTGTTTACTTCCGGCTGCTGAATGGATTGAACATATAATTAATTCAGCAACAGTCTTTTACGTCTGTTTTATTTCGGAAGTTTATAGCTATCTGCCCCATTGGTAAGCCAATCAAGCGAGAAATTCAGGAAGTACATTTTATAGTTACTTTTTTCGTCTTCTTCCAGATAAACCCCGATAGTTCCGTCAGGTAAAATGGTGGTGGACGAATATGCAGATGTATTGGGGCAAATAGTCTTTTTAACAGGCCATGTTTGCGCTTCATCGTAACTCAGCCACATGGTTACGTTTTTTCGGCTCGAAGCATTTGGCATGGAGTGAAGTATCCTGTTCTTATCAAAACCATCTTTTGAAGAAGTCAGCCAAATAATATCCGCATCGCATCTGGCACCCCATATTTCAGACCAGGTATTGCGTTCACCCCAGGTAATTCCACCATCCGATGACTTTGCCCAAAGCCGGTTTCCCACCGATTCGGGCTGGCGACTGCTCATCAGAATATCTCCGTTGTTGAGCTCAATCACTTTTGCTTCGTCGCCATTCAGAATAGCTCTTTCTGACACTTTCCAGTTTTCTCCTTCATCGTCGGAATAAACGGCATAATTTTGCAACCCTTTCAAACCGGGTTCCAGCACTGTCAAAACTCCCATCAGACGTCCGCTGCGGGTGCACAATCCGTATCCTGAACCGAAAAACAGGCTCTTCCACCCAGAACGAACAGGGTCGGATGACTCCACGCTATAAATCTGATAAGTAATATCGCGCGGTGACGACCAGGTGATTCCATTATCCAAACTGGTTGAAACGTAAGTACGCTGTGGTTTTTCGGCAGTTGAACCCCATAGTCCGGGTCCGCCCACAAATAATGTTACAAGTTTGCCTGATTTTGATTTCATCAGCAAGGCGTCTCCATATCCTTTAGCATAACCCTTTCCTTCGGCTATTGTTACAGGATTCGACCAGGTGATTCCTCCATCAGTACTTCTGCGGGCTACAACATCAATATCCTCCGGCAGATCTGTTCCGTTGTACTTGCGTTTATCAGTAAGAACTACCAGAGAACCGTCTGCTGCCGTAGTGATAGCCGGAATGCGGTAATTTTTGGAACCAAAATCACCGGGAGCAAAAACTAGAGTTCTTCGAAGTAAAATTTCACGGCTTCCTTCGGGATTACCTCCCTTGATGTCGTAAAAATCCCCGGCTGTAGCAATCTGACTTACCGAAGCATCCACCTTATTACCTTCCCTGGCTGATTTTTTCAGCTTGTATGTTACATACAGCGAAGCGCTGTCGTTCAGAAGATGGCTTTTAAATCTGATCCTGATACTTTTTTTCGACGGACGCGCCAAACCAATTAAGTGTGAGGATTTCAGCGGATTGCGCGAATCAAAAACGGCATCATTCGTTTGTAAATATATTTTAATTCTCTCCACATCCTTAATATTGGTTGTTCCGTCCATATTCATGGTTAGTGAAGTTAATTGAACCGGCCTATCAGCAACTGCCACACGAACCCTGAGAATCACTTCATTGTCATTTCCGCGTCCTGTGAAATTGTTGTCCTGAACTACAGTTACTTTTGCAATGCCCTTTTCGTTGCCTGCATTTGCATTATTTTTACCCTGACATAAAAATGAAAATGAACTGATTCCAAACGATATTGCAAAAATGAAGATTTTTTTAATTTTCATAATTTTTAAAATGAATTGAATTTTTGACAAGATACACAATATGCTTTACAATCAAAATATAATAATTAAATTATTTATTATATTTAACTTCACAAAGATACATATTTAATATTAATTGCCAAATTATTTAATTTATTTATTCTATTTCACCTCTGTATGAAATTGCCTGGCGCGATGCATCCCATACAATCAAATCAGCCCTGCCATTATCCCAGATAGTAAACAGGTATTTTACAGGATTGATACGATCATGCATATTGATGTTTATTATCCAGCTTCCTTTTCGTTTTCCGGCAGTAACAGAGTAGTCAAATCGGGTGCTGTTGAAAATAAGCGGTGAATCGGCAGGATTCCACGGAGCCTGGTAAGCGACGCCATAATAGGGCAAATAAGAGTAAATTGTGTCTCTTGTAACTTTCACATCATATTCCGAAGTCAGGTTACGGGATTGAAAATTTCCGATGGGAATAACGTAGGTAGCAACAAACTTAAATTGCTGATTTTCAATTTTTTCTTCTAATATTTTTTTCTGCTCAGCTAATTCGGCTGCAGTCTTTTGTGTGGCACAGGAAACGGTAGCCGAAAAAATAAAGCAAACAATAAAAAAATGAAGTAACTTTTTCATAATCGTAAATACTTTAATGGTTCATAATAAACAGAGCAAATTTTATACCTTTTTAGTTTTCTTAAACCACCTGATTGTCTGAATGATAGCATCATCCAGACTGCAAGAAGAAAAATTTAACTCATTTTCGGCTTTTATTCCCGAATAATATTCCTTAATCATCAACTGACGTAAATTCATTGATTTTAATTCTGTAGGAATACCCAATTTTATTAATACATCCCCCACCCTGCCTGTTATTTTCAAAATCGGATCTGGTATTTCCACACATAATTGAGGATAGTTACCAATCCTTTTTTGTTTTTCGAAAAATTCTCTGAAACTGAGATTTTCGCCGCAAATGAGGTATCTTTCGCCGTTTTTACCGTGTTTGAGGGCATTACAGGCTGCATCGGCAACGGTTCTGGCAGGAACAAAATTTTTACCTCCGCGGGGTATGAAAAGGAGCGGTTTGCGGTAACCCGTTTTTAACAGGCGGCCGGAACTCCTTTTGGTGTCATATCCGCCAATCAGAAAGCAGGAGTTGATGATGACAATATGCTTGCCGGGCTGCCGGGAAGCATCGAGAAAAAGTTTTTCGGCGGCGAGCTTGCTTTGGGCATAAAAGGAAGCGCAAAAGGGAAACTGAATGGGAGAGCGCTCGTCGGCGGGAAACCCGGAGGTACCGTAACCAATGGTATTGGAGGTACTAATGAAAACGATGTTGTTGATACGGAGCTCGTCACAGACACGGAGAACGTTGGCTGAACCGAGAACATTTATTTGTTCGTAACCGGAATAATGCAGCAGGCCGGTAGCTGTAACGGCGGCAGCATGAATGACCGCATCACATCCGGCGGCTGCTTTTTTGAAGGTTTCATATTCCGTAAAATCGCCAGTGAAAACTTCCACACGATGTAAATCGAAGCAGATATTGGCTGTGGAGCGGACAATGACAGCGACCTGTTCGTTCCTGGCAAGCAGTTCCATCACGAGGTGATGTCCGAGCAAACCATTTGCACCTGTTACTAAAATTTTCATGGATTATGAATGGTTTATGAAACGGTTTTTTTGACGTTGTTGATACTTCGCATAGCAAAAATACGGATTATTTCCCTGAAAATAAGTATTTTTGCATAAAGAAAGGTGACAGACCTTTTTTTTATGGTTATACAGTAAACAGAACATGCAATTAAGAAAAACTAAAATATGAAAGCAGTATTACTTACAGGAGGAAGCGCGGGTATCGGACTTGCAACAGCGGAATTATTGATGAAAAAAGGGTACCGGGTATATTCCGGTTCGCGGCGGGGCGGGGGAGAAGCTCAAAAATCTGCCGATGGTGGCGAGATAATTCCCCTGATAATGGATGTAAACGACGAAGCAAGCATAAAAACTGCCCTGGATAAGATACTGGCTGAAAACAAGGAGTTGTATGCAGTGATTAGCAACGCTGGCAACGGAATAGCGGGAGCTGTGGAAGAATGCAATACGGGAGAGGTAAAATACCAGCTGGAAACCAATTTTTTCGGTTCGGTAAAGGTTATTCAGGCCTGTCTGCCGGTGTTCAGGAAACAGGGACACGGTAAAATTATTGCTACCACTTCGGTGGCGGCAGTTATTCCTATTCCTTTCCAGGCGTTTTACAGTGCCGGAAAAGCTGCTTTGCAGATATTCGTGGAAGCGCTGGCTATGGAAGTGAAACCTTACGGCATACAGTGCTGCACAATTCTCCCCGGCGATACCAAAACTGAATTTACCAGTGCACGCAAATACTCCTCTGCATCGGAAAATGAAAAATCGACCTACTACCGGCGGATGAAAACGGCTGTTGAAAAGATGGAACACGACGAACAGAACGGAATGAAACCCGAGGCAATCGCCAAAGCCATTGTCAGTCAGGTAGAACGCCGAAAAATGAAGTCGCGCGTTATCCCCGGATTGATGTATAAAGCTATCTGTACGGTAAGTGATTTATTGCCAAATACTTTAAGACTAAAACTCATTGATATGGTATATTCGTGATAAATGTTTAACCGGTTGTTGAAAACTAACTGAAAACTCTTGAAAGAAATATTAAAACTAAAGTTGCAAATTCAAAACCTTTCGGGTAATAGGAATGATTTCTGAAAAAGCAAATAAGTTAGCACAAATTTTAAAGAAAGATTTGAACCCGAAAAAGGAGAGTTATGAGCCCGGGGTTGAAAAAATAATTTCAACAACACAGTTTTCAACCGCTTGTTGATAACGTTCATAAAAAACTGTAAAAGAGCAACATTTTGGAAAATAATTTTGTTGAAACTGAGGGTTGATTTATTTGATAATTGATTTTCCAAATTTTTTACCACTTATTTTTCAACCATATCAACAGGCTATTATTATCACCAAAAGTTTTTTAAAAGGTAAAAAAAATATAATTATAATTTCTATTTGATAATTCTCAGAAAAGATGGAAAAACAAAATTTTATTGAAGAAATAGAGAGGCTGAAAAGAGAAAAAAATGCAGTGATCATGGCGCATTACTATCAGACAGCTGATATTCAGGATATTGCTGATGTAGTAGGGGATAGTCTGGCCCTGGCGCAATGGGCTGCAAAGACCGATGCTGATGTTATAGTATTGTGCGGGGTGCATTTTATGGGCGAAACAGCAAAAATTCTTTCGCCGCATAAAAAAGTTTTGATACCTGACGCGGATGCCGGATGTTCGCTTGCCGACAGTTGTCCGGCCGATAAATTTGAAGAATTTGTAAAGGCACACTCCGATCATACTGTTATTTCGTACGTGAATACCACAGCAGCTGTAAAAGCACTGACCGATGTGGTGGTGACATCAACCAACGCGAAAAAGATTGTGGATCAGTTCCCGCAGGATGCTAAACTGATATTTGGTCCTGATAAAAATCTTGGAAATTACATCAACAGCGTAACAGGACGAAATATGCTGCTTTGGGATGGTGCATGTCATGTTCACGAACAGTTTTCACTCGAAAAACTGATTGACCTGAAAAGAGAAAATCCCGATGCTGAAATAGTTGCTCATCCCGAATGTAAAAGTGTAATTTTGAAAATGGCAGATTATGTAGGCTCTACACAGGGTTTGCTGAATTATGTGACTAATTCGGAAAAAAATAAATTTCTGGTAGTGACTGAAAGCGGTATTTTGCATCAGATGACCAAAGCAAATCCTTATAAAACATTCATTCCGGTTCCACCCGAATTCGAAGGAAAAACCTGCATGTGCAACGAGTGCAAATACATGCGTATGAATACGATGGAGAAACTTTATTTGTGTTTGCGCGACGAAAAACCCGAAATACTTATCGAGGAAGAATTACGCGAAAAGGCAGTGAAACCTATTTTGAGGATGCTTGAAATGTCGTAAACACCAACTTAACGAATTAATTTTATGAAAATATATTACAGGGGAAACAAACTCTCTGAAATAATAATTTATACCATTACCATTACCATTGCTGTGGTATTATTGATTATTTATAAGAAATCGTTCTGGTTGATTTTACCGTATCTTTTACTGGAAGGAGCAATTTTGTATTTTTTATTGAATTTTCACTATATGTTTGAAAATAAAATGTTTAAAATAAAATACGGTTTTTTTGTATTAAAAGAAATTCCTGTTCATTCTTTTGATAAAATCATCATACAGGATAAACAAAAAGGTGAACCTGAAAATTCACCTCATCGTTTGGAAATTCATTATGGTCAGAATAAAATACAAATAGTAAAACCAGTGGAAACAGTCAGTTTTATTGAGAATATTGAAAGAATACAACCCTATATTGAGATTATTTGATGTAAACTATTTTTTGTTTTTTATATCATTTGCTTTTACAATCTTAAACAACTTATCGTTTCTGCGTACCAGTTCTTTTGTTTTAATGGAAAACAACGAACCTTTTTCCACTTTTTCGACCGGTTGAAGTTCGTAGCGGATTTCTTCAAGAATATCTTCATAAGCGCCTGTAGTTTCGCCTGTAATTAAAATTTTATCTCCTACCTGCAGATTTTGAGCTTCGAGGAGCACTTCTGCGACGCCTATTTTTGCAAAATAGTTGGTGATTTTTCCCACATAAATTTTACGTTCAGTAGCTTCCGAACCATAATTGCGGCTCCATTCGCCTAATCGCTGACCCAGATAATATCCGTTCCAGAAACCGCGGTTGAAAACCCGGCTAAGCCTTTCGTTCCAATCCTCCACTTTATCCTCTGTAAATTCATTTTTCAATGCCGCATCCACGGCTTCGCTGTAACAGGTTACCACTGTTTTTACATATTCAGCTCCGCGAGCACGCCCTTCAATCTTGAAAACACGAACACCGGCTTCGAGCATTTCGTCCAGAAATCCAATGGTTTTGAGATCCTTAGGCGACATGATATATTCGTTATCAATTTCGAGTTCAATTTCGCTGTCTTTGTCCTTCACTGTAAATCCGCGGCGGCAAATCTGGTTGCATTCACCCCGGTTAGCCGACAGGTTTTTTTCGTGCAAACTCAGGTAACATTTACCCGAAACAGCCATACAAAGCGCACCGTGGCAAAACATTTCAATCCGGATCAGTTTTCCGTTTTTACCTCTGATATTTTGTTCCACAATTGCTTTATGAATTTCAGCAACCTGTTTCAGGTTTAATTCGCGCGCCAGTACCACCACATCGGCAAACTGAGCATAGAATTTCAGTGCGTCCACATTGGTAATATTTGTCTGAACCGAAAGATGTACTTCAACGCCAATGCTAGAAGCATACATCATGGCTGCTACATCCGAAGCAATAATAGCTGTTACACCTGCTTCTTTTGCTGTATCAACTATCTGATGCATCAGATTTATATCATCATCATACAAAATAGTGTTTACCGTAAGGTAGCTGTTAACGTTATTTTCGTGACAAATACGGACAATTTTTTTCAAATCTTCGGTAGTAAAATTACTGCTGGATTTGCTGCGCATATTCAGCTTTTCGATGCCAAAATACACTGAATTTGCTCCTGCTTTTATGGCAGCTGCCAGGCTTTCCCACGATCCGGCCGGAGCCATGATTTCTATTTCGTTTCTATGCAACATACTTGCCCCCTAACCCCCTAAAGGGGAATGAAAATAATTATAAAATTTCATTCAATTAATTAAGATATCCTTCTTAAGAAGAATACTAAACAAAATTACTTCAAATATGTTTACTTACACGTTATTTTAGAGTATTTTTGCAATATAATAGAACCAATCACTTTATTAAGAATAAATATATGAAAGTTGCCAATTCCCCATCCAGGTGGTTAGGGGGCTTATATTAGAATGAAAATATCAAATATTTCTTTCCCCGACAAACCTTTGTTTCTGGCACCCATGGAAGATGTTACAGATCCTGCTTTCAGACTTCTTTGCAAGAAATTTGGAGCCGATATGGTTTATACAGAATTTATTTCTGCTGACGCGCTGATAAGAAGTGTAAAACGTACGGAACAAAAGCTGACCATACACAATGAAGAACGACCGGTTGCCATTCAGCTTTATGGACGTGAAGCCGATGCTATGTCAGAAGCTGCGCGTATTGCAGAGGAAGCCAATCCTGAAATAATTGACCTTAATTTTGGTTGTCCGGTAAAAAAAGTAGCTGGTAAAGGGGCAGGAGCAGGGCTGCTCAGAGATATACCCAAAATGCTTGAAATAACCACAGCGGTTGTAAAAGCTGTAAAAAAACCAGTGACAGTAAAAACCCGTCTCGGATGGGATGAGGATAATAAGGTGATAATAGACTTAGCTGAGCAGTTGCAGGATTGTGGCATTGCTGCTTTGGCTATACATGGACGTACACGTTCTCAAATGTATAAAGGTGATGCTGACTGGACTTTGATTGGTGAAGTAAAAAATAATCAGCGAATGCATATTCCCATTATCGGAAACGGCGATGTAACCACACCGGAACGTGCAGCCGAATGTTTTGACAAGTATGGTGTGGACGCGGTTATGGTAGGTCGTGCAAGTATCGGGAAACCCTGGATTTTTGCTGAAATGAAACATTATCTGCTTACCGGTGAAAAATTAAACCAGATGAGTTTTGAAGAGCAAAAAAACATTCTAAAACAGCAGGTGTTAGATGCTGTAAACTGGCTCGATGAAAGGAAGGGAATACTTCATTCACGCCGTCATCTGGCTGCAACGCCTTTATTCAAAGGTATCCCAAATTTCAGGGATACACGAATAGCTATGCTTCGAACAGAAAGTATAAACGACTTATTTGAAATTATTGATAATATTCATTTTATATAAGAATAGATTTATTTATAACGTTTTTATTAAAAACTATAAAATTATTATTTATGTCATTCATTAAATCTGCATCCCTAATCGGATGTGTAATTATCGCATCATTGCTTATGACAACAGCTTGTAAAAGCCAAAAAGATGGTCAGTCAGCGGGTGTCAGGACTGAAAATCTCGATACCACAGCTAATCTTCGTAACGATTTCTATCAGTTTGCCACAGGCGGCTGGCAAAAAGCCAATCCACTTACAGGAGAGTATTCACGCTATGGAAGTTTTGACAAACTTGCTGAAAATAACCGTGAACAACTCTGGGGATTGATTGAAGAAATAGCGTCAAAACCAGCTGCAAAAGGTACAGTTGAGCAGAAAATAGCCGACTTATTTAACCAGGCAATGGACAGCACAAAACTTAATAAAGATGGTTATGAACCTGTTAAGGCAGATTTGGAAAAGATTTCGGCTCTGAAAGACACCAAACAATTAATAGCCTTATTGCCTGAACTGATGCAAAATGGTATTAATCCATATTTTAATGTTTATGTAGATGCAGATCCGATGAACAGCAATCAATATCTGGTACAAACATATCAGGGTGGGATAGGACTTGGAGAACGTGATTATTACCTCGAAAATGACGCAAATACAAAAAATATTCGTGATAAATATGCTGCGCACATTGCCGGTATGTTTGAAAAGATGGGATTTACGACTGCTGATGCTGCAAAAAGTCGTGATGCTGTAATGAAAATTGAAACACGTTTGGCAAAATCGGCTTACGATAATGTAAAACTTCGTGACCCACGAGCCAACTATAATAAAATGACCGTTTCAGACTTACAAAAACTCGTACCTCAAATAGAATGGAATACATTTTTTGCGAAGTACAACCTAAAAAATTTGAAGGATCTTTCTGTTTCTCAAAAGGAAAATCTTGTTGAAGTGGGTAATATCATTTCATCTGAACCTATTGAAGCACAGAAAGCATACCTGCAATGGAAATTGATTGATGCTTCTGCCGCTTATCTGAGTGACGATATTAATCAGATGAATTTCGATTTTTATGGTAAGGTTCTCTCCGGTAAGGAACAACAGCAACCACGCTGGAAACGAGCTGTAAGTACTGTTGATGGTTCACTGGGTGAAGCAGTTGGACAAATGTATGTAAAAAAATATTTCCCGGCTAAATCGAAAGAACGTATGGTTCAGTTGGTTAAAAACCTGCAAACAGCATTGGGAGAGCGCATTCAGAAACTTGACTGGATGGGCGACAGCACCAAAGTGAAAGCAATGGAAAAACTGAACACCTTCCATGTTAAGGTTGGTTATCCCGACAAATGGCGTGATTATTCCTCACTGGATATTCAAAAAGACAGTTACTGGGCAAATATAAAGAGAGCAAACAAATTCGAAAGTGATTTTATGTTTGCAAAAATCGGTAAACCGGTTGATAAGGATGAATGGTTGATGACACCTCAAACTGTAAATGCTTATTATAACCCATCCACTAACGAAATTTGTTTCCCGGCAGGTATTCTCCAATATCCGTTCTTCGATATGCAAGCCGATGACGCATTCAATTATGGTGCAATCGGTGTGGTTATTGGTCACGAAATGACACACGGATTTGATGATCAGGGTCGTCAGTTTGACAAGGATGGTAACCTGAAAGACTGGTGGACCAAAGAAGATGGTGAGAAATTTAATGCCCGTGCCAAAGTACTTTCCGATTATTTCGACAAAATTGAGGTGGCACCCAATGTAAAAGCAAATGGTAAATTTACCCTCGGTGAAAATATCGCCGATCATGGTGGATTACAGGTTTCATATCATGCCCTTCAAAATGTATTGAAAACTTCACCTCTTGAAACCAAAGATGGATTTACTCCGGAGCAACGTTTCTTCCTCGCTTATGCCAATGTTTGGGCAGGAAATATTCGTCCCGAAGAAATCCTTAAACGCACAAAATCCGATCCGCATTCCCTGGGAAAATGGCGCGTAAATGGCGCTTTGCCTCATATTCAGGCCTGGTACGATGCTTTTAATGTTAAACAAACAGACAAAATGTATCTTGCACCAGAAATAAGAGCTTCAATCTGGTAAAAATAACAGACTGATAAACAAATAACCCTGTCTGCAAATCAGCAAACAGGGTTATTTGTTTATATGAATTAATCGTCTAGATTATCAATTTTCTTGTTTTTCCTGCGATTGTACTTGTTTTCAGGTTGAACCACTTTCGTGTGTAAAACAGGCTTGCCATGGGCTTTAATTTCATTCTCACGGCTTTCTTTCCTGGCAGCTTTTAAAGCATCCTTTATGGGATTGAATTTTTTCTTTTTTGTTTTCATACCAGTTTAATTCAATGGAGAAATTACAATCATCCGAATTCCTTTTTCAGTTTCTTCGATATCCACATTCACTGCGTTGTCGGGTAGGAGAGAGGCTATGTTTTCCGACCATTCGATAAAACAATAATTTCCGCTGTATAAATATTCTTCTGCTCCAAGATCAAGAGCTTCCTGAATTTTATTTATCCGGTAACAATCGAAATGATAAATGATACTTCCATCTGCCGCTTCATATTCATTCACTATGGAGAAGGTCGGACTGTTTACGGTTTCCTTTACACCCATCTCTTCACAAATAGCTTTTATGAAAGTAGTTTTTCCAGCACCCATTTTTCCGTTGAAACAATAAACGGTTTCTTTATTCGATTTTAGATAAGTTAAAAATTGTTTAGCGGTAAATTTGATTGTGTGCAAATTTTTAATTGTTAAAATTGTCATCATATTTCGTTGAAATAAAATATTGATTGGTTTGAATGATTGGGTTTTTTTTTTGAATTGCAAAAATTTAGTGAATTTCCGGCTTTTAATTCTTGTTAATGGTACACAAAGTGATGAATATTAAATTCTCAGACAGTCAAATCGGAGTGAAAGTGTTTGTAAATGATTGATGCTCTGTTAGTTCCGATGATTTTTTCTATGTCTGATATCTCTGCTGATCTGATGCGTTTTACACTTTTAAAATGCTTTATCAGTTCATTTTTTGTTTTTTCGCCAATACCGCGAATATTATCGAGTTCGGAAGCTGTCTGAGTTTTGCTTCTTTTGTCGCGATGAAAAGTAATAGCAAATCGATGAACCTCTTCCTGAATAAATGCAAGTAATTTGAAAAGTGTGTCGTTTGGTTTCATCCCGATTTCTTTCGGTGGAAAACCGTAGAGCAATTCACTGGTTTTATGCTTGTCGTTTTTTGCAAGTCCGGCAATAGGAATTTTCAGATTTAATTCATCTTCTATTACCTGTCTGATTACTTCCATCTGACCTATACCTCCGTCAGCAATTATCAAATCGGGTAGTGGTGTATTTTCATTGATCATACGTGAATAGCGTCTTTTTACCACCTCTTTCATCGATGCATAATCATCCGGACCCTGAACAGTTTTAATTATATATTTACGATAATCTTTTTTTGAAGGTTTTGCTTTCTTAAAAACCACACAAGCTGCAACTGCATCCGATCCCGATATATTTGAATTATCAAAAGCCTCAATAGTCATCGGTATTTTTTCAAGATGTAGTTTTTGCTGTATTTCAGATAATATCTGGATGCTTTTTTGATCCGGATTTAATTTTTCTGATTGTTTGAGTTTTTCAAGTTTATATTGTTTTACATTTTGTTCGGATAATTCAAGTAATTTCTTTCGATCACCACGTTGGGGCATGATGAAATTAACATTCGAAAGTTTAAAATCTACCTGAAAAGGAATAATAATGTCTTTTGAATTACTATCCAGTCTTTCACGCAGTTCAACAATTGCAGTTGCCAGAATATCTTCTTTTGTTTCATCCAGTTGTTTCCGGTATTCAATGGTATAACCCTGTATGATTGATCCTTTTGAAACACGTAAGATGTTCACATAAGCTGCATTTTCATCTTCTTCGTAACCAAACACATCTGTATTATTCACAACAGAATTTGCTATGATTGATTTTGCTTTATAATTTTCAATCAGATCATATTTTAGCTTTATCTCGTTAGCTTCTTCGTACCGATATTCCGATGCCAATTTTTTCATTCTGGAAAACAACATTTTGCTTATCTCGTTTGCATCTCCCAGAATTATTTTACGTATTTCATCAATATCTTTTCTGTAATTTTCCCGGCTTTGCAGAGCTTCGCAAGGACCCTTGCAGTTTCGGATGTGATATTCAAGACAAAGTTTGAATTTCTTTTGTTGAATTTTTTCTTCAGTCAGAGGTAGTGTGCAGGTTCTAATTTTATATAGTTTATGTATAACTTCAAGTATGGCATTAATAGTCCATACAGAACTGAAAGGGCCGAAGTATTCTCCGTATTTTTTATTAATATTTCTGGTTTTGAATACCCGGGGAAATTCTTCTTTTGTTATGCAAATGCTCGGATATGTTTTTCCATCCTTCATCATTGCATTGTAGCGGGGCATGTATTCTTTTATCAGATTGTTTTCAAGAAGCAGTGCATCTTCTGGTGTCGCTACAACAATATGTCTTAGATAGGCTATGTTTTTTACCAAAACATTCAGCTTGGCTATATCATGCGTTTTGTTGAAGTATGAAGAAACCCTTTTTTTTAGATTTTTAGCTTTGCCTACATAAATGATTTCATCTTTATCATTGAAATACTGATATACTCCGGGAGTTTCCGGAAGTAAATCAATTTGTTCTTTTAATGATAATCTTGCAGTCATATGTAAAAGTTCCACGTGGAACAGATGTTTATATTTTTTTCTTTAAGGGAAACTGAAATTCTGTTAAATAAAGAAATTCAATCATTTACATCATTTTTGTTCCACGTGGAACAAAAAACAATAATCTATCTTCCCATCAGCACAAGAAGAATATTCACGTCACTTGGTGAAATACCAGGAATACGGCTTGCTTGTCCGATGGTTTCGGGGTTAATACGTTGTAATTTTTGACGGGCTTCAGTTGATAATGATTGAATGGTTTCGTAATCAAGTTTATCTTTGATGTAGATATTCTCCAGTCGCTGAAGTTTATCAGCTATCAGTTTTTCCCTTTCGATGTAACCTGAATATTTTAGAATAATTTCAGCGCTTTCCACAATTTCTTCTCTGATTTCGGTGATACTGTCCAGTTTTTGAAGGAGTGAGGGAATGGCGTCGGCCAGATCATTTATACCAAGTTGCGGACGAAGAACCAGGTCGGACAATCTGCATCCATGTGATAATTCTGCAGAATTTTTTGAAGTAAGATAAGAGTTGATATCTTTCGGTTTAACCGGTGTTGTTTTAAGAAAATGGTTTAATCCGTCCATTTCTTTTTTCTTGTTTTTGTACTGTTCCATGCGATTGCTGTTAGCTAAACCGATATCGTGGGATTTTTCAGTCAGTCTTTCATCGGCGTTGTCCTGACGAAGTAAAATGCGGTACTCGGCACGCGATGTAAACATCCGGTAGGGTTCATCCACACCTTTTGTTACCAAATCATCAATTAATACTCCGATGTACGCTTCATTCCTGTGCAGAATAAACTCATTTCCGCCGTTAATATTAATATGAGCGTTGATGCCGGCAACCAAACCCTGACCCGCAGCTTCTTCGTAACCGGTTGTGCCATTCACCTGGCCTGCAAAAAACAGATTTTTTATTCGCTTTGTCTCTAATGTGTGTTTCAACTGTGTTGGGTCGAAGAAATCGTACTCTATGGCATAGCCAGGTCGATAAAGCTGTACATTTTCTAAACCGGGAACAGTATGGATCGCATCAATTTGAGTTTGAAGCGGGAGGGAGGATGAAAATCCGTTAATATACCATTCGCGTGAATTGACTCCTTCGGGTTCCAGAAACAATTGGTGCGAATTTTTATCGGCAAAAGTAACAATCTTGGTCTCGATACTCGGGCAGTAACGTGGTCCGATACTCTGAATCTGCCCGTTGTAAAGGGGCGAAAAGTCGAGTCCCTTATTCAGTATTTGATGTGTTTTTTCGTTCGTGTAGGTAATCCAGCAACTTTGCTGTTTTAATCCACGCCTTACTTCTTTCAGAAATGAAAATTTGTGAAAATCATCATCACCGGGTTGTTCGGTCAGATGAGTAAAATCAATCGTTCGTCCGTCAACACGCATCGGGGTTCCCGTTTTCATCCTGTCGGTAGTGAATCCGATCGTTTTCAATTGCTCAGTAATACCAAACGAAGCAGGTTCTGATACTCTGCCCCCGGTCATTTGGTTTTTACCTACATGCATCAGTCCGGAAAGGAAAGTGCCTGCAGTAAGTACCACTGATTTTGCTCTGATTTCAACTCCCAGAGCAGTAACAACACCAACAACAGCATTATTTTTAAAAATAAATCGTGTAACAGTATCTTGCCAAATATACAGCTTGTCTGTATTGGAAACTATATTTATCCATTCGTCAATAAAATGCTTGCGATCGCTCTGTGACCGTGGACTCCACATGGCAGGCCCTTTCGAACGGTTGAGCATGCGGAACTGGATAGCCGTTTTGTCTGTCACAATTCCCATCTGTCCGCCCAGTGCATCTATCTCCCTTACTATCTGTCCTTTAGCAATCCCGCCTACCGCAGGATTACAGCTCATCTGCGCTATTTTATTCATATCCATTGTGATAAGCAGTGTTTTCGAGCCCAAATTGGCTGCTGCCACTGCTGCTTCGCATCCGGCATGTCCGGCACCTATCACAATCACATCATAGTTGAAATCCATAAATAATTCATTTAGAGAATGCAAAGGTAACAAGTTTCGTTGTTTTAGCAATGAAACAAAAGTCTGCATTGATTTTGCTTAACATTCTGAAATAAACAAAACGACCGGAACAAACAGAATGTTTCCGGTCGCAAGAAATTTTAATACGGTTTTATTACTCCTGAGTTTTATTTTTGGCTATAAATAAATAATAAATCTGAATGAGCGCAATCAGCCCGTTTGATACGATCAGGGGCCATTTCCAACCTAAAAGTATTCCATAAAGTACAAAAAACGTACAGCCAATGAAATTTATAATTCGAATTCTTCTGATTTTTTTCGGGAGAAAAGAAACAACCAGAAAAGCCATAGCAAGGTAACCAATCAGTTCTGTTATATTCATTTTAAAAGTTTAAAAAATTGGCTGTAAAAATAGAACAATTATTCCGTATATCAATTTTTTCTCATTATGGGAAGCTTTTTTCTTCGGAAATCAATTTATTTTTTGTTCAACATACGTTTTCACAACTCCATCCACAGGCTCAAGCATAGTGACACGGAACCCATTTTTCTTAAGTAAATCAGCTATCGGCACCGGAGGGAACGGAGTGAGTATTTCCAGGCAGTCGCCTGGCTGAAGTGTGTTGGCTATATCAAATATTGCTTGTTTCGGATGGTCGCCTGCCTCAATAACCGGACGGGCATCAAAGTGATGTGTAATTTTTTCAGGTGAAAATTCGGATACAATATCAGTATTATCAATTTGTTTATAGTCTTCATTAAGAGCCGTTTGGCCAACCTCCGCTCTGAGCGTGTCCACCAGCTCCACAATCGAAACATTTCCGACTCTGGCCGCCTGCTGTAGTGATGTCACTTTAGCAACTGTACGGCGAAGTACCGGATTTTTTAAGCTGGAAAATGCCGGTGAAAATTTAATTAATATAGCTTCCAGTTGCGGAAATTCTTTCAGCAAATCAGCAATTTTGGTATCCGGAGTAATAAGCCCCGCAGCTTCCCTTGACGCGGAATCTGAGGGTTTATTCGTGTTGTTTTGAGGCATCGGTCTGATATTTCATTAAATAATAAAAATGTATAATATGTTAATATACAATCAAATAGAAGTATTCATGAAGATGAATTACCGTGCCTGATAGGAAAGTAAGCGCTGATCGCCCTCTAGTTTTCGCATTTCGGTAATATCCTGTGTAATTTCCACTACGCCGAGGTATTCTCCTTCGGGTGAGCGAACGGCTGAATATTCGATATAAACAAAGCGTGTACCCATAAATTTCGATATCCAGAATATGGCTTTGTTTTCTTTCCCGCTTTTAAAATCTTTCAGTATTTGTTCCACCACGTGTACGCTTCCCGGAGGATGACACATGCGGACATCCCGTCCGAGAATAGCTTTGTTTCTTTCGAAAACGCGGTTGGGACTGTGAGAGAAAAAGCGTACTTTATCGTCCTTATCCACAAAGGTAATGTCGATTGGCAGATGAATGAACAGCGCTTCAATTTCCTTCATGGAGAATGCTCCGGATGATAAACGGATGGCATCGGTATGAACAAATGCAACATTGCTTGTTTCAATATTATCCGGTTTCCATTCGGCTTCCGGTTCTACCAGGCAGAAACCAAATTCGGGAGTTTCCTGATAGATTTTGTACCATTCATCGGTCTTAAGGGTGTCCATAGTCATTGGAAGGAGGATTTCTTCTTCCTTCATTATCATACCCTCTATCAGTTCCAGCACGGATTTGAGTACCAATTCGATGATTGGTTTCAATTCACCAGCTTCAATTTCAGGAACATTCAAAGTATCGAAAACATCTTTCATCAGTCCGCGAATTTCATCATGTTTTCCCCACATAACCTTGGGAGGACCAGTAATTTCATATTTTTCGAGGTAGGGGAATAGCAGGTATTCTTTCCTTTTGTAGTGCTTGTCGATGTCCCAAAGTGCGTTGAAACCTTTGCGAAGTTTGATGATATAGTCAGCAGCATTTTCGCTGGATACTTCATTCAGATTTTCAAAAAGCCTCCTGAGGTTATCCACTTCCTGCTGAATGGCAATATTTTCTTTTTTGAAAGTGTCAACCGGATGTCCTGCAGGTATGGTTTTTGCCCCTTCGAGGTCGATGCTTCCTTCCAGTACAGCTGTGTGCAAATCACAGAAATCGAGTATTTCGTCGGAAGTAAGCGCTCCTTCGTTAATAAGCTCCTGTTCCACTTCCACTACTTCATTGTATGGAATACTACTTAGCACCTCTATCAGCCGTCCGCGGAGTACTTCGGCTGGAGCGCCTTCGTGGAGTTGCAGCAGAAGGTGTTTCAGCAGTTCTTTTCTTTTGGATGAATTATCAATATACTCGCTCATTATCTATCCTTTTATCATTGTAAGTAACATTTTGAAAGGCCTAACTGCTTGCAAAGCGTGCGGAATACCGGCTGGCATTATCATACATTCTCCTGCTTTCATCAGGTTTGACTGTCCGTCGAGTACGATATCTGCTTCACCGTCAAGTATTTGTACCATAGCGTCATAAGGAGATGTGTGCTCGGTTAGTCCCTGTCCTGCGTCGAAAGAAAATAATGTTACATTTCCGGCAGGAGATTTGGTGATTTGTTTACTGATTACGCCACCGGCAGAATATTCCACAGATTGTTCTAGCGGGAATACTTTCCCTTTTTCAAAAGGATTGTTCACAGGGCTGTTTTTGTCGTACGTAAATTTCATAATAATTTTTTTTTTTTTTTGTAATATTCAGTTTGTCAGCTGATTGAGTTTTTTATTTTTTAACGAAATGTTGTTTCTGGCTTTTATGTATCATTCAAATCCTGTTTTTTAGTCAGATTTTCAGGCACTTTGACTTTCAGGTTTTCAATGGAATATATCCCGCTATCGAACAAATCATTGGCAACAGAAATTCCAACTCCCGGAATTTGACGCAATACTTTGATTATTTCAGATTTGTAATTCAGATATTCTCCAAAAAAAATAGACACAAGAATATAACATTTTATTGTGTCTATTGTTTAAGTGAAGGTTTCTCAGAAACTATATTTCATTTTCATTTATCAGATATTCAGCTATTTGCACGGCATTGAGCGCAGCACCTTTTTTAATCTGATCGCTCACGCACCAGAAGGTTATTCCGTTGGGATTAGACAGATCTTTGCGTACACGTCCTACATGCACAGGATCTTTTCCCGACAGGAATAGCGGCATCGGGTAGATTTTTTCGGCCGGATTATCCATCAGTACCACTCCCTGCGCTTTTGAAAATGCTTCGCGGGCTTCTTCCACGCTGATCGGCCGTTCGGTTTCGGCCCAGATGCTTTCGGAGTGAGCACGCAGGGTAGGCACACGCACGCAGGTGGCGCTTACTTCCACATCCGAATGCATGATTTTGCGGGTTTCGTTATACATTTTCATTTCCTCCTTGGTGTATCCGTTTTCGGTAAATACATCAATGTGCGGTATCACGTTGTAAGCCAGCTGATAAGCAAATTTACTTACTGTTGGTTGTTCACCGTTCGAAATCTGACGGTATTGCAGTTCCAGTTCGTCCATTGCGGCAGCTCCGGCGCCACTTGCAGCCTGATAAGAGGAAACATGCACGCGTTTGATGTGCGATACATCTTCGAGTGCCTTGAGGGCAACTACCATCTGAATGGTAGTACAGTTAGGATTGGCAATAATTCCGCGAGGGCGGTTTTTTGCATCGGTAGCATTCACTTCAGGCACAACCAGTGGAATGTCATTTTCCATACGGAAAGCGCTTGAATTATCAATCATCACAGCTCCGAATTTGGTAATATCTCCGGCAAATTCTTTCGAAATGCTGGCTCCGGCCGATGTGAAAGCAATGTCAATGTCCTTAAAATCGTCGCCATGTACAAGTTCTTTCACAACCAGTTTTTTACCTTTGAACTCATATTCCTTACCTGCACTTCGGGAAGATCCAAACAATACCAACTCGGTCAACGGGAAATTCCGTTCCTCCAATACTCTCAAAAATTCCTGTCCTACGGCACCGCTGGTGCCAACAATGGCAACTTTCATAATTTTGTCTTTTTTTTCTGCGTAATAATTTGAAATAATAACTATTTTTGTTTATAAAATGTTTTGTGCATTAAATAATTTACAAAAGTAATTCAATTTTAAGCCATATACTTGAATTATGAAAAAATCTGTCGTTTTTTTATGCTTTTTCTTACCATTTTTTGTTTTTTCACAAAACAGAATCGAATGGAATGAAAATTTCTCGGATGGCAATTTTTCAGAAAATCCATCATGGAAAGGCCTTGCTGAAAATTATGCGGTGAATGCCTCGTTACAGCTTCAGTCGAAAGCTCCGGGCACTTCAAAGTCATATCTTTCGACAGCCTCCGAAGTATCAGAAAATGCTGTATGGGAGTTTTGGGTGAAAATAAATTATAACCCGACCTCCAGCAATTTTGCCACAGTATATGTAATTGCCGACAGAGCTGACCTTTCGAATGAAGTCTACGGATATTATATACAAGCAGGTAATACATCTGACGAAATATCGCTCTATCTTCAGGAAGGAACAAAAAAAACCAAACTGATTGATGGAACAGATGGACGTTTGAACTCAAATCCGGCAGAAGTAAGCGTAAAAGTGATACGGGATAGTGAAGGTAACTTCATGCTTTATAGTAAATTACCTTCCGAAAATGAGTATTATCCCGAAGGAAGTGTGCAAAACACCAAAGTGACCGGAAGTAAATATTTTGGTTTGTGTTACACCAATTCGTCTCTGACGGGTAATGCTTACTTTTTTGATGATATTAAAGTGTCCGGCGAAAAGTTTGTGGATAATATTCCTCCCGAATGGATGGATGTTTCGATTACCGGGCCGGATAAACTGATTTTGAAATTCTCCGAACCGGTTGATATCACATCTGCTGCTTTTCTGGTTGACCAGGGAATGGGCCAGCCATCAGGAAAAGTAACATCAGAAATCAATCATTCGGTTGAACTGACATTTTCCGGAAAGTTTGAAAAGGGAAGAATATACACAGTGGATGTGTCGGGTCTAAAAGATATGGCTGGAAATCTGCTGGTAAACAATCAAAAAAAGACAGGAATAATTGAAAAAACAGATTTTGGCGATTTGGTAATCAATGAAATCCTGTTTGACCCTACTGACAACATTCCCGAATATTTTGAGGTATTCAACAAATCACTCAAAATACTGGATTTGAGTAAAATAAGTTTTGGAACCCGAAAAACAGACAATTCATATTCTCCCTCCGTTTTTTTCCCTGAAAAAACGGTATTGCTTCCCGGTAAGTACCTGGCTCTGACCACAAATCCGGAACTCATCAGGAAGACCTATAATGCACCCGATACTTCCGATATTCAACTTTCGGCAAAATGGTCAACCCTGAACAATACAGGAGCGAGTTTTCTGATTACCAACCAGTCAGGTGATTCCATATACGATGAGGTGAAATATGATGCGAAATGGCATCATCCGTTAATCAAAAATCCCAAAGGAGTTTCGATAGAAAAAATTAGTCCGGCATTACCCTCGCAGAGTGCAGAAAGCTGGCACTCAGCTTCTTCAGAGTCAAACTACGGAACACCCGGATATAGAAACTCACAATACAGGGATTTTCCATCCTCCGTTGAGTCTGAAACATTCACCTGGCTCGAACCGGAAATTTTCACACCCGATAACGATGGCATTGACGATGTGTGTTTCATCCGATACAAGACCGATGTTTCAGGATATACTGCCAATGTAATTGTATTCAATGCTGCAGGTCAGAAAATGAAACAAATAGCAGCAAATGTACTGCTATCTGCCGATGGCGTGCTAAGCTGGGACGGGAAGACCGAACGTGGGCAAAACGTAAATCCGGGCATTTATGTGCTTTATTTTGAGATGGTTAATGCCGAAACAGGTGTTAAAAAAACGGAAAAATTACCCCTTGTAGTTTCAACACGATGAATTTTAATTATTTATCAACTTAAATCTCAAATAATTCAACTATCTTTGCAGTCATTTTTTTTAACATATAAAATACACAAATGGAAAAAATTAGTTATGCCTTAGGTTTAAGTTTAGGTAACAACTTGCTAAGCAGTGGTATAAAAACACTGGATATACCAAAACTTGCCAAAGGTATTGAGGATGTACTGGAACAAAACAAACCCGAGATATCCTATCAGGAAGCTCAAAATATAATCAACGAATTTTTTCAGAAATTACAGGAAGAAACAAGTAAAAAGGCTGTTTCGGAAGGAAAAGCGTTTCTGGAAACAAACGGACAACGCCCCGAAGTAATAACACTTAAAAGCGGAATGCAGTACGAGATATTACAACAGGGAAATGGCGAACAACCCAAAGCCAGCGACAAAGTTAAAGTCCATTACCATGGAACTTTGATTGACGGAACAGTTTTTGACAGTTCGGTGCGCAGAGGCGAACCGGCAACTTTTGGTGTCACTCAGGTAATTTCGGGTTGGGTAGAAGCATTGCAATTGATGCCTGTAGGTTCGAAATGGAAATTGTATATCCCCTCCAATCTTGCTTACGGAGCTCAGGGAGCAGGTCAGCACATCGGACCTCATACTACGCTCATTTTTGAAGTCGAATTACTCGCTATTGTGAAATAAAGAACAAAAAATAAAATAACAGATTTAATTAAATAAACAGATGAAAAAACAAAATTTTCTAACTTTAGCAGTTTTTGCTGCTATTTTAGGTATGGTATCCTGTAATCCGGGTCACAAGGTCAAAGAAGTGTCACTTAAAACTCAGGAAGACAGTTTGAACTATGCACTTGGTGTAATTAACGGAGAAGGAATCAGAACTTCGTATTTTCAGAACGACTCATCCGACGAAAGTCTTGGAAAAATGCTTGTTGCTTTGGATAAAGCATTCAACAACACCAATAAAGATGAAATGTACAATTACGGAAATCAGATTGGAGGCATGCTCAAACAGCAGAAATCAGCAGGTTTAATGGGCGATTCAACACTTGTTTTCGATCAAAAACTGATCAGTCAGGGTCTTGTGAACGGTTTGAAAGGATTTAACGAAGGTATGACTCCCGAACAGGCACAGCAATTTATCCAGACAACGATGATGAAGCTGCAGGAAGCAAAAATGAATCCCCAACCCAGTGTACAGGTTGATTCGACAGCAGCTGTTTCTGAAAAAAAGTAAATTTTAATCATCACAACACCATAAAGAATAATTAAAAAATGAAAAGTCAAAATATATTTTTAGTATTGGCAGCAGTGGCTGTTATAGGCTTCACGGCATGTAACGGCGGAGGAGTATCTACCACGCCAAAAGCACCCAAACTCAGTTCTCAGATTGACAGCCTGAATTACGCTTTCGGTCTGGCAAACGGTAATGATCTCAAAATGGGCATGTTCCAGAATTCTTCAGATTCAGTTGACAAAAAAATTGAAGCATTCATGAAAGGACTCAATGAAGGGCTGTCCGGACCTGTAGAAAAAAATCCACAATTCACCGGAGTAGGAAACGAATTCGGAGGCTGGCTCAAACAGCAGAAAGAAGCAGGACTCATGGGCGACTCGACACTGAAACTCAATTTCGAAATTGTAAAACAAGCTGTTATCAACGGAATAAAAAAATCAAACACTCAGATGACAGTTGAGCAGGCTCAGGAATATCTCAATAAAACCATGATGGCTCGTCAGGAAAAAGCAATGCTTGAAAAACACGGTGCAAATAAAGAAGCAGGAGATAAATTCCTGGCAGAAAACGGTAAAAAAGCCGGAATTTTAACCACCGCCAGCGGACTTCAGTACGAAATAATTAAAGCCGGAGCCGGAGTAAAACCAGCTGCATCTGACATGGTAAAGGTTCATTACAAAGGAACACTCCTGGACGGAAAAGAATTCGACAGCTCATACAAGCGTAACGAACCTGCAACATTCGGAGTCGGACAGGTAATCAAAGGGTGGACAGAAGGACTCCAGTTGATGCCGGTCGGTTCAAAATACAAATTCTACATACCTTACAATCTGGCTTACGGAGCTCAGGGTACTCCCGACATACCTCCTTTCTCCACTCTTGTTTTCGAAGTAGAATTGCTTGAAATCGTAAAATAAAAATAAGCTAAATATATCCCTTTATTTAACTGTTACAATGAAAAGAATTTCATTTATAGCATTAGCAGCCTTGTTTATAACAGGCTGCTCTTCTGTTAAAAAAGTAGAAACGCTCCCGATGGTGCCTGAAATTATTATGACCAACGCCATCGATTCAATGAGTTATGCACTGGGAGTAAATATGGGAACCGATTTTGCAAAAAATCTTGAATCCATACCCGGCGGAAAATCCAACACGGATTTAATAATCAAAGGATTCTCCCAGGCAATGAAAAAAGATTCCACACTACTTCGTCCCGATGTAGCTCAGGAATACTTCCGCAACTACATAACTTCAGTACAAACCAAAGAAAACGAGGCTAAAAAGAGCGAAGGCGAAAAATTCCTTGCCGAAAATAAAGTAAAGCAAGGCATTGCCGTTACTCCGAGCGGACTCCAGTACGAAGTGCTTCAGGCTGCTGCCGGACCAAAACCACAGGCTACTGACAAGGTAAAGGTACATTACACCGGAACAACCATAAACGGACAAGTATTCGACAGTTCTGTTCAGCGTGGTGAACCCGCTGAATTTGCTCTTAATCAAGTAATACCCGGATGGTCGGAAGGTGTACAACTCATGAACGTGGGTTCAAAGTACAAATTTTACATTCCATATAATCTTGCCTATGGAGAACAGGGAATACCACAAGCCAATATTCCGCCTTTTGCACCACTGATTTTCGAAGTGGAACTACTCGAGATTGTAGCACCCGAGCCAGCTCCTGTGGTAGAAGAGGTAAAACCTGAAACTGTGAAAACAGACGTCAAATCATCAAAACCTAAAAAAAAGTAAGAAAAATTATTTAATCGATAATTTAATCCGATAGTTGAAACAGCAATTTGAGAAAATCTCTTACACGAGTAAATCATTGATTGGTGTACCTTGTTTCAGCTTATCGGATTTTCATCAGACGTTAGTTACTAAAAAAAAATATATAAACAGATGAAAAAACAATATTTACTGCCAATATTTACTGTTATCGCCATGGTACTTGCTTCGTGCGGTGGTAGTAATGAAGTGAAGAAAGCTAACCTGAAAACCCAGGAAGATAGTTTGAATTATGCTTTGGGTCTGGTTATGAGCGAAGAGATATACATGAATGCACTTCAAAATGATTCGTCGGAAAAAACAATTTCACTTTTGGTAAACAAAATTGAAAAATATTATAATGACGAAAACAATAACAAAGTGCATAAAATGGGAATTAAGATCGGGAATATGATAAAACAACAAAAAAGCACCGGTCTTTATGGCGATTCTACCCTGGTTTTCAACGATCAACTGTTCGAAATGGGAATTATGAAAGGCATTAAAGGCGATACTACCGGGATTACGGCTGCCCAGGCTTTAGTGTATTTCCAGAATACTATCCAGAAAAAACAGACTGAAAGTAAAATGAAAGCCAATGCAGTTTCTGAATTTCCGGCTGACACCATCAATAATTAATAGTTTGTTCAAAAATTAAAAAACAGAAAACAATGAAAAGGCATAACATATTTTTCGCTGCAGCCATTGTAAGCATATTGATACTGTCGGCATGTAATAACAGTGAAAACAACAGTACTAAAGAACCGGTTTTGTCGTCAGAAATTGACAGTTTGAATTATACATACGGAATAGCTTTGGGAAACGATATCAAAATTAATCTGCTGAACAACGATTCGGTTGACGAAATGATCAAAATGTTTACAGCAAGTATGACAGAAAACTCAAAAGCTGAAGCAGACGAAAAACCGGGTATTTCAGATGTGGCAGTTTACTTTGCCGATTTGATGAAACAACAAAAGGAATCCGGTTTATTGGGGGATACAGCTCTGACTTTCAACTTCAAATTTGTAAAACAAGGATTGATTAACGGTCTTAATAAATCAGACATACAAATGACTCCACAGGAGGCAAACGAATACATCAATAAAGTGATGAATGCCCGGGAGGAAGTAAAAATGCTGAATATGTTCGGAGAAAATAAAGAAGAAGGTGAGAGCTATATGGCAGAAAATGCCGGAAAACCCGGTGTGGTTACTACACCAAGCGGTCTTCAATACGAAGTGATAGTGCCAGGAAACGGTCCTAAACCAACCGATTCTGACGTTGTGAAGATGAATTATTCAGCTACTTTAATTGATGGTTCCGAGTTTGACAGTACTCAAAAAAGAGGCGAGCCCTCAGTACTTCCTGTCAATCAGGTAATACCCGGATGGAAAGAAGGACTCCTGCTGATGCCGGTAGGTTCAAAATATAAATTTTACATTCCACAGAATCTGGCTTTTGGAGCCCGTGGCGCTAGCGGTGTCGAACCACTGAGTATGGTGATTTATGAAGTTGAACTGCTCGAAATCGTAAAACAGTAAAATTATCCAAAAAAAGATTTTAAAAAAACGGGAATAAGACGACTATTCCCGTTTTTTTTATTCATTATATCAATTTGTTCATATTTTACATTAATCGAACTTTTTTTTGAAAAAAGTAAACTAAAATGAAAATAATTTGAAAAAAAGTTTTGTTCGTTGTTGAAAATGTGTATTTTTGTTGTCATTATGATAATTCAAGCATAACCATGGAAAAAATAGATAAATTAGACCGTAAAATTTTACGGATTATTTCACAAAATGCACGGAAGCCCTTCAAAGATGTAGCTGAAGAATGTGAAGTATCCAGGGCAGCCATACATCAGCGCGTTCAGCGGTTGATAGATATGGGAGTAATAACCGGTTCAGGATACTCAGTGAATCCCAAAATGCTTGGCTTTCAGCTCTGTGTATATATCGGTATCACGCTCGAAAGAGCATCGATGTATAAAGATGTGGTAGCCGCACTCGAGCAAATTCCCGAAGTAGTCGAATCGCACTACACCCTGGGTGCTTATACTATTTTAATAAAAATGTATGCCAAAAATGACGAACATTTAATGGAGTTGCTTAACGGTAAAATTCAGGAAATACCCGGAGTGGCTACGACCGAAACACTTACTTCGCTCGATCAGAAGATCAGAAGAACAGTACCTATAGAATAAATCGGTTCAAACTCCCGACCCTTTTTTCCCTCGTGAATAAATCTTCTAAAACCGCTAATTAATTAAAGCGGTTTTTTTACTTTAAAATGATTAACTTTGTGCCCGAATTCAGAAAAGTCAATTTGTTAATTTACAGATGCAGACTGTAGAATATTTCATCTGAAAAAATAACATCCGGACTTCATAACCACACAACCAATGATGAAAACAGTATTAAGCGGAATCCGCCCTACAGGCAATTTACATCTCGGAAATTATTTCGGAGCATTACGCAACTTTGTGGAAATGCAGCACGAGTACAACTGCTATTTTTTTATAGCTGATTTCCATTCACTCACCACACACCCCACACCCCAAAACATTCAGGGAAATGTGAAAAGTGTTCTGGCACAATACCTGGCAGCAGGACTTGACCCCGAAAAAGCAACCATTTATGTTCAGAGCGATGTGCCCGAAGTCATTGAACTATACCTGTATCTGAATATGAATGCTTACGTGGGCGAGCTGGAGCGATGCACCTCATTCAAAGACAAAATCCGTCAGCAGCCGCAAAACGTGAATGCCGGCTTGCTGACCTATCCTACGCTGATGGCGGCAGATATACTTATTCATAATGCCGATTACGTTCCGGTAGGGAAAGATCAGGAACAGCATCTGGAGATGGCACGCACGTTTGCTAACCGCTTCAACCGTATGTATACTCATGAATACTTCAAGGAACCGCAGGCATTTAACTTCGGGAAAGAACTGGTAAAAATTCCGGGACTGAACGGAGCCGGTAAAATGGGAAAATCGGAAGGCGAAGACAGTACCATTTTCCTGACTGACACAGCCGCGCAAATTCTGAAAAAAGTAAAACGCGCCGTTACGGATGCCGGTCCTACCGAACCGAACCAGCCGATGTCAGAGCCGATAGCCAATCTTTTCCAACTGATGAACGTGGTATCGAAACCGGAAACCATCGAATTTTTCCGCGAAAAATACAACGACTGCAGCATCCGATACGGCGACCTGAAAAAACAGTTGGCAGAAGATATGACGCTCTTTGTCAATCCTTTCCGCGAGCGAATCGAAGAAATCATGGCCGATGAAGTTTATTTGAATAAAGTGGCAGCCATGGGCAAGGAAAAAGCCAAAGCCAGCGCCGGAAAAACCATCCGCGATGTAAGGGAGATTATCGGGTTTAAACCATATTAAAAATCCGGTAAAATGATTTTACAGGTCATTTTAGAATATCAGGAAAGCGAAAGACAGAAATGTTTTTCGCTTTTTGATTTTTAAAACAGAACGTTATTACAATAAAGAAGTGTAACATTTCAAATAAGAAAACCATACGGGAATATTTCCACATAAGTTATTCATAAGCAAAGAACTAACTATAATTCAGACCAATTTTAATAAAGAAACAAAAAACCGTTTAAAAAGAAAGGCTAACTCAATGATTTTTTGTAGCTTTGCATTCCGAAAAAGACTTACAGAAAATGGTTAAAAAGCAGATTAAACGGGCGCTGATTTCCGTTTATCACAAGGAAAAACTGGACTTGATCATCAGTAAACTGCATGAAGAAGGAGTCACATTCCTTTCGACAGGAGGTACTAAAACCTTCATCGAATCGCTGGGCGTATCTTGCGATGCGGTGGAAGACCTTACAGGTTATCCATCCATACTGGGCGGACGTGTTAAAACGCTGCACCCGAAAGTGTTTGGTGGTATTCTTTCGCGCCGTGATGTGGAAAACGACAGCAAACAGCTTTCAGAGTACGAAATACCCGAAATTGACCTGGTGATTGTTGATTTGTACCCGTTTGAAGCCACTGTAGCTGCCGGAGCTGATGAAAAGAATGTGATCGAAAAAATTGATATCGGCGGTATTTCGCTGATACGCGCTGCTGCCAAGAATTTTAAAGATGTTGTCATTCTGGCCTCACAGGATCAGTACATGCCATTTCTGGAGTTGATTAATCAAAACGGAGCAGAAACCACTCTGGAAGAGCGCCGCTGGTTTGCCAAAGAAGCTTTTGCTGTATCATCGCAATATGATTCTGCCATATTCAACTACTTCGACGGAGATGATGCAAGTGCTTTCCGCTTTACGGCCAATGGTTCAAAATCTCTCCGATACGGCGAAAATCCGCACCAGAAAGGATTTTTCTTCGGCAAATTCGACGAAATGTTCGAACAGTTGCATGGTAAGGAAATCTCATACAACAATTTGCTCGACATTGATGCTGCCGTCAACCTGATAAATGATTTCGAGGACATTACCTTTGCCATTCTGAAGCACAACAATGCATGTGGACTGGCTTCGCGCGACGAACTCAGGGAAGCCTGGGAAGATGCACTGGCCGGTGATCCGGTTTCGGCATTCGGAGGGGTGCTGATTACCAATGCCATCGTGGACAAGGAAACAGCCGAAGAGATTAACAAACTCTTTTTCGAAGTGATTATAGCTCCTGATTACGACCTGGACGCACTGGAAATACTGACACAAAAGAAAAACCGAATCATTCTGGTGCTCGAAAATAATAAAGTACCTCAAAAACAATTCCGTTCGGCACTGAATGGCGTCCTTGTACAGGAAAGAGACACCTATCAGGAAACCGAAGAGGAACTGAAAACGGTAACTGAAAAAGAGCCTGACGATGACGAAATCGAAGATTTGCTTTTTGCCAACAAAATAGTAAAACATTCCAAATCCAACGCGATAGTTTTAGCTAAAGACAAACAGATGATAGCCAGCGGAGTCGGACAGACCTCACGCGTCGATGCGCTGAAACAGGCCATCGAAAAAGCCAGATCGTTTGACTTTGATCTGAACGGAGCCGTGATGGCATCGGATGCATTTTTCCCGTTCAACGACTGTGTGGAAATTGCTGCTGATGCTGGTATTACCGCAATCATTCAGCCGGGAGGATCGGTGAGGGATAACGAAAGCGTAGATATGGCCAATCAGAAAGGAGTAGCCATGGTTACTACCGGAATCAGGCACTTCAAACATTAATTCAAAAGAAAAAACAGAAATAAATAAATGTATAAAATGAATTTGAAACACGAATACCCAAATCGCAGATTCAAATTCGTAAATCAAAAATAAGAATATGGGACTTTTTTCATTTACACAGGAGATAGCCATGGACCTGGGCACGGCTAACACGATAATAATTCAGGATGATAAAATAGTAGTGGATGAACCCTCGGTAGTGGCACTTGACAAACGTACCGACAAATTAATAGCCATCGGTGAGAAAGCGCGTCAGATGCAGGGTAAGGAAAATGAAGGAATCCGTACCGTAAGGCCTCTGCGTGATGGTGTGATAGCCGATTTCTACGCATGCGAGCTGATGATGCGCGGCATGATTAAGATGATACCACAGAAAAGCCGTCTTTTCTCACCAACGCTGAAGATGGTGGTTTGCATTCCTTCGGGAAGCACCGAGGTTGAAATCCGTGCGGTACGTGACTCTTCTGAACATGCCGGTGGACGCGATATTTACATGATCTACGAACCCATGGCTGCTGCTATCGGTATCGGTATCGATGTGGAAGCACCTAATGGATGTATGATTGTTGATATCGGTGGAGGAACGACCGAAATTGCAGTGATTTCGCTGGGCGGAATCGTTTCAAACAAGTCAATCCGTATTGCCGGTGATGACCTCACCGCTGATATCATGGAGTATATGGGACGTATGCACAATATCAAGGTGGGTGAACGTACTGCTGAGATGATTAAGATTAATGTAGGTGCGGCACTTACCGACCTCGAAGATGCTCCCGAAGATTACGTGGTTCACGGACCGAACCGAATGACGGCTCTGCCTATGGAAGTTCCGGTTTCGTATCAGGAAATTGCCCATTGCCTCGAAAAATCAGTATCGAAGATTGAAGCAGCTGTATTGAGCGCACTCGAACAAACTCCGCCCGAATTGTATTCGGATATTGTGAAGAGCGGTGTATATCTGGCCGGAGGCGGTGCTTTGCTGCGCGGACTCGACAAGCGACTGACAGATAAATTGAATATAAAATTCCACGTGGCTGAAGACCCTCTTCATGCCGTTGCTCGTGGTACGGGTATCGCTTTGAAGAATGTTGATAAATATCCGTTCCTGATGAGATAGTGTCAGGTGAAACTACGGGAAAGGGATATTCTACTGTAAATTATCAGCAAATACTTTCTTCACGTTACAATTCATTTTAATTAAAGCACACGAAGCATCTGGTACTTACATTTCTTCGTGTGTTTTTATAATTTAGTTATACGCTTTCGCATTTTGAAGAATCTAATCAGTTTCTTGATCAGGTACAGTGTTGTATTTCTGTTTATCATACTGGAAATCATATCACTGGTTCTGATATCCCGTAATAAGGGCTATCAGCGAAGTGTCCTGCTTTCGTCCACAAATACGGTGGTAGGTAAAATGTACGATGCGAGTACCCGGGTGGTGGATTTTTTCAAGTTGAGCAATGCAAACAAAAATCTATCGGAAGAGAACACCCGCCTTCTCAACAGGGTTACCGAACTGGAAAATACCCTGAATACGCTCACCGATTCAACAAACAACTCCGGCTGGAGAACCGTGCAAATTCCTCCCGAACGTGAGTATAATTTTATTGCAGCCAAAGTAATCCGGATCACCACGCATCAGGTACAAAATTACATTACGATCAACAAAGGCTCTCTGGATAGTATAAAGCCCGATATGGGAGTTGTCGGAGATCAGGGAGTTGTCGGAATCGTTGAAGCTGTATCGCCTCATTTTGCCAAAGTGATTCCTATTCTGCACCCAAAATCAACCATTGTAACCAAATTCAAGAAAAGCAATTATTTCGGTCCGCTCGTGTGGGATGGTAAAGATTACCGGTATGCAAAACTGAATGACATAGCCCGTCATGTGAAATTCAGCCTCGGAGATACACTTGTTACGAGCGGATTCAAATCATTCCCCGAAGGAATAATGGTGGGTACAATCAATAATTTTGACATTAAGGAAAGTGATGCCTATTATAATATTCAGGTTAAACTTGCAGCTGATTTCCGTTCGCTCACTCACGTGAAGGTAATCAACTACGAGCATTACCAGGAACAGAAAATTCTCGAAGAAGGCACACCTGAACACACTGAAACTACAAAAAAGGAAAAATAGCATTTACTCATGCAATTAGTAATTCAAAATATAGTTCGTTTTATCATACTGGTATTGGTACAGGTGTTTGTTCTGGATAATATACAGTTTCTGGGCTATATCAGCCCGATGATCTACATTTTGTTTATTCTTTCACTTCCTGTCAGGTTTCCAAAAGGAGTGTTGCTTGTTTTAGCATTTGTTCTCGGGCTGACAGTTGACATATTCAACAATACGATGGGGATTCATGCTTTTGCTACTGTTTTTGCTGCTTTTGTGCGTCCGGTTACACTCAAAATGTCGGTATCGATGGAAGAAATGGCAAATCCGACGCCTTCATTCCGTACTTTTGGAGTGGCAAACTATGTGAAATATGTTATTCTGACCGTATTAATTCACCACACTGTTTTATTTCTGGTAGAGTCATTTTCATTCATGCATCTCACCCTGCTGGTTCCGAAAATCCTGTTAAGCTCTATAGTTACCATCCTGATTATTTTGGGCATTAAGTCGCTCAATTCGAAATAATGATCAACGATAAATATCAAAATAGAAGTACCATAATAGCTGTTATCATGATAGCCGTTGTTGTTATTTATGTTTTGCGGCTATTCTCGCTTCAGATACTCGAAGATAAATATAAGAAAGGAGCGGCGAGTAATGCTTTTCTGAATAAAACGATATATCCCCCGCGTGGATTGTTGTATGACCGCAATGATTCGTTGCTCGTGTACAATAAACCCGCTTATGATATTGCTTTTATCAATCGTGAGATTCGCAACCTGGATACCGTTTCGTTATGCAATGACCTGAATATTACCAAAGAATATTTCATCGAAAGGATGAAAGAGGTCAAAAACAGAGATAAAAATTCATCCTACTCACCGCTTACTCCGCAGGTTTTCATGACTCAGCTGGAGATAAAAGATGTGGCTGCAGTTCAGCAGTCGATGTACAAATACGATGGATTTTACATACAGACACGTACATTGCGTGAATACAGGTACGCTGCAGGAGGGCATGTCTTGGGCAGTATTGGCGAGGTTACACCCAGAATGCTCGAGAAGGATGAAGAAGGCTATTATGACCCGGGCGATTACGTGGGGCGCGACGGATTTGAATTTACCTATGAGAAAGATTTGCGGGGAGAAAAAGGTGTGGAGGTGTTGCTGCGCGATGCACGCGGACGAATAAAGGGTAAATACGAGGAAGGCAGAAAAGACATTGCTCCCAAAGCCGGTAAAAACATCCGTATGACGCTGGATATCAAACTGCAGTTGTTAGGAGAGCAACTTCTGGCTGGCAAAGTGGGGAGTGTGGTGGCCATTGAGCCTCGTACGGGTGAAATTCTGGCTATGGTATCCAATCCTGGTTTTGATCCATCGCTGCTGGTAGGCCGCGATCGTTCGAAAAATTACTCGCTGCTGGTGAATGATCCTACAAAACCATTGATGAACCGTGCTACACAGGCACAGTATTCGCCCGGCTCATCGTTCAAACCATTCCAGGCACTGGTGGCATTGAAACAAGGCTCAATAAATGAAGGTACAAGATATTCCTGCAACGGTCCCGGTTCGTCGCCCATCCGGTGTACTCACCACCACGGTTCACCTGTATCGTTGCTCAATGCAATCGAGCAAAGTTGTAATCCTTATTTCTGGCATACTTTTGAAGCCACACTGGTAAAAGGAGGCTACGGAAAGGACAATCAGAACTTCCGGAAAAATTACGATGACTGGCGTTCAAATATCATGAAATTCGGTTTTGGAGCAAGGTTTGAAGACTCGGATATTTACCAGCAAAGCCGGGGTAATATTCCTTCGGAGAATTATTTCGACAAAGTATATAAAAGCAAAACAGGCTGGAGGGCACTAACTATCCGCTCATTGTCCATAGGGCAGGGGGAAGTGCTTGTTACTCCGCTTCAGCTTGCTAATGCCACTTCGGTAATCGCAAACAGAGGGTTTTTCATTACTCCGCATTTGAATAAATCAGACTCCATGCTGCTTCACAAGCACGATGTGAGTGTCGATAAAAAGTATTTTCAGGTAGTGGATGAGGGTATGTGGAGAGTAAATGAATTTGGAACAGCAAGAAGCTACAAAGTACCCGGAATAAACTGGTGTGGTAAAACCGGTACGGTACAAAACAACCGCGGAAAAGATCATGCATTCTACATGGGATATGCTCCCCGTGAGAATCCGAAAATAGCAATAGCCGTAGTGGTGGAAAATGCCGGTTTCGGTTCAACGTTTGCTGCTCCTATTGCCAGCCTGATGGTCGAACAGTATATTACAGGAAAAGTACTCCGCACGGATTTGTTAATTAAAACAATGAATGTAAAAACAAATGCCAACGTCAAGGAATATTAGTATAAAGTATGCTCTGGACTGGAAAACAGTATTCATTTATCTGTTTCTGGTTGCCTTTGGCTGGTTGAATATTTACGGAGCCAGCTATGATTTTGATCAGGCGAGCATCTTTGACTTCAGCCAGAGGGCAGGCAAACAGTTTGTCTGGATCCTAACGGCGTTCGGATTGGCCGGAGTGCTGCTTTTGCTCGATTCAAGACTATACAACTATTTTGCATATCTCATTTATATCATCGTCATATTTCTGCTGATTGTAACTATTTTCATTGCTACCGACGTAAAGGGATCACGATCCTGGCTTGTATTTGGTCCGGTAAGCTTTCAACCGGCAGAACTCGCCAAGACAGCTACTGCTCTTGCACTGGCTAAATTCATGAGTGCATACAACTACAAACTGAAAGGATGGAAAGATTTGATTCCACTTGCAGTCATTGTATTTATCCCGTTTGCTCTGATTATACTTCAGAAAGAAACCGGCAGTGCGCTCGTATTTCTTGCATTTCTGCTCATGTTTTACCGCGAAGGAATGTCGGGTCTGGTGCTTATGCTGGGTGTTTTTGCAGTTGCTTTATTTGTAGTGGCTATCGGATTCAGCGAAATCACGATTCAGACTGATAGCGGAACTCTCGGAATGGTGCTGGCTATGTTTCTGGTCATTCTTGTTCAGTTCACGTATGCATTTTTCTTCAAACGAAACCGAAAGGAAGCCCTATGGCTAATAGCAGGAGTGACCGGAGTGTCGGTTATTTCCTATGTACTGAATATCTGGCTCCCGGTTAATTACGACTATGTGGCTATTTTTATTGTTTTACTCTCCTGTGTCTACTGGTTTATAATTTCGAGGTTCAAACGGATGAAACAATATATGGTGATTGTATGGATTTCACTCGGAGCGATGTTGTTCTGCTATTCCGCTGATTATCTGTTCTACAAAGTTCTGGAACCACATCAGCAAATCCGTATAAAAGTTTTGCTGAACATGGAAGAAGACCTTCGCGGAGCCGGTTATAATGTCAACCAGTCAAAAATTGCCATTGGCTCAGGAGGTATGTTCGGCAAAGGATACCTGAACGGTACTCAGACAAAACTAAAATACGTGCCCGAACAGGACACCGATTTTATTTTTTGCACGGTTGGTGAGGAGTGGGGTTTTATGGGATCTTCCGTTCTTTTATTTATTTATCTCTGGTTGCTGCTGAGGATTGTGCGAATCGCCGAAAGGCAGACTGAGGTTTTCAATCGGGTGTACGCGTATTCTGTAGCGAGTATTTTCTTTTTTCACCTCACCATCAATATCGGGATGGTGCTTGGTTTGGTGCCTGTGATTGGCATTCCGCTTCCTTTCCTCAGCTACGGAGGATCTTCGCTCTGGAGTTTCACTGTATTGCTCTTTATTCTGCTCAGGCTTGACGCGGCCAGGCTCCAGCGGGGTGTAGAACGATAGGTTTATATTCTTTTTGATAGATATTGTTTTTCACCCGATTTTTCCTAAAATGGCCACATAGTTTTTGCCATATTTTTTGGCACATTTGGGGCAGGTAGTGTACCACATGTACATTTTACCGGTTTGAATATTTTTACTTTCAGTAATACTCATGTAGTCTTTAGTCCACTTTCCGGTTTCGCGAAAATCTCCTTCATACACTTTGCAGAAGAATTTTCCAGTAAGTCTGATATTGTTAAGCCCCGCTACTTCATTGTCTACTGCCAGGTAGATATCCATGTTCCATGGCGAAGTGTGGTCGGAGAGTCCCATCCCGTCTTTCTGCATTGAAGTACCGGAATTTCGTATTTTCGTATCCAGTTTGCGCATCACCGCACCAAAGTTGAGAGGCATATACATGAATGTACAGATTCTCCCTTTAACAAAAATTTTGTTATCCCATTCCAGTGTTTTTTCATCCCAGAGTCCGGGTTCAAACTTCGGACAGCATTCAGTTTCTTCCATCACATTTTTTTGTTGTGTTTCCATTATGCTATAGAATTTTGGTGTGTAATATGTTATTTATAAAACAGTTATGAATAATTATTTGTTTTCTTAATCCATAAAATACATTGAATAATGTATGTTTTTGTTTAAAATATTTTTTTACCTTTGGAGGTAGTAATTCATTCATTTTCAATTCAAAAATAACCAAAGAAATGGAAAACCTGATTGCCTGTTGTGGTATCAACTGTGCCACCTGCGATGCCCGCATCGCCACTGTCACCGGCGATGAAAAACTTCGAGCCATTACTGCCGAAAAATGGAGTATGGAATTCGATTCGAAGGATATTACAGCCGAAACTCTTTATTGTACCGGTTGCCGGGAAGCCGGAGCTAAGTTTGCTTATTGTGAATTTTGCGAGATACGCAACTGTGTGAAATCCAAAGGATTTGAAACCTGCGGCGAGTGCACTGAGCTCGGCAATTGTACCATTGTGGGTAATGTTCTGAAAATTGTCCCGGATGCCCTTGCAAATCTTAAATCGTTGAGCTGACTCTCAGAGTTTGAGGAATTAGCGTTGAAAAAACAGAAGATGCCGTTTTCATTCAGCTTGGAAACAGCATCTTCTGTTTTGGGTCGTCTGCATCATTTTATGAAAGATGTAACGCAATATTTTAAGCGAAACTTTGTATGAGAGTACAGCCAGTCAGAATCATGTTTTATCTTAATGCAAAGAAACAAAAAATACCTGCCTTACGGACGAATTGCATAATCAGCCCGAAAAAATCAAGGATAAAAAAGTACTTACAAAAGAAATCTTCAGGATAATGCAACCTGAATATAAGATGTATATCAGAAATATGATTTTACCTGATAATATCCCCTGTGAACATCTTCATATAATTTATCCAGATTCTGCCTGTTCGTAATTTTATAGGTTTTTTTCCTGAAAATAATTATTCCGCAAAGTTCATCATCCTCGCAGTCTTTGTCGAAAAAATCCCCAACTTTAACTTCCAGAATCCGGGCAATTTTTTCAAGAAAATCTGTAGTTGTGTTCTCTTCGATAATTCGTGCGAGTTTTTCTTCTGTAATTCCCAGTCTGAATGCAATTTCATTCATCGTAAATCCCCTTGCCCTGATCATTTCATTAACATTTAGCATAGCAAAATAAAATTGAAAAAGTAAAACACTCAATAATAGACGCCTCACATGATACAAAGTCTTTCAGATTACCTGTGTATGTACTCAACTTAATACCTTTCAGTTATACATACCGTTTTCCACTATTCAGAAGAGAAACGTAAATGAATTCATTTAGGTTTTAAAAGTTTTGCTAAAAGCTATTTGTCACATATATAAAAAATGTAATCCTCTTTATTGAATCTGCCTGTATGTTAATGATGGGTAATTACAGTCCAATCGGACGTTACGGTCTTTTACAGCCGGAAAATGGATGTTAACAGTGATTAAAACAGGTAAATGAGTTGCTTTTTTCGAAGCAGGTCAATCATTACAGATTTCAACCTGCTTTATATACTTTTTTATCCGGAACAGGATTCTGGTGAGTGCAATTTTAAGATTTAAATAATAGTGAGATTGAATTAAATGCTCGAAATGCTGATTCCTGTGATTTTTTTATACAGATCAAGTGCATATACATCGGTCATACCCGAAATATAATCCAGCACAGCCTGTACCTTGCCGTAAACAGTCGGGTTGTAGGTATCATACTGAGGCGGAATCCTGTTGAGCAGTTGCCTGGAATACGTTTTTTCGGGATGAAGCACAGCGTTAACAAACAGCTTCATCAACTGATAAATAATATGGTAACCAGCTAGTTCGATATCGAGCACTTCCTGCGATTTGTAAATTTTATTCACAGCTGTTTCTGAGCATTGAATATAAGCTTGAGAGGTGCCGGGTGTCATATTTTTAATCAGCGACCCTTCGAATTTCCCCGCCAGTATAGCATCTTCGTTTATTAAAAACGCCTGACTACATTCATCAACCAGTTGCCCGATAACCGAAGAACGCAGATAAGCTATTTGTTCGTTTACATCGCTCACAATTGAAAGTGTTTCCCTGATTCTTTTCAGCCGTTTTTCGTCAAAAAAGCAATAATATAGATCTTTTGTTTCTTTGGTTGTAAGAATTTTCAGTTTGTGAGCATCCTCAATGTCCATCACCTGATAGCAGATATCATCGGCTGCTTCTACGAGGTAAACCAGCGGATGACGCACGTAGCGTTCGGGATTGTTTTGCTGACGGGGAATGCCGAGTTCAGCGGCTAATTTTTCATAATCAGTTCGTTCCGATTCAAAGAAACCGAATTTTTGCTTCTTTTCATCGGCATAAACTGAAGAATAGGGATATTTAATGATGGCAGCCAGGGTACTGTATGTGAGTACAAAGCCACCTTTTCTTCTGCCGTTGAACTGGTGGGTGAGCAGACGAAAAGCATTGGCATTCCCATCGAAACGGGTAAAGTCGCACCATTGCTCTTCGGTCAGTTTGTCTTTCAGAAAAAGCCCTTCCCCTTCTGAAAAATAGGTGGCAATGGCTTCTTCGCCCGAATGTCCGAAAGGAGGATTTCCCAGATCGTGAGCCAGGCACGCTGCCGATACAATTGCCCCGATTTCATCGAAATAATCTGCATTTTCGGCCCGGTGAGCCTGCACCAGATTCATACCGAGCGAACGTCCCACGCTTGCAACTTCCAGGCTGTGGGTCAGCCGGTTGTGAACAAAGATACTTCCCGGGAGCGGAAAAACCTGTGTCTTGTTTTGAAGCCGCCTGAAAGGAGCCGAAAAAATCAGCCGGTCGTAGTCGCGTTGAAACTGATTGCGGTTGTCGCGGTCGCGGTCATGAAAATCTTCCATGCCAAGCCGGATGGGTGAAAGGAGTTGTTGCCAGTTCATTCTGTATATAAAACGTCGTGATATTCGGGAGTCCGGTCAATCATTTTCAGCACGTAGGGGCAAACCGGAATGATTTTCAGTTCATTTTTACGGGCAAATTCCACCAGCGCTTCCATCAGGTGTTTGCCTAAACCTTGCCCTTTCAGGTCCTTATTAATTCCTGTGTGGTTCACGCTGATTACATTCTTTTTTTTGAAAGTGTAAGTCATTTCGCCTGAATATTCACCATTTACGAAGAGATTCAATTCTCCGTGTTTTTCATTCTGAATAATTTTTACTTCTATATCCATTTTACTCGATTTATCAGTTTATAAAAAACAAACATCCTCAGCCTAAAGTTTCAGCATTTTGATTATAACAGCTTTCTTTTTCGCCATACCTGCAGCGAGTTAAAGATATTCTGCCAGATAACGTAAGCGCCCGGACCTACCGACGACAGCGGGAGCAGGTACGTTTGAGCCATCCAGATGGCGAGTACTGTGTTTTTCTGACCAAGACTTTGTCCGCCGGAGATGGTTTCTCCGTAGGCATTTCCTATCAGTTTTCCCCCGAAGAACTGTATCAGGCAAACTACCAGTGTCAGTACTGCCAGCCAAATTTCTGTCAGATAGCTTTCATTTCCCTGCATCAGTATGAAATTAACCGTTCGGGCTGTTACGATGACAAGGGCAAAGCTCCAGATGTAAAACGAAAGCCCGTGCAACGAACCAACGGCACGGCTCACTTTCGGCATCAGTTGCTTTACAATAATTGCAAGCAGCAGCGGACCCAGTAAAAGCAATACAATGTGTTCGGATATTGTGAGGAATGACGATACAAAACTTATTTCAGAGGCATTGCTGGCATACGAAAAAATGACTGGAGCCAGGATGACCGCCATCCCGTTGCTCAGAAGCATGTAGGCGGTGAGGTTTTCCACATTTCCTTTCAGCATATGTGTGATGACAGGGGCTGAAGTGGCTGTTGGCACAAGGATACATATCATCACACCCTGTGCCAGTATTTCACTCACAGGTCTGAGCAGCAGATATACTCCCACGCTACCGATAACCTGAAACAAAATCAGCCATAAATGCATCCGTTTGAGGCGGATTTTTCGAAGATCCAGCTTGTTGTATGTCAGAAACAGCATGACGAAAATCAGCCACGGAGTAAGAAATGCCAGTCTGCTGAAAAGCGGATACAGAAAAGCTCCCGTCAGCATGGCGATAGGCATCATGTAGGATTTAATTATCTTAAGCATCTGAAAATTTATTCTTTTGTTTTTAGTGCGGCAGGTAGTCGTGCCAGTCGCGCCCATAAGTTATCCAGTCGAGGTTAAACCTCGCAAATACTCCTTCGGTAGTCAGAAAAATCAGTCCTTCGCTCGGTGTGCCGGGTCTCCCGGCTGCCAGATGAGAATATCCGCCGTGTGGGCTGACGAGTCTTTTTACCGGCCATGTTTTACCACCGTCGAAACTTGCCCATACGGTGATATTTATTCTTCCGGCGGTACTGTGTATGGCTGTAGGTCCGTTCGGATTGTCTGTCATACTGAAAACGAGTATATCATATCCCTCTGCTTCAAGTCGTACGAGTCCGGCTTTATTTCCGTAAATATTCGGAGGTCCGTCAGGCAGGACTGGATCAATGTACTGATCAACCCATGTTTCACCCCCATCATAACTGAATGCAATGTCTCTGTTACCCGGTCGGTTGTGGTTGCGTGAATTATAATAAATTGTTCCATCGCTGAGCTCGACTAGTGCGGCTTCACCCGTACCTGCAACAGGGTATGGTTTGCTGGTAAACCAGGTTTTTCCTCCATCGTCAGAATAAATGGCGCTGCTGTAATGATAGGGCAGCAGGCTGTCGTTGGTGGCATTGTAATCAATGAGCACTCTTGCAGGAGCTAGCAGTCTGCCTTTGTGCCTGCCGTATCGAAGTGTGATACCTTCTTCACACCCGCTGATAATTGGCAGCCACCCGTTGATATCCGGATGTCTCACTATATCTTCTTTTATCCAGGTGCCTCCATGGTCTTTACTTCTGTACATGAAATTTTCAGGTTTTCTGCCTGCGCCTCCCGGGTCGAGTTTCAGAATATCGCCCGTAGTCTCATCCAGTACCCTCCCGGCTCCGCCCAGTATCGGATTACGGTTGCCCCAGCTTTCTCCGCCGTCCATGCTTATCCGGTCGGCCAGTACCGCCCCGTTCATCGCCACCATGATGTCGCCGTTCCAGCCGTTGGGTATAATTCCGTTGTAGATGGGAAAAACCTCATCAACATCAATAAATTCTTTCGAAGGAATGACCGTTTCGGGCACTTTCTCATCCCTGCAGGCCGTGAAAATAACGGCAGCCAAAGCCACAATCCATATGAAACGCAAAAAAAATCCGGGATGAGCCTTATTCATTTAGGTATGTTATAGTTTGTCAGTTCTGACCTCAGTATTTTTCCCTTTCCATCGGTAACTTTATCCATCCAATCCCAGAATCGGTGACTGTGATTCATCTCACGCGTATGGCAAAGTTCGTGCAAAATGACATAATCTATCAGATGTTGCGGCAAAAGCATCAGGTAAAACGAGAGATTGATATTCATTTTCCGGTTGCAGCTTCCCCAGCGTGTTTTTGACGATTGTATTTTTACATCGGTGTAAGAAAAGCCGTGTTCACCGGCTAAAATTCGTGTGCGGTCAGGCAATATTCTTTTTGCTTCCTTTCGCAGAAAATAGTTAATTGCGTTCCAGAAAAATGTTTGAGTCTGCCGGTCACCGAAAGCTAATTCCTGTGGATATTCGATATGTAAAATGCCCGATTTCAACGACGCGTATACCGTTTTCCGGTCTGTTTTCGTGATGTGAACATCGAAAGTTCGCGTTGAAAGTATTTTTCCTTCGCTCAGGATGTTCGTGCTTTTTCCGATGCTTTTTTGTCGTTTAATTAATTTTTCCCTGATTTCATCGATAAATTTCAGACCATCTTTTTCTTTATACCCCTTTGGCAGGTTCACCAGCAATGAATCGCTCATAATCCTTACACTCATACGTTTGGCACGAATATTTTCTTTGAATGTAATCAAACCAAGGTCTTTATCCTGAACCACTGCCTTTTGTTATTTGCTTTTTTTAATTAAGTGCAAAGTTACAATATTTTTTGGCGGAATTGAATGATTATTAGGAGAAAGGGCTAACTTTGCATTCAATTAATGCGTGGTGAAATGATAAATGCAAAAAATATTCATAAGAGTTTCGGAGAACTTGAAGTCCTCAAGGGGGTCGATATGTCGGTGAATAAAGGTGAGGTTGTATCTGTAGTAGGTCCGAGTGGTGCAGGCAAAACCACTTTTTTACAGATACTGGGTACATTAGACAAACCGGATGCAGGTAATGTAATTATCGACGGTATTGACGTCAGTAAGCTGAATTCAAATCAGATATCTGAATTCAGGAACAAACACATCGGTTTTATTTTTCAGTTTCACCAGTTATTGCCCGAATTTACGGCTCTCGAAAATGTCGCCATCCCGGCACTTATCGGAGGAACTGATTTCAGAAAGGCTGCAAAGCGGGCCAAAGAACTGCTGGATTATATGCAGCTTACTGACCGGCTCGAACATAAACCGTCCGAACTTTCCGGAGGTGAAAAGCAGCGGGTAGCTGTGGCTCGTGCCCTGATAAATAATCCACATCTTATTCTTGCCGATGAACCATCCGGGAGTCTCGACTCTCAAAATAAAACGGAATTACATAAACTGCTGTTTGAACTTCGTGATAATTTCGGGCTTACCGAGGTCATTGTGACTCATGATCATGACCTGGCCCGAATCTGCGACCGTACCATCGAAATGATTGACGGCCGTATTGGGAACGTGTAGGATAATGCCGGAATTTTCAGTACTAAAAAATCTCTAAAACACGAATCTTCACAACGAAAGCATTCTTTTACAACACATCATTCGGATAATATCAGTTCAAAATACGAATTAACCTCTTGACTGGCAAAACATTAATCACTTCAGAACTATTATTTTAAGACACAGATTTTCAAAAAATTACGCCTGAAGAAGATACATCGTTTGGGCAAATAATGACAGAATTAAACCGTTGAACCTTAAAAAATCACAGAAAAATGAATATTCAGGACTGCATTAAATTCGCAAATGAAAATCCGATTTGTAGCCTGGCTACGGTAGAAAACGACCAGCCGAGAGTACGGATTTTAGGCTTCTGGTTTGCTGATGAAAGCGGTTTTTATTTTCAAACCAGCTCTGTTAAAGAATTTCCGCATCAGCTCGAAGCCAATCCGAAAACCGAAGTCTGCTTTTATAAACCGGAAGGTATGATTGGAACCATGCTGCGGGTCTCGGGCGACGTTGAATTCATCACCGATACCAGATTGAAGGAAAAAGTCCTTATCGACAGACCATTTCTGAAAGAATTCGGAGTAACAATCAACAGTGAAAAGCTTATACTTTTCAGAATCAGTCACGGTCAGGCTTATTTCTGGACCATGGAGAACAATGTAAAACCCAAGGAAATAATTGTTTTCTGAAAAAAATGTAACTCTTACACGCACTGACTGACCCCGGAATAGAATAAGACCGGATTAAAGGTATACAAAGTGAAGTTTTTTAAGGTAGATGGCACTTCTCAGCTCAGAAACAAAAAAATGGCCAAACGTTATCTTAAAAAAAGGTAAGTAATATACTACCAAATTATTTGTTCCGTTATTGAATATGTTTTTTGAAGGTTTGTCCCTTTACTTGTCTCAAGCAAAAAAAAACGCCAATACAAGCAGTGTATTGACGTTTTTAGTAGTCCCGCCGGGACTATTTATTTGCAATATATATCTTTACTCTAATTTCCTATTTTATAACTATCTGACTTATAAATGCATTGAAATACAATGCAATAGATTTAGTGTAAATATTTTGTTTTATTTCAATTATTTTCATTTCGTGGTGCAAATGTGGTGCAAATTTAGTATATTTGCACCACGGAATTTATAATATTTGCACCACTTATGGCAACAATTAAAGCCTTCATCAGAGTATCATCCAAAAAAGCGAACGAAGTAAATGTTCGTTTTCGATTAAGAGATGGTCGCACAGTTCAGCTTTTTCATAAGAGCGAAATCACTGTTAAGTCTTCGGACTGGGATCCAAAGGCCGAGGCAATTAAAGCTAAAGTTTTATTTGACAAAGAAGAACGATTTAAATTTAACAAATCAGTCAACGACAGAAAAGCATTAATCGTCGAACTCTATAATGACCAACCTGTTAAAGATGACCTTTCATCTGATTGGCTGGAAGAAGCCATCGACAGAAAAATTAATCCAACCAAATACAAATCAGGAGAACAGGATGCTATACAGCCCATCAAAGTTATTCAGTTTGTGGATAAATTTGTGGCAACAGCCCATTTACGAAAAGACAATCAAACAGGGCGTTTCCTTTCTGTAAATACCAAAAAACAGTATGTAACTTCAGCCAGGCATTTAAAAGAATTTGCAGAAATATGCAAGAAGGAAGATTTTCAATTTAGTGAAATAGATAAGAAGTTTTATGCTAATTTTGTCGAATTCTTACAAAAAGATATTCCGGTTCTGGATAAGCGAGGCAAACGCGTTCTGAACGAAGATGGTTCTCCTAAATTAGTCAAGAAAAGCTTTACACAAAATTCAGTAGGCAAATACATCAAGACGTTAAAAGTAATGCTAAATGAAGCAACAAGAGAAGGTCTAAATTTGCAAACGGATTTCAATGATTTCCATGTTTTTTCAGAAGAAGTTGACAACATTTATATTGATGAAAGTGAATTGCAAAACATCAAGGAACTTGATTTGAAAAATACTCCTCATTTAGACCGTGTACGTGATTGGTTTTTATTACTTTCGTGGACCGGTTGCCGGTTCAGCGATTTGGAGAAGATCAGCAAAACAGACATTAAAGATGGATTTATCACTTTCAGGCAGCAAAAGACAAATACGAAAGTTATTATCCCCTTGCATCCGGTTGTTTTGGAGATTTTGGAAAAATACGACTATACTATGCCGGAAGTAATTTCGAATCAAAAATTTAACGTTTACATAAAAGAGGTTGGAAAGTTAGCTGAAATAGATTCAGTCGAAACAGTCACTAAGACCATTGGTGGAAAATTGACATCGGAGTCAATGCCCAAATACGAGCTTATTTCCAGCCATACAGGCCGCAGGTCATTCTGTACCAATATGTATAAACGCGGACTTCCCACCCTGATGATCATGAGCATATCCGGTCATAAAACCGAAAAATCATTTCTGAAATATATCAAAGTGCGACAGGAAGAACATGCTGCGATGATGAAAAGAGAGTGGGAGAAGATGTATCAATAAATCGTGTAGGATAAAACCGGAGAAAACAAAAACTATTATAAAAAAATCAATCCATTAAAAAAACAAACACTTTCTGAATGGCGAATAGTTTAATGCCCTGTATGAATGGCGAAGTAACAAGATGGGCAAACGGTAAATACGGAAAGATGGAGTTCTTGTCCGAAATCGATTTTTTCAGCACCATTTCCTGCCGTTTTATTGAGTACGACGAGCAAACCCGGGAACCCCTGTATTCACCCGAAGAACGCGATGAAAAATGTCCGGTAGTGGCCAAAGGTTTCAGTGCCTTTATGTTGATGAGCCTGAAAGATCACAAATATCAAAAAGAAGTTGATTTCTACGAAGACTATTTTCAGTCGTTACGATACAGGCACCTCGACTTAATCAAGACGTTGCCCGGAGCATCTCAACGGGATATTGACGAAGAAATCTACAAGAATCACGTCTATATAGAAGACAAAAACCTGGAAGCATCCCTTCCGGTTTTTGACTACCTTCCCAAAAGCGACCAATCGATGTTGAAAGCTTTCAACCGGTATTACCGTGAACATATAGTGCAATACTCCAAATTAATATGCAGAAAATACACCTCCTTCGCTCAGGCACTTGCCGGATGTGATATTGAAGATAAAATTCTGCTGCATACCATAAACAATTTTTGTGTTCCTCCGAACACAGAACCATTCGAATTGTATAATGACATCCTGCTACTGAGAACCATGTACCGGAAATACCCCACTGATTGCATGGAATTGATTCGGGCCTATAAAGAAGAATGGAAAGAATACCTCGTCCTTCTCCACACTATTAAAACCACGTTTGATCCCGCAGCCGATATCCAGTTCTTACTTCCGGAGAAATATGCCGATGATGCGGCATTAAAAGCCTACGAGCTTCAAAAGAACGAATACCGGAAAAAGCTAACCGGCAAACAGGATGAAATTTCCGTTCAGGAGCCCAAAGTAGAAAGTCCGGAAAAGAAGGATGACAGCGGAAAGCCGAACTATAAGTTTGACACTGAAAAAGTAAAAAAACTCTATCAGGAATACAACGACCATTTGTTTGAAGGAGTGAGTGAAGTGGAATTTTACAACATCATTGCAAATGCAACACTCGACTTACTGACTGTAAAAGAAGGCATGAAGACGAAGTTTCTCTATATGATTTTTACTCTTAACAAAGTTATACAAAATAAAGATTGGTATAAAGCAGCTTCACAAAGCGTTAACTCAAAGCCGACCATATGCAGCGGTGTAACAGTCCCAATTTCCTGGAGTCATCGTGCAAGGTCACTTATAAAATAGCACTTACCTTAGTATTACCTTAAAGTTTTTATTTTACCTTATTGTAACGCACAGATAGTCAACACTATCTGTGCTTTTTTTATTCTAATAAATGTCATTTTACCTTATACTTACCTTACACCTTTGTCCTTAATTTTGCTTTCGTCAAAAGGCCCGGAGAAAGTATCAGTTTTCGGGAGACATTCGGAGACAGTCTGATACCTGTCTACCGGATGGACAAAAAATTAAACTCTTACTGACTATGAATTTAAATTTTATTGATGTTGCTGAGCAATATCCCGAACTGAACATTACCGTAAAGGTAGGCGACCTGATTAAAGCAATCGACTATTGCGTATCGAAAACCAAACAAGAACTCGAGCTTCAAATCACAGACGCCAAAGCCGAAACCTATCCCAGCCCCAAAAGGGTCAGTGAAATCCTTGACGTAGACCTCTCCACGCTTTGGCGATGGAATAAGCGGGGTTATCTGTGCCACACCGAAGTCGGTGGGAAACGCAGGTATAAAATGAGTGACGTAAACGCTATTTTGAAAGGAGGAAAGTAATATGCGCAATTACGAAGAATTTTCTCAAGATCATTACGAACGCATTAAGCGCAAGTTAAATGAATTGGCATACTATTTAAGACGCAGTAAGTATCCTTTCGAGAACCTGTTAATAGAAGATACCCTGTTCACCACCCTGATGCGCATCAATAAGAAAACAACCCGATATTGGCGTGAAAAAGGGCTCATCAGCTATTCACAGGATGGCGACATCTATTATTACCGGGTATCAGAAATCCGGGAATTACTCAACAGGTTTAATGTGAAAGCCAACAGGGAGGATTAACCATGGAAAACAAAAACAAAGCCCTCCCGAACCTGCCGGATCCGGAAAGGGCTGATCAAAACAAACTGCGCAAAAATACCCGCTTTATAGAGCTGATGCAACAGGATATTGATCAACATCAGGCGTATTTTGAGGCAATGAAACCTGAAAGTCCGGAAACAAAGGAGGTAAAGGAAAAACTTGAAACACTGGAAACTCACGAAAGTCAGGAAACACAGAAACTATCAAGCTCCGTTGAACACGCCGAGATCTTATCCCTGTTGATTGAGCAAATCGTTGAAGTCCGTTTTCGGGAAGTCGTAGGGATAACCGACGAGAACCAGAAGCTCGCAAAGAAACACTACCTGGTCTGCTGCATTGAAAATGTGCTGGAAACAGCACATCAATGCCACTGGGGCATCTGCCGCCATCACAACTTCATCTATCTGTACAACAGTCAGTACTGGAGTCTGATAGATAAAGCAGAAATTGAAGGATTCCTGGGCGTAGCCGCCGAGAAGATGGGTGTGGACAAGTACGATGCCAGGCATTACATGTTCCGCGAGCAACTCTTCAAGCAGTTTCTGGCTGTTGCCAACCTGCCCAAGCCCGTTCCGTCCGATGAAGTGGTGTACATCAATCTGTTGAACGGCACCTTTGAGATAAGCACGCAGAAGCAAATACTCAGACAGCCCGACAGACACGATTTTATGACCTATCAGCTCCCCTTTGGCTACGACGTGAATGCCACCTGCCCCATGTTCGATCGCTACCTCAATACGGTACTGCCCGACAAGGAGCGGCAATACATCCTGGCCGAATACCTGGGTTCCCTGTTCATAAAATCATCCAGACTGAAACTCGAAAAAGCCCTGCTGCTCTACGGAAGCGGAGCCAACGGCAAATCGGTTTTCTTTGAGATTGTGAATGCCCTGCTGGGCGGAACGGAGAATGTCAGCAGCTACTCCCTGCAGGCACTGACCAACGAAAACGGATATTACCGGGCCATGCTCGCTAACAAACTGGTCAATTATGCCAGTGAAATAAACGGGAAGCTCGAAACCTCCATTTTCAAGCAGTTAGTTTCCGGTGAACCTGTCGAAGCCCGGCTCCCTTACGGGGATCCCTTCACGATGACAGACTACGCCAAACTCATTTTCAACTGCAATGAACTGCCCAAGGATGTGGAACAAACTCCCGCTTACTTTCGCCGGCTGCTCATCATCCCCTTCGATGTCACCATTCCCGAAGGGGAACAAGACAAGGAACTGGCCCGAAAGATCATCGATAGTGAACTCTCCGGAGTATTCAACTGGATTCTCGAAGGGCTCAAGCGGTTGCTCTCTCAGAAGAACTTCACCCACAGCGAAGCAGTGGATCATCAGATTGAATTATACAGGAAACAATCCAATTCGGTTCAGCTCTTTCTGGATGACGAAAGTTATGAAAAATCCATAGAAGGCTACGAAGACTTCAAATCGGTTTATTCCTCGTACCGAACCTATTGCCTGGACAGCGGATACCGCCCGGTGGCTAAGCGGACTTTCGGCGAAAGACTCAAAGCCATCGGAATTGAAACCGAGAGAAAGAATTTCGGTGTCGTGATTTACCTGAGAAAAAGGTTTTAAAATAGCGAAAAAAAATGTTTTTAAATGACATCACATTCTTCACTTCGTGCATTTTTTTCTTCAAAGAGTGGATTGAGTGAGCATTGTGAGCAAAAAAATAATGTTTTTAAATGACATCATATTCTTCACTTTGTACATTTTATCTTTCAAAGCGTGCATTTAGTGAAGAATGTGATACCCAAAAAAAAGAAAATATTTTCATGGAAAAATTCAAAGAATATCGCCTGAGGCGCTTTAATGGCATAGCCACACGCCGAACTTGTCCGGTGTGTAAAGTGAAACACTGTTTTATCCTGTACCTGAATATCAAAACAGGCGAACCGATTAATTTCAAAGTCGGCAAATGCAACCGGGTAAAAGAGTGCGGATATCACCTCACACCCAAAAAATACTTTACAGTTTACCAATAAATTTTACTAATCCCTTCACATGGTTCGCTTCGTACATTTTTGATTGAAAGAGTGCATTTAGTGAATCATGTGATACCAAAAAAACAAAATATTTTATGAACAATAACAACAAACCTTATCTGCAGCCCTTCAGAGGCAAAGCGATACATCGCACTTGTCCGGCTTGCAAAGCAAAACGAAGTTTTAGACTCTACCTGGATGGGAAAACCCATAAACCGATAAACATTAAGGTTGGCAAATGCATCCGGAAGACGGAATGCGGGCATCATTTCACTCCCGACCAGTTACAGTGTATCACCAAAAAGTGGAATAGAATCAGACGCATTGGTCGCAACCGCCAATACGCTCCCAAAAGACCATTCTACAAACAAAGTTACCTGAGTAAAAAGAAATACGCTGAGATATTTGATTTTAAGCCGCCTGTTCTGGATCCTTATACCGGTCCCGATTCACGTCACACCTGTCCGGCTTGCGGTGAACATAGTTTCGCGTTTTACCGCAGTCCTTACAACAACTCAGAAGTGAACGACAGAGTCGGAAAATGCGATCGGGTAAAAGAATGCAGGTATCACCTTACATCCAGGAAGTATTATATTAATTTGAAAAAAAGGTATTAAGAATCCCTTCACATTGTTCGCTTCGTACTGTTTTGATTGAAAGAATGCATGTCCTATTTTGATTGAAAGAATGCATGTCCTGTTTTGATTGAAAGAATGCATGAAGTGAACAATGTGATACCCAAAAAAAACATTATTTTTTCATGTCCCCTTATAAGAAACCCTACCTTCAGCCCTACCGGGGGAAAGCAACAGTACACGATTGCCCCTCTTGTGGCGCTAAAAAACGCTTTACGCTTTATATCAACGGTGATACCTGTGAACCCATTCATCCAACAGTTGGTAAATGCAGCCGGGTACTAAAATGCGGGTATCATTATCCACCCAGACAGTATTTTCTGGATCATCCGGAACTCCGTATGGACGCTGTGAATAACATCTCAAACCGACCTGTAAATCATGCTGTCAATCCTCTATTTAAACCCAAACCGGCTGTATCTCCCAATGAACCTCCCGGGCTTATTCCTTTCTGGTACGTTGAAAAATCAGCCGGTTACCGGAGTCACTTTGTCCGTTATCTCTGCGAATTTATGACTGAAGAACAGATTCAATGGATTGGCGAGCATTACGCCCTGGGAGCCACCAGGAACCACGAAGTAATCTTTTGGCAGATAGACATCAGTGGCAAGGTTCGGACGGGTAAGATCATGCAGTATAATCCTCAGACAGGTAAAAGAATCAAGTCTAAAAGCGGTGCCATCAACTGGGTGCACAACAAACTGAAATACGCCAGCCAACTGCCGGAAGACTTTAATCTCAGGCAATGTTTCTTTGGAGAACACCTGATGAAGATCTACCCGGGTAAAACGGTTGCCATTGCCGAGAGTGAGAAGAATGCCGTTGTTGCCAGTGTATTCATCCCCGAATTGATCTGGCTCAGCTGCGGGAATCTGAACGGACTGTCCATCGAGAAATGCAAAGTCCTTGAAGGGAGAAATGTGATTTTATTTCCCGATCTGAAAGCCTTTAACGTCTGGTCAGAGAAGGCTACTGAGATTCAAAAACAATGCAACTGTCATGTCCGGGTCTCAAATCTGTTGGAGAACATAGCCTCCGATGATGAAAAAAGCAAGGGAGAAGATATTGCGGATTTTATAACCAGGCAGAATAAGGTAAACCATTTCTCAATGTAATGTAATGTAAAATCTAATATAAAGTGCTGTTTATCCGTCTGAATACAGACCGATACGCGGATAATGCGAAACCCATTTTTTCGTTTCACTCCACTCCATTTCGGTTTCAGATATTTCTAATCTAATTTAGTTTTTGGGGGCTGCCACCGTCCCTATGCCGATAGTTTTAATTC
>CAZWLJ010000009.1:0-78752 GCA_964634605.1 uncultured Paludibacter sp.
GTTTCTACAGTTTTAATTTGAGTAACAACACAAGGACCTGCTTCGATAACAGTGCATGGTACATTTTTACCATCGGCACTGAAAACGGATGTCATTCCGATTTTTTTTCCTAATAATCCTGGCATTTCAATTGTTATTAACCCCTAACCCCTAAAGGGGGATCGGTTTGTTTAAAAAATAATTATTATATTGTTTCCATAACCCCCTTCAGGGGGCAGGGAATCACACTTTAATTTCTACTTCCACACCACTTGGCAGTTCGAGTTTCATCAGCGCATCCACTGTTTTGCTGGTTGAGCTGTAGATATCGATCAGACGCTTGTAGGACGAAAGTTCAAACTGTTCGCGTGATTTTTTATTTACGAAAGTTGAACGGTTTACAGTAAAGATTTTCTTGTGAGTTGGAAGTGGAATTGGTCCGCTTACTACAGCTCCTGTGGCTTTTACTGTTTTAACGATTTTCTCAGCTGATTTGTCAACGAGATTGTGATCGTACGATTTCAGTTTAATTCTGATTTTTTGACTCATTGTCTTTTTTTTAAGTTAATTATTTTGTTTATTTTGTTTCACTTAAGAGTCATTCGCTAAGTGAAACTTTAATTTATTTATTCAATAGTCCCTTACCCTGTTGATAAGAAAACCTGAAAATTCTGATTTACAATAAATCGGATCTGCCTCCGGCAGTTTCTACCACTTGTTTGGCAAGTGATGCTGACACTTCGGCATAATATGAAAATTCCATTGAGGAAGTTGCACGTCCGGAAGTGATTGTACGCAACGCAGTTACATAGCCAAACATTTCGGAAAGAGGCACTTTGGCTTTTACAATTCTGGCTCCCGTACGGCTCGAATCCATACCTTCCACGTGTCCGCGACGCTTGTTCAGGTCACCGATTACGTCTCCCATGCTTTCGTCGGGAGTTACCACTTCAATTTTCATGATTGGTTCGAGAAGTACTGGTCTTGCTTTCGCGCAGGCGGTCTTGTAGGCAATCTGTGCGCAAATTTCAAAGGACAACTGATCAGAATCCACCGGGTGGAATGATCCGTCGAGAAGTGTAACCTTGAGTGAATCCATCGGATAACCGGCAAGCACTCCGTTTTTCATAGCGGTCTGGAAACCTTTTTGAACAGCCGGAATGTATTCTTTCGGGATATTACCTCCTTTTACCACATCTACAAACTGCAAGGATCCTTCAAAATCTTTATCTGCCGGTTCGACTTTCACGATAATATCGGCAAACTTACCACGACCACCGGATTGTTTTTTGTAAACCTCACGTATTTCTACCGGCTGTGTAATAGCTTCCTTGTATGATACCTGCGGACGACCCTGGTTACATTCAACTTTGAACTCGCGTTTCAGACGGTCAATGATAATTTCGAGGTGAAGTTCACCCATTCCGCTGATTACGGTTTGACCTGTTTGCTCATCGGTACGAACAGTGAAAGTGGGATCTTCTTCAGCAAGCTTTGACAAGCCCATTCCAAGTTTGTCCATATCTTTCTGAGTCTTGGGTTCTACCGTGATTCCGATTACAGGATCCGGGAAATCCATCGATTCGAGCACAATAGGATGTGCTTCCTCGCACAGTGTATCGCCAGTGCGGATATCCTTGAATCCGACTCCTGCGCCTATATCACCTGCATGAATGGTTTCAACAGGATTCTGTTTATTGGAGTGCATCTGGAAAATACGTGAAATACGTTCTTTTTTCTCAGAACGTGTATTGTACACATATGATCCGGCGTCCAGTTTTCCGGAGTAAACTCTGAAGAAACAAAGACGGCCTACATAAGGGTCGGTGGCAATTTTGAATGCAAGCGCACACAACGGTTCGCTTACACTTGGATGACGTACCACTTCCTTGTTTTCAAAACGCGGGTCGGTACCGACAATTTCGGGAGTATCAAGCGGACTTGGCAGATATGCACAAACAGCATCAAGCATGGTTTGAACGCCTTTATTCTTGAATGAAGAACCGCAAATCATCGGGTTTATTTTCATTTCGAGAGTTCCTTTACGGATTGCTGCCTTGATTTCTTCTTCTGTGAGTGCATCAGGATCATCAAAAAATTTCTCCATCACCACATCATCAAATTCAGCACAGGCTTCAAGCATTTTTTCTCTCCATTCTTTTGCTTCATCCAGCAATTCGGCAGGAATTTCTTCCACATCGTACTTAGCACCCATGGTTTCGTCGTGCCAGAGAATTGCTTTCATGCTTATCAAATCGATAACACCTTTGAATTTTTCTTCAGCGCCTATCGGAATCTGAATCGGACACGGTGTTGCTCCCAGAACGTCTTTTACCTGGCGTACAACTTCGTAGAAATCGGCTCCCGAACGGTCCATTTTATTTACATAACCGATACGCGGAACATTGTATTTGTCAGCCTGTCTCCATACGGTTTCAGACTGTGGTTCCACTCCTCCCACGGCACAGAATGCAGCTACCGCACCATCAAGGATACGCAGCGAGCGTTCCACCTCGACTGTAAAGTCTACGTGTCCCGGAGTGTCTATTAAATTGATTTTATATTTATCGCCCTGGTAGTTCCATGATGTAGTGGTGGCGGCAGAGGTTATTGTAATACCTCTTTCCTGCTCCTGCTCCATCCAGTCCATAGTGGCGGCTCCATCGTGAACTTCACCGATTTTGTGGGTCAAACCCGTATAAAAAAGGATTCGTTCGGATGTTGTTGTTTTACCGGCATCAATGTGAGCCATAATACCGATATTTCTGTTGAAATTTAAATCTCCTTTTGACATTAATCTTTCTTCTTACCTATATAACTAATACCTCTATCTTTTTTCCAATTAAAATCTGAAATGTGCAAACGCTCTGTTGGCTTCGGCCATGCGGTGCATATCTTCCTTACGTTTGAACGAACCTCCCTGATTATTGAACGCGTCAATAATTTCGGCAGCCAGTTTATCAGCCATCGAACGACCGCCGCGTTTACGGGCGTAAAGTATAAGATTTTTCATTGAAATTGATTCTTTCCTGTCAGGACGAATTTCGGTTGGAACCTGGAATGTAGCACCACCTACACGGCGTGATTTAACTTCCACAAGCGGAGTGATGTTTTCAAGAGCTTTTTTCCAGATTTCGAGGGGGGCTTTTTCTTCATTCGGAAGTTTGGTTTTCACAACTTCCAGTGCATCGTAAAAAATGCTGAAAGCTATTGACTTTTTGCCATCGAACATCAAATGGTTTACGAATTTGGTAACCATTGATTCATTAAAAACCGGATCGGGCAAAATGATCCTTTTTTTCGGTTTTGTCTTTCTCATTTTTGTAAAATTTCCGTTTTTGTTTTTTAGTTGCTTTTAGTTACTTCAACTACTCCTCCGAGTCGTTTACTCAACTTTCATCTGCTACCTTAAAACTCAAACAAGTTGTTTAAAACTTGATTTTGTTAATTTCTTTTTGTTAGAATTTCTGAAGATGTCAGAACGTTTAATTCACCGGTGATGAATTATTTTTTCTTTGCTGGTGCACCCTTAACTGCTCCTTTTGCTGCTGCTCCCGGTTTCGGGCGTTTAGCTCCGTATTTTGAACGACGCTGGGTACGGCCGTTTACACCGGCTGTATCCAATGTACCGCGAACCACGTGGTAACGTACACCCGGAAGGTCTTTAACACGACCACCACGAACCATCACGATGGAGTGTTCCTGTAAGTTGTGTCCTTCACCCGGAATGTAAGCATTTACTTCTTTCTGATTCGTCAAACGTACACGAGCTACTTTTCGCATTGCAGAATTAGGCTTCTTAGGAGTAGTTGTATAAACACGTACACAAACACCACGACGCTGCGGACATGAATCCAAAGCCGGTGATTTACTTTTGTCGATAAGTTCTACTCTTCCTTTTCTAACTAATTGCTGAATTGTAGGCATTTCTTTTCTTCTGTTTGTTTAATAAATACTTATAAATTATCCATTTAGATTTTCTCCAAAACGGGTTGCAAAGGTACGAAGTTTTTTTTAATCAACAATAGTTGTCATCATTATTTTTTACATATTTCTTTCAAATGCTTTATTGAATGTAATTAGAGACAATAAAAACGGATCTGAACAATGATAATGCTTCCTGTTTTTTTAAACTTATTTTTCCAGTCGGTTACCTGGCTATTTTATAACTCTCCGAATGTCCTCTGCCGGCTACCTGCAGAATAAAGATTCCTTTTGATTCAACCGGCAAAGTGAGTGTGCTGCCGCTTGCAGTGGTACTCATAACAACGGAGCCTGTGACCGAAAACAACCGGACGGATTCATCTCCCTTCAGATTACTTATCTGAATTCCGGCAGGAGTGTTTGTTATGTGGTATGTATGTAAATGGAGTTGCGGATTGCCGGTACTTGATGTTGAGACCAGAACAGGTTCGGAAAATCCTGAGACTGAGTTTCCCCGGTTTGCTTTCACCCGATAATAATATACTGAATTTGAGCCGAGTCCTTCCACCGTCGACTGATTTCCGGTTACGAGCTTATTTTTTATCACAAAAACGGTATCCACGCTGCCATGTTCAATCGTCACATCATCCAGGGCGAGATTTCCGGCAACTTTAGAGTAAGTGAATTTCACGGCTGTATATCCTTTTTCTTTTGAGAATGTATAAGCCGGATAATATTTCGAAGTATTCACATAACCTATATTGTCGATCAGATTCCAGCCGGACTGATTTTGTGCTTCCACTTTCAGGTACGAGCCCGTTCCGGATGATGCATAACGGTACATAAAATTCAGTTTACTGATAATATCCGGGAAGGGTTTGGTTTGCAACCATTCAACAATATTATTATCATTTTTAAATGCAATTGAAGGAATATTTGTTCCTGAACTGGTTGTAGTTGTGTAAATTCCACTTGCATTGCCTGTCCATCCGGTAGGAAGTGGCTTGCCGTTTGAACCTACCTGTGTAAATTCTTCCGTTTCAGAATTAATCCGTCCCGACAACTGGTACACATCCAGATAATAACCCGTGGCATAGGGTACATCTTCCCAGTTGGCAACGAAAGACGTACTTCCGGTTTCGGTGGCTGCCATGGCGATGGGAGTTTGCAATCCGCTGGTTATCAGGCGTTGCGTATTTACAGATGGCACTACTACCCCGCTTCTATAGGAGGTGACACTGTAAGTATAGTTTTCGTTGGGATTAAGATTTTCAGCTACCAACCAATTGGTAATTCCGACGGATTTATCTTTGAAAATAAAATTACTTTCCGGAGCAAAATTCATGGTATGAGTACCAATTTTGTCCAGTTGAATAAATGGAAATTCCGCCCATTCTTCCAATTTAAAAGTACTGGATGGGTGTGTAATACCTGCTTTTCGTTTCAATATTTTTTCACCGCCCCATCGGAAGTCAGCTCCGCCATTTAGTTTCCCGACTACGTCAATCTGTACTCCGTTTCGGAAAAGAGCCACAGCATCATTCCCGTTGAAACTGGTTATTGTATCCCGCAACAAATCAGCTTTAGCTCTTAATTCAGTGTTTGTTGAGCTACTATTCACTATTACATAAGTCTTATTATTTTGTAAAGTACCAAACAATTTCAGTGATGTTTCGTATTCGCCATATCCGTTCGATTGTTTTTTCAGCGAATAATTCGACAAATCAATTGTAGCACCCGTTCCGTTGTACAATTCAATGGCCTTATCGAAGGAATCTCCTTCGAGATACCCGGAAATAATCAGATTTCCTGCTTTCATATCTCCCTGATACAGTGAAACGGTATAATTAGTTGCATAGGGGTCTTCCAGCCAGTGAAGAGTACCTCCTACAGGTGTCAATTCGGTCGGTTCCATGGCAATAAATTCGGAAGTGGCAAGTCCTCTCACCGGAATACGGGTTATCTCAGTCAGTCCTCCACCCTGAATAAGCAATGTATCAACCGTAGTTCCCGCAACGGTGGGCAAGTAATTCACCTGCAGATTAAAACCGGTTTGTGCATCAGCTACTGAAATATTGGTCGATGAAAGCGTTAATGAAGGACTGTTTCTCAAAAAGGATAAAGTCAATGGTGAGGTGATATTAACCCCTTCGATGCTGAAATTCAGCGATTTGGTTGCATTCAATAATATTACCCCGAAATCCAGCTTGAACTTGCGGCGCGGCGCTACCAGAAACGCACCAGTTTCTTCGGGATAAGTAAAAGCATTGAGGGTATCTTTGCCCCAGATGTACGAATCAAGTTCCGGAAAATCAATGAAAGGATTCCGGTTGCCCTGAATAGTATAAATGCTGTCATTGCGGTCCTGTTCTTTCCGGCTGACAGGATCTTCCCTGCTCCATTTCATCAGCAAATCAACAGCCCAGGGTTTCCAGGCAGGATATACCGTCCTGAAAAGCATGGGTGAGTCCCATAGAGGTGCCAGATTTTCATAGATTGTACTAATATAAAAATAAGAACGGGCAAAATCACCTTTATATTCATCAGCAGGTTCAAAACAGTTGCCGTAGTAATCGGTACCGAATCCGTTCATCCCGATTTTTGATGTACCGTTATCATACATGGGTGATCCCTGCACTTCGCCGAGTGGCAGGTTGTTTTTGATTCCGTTGGTATAAGCATCAGCAGGATAAAGATGGAAAAGATCCTTGTAAGCCATATTTTCATATGAGCCCCACCAGCTTTTGGGGAATGAATGTTCGATAGCCATTCCGTCTACCGAATTGTAGCCATTGAAATTTCGGACAGTATTTGAATACATATCTTTTACAGTTCCGTCAGTATTCCGGTCAGCAGAATAAAATCCCTGCCAGGTAAATCCGGGTCCGCTACCATAGTCGAGCACTGTAAGCGGTGAGGAAATTTCACTTAAAATACTTTTCAGTTCGGCTTTTTTCTTTCCGAGGGTAAAATGATAATAACCTGACGGAATAGCACCCTGAACCGAAAGTGAACAACCGGATATCGCTGCAAGCAGGATAAGTTTTCTGAATAATTTCATCGTTTAAGTGTTTTATTGGAGATATTTTTTTCAAATATAACTATATATGAGTACTTTAAGAAAAAATCAAACTCTTTTATCATTTTTTGACAAAAGAGTTTGATTCTGATCGTGATGTACGTATTCGTTTCATTTCCACCTTTTGATAATGTCCGGGTAAGCATCGATTCTCCTGTCGCGAAAAAAAGGCCACCAGCGGCGAACCGTTTCTGTACGTTTCAGATCTACATCCAGGACTATGTTTTCATCGTGACTGTCGGATGCCCTGCAAAGTATTTCGCCCTGCTGCCCGGCTATGAAGCTGTTTCCCCAAAATTGAATTCCCTTGGTAATACCCGAAGGATCAGCCTCGTATCCCACCCTGTTGGACGAAACCACAGGGATTCCGTTTGCCACGGCATGCGAGCGCTGAATGGTAATCCACGCATCAAGCTGACGTTCCTTTTCTTCTGCTTTATCCGAACTTTCCCAGCCGATGGCAGTAGGATAAATCAGCAGTTCGGCTCCTCCCATTGCCATCAGACGTGCTGCTTCGGGATACCACTGATCCCAGCATACGAGTACACCTAATTTCCCTACGGAAGTTTGAATGGGTTCAAATCCCAGGTCGCCGGGTGTGAAATAGAACTTTTCGTAGTAGGCCGGATCGTCGGGAATATGCATTTTCCGGTACATTCCGGCTATACTTCCATCTTTTTCGAGCACTACTGCTGTATTGTGATACAAACCTGCTGCGCGTTTTTCGAACAGGGACAATACGATAACAACTCCGAGTTCTGCTGCCAGTTTACCGTATTGCCTGGTAGAAGGGCCCGGAATCGTTTCTGCCTGGTCGAAAACAGAGACATCTTCGGTCTGGCAAAAGTACAGACCGTTGTGGAGTTCCTGCAAGACAACAAGTTCAGCACCCATTGAAGCACAGTGGCGAATGTTATTTACAGTTTTCTGTATATTCTGTGCAATGTTGGCAGTGTTTGATTGCTGGATTAATGCTATTTTCATTTTGAATACGAATTAATACGAATTATACGAACAACACAAATCACACCATTGCCGGATACTGCATAGTAACACAATGCAGCGATCCGTGTTGTTTGATCAGCGCATTGCAGTCTATGCTGATAATTTCTCTGCCCGGGAATGCTTTTTCCAATTGCTGACGGGCAATTTCATCTTTCGGAGAGTTGTAGACCGGCATCAGAACTGCATGATTGATTATCAGAAAATTGGCGTATGTAGCAGGGAGGCGTTCATTATTTTCATCATAAACTGCATCAGCCATCGGAAGCGGGATAAGATTGTATTTGTTAGCCCGTCCTTCCAGCGTGAATGCTTTGAGTTCCTGTTCCATACGTTTCAGAGCTTCATAATGCTCGTCATTTTCATCGGTACAATGAACATACGCTATGGTATCCGGGGAGCAGAATCGGGCCAGGGTATCCACATGGCTGTCGGTATCATCTCCTTTCAGAAAACCATTATCAAGCCAGAGGATACGCCTGGCTCCAATAAATTTTTTGAGTTTTTTCTCAGTTTTTTCTTTAGTCAGGTTATTTCGGTTTTCTGAAAGCAGACATTCCGATGTCGTCAAAATTGTACCTTTGCCATCGCTTTCGATGCTTCCGCCTTCTAAAACAAAATTTTTCCTGCTTTTGTATTTCACACTTTTGGGAAAAACATTTTCAGCAAACAATTTCCGGGTAATTTGATTATCGTGATTGGCTGCGAATTTCATTCCCCAACCGTTGAAAGTAAAATCAAGTACCACAGGTTTGCCGTTATCGAAAACCGTTATTCCGCCATGGTCACGCGCCCAGGTATCGTTGGAGGGAATCTGAATATATCGGATGTTTTTTTGCGGTAAATTCTTAAGTTTTTCGCGTACTTCCTTTTCGTCGGCACACACTACCAGCAAATTCTGAAATTTCACTATTTCACTGGCAATACGGACAAAACATCCGGTCACTTCACCGAGCATGTATGCCCAGTCTGATCCGGCATGCGGAAAAGTGAGCTGCACGAATGACTGCTCTTCCCACTCGGCAGGAAGCCGGACAGAAAAGCACTCAGGTTCCACCTCTGGGATTACTTTTTGTGCATCTGACTTAATTATTTGCTTCTGGTCTTTTTTACGCTGCATACCTTTATAAAACACATTTTCGCAAGGAGCTGAAATCAACATTTATTCCACCGGATTCTTGCATAAGGGTCTCAGGGGAGTTTTTTAAACGTCTATCCGTTTCCATTTCACTCCTTCATCCACATAAACTTTTTCAGGAGGTGAAAGCAGTTGCTCCGGATTCTGGAAAATTTTAGCCAGCGTACGCATGGATGAAGCATAGTAATATCCATCGCAGATACGTTCATCCAGCACGAACTTCAGCAATATGCTTTTATAAGGTTTAACATCACCGCTGCGGCTCACCGTGTGACGCTGCGATTTTTTCCCCAGAGCTACAAAAATGCTGCAATTGCCAAATTCGTACAAATGATGGTAAATGGACTCCACACCTATTGAACCGATATTGGTCAGAAAGAAACTGCAATGCCAGGGGCTTGCCTGTTCAATAAACCGAGGTAAGATTCCAACTTTATCCATCCACAAAAGGGTGAAAACAACAATTCTCATCAGAAAATCCGGGAGCAATCCAAGCAGTTTGGAAATAGTATCGGATGAATTTTGCTGACCTACCTGTTGATTTTCTTCCTGTTGTTTCCTGATTTTTTTAACCACATCATACAATGTGTCTGTAGGGAGAAAGTAGGGTTTAATGAGTGTTTCTTCACCTTCGTCGGAGAGCGAGCGTTTCACTGCAATGGAAAAGTTCAGGTAGTTCCGGGCAAAGATTTTATTCCACATCACAAACCGGTTCAGGTTCGGACGCTGTGAAATGAGTCTTACCAGTGCCGCGATGACAACATGCATCATTGACAGGCCGGGCATTTCCTCCTTGTGTTCTTTGATAAATGCTTCAATGTTATCAATCGGTATCCTTTCTTCAAAAAAATTCTGTGCATCCATACGGGTGCGAAGGAAGTACGGAATAACCGAAAATACCGGATCAACTTTACGAACGCGCCAGGCATCGTATCTGTCGCCCCAATGCCAGCGGAAATAATTCAGTTTGTTTTCTTTGTAAATCTTCATGAGTATTATTCTTAATTCAACACACAAAAGTCGGCACGAAGCATGTCATTTGAGTTTTTCAGGAGTTTACGAAAAATTCTTTCCTGTCGGAACCATCGTACTGATAATAAATTTAATTCAAAAAGAATTCAAAGATAATTCATCTTTTCTGAAAAACAGGATTAATTTCCTGTTAATTTCAATAAAACCGGAATTATTTCTTATCAATCCATGACAGTCTCATTTTTTCATTCAGGTTTATCTGCTGATTATCCATCAAAAATCGCAGTACCTGCAATACTTTATTTTCTTTGTGGGGAAGTTCGCTGGTTATTTCCTTCACGGTACATTCTTCGTTTCTTATCCTTTTTTCGATGGCATTTTTAATCGTCAGAAATTCTTCATCGTTCAGGTTTTTCTCCTTATTCCTTATACAAACATCACATCTGCCGCAAGGTTTCGAATTTTTCTCGTTGAAATAACCGAGCAAAATCTGACTCCGGCAAATGTTTTCTTCTTTTGCATATCCTATCACGCTTTTAATCCTGTTAATGTACCTTTCTTTTCTTTCATCATACACCGCGGAGCTGATAAATACCCTGTCGGTACTTTCGCGTTCCTGAACAAAGGTAAGAAAAGGCGTTTTCCGGCGGGGAATGTACCTGATCACACGCTGGTTTGACAGTTCGGTGAGTTGTGTGTAAAGTTGCTCACGCCCCCACCCCAGCCTGTCGGCCAGGGTTTCCTCGCTGACAGCACTCATGTCGGTGAATAGTCCGGTATAAGAGCGTAGCAGGATATGAATGAGTTTTTCCTGTTCCGGAGAATTTTTCAGATTATAGAGATCATCTTTTTTGAGAGTAAACATGACCATGGATGAGCTGTCCTGTTCGTCGGTAAGTTCCACGTATCCGGCCTGCTGAAGTATTTTGATGGAATTGTGTGCCACCAGGATCGAAAAATGAAACCTGCCGCAAAATTCGTTGATATCAAACACAAACGTGCGGTCGAGTCCGGAGCCTAATCCTATCTGATAATAGGAACCGAGAGCTTCATACACCTCCTTAACCGTTTCTTTGGGTGGAAAAGTATCAGCTATCCGTTTCCTGAGTTTTGTTTCATCTGTTTTGTTGAAAAGCAAAGCAGCAAATGCTTTTTTCTCGTCGCGTCCGGCTCTGCCAGCTTCCTGAAAATAGGCTTCGAGCGAGTCGGGAAGATCCATGTGTACTACCGTGCGTACATCCGGCTTGTCGATGCCCATGCCGAATGCATTGGTAGAAACAATGACACGAGTCTGGTCAGATTTCCAGCTTGCCTGAAGTGCGTCTTTGGTTTCATATTTCAGTCCGGCATGGAAATATCCAGCGGTGATGCCATTCTGATTGAGCAAATCAGCTATTTCCCGGGTTTTTTTCCGGTTTCGTACGTACACTACCGATGTTCCGGGCACATTTTTCAGAATTCTGAGCAATTGTTCTTCCTTGTTTTCGGAATTTCGAACTACATAAATCAGGTTCGCACGGTTAAAACTCTTTCTGAAAACATTTTTTTTCTTAAAATGGAGTTTTGACTGAATGTCATCCACCACTTCGGCAGTAGCAGTAGCTGTGAGAGCCAGTACGGGAACATCCGGGATTAACAATCTTATTTCGGCAATCCGTAGGTAAGAAGGCCTGAAATCATAACCCCACTGCGAAATGCAATGCGCCTCATCAACAGCTATCATGCTGATATTCATTTGAATAACTTTTTTAACAAAAATCTCGGTTCCCAGACGTTCGGGCGAAATATACAGAAATTTATAGGCATCAAAGACTGCATTTTCGAGGGTTTTCAGAATTTCGGCGTGTGTCATGCCCGAAAAGATAGCCGCAGCACTGATACCCCGTTTTTTCAGATTATCCACCTGATCTTTCATCAGCGCAATGAGCGGAGTCACAACCAGACAAATGCCCTCAAAAGCCATGGCAGGTACCTGAAACGTGAGTGACTTGCCACCTCCGGTAGGCATCAGTCCAAGAGTATCATTACCGGAAATGATACTCTGTATGATATCTGCCTGCAACGGACGAAACGAGTCATAGCCCCAGTATGTTTTGAGTATAGCGTGAATATCGTGCATGATTTTAGTGCGCAAGAAAATACAAATATAGGAAAATTATTGCATTCTCCTGACGGGAGATTAAAATTAAACTCAACATACGAAAAGGCGGATGAAGTCGTTCTGCAGGCAGGGACAGAGGAATGGACTGTTTCAGGGCAGTTTATCGGGAACAAGGATTTTTTCAGGATAAACAAACGATTCGATTTTTTCCCCGTAAGTCCTTCTGTTCCATTTCTTTCTCCAGATTCTAAAACGCTATCCAGATTCCCATCAGCTTAAGTATGTAAGGAGCAAGAAGTGCGGTGAAAATCCCATTTACAATCATCCCGATACTCGACATGGCTCCGTAAGCAGGGCTTATTTCCATGGATTTGGAGGTACCGATGGCATGTGAAGCATTTCCCATGGAGAGACTCTGAGCCATCGGATTTTTCACTCCAGCGAGTTTCAGTATAGCATAGCCGAATATGGCACCGAATATTCCCACTACAATCACCACCGAGGCCGAGAGCGGTGCAATACCTCCAATGGTTCTGGAAATTTCGATTGCAATGGGTGTTGTGACCGACTTGGGAGCGAGCGAGAATATGATTTCACGCGAAGCACCCATGAGTTTTGCAATCAGCACTACAGACACAACACCTGTAATGCAGCCTGCCAGTTGCGATATAACGATACTCAGCGCCTGCTTTCTGATTACGGTCAATTGGTTGTAAAGCGGAACACCCAGCGCCACAACTGCCGGTTTGAGCAGAAAATCAATGTATTTACCACCCCGCTGGTAAGATTCATAGTCAATATTAAATATTAACAGAAACAGTATGATGATGGTGATGGTAATGAGAATAGGATTAAGGAGTATGATGCCTGTTTTGGCCTGCAGCCATTGCGCCAGCCAGTATATGACGAACGTAAAAGCGACAACGAAGACTTCATTCAGAAACAGATCGTTCATAAATCAGCAGAATTGAGGTTATCACCCGATTTGCGGCTTCTGTTACGGATCAGCTGATGAGTCCAGCCTGTAACAATCAGCACAAGGACCGTGCTAACTGCCGAAGCGACCACTATAGGCCAGAATGAAGCGGCTATCAGATCGAAGTAAAGCATGACGCCAACTCCGGCCGGCACAAAATAGAATGGCAACGTACGAACCAGAAAACCGGCCACGTCTTTCACCCATTCGAGTTTAATCCAGCCGATCTGGAGTAAAAATGTAAGCAGCAGCATCCCGATGATGCTCGAAGGAAGACTCACAGGAGTGAAATGAACAATCAGTTCGCCCACAGCCAGGCATCCGAAAATAATTGCACCTTGTCTTATCATAAATACCGATGTATTGTTATATTTCCGAGAAATAACCGGATCATTAAATACAATGCAAAAATACTTTCAATTTTCGGATTTATTACATTTCGGCGGGCAGAAAATGAGTACAGGACCGGAATAAGAGGAAATGATGAAAATCACATCAGCAACTGGCAATCGGAAAAAATTGTACAAAATCACAAATGCAGCATTCTGAACGATATTGGAAGCCGGATGGAAGTATTAATTTTTCTGCCTGCTTTATCAGTCGGAACCAATGCCGGAAGCAACTTAATGACACGCTGAACTTCCTCTTTCATTTCAGGAATTTCAGAGCCAAGCACTTCACTCGAATCAACATTTCCATCTTCGTTGATTCTCAGCATCACATACAGATATTCTTCAGCGTTTTTACTTTTCAGTTTGTATGGATACACGATGTTTCGGACAAAAAATTCAGTCAGTTCGCTGTCCTTTTCAAAAAAACAAGTGGTAGAGTCATAACCCAGGGTATCATTGCCTGCATGCAAAAAACGAACCTGCGTGGAATCTGGAGAATAATTCGCTTTGCCCACCAGAATAACCGGAAAATGATGATTTACCGCAGATGAGTCAACCTGTACGATGGAAAATGTATCGGGCAATCCAACCTGATCTCTATTGCTTTTTTGGGCCGAAAGGGTGCCTGCCATTAAACAATACAATAATAGTATGTAAATCATTTTCTTCAAGCAAAATAATTTTCCTTCTGCAATGCAAAAAAAGAGCCAAAAACTGGAAACCGGTAAAAAAAAGCACCGGAGATAGCCCCGGTGCTGTTATTTATAAAAAATTCTGAGAGAAATCGTTGGGTAGTTAATTCAGCCTGAATGTCATGGGCAACACTCCTACCGATTTTACCTTTTGACCTTTAAGTGTTGCCGGAGTCCACCTGGGCATATTCTTTACTATGCGTAAAGCTTCGTTGTCCAAAAACAAATGAGCGCTTTGAATCACTCTTGGTTCAGTAATATTTCCGTTTTCATCCACCAGAAAATCAATCTTCACCACACCCTGAATATTGCCTTCCTGAGCTTTAACCGGGTAAATTACGTTTTGCGAAAGAAATTTGTACATAGCTTCCTCACCTCCCGGGAAAGCAGGCGGATTGTCAAATTTGAAAGTTCCCCTTTCGCTTACAAATTCCTGAGTTTTATTTTTTTCCGGAACGGGTAAAGCTTTATTCTTTTTGGTTGTGATAACTATTACTCCGTTTTTCCCTTTTTCGCCATAAACAGATGTTGCTGACTCATCTTTCAACACCGTTACAGATTCAATATCAGCCGGCATAATCTTATCCATCTCCTCTTTTGAAACTTCTTCTCCATCCACCATTATCAAAGCTTTCTGAATTTCACCTCTCAGGGTTAGTTCGGATTTTGTTTTATCAGTTCCAGTAAGTTTGAATTGTATCGGAAGCACAAAGCGTACATTCACGTTATCGCCACCCTGCTTGCCGGGAGTCCAGTCGGGCATGGCAGTGACTACGCGGATGGCTTCAGCATCTATCGACGGATCAACTCCCCGAATGATTTTGGGATAAAGCACTTTGCCGGTTTCACTTACCACGAACTGAACAAAGACTTTTCCTTCTATTTTCTTCGATTGCGCTTCGAGCGGATATTTAATATTCTTACCCAGCCACTCTATCAAAGCTGCCTCGCCTCCCGGAAACTGGGGCATCGTTTCTACAGTTTCAAAAATTTTCATATTTTTCTGGTCGGACGGAGGTGTATTCTGGGTCTGCTTCTGGCCATAACCAACTACGACAATCTGCTCAATGTCATATTGATTGCGGGTGGCAGGCGATTCCTCCGCTGCAATCTTTACGTCCTTTTTCGCTTCCGGAGTTTGTAATTCGGGCACTCGTTCAGATGAAAAATCTGCAGTTACCGCGGGATTTTTATCCGTGGAAGCAACGTTCTCTACAAACGTTTTTGCAGATGCCATCATTTCCTGCATATTACTCACAATGAGCATGGCAAGAGCTACAGGGATTATCAAAGCATATTTGAGCAATCCCGACTTTTTTGTTTTTTTTGTGTTCATCATTTTAATTCTTTTTTTGATTGGTAAAATATTGAAGTTGTTAGCCAACTTACTATCTGCAGGTTCGTAAGTGAGCTGTAATAAATGATATTGATATTTCTTTGGTTCAAAACCCGATTTGAGCACCTGATTATCAGCCAGGAACTCCAGGTTATAGCGAATTTCACGTTCCAGAAGCCACGCGGCAGGGTTCACCCAGCATAGCAGTGTCTGCAATTGCCCGATAATGACATCCAGCGAGTGCCACTGGCGTGCGTGAGTTTGCTCGTGTTCAAGTATTTCGGCGGTTTCATGGTAATTATGAAGTACCGGATTGATGAAAATCCATTTGAAAAAGGAGAATGGAGTTAGCTTTTCATGTATGCTTATGACATCCACACCGTAAAGTTTTACCGGTTGGCCTTTGAGCCGGCAGCGAATGATGGAAACGAACTGAATGCAAACACGAATAAACATCAGCATCGCCACAATACCGAAAACAGTCCACAAGACATTTTCAAGCGTGAATATCGTTGATTTTACGGCACCATCCGGAGTAATCACAAATTCGTCGAGCCGTATGGAAGCAATTGCCGTCATAATGGGTTCCTGCCGGCGCAGCCAGCCCTGCATGGAAACGAGCGGATAGAAAAATGAAAAAATCACCCCGGCCAGCAAATAATAACGGCGCACTTTCCAGAACGTGTCGCGCTGAAAAAACAACTTATAGCAAAGATAAAATACTATCAATGAAGTATTTACTTTAATAAGATAGATAAAAATGTCGTTCATAACGGCAAACCTCCTCTCCCGTAAACAGGGAATTAAAATGGATACGCGTAAATTATAAAATGTTGAGTTAGTATGGCAGATCCTATATTAATCCACATCAACTTTTTCTTCAACTGTTTGTGGAGCTTCTATCAGTTTAATGATTTCCTGGAGTTCCTTCGCCGATATTTTATTTGTTTCGGCAAAAAAACTGACCATCTCTTTGTAGGAATTCTCGAAGTAGTTTTTAACCACTCCGGACAAGAATTTCTTTTTATACTCTTCTTCCTTTATCTGAGCTTTGTATTCATAGGTATTTCCGTAACGTTTGGCGCTTACGTAACCTTTTCGTTCCAGATTCTTTACAATTGAAGCAACCGTGGTGTAAGGCGGAATAGGTTCTTCCATTTTGTCAATAAAATCTTTGATAAATCCGGGCTCATTTTGCCAGATTATCAGCATGAGTTCTTCTTCCTGGTGTGTTAGCTTTTCCATACATTTATCTAATAATTATTAAACATATTTCAATATATATCTGACTATTACGAATTATTCGCAAATCTACGATATTTTCGTAGATATTGTTCCGTTTCCTTAGAATTTTAATTTTATTTAACTGTTTTCGATTTTCCGGGTGCGTTGTTCATTTTTTCCAGTTCTGAAAGCCGGTCTTTTGCCCTTTTGCTGTAAGGATTATTAATCACATCCGGATTTTTCTCAATTAACTTTTTGTAATACTTTATTGCCTGCATCCAGTCCTCTTTGTACTCATACACCAGAGCAATACTGTACAATGCATAATTATTTTTATCATCCAGCGACAGAACCCGCAGGTAATAATCAACAGCATTATCATCTTCGCTATTACTCATGGCGGCAAGACCCAGATTGTTGAACATTTGCACAAGTTGTACTGTGTCTGGTTTAATCAATTCATAAGCATCTTTGTAGTAAGAATAAGCCTTTTCCCACTGGCCAATTTTTTCATTCGTTTTACCAAGGTAGTATTTGATGGCATACACTCCTCCGTTTGTCAGAGAATCGGCCTGCAGAAAGTATGAAATGGCATCCAGTGGATAATCTTCCTCGAGCATATAAACGGACATCCCTGCAAAGAAACACTGGTTATGATCAAAATCCACTCCCAGATTCTGCATTTCCCGGTAACGGTTTAGCGCATTCCGGTAATTTTTGAGTAAATAATTTCCGCGGGCATTCAAATCAAGCACTTCGGTATTGGTTGACTGAAAATCTGTCAGATACTTATCAGTCAGATTCACAACATGTTGTACAGAATCAACCGCCAGATAAAGATTTGCTAATTGCTTAACAGTAAGGACATCTGCCGGATTTGTTTTCAGGTAGTCTGCAAGCGTGGAAACCGATTCAGGAATTCGCTTCATAGCGGCTAAATTCCGGGCTTTCAGTCTTACTGCCTGTGAAATAGTGACATTCGAAAGTACAGAGTCAGCAATCATCAACGATTGTTCATATCGCTTTAACGCATAACAGAGTTCACATTTTCGTAACAAAAGAGAGGGTAAAAATTCCGTTTTCGTAGCCTGATTCAGAAACCAGATTGCCTTCTCTTTATTTCCCGACATTTCAGCTAAAGTAGCTGACTCAGCTAATAAATTCATATCAGCAGGGTTATTCGTATAAATCTGCTGCAGTGTTGTTTCCATGGAGTTTACATCGCCAAGCATGTACTGAGCTTTCGCTTTGATGAGCAATAAAGCACCATCCTGCGTGTTCAGGCTATCAACATACTCTATCAATTCGCTCAATTTCAACTGATTTTGCAGGTAATTAATCCGTGAAGGCACATCATCGGTACTGACGTCTTTCAACGAAAAAGCACTTGCATTCAGATTGATGAAAAGCAAAATAAAGAACAAAACCTGATTAAATCTTCTGTTTTTCATTGATATTAATACTTTTACGAACTTATCGCAAATTTACGATACTTTCGTAGATATTGTTCCGGGCATGTTAACATTTAACGATATTTAGTATTCAACGTATAATATCAATTTCAAAACTCGTATCTTTGTAAACAAAATTTTTCGATTTTATGAAAAAGATAATTAACATAACTCTTATATTTTTATTTATTTTGGTATTCCCTTATTATCTGAATGCTACAGGTTACTATTTCTACATTCAGCTTAAAGACAAAAACCAATCACCTTACTCTCTGAGCAATCCGGCAACTTTTCTGTCAGAACGTGCCATTGCCCGTCGTAATTTCTTCAATATTCCGGTCGACAGCACCGATTTACCAATTAATCCGCAATATATCATCCAGTTGTCAAAACCAGGCATTCATGTCCATTGCACAAGTAAATGGCTTAACGGAGTAACCGTTTTGACAAAAGATACTCTGTTCATTGCTCAGCTCAGACAACTTCCTTTCGTTTTGAAGGCAGAATTCACAGGGTTTACGAATGAAAATCCGTTAGCGCTTGATGCTCCATCGCGTGTAAAATCGGAGGAAACCGATTATGGCGTGGCAGCCGTGCAACTTGACCAGATGAACGGAAGAATACTTCATCAGAATGGTTTCATGGGAGAGAACATTCATATTGCCGTTTTAGATGCCGGATTCAAAAACGTTGACACAAATCCGGCCTTCAGCAGGTTACGCGCTGAAGGCAAACTGCTCGGCACCCGGGATTTTGTAAATCCGGCTTCGAACATTTTTAACGAAGATGCACACGGAGCGCATGTCCTGTCAACCATGGCTGCCGATCTGAACGGAATCTACGTGGGTACCGCACCGAAAGCCTCGTATCTGCTCATCAGGACCGAAGCTGCCACAGGCGAATACCGTTGTGAGCCCGACTTCTGGATTTCGGGCATTGAATATGCCGATAGTGCAGGCGTTGATTTAGCCACCACTTCGCTGGGATATACCACGTTTGACGACCAGACAATGAACTACAAGTATGCCGATATGAACGGGAAAACAGCACGCGCAAGCATCGCTGCCACAATGGCTTTCAAAAAGGGAATCATGCTGCTCAACGCAGCCGGAAACGATGGCAACAAAAACTGGAAATACATTGGTGTGCCCGGAGATGCAGAAGGAGTCATTACAGTGGGATCGGTTCGCAAAGATAGTTTGTACAGCTCATTTTCGTCGATTGGGCCGTCTGCCGACGGACGCATTAAACCCGAACTTTCTGCACTCGGCACATCGACTTACGTTATCAGCACTTCCGGATCGACTGCCAATGCCAGTGGTACATCGTTTTCCACACCTGTACTCGCCGGGCTTACAGCCTGTTACATGCAAGCTGTGAAAAAACACAAACCACACCTGACCATCAGCGAAATGCAGATTAATTTATTCAGAACCGGACATATCTATAACAACCCAACCGCTGAAACGGGATACGGAATAGCTGATTTTCAAATGGCTTACTATGATCTGATTTCGAATTCCATAAACCTGATGCAGTCAGATGATTCATCCCGAAACAACACTCTGAAACTCCGCATTGACAATAACATACAAAATGTGCTGATAAAACTGAACCCGGGAAACCACTCCGAAAAGGGAATTGTACGCATCATTTCACTTACCGGACAAATTGTATATCAAAACAGTTATTCCGGATCATACATCAAACTGGAAACAAACCGTTTAGAGAAGGGAATTTACATTATCCAAACCACTAAAGAGCAATGACATCCACCTCACTTTCAGAACTGACAAACAGAATACAGGCTGTTATCCGGCAAAACTTTACAGAAGCGATCTGGGTGCGTGCCGAAATTAGTGAACTGCGCGAAAATGGTGGTCATTGCTATATGGAACTCATTGAAAAAGACACTGATAGCGACAACATCCTGGCAAAATCCCGTGCTGTCTGCTGGGCAAACGTCTTCCGGATGCTGAAGCCTTATTTCGAAAGCAGTACAGGTGAATCGCTCCGGGCGGGACTGAATGTACTGGTAGCAGTGAAGGTTGAGTTCAGCGGGCAGTATGGTTTCAGCCTGAATGTCAGAGACATAGATCCTGCATTCACCATAGGTGAACTGGCTGCAAGGCGACTGCAGATTATCCGTCAGCTGGAAGCCGACGGCATTGCCGACATGAACAAGCAGCTTGAATTTCCGCAATTACCTCAACGGCTGGCTGTCATTTCATCGGCGACAGCAGCCGGATACGGAGATTTTTGCGATCAGCTGAATTCCGGTTCGTTGAAATTTGCATTCTACATCAAACTTTTCCCGGCTATCATGCAGGGCGAACAGGCTGAAAAATCTATTATCGGGGCTCTGGAAAAAATTTACAGACACCACGAACATTTTGATGTGGTAGTCATTATCCGCGGAGGTGGCGCCACTACTGATTTGTCGTGCTTTGATTCGTACAATCTGGCTCTTAACTGCGCTCAGTTTCCGCTACCGATCATTGCCGGTATAGGACATCAGCGCGATATTTCCATATTGGACATGGTAGCTCATACCAGCGTGAAAACACCCACCGCTGCTGCCGAATATCTGATTTCGACTCTCGAAAACTCCGAAGAACAAATCAACAATCTGGCTTCGGATTTATGCAGCTTCACATCCGGAATTATCCGTACGAACGAAAAAACACTGGAATTAATCAAGTTAAGAATCAAACAATCATCCAAAACGGGTTTTCTGATGGAAACCAACCGGCTCTCGAACTTTGTGTATCAGGTTAAAAATGGAGTCCGCAGACGAATTCAGCATGAAAAAAACAAGTTAGCCATCATTGAAACCAAACTGGAAACCCACTCACCCAAATACCTGTACGAAAAAGGCTACTCCATTACCACACTGAACGGCAGGCGTATAACTTCGACCTTAGAAGTGAAAACAGGCGACAAAGTAACAACCCATCTGGCAGATGGTCAGTTTGACAGCGAAGTTGTACCACTATTGTAGGATACAAATTGATTCAGAAAATAAGATTGTTATATCTACTACTTTCATCTTATTCACATTTACCTGACATTTAATTTTCAATATTATGGCAATTAAAAAACTTGATCCGATTGATAAATTCGCCCTGCCGATTCAGAATTTTATTCAGAAGGAAAAATCAGGAGGAATAGTACTCGGTATCAGCGTATTAGTGGCTTTATATCTGGCCAATTCTCCGTGGTCATTTCAGTATTTTCATTTTTTGGAAAACAAATTTGGTTTCGTTTTTAACGATGTATCTTTCTTGAAATACAGTTTTCATCACTGGATTAACGACGGTCTGATGTCTGTTTTCTTTTTTGTGGTAGGACTCGAACTGAAACGCGAAATTGTTGCCGGAGAGCTTTCCAATCCCCGAAAAGCACTTCTGCCGATTGGTGCTGCCCTTGGAGGTATGCTGGTACCTGCCATTATTTATTTTGCTTTCAATCCGGCAGGCGAAGCAAACAACGGCTGGGGAATCCCGATGGCAACGGATATTGCGTTTGCACTGGGTGTGCTTCACCTGCTTGGCAAGCGGATTCCTCTCTCACTCAAGATTTTTTTAACAGCGCTCGCCATTGTGGACGATCTGGGTGCCGTTCTTGTCATCGCATTTTTCTACACGTCGGATATTTCGGTGGTGAGTTTGCTCGCCGGGCTGGTATTCGTGCTTGTGATGTTTATCGGCAACAAAATGGGGGTGCGAAACATTCTGTTTTATGCCTTAGTAGGCATTGCAGGTGTCTGGATTGCCTTTTTGCTTTCAGGCGTACACGCCACTATTGCTGCGGTGCTTGCTGCATTTACCATTCCCAGCAACGTAGGAATAAATGAGGGAATTTTCATCAAGAGAATCAATGCTTCGCTGGACAGATTCAGAAAAATCACGCCCAACGACAAAGTGACTTTAACGGGTGAACAAATTCATCAGCTGGAAAAGATTAAAATTGACACCAATTGTGCGATTCCCCTGCTGCAGCGGCTGGAGCATGCCATGCACCCGTTTGTAACTTTTTTTGTGTTACCTGTTTTTGCAATGGCCAACGCCGGAGTCTCGTTGAATATTGACGTTCAGGCACTTTTCAGCACCAATGTTGCATTGGGTGTGGGGTTTGGGCTGTTACTCGGAAAAGTGGGAGGTATTGTCGGATTTACCATGTTTCTGGTAAAACTGAAAGTGGCGCCTTTTCCGGATGGAATGAACGTAAAGAATCTGTTTGGAATTGCATTGCTGGCATCCATCGGATTTACCATGTCGCTTTTCATCACTTCTCTGGCATTCACCAGCGAAGCACTGATTACTCAGGCTAAAATCGGTATTTTTATTGCATCCATAATTGGCGGCGTGCTGGGCTATCTGGTTTTGAGAACAGAAAAAAAACAACCGTAACTAACTTGCTTCCCTCATAGATTTTTTCATCGGTCAATCGGTTTTCCTCATGCCTGATCTGAAAGCTAATGATGTAATTAACGTTGGATTTCTGACCGCATAGTGAGCTGCGTACTGAGCTATTTGAGCCTCGAATGGAGTCATTGATTCTGGTTTGTAAGCAGAGCCAATAGTTGAAATTCCGCACAATTTTTCGAACCAGACGCATGCAGCTGTGTATCTTCCATAAGTTGGCTCCAGGTGATAGCCATCGCGGCAAAAACTGTCGCCCAGCGAATTGGTAGGGCCGTTTTGAATAGCAGTTCCCGAAGGGACAATACAATCAGTTCCAGCCCTGCCGGCCACAAGTTGAACAGCATTTACAATCGCATGAAACATCGTGAGTTGATCGTTTCCATAGCCGGCAAATCCGGTGTGTTTTGAGTCCTTAGCATACGCCCAGTTAGCGTGGAGTATTATTTTCAAGTCCGGATTGGAGGTGTGTTTTCTGGCAAAAACCATCAAACTATCGATATAAGGAAAAAAAGTTTCGGCCATTCCGGAATGCTGGCTCACCTGCTGAAACGAAACATAATCCCATTTTTCGTTCTGAAAAGCCTCTTTTAGCGTGTAACCATCTGTCTTGGTTAGTTCGCCGTTTACAATTTTTCGGAAAGAATAATCCATTGCACCCGTCACAGAATTATAGTAATGCCTTTAAAGTGAACAACCACCAATGTACATATTTCCAATAATGATTGTGTCACCGTTTGCTTTTACCAAATCGTACAAATAATTTTTCAACTGCATCCTGCGAAAAACTATTGCCAATGGCAAGGAGCTTGATTTGCCCGGCAGAAAGGGTGGACAGTAAAAAAAATATTAGCAAAAAAAGGGATAAAAGTTTTTTCAAGATATAAAAATATGTTTTACAAAAATAAGCAAAATTACGAAGTTCAAAAAATTAAGGCAGTAAAGACAAATTTAAAAACAAAATAAGGTATCTTTTAGCGGATACCTTATTCTGTCTTATAAAATCAGTGTTATTGGAAGCATTTCGTCATAAATATAACAGATGAATTCTTATCCTATTAGTTACTTAATGCATTGATAACTTCCTGATTTATCTTTTTCAGACGTTCTTCCTCCGGTTTTATTACCTTCCGGTCATATGTCATCAGTCCGTTTACTTCACCTTCCACATCGGTGGTTTGCGTGTAAACGGCACCCGAGAATCCTGTTTTAATCAATCGTTTGAGATGATCGGCATATTTTTCGTACTCATCGGTCACTTCCCTGGAATTTTTGAACTGAACGTAGCCCCAGTTTTTATCTGTTTGCCAGAGATGCTCTTTCATTGGCAGTCCGATTCCGCCATATTCGCCCAACACATTAACTCGCTCGGCATCAAAAAGATACATGTCGGGTCCAGGATAATTGTGCAGATCGAGTATATCGCCGGTGCGGTAATGATTTCCGCCACTTGCCGGATTGACTAACCGTTGCAGATCGTATGCTTTGGTCCAGTCTGCAATTTCTGCAGTTTTGAATTGTCCCCAGGCCTCGTTGAATGGTACCCACACCACCACACTTGGATTGGGCATCAGGTAATCCATGATTTCTTTCCACTCTTTGCGGTAGTTGGATTCCGATTGTGCTGATCGTATTATTTCAGTCCCGTTAAAATACTGACGGTTTTGCCATTGCGGAGATTGTCCGCCGCTTGGCATATCCTGCCATACCAGAACACCCAATTTGTCGCAATGCGTATACCATCGTGCCGGTTCCACCTTCACGTGTTTTCGAATCATGTTATACCCGAAATCTTTTGTTTTCTGAATATCATACATCAGTGCTTCATCTGACGGAGCTGTGTAAAGTCCGTCGGGCCACCAGCCCTGATCAAGCGGACCGAAATGAAAATAATCTTTATTATTCAGTTGAAGACGTACAATTCCGTTAAAGTCTCTGTGGGTTGATATTTTACGCATGGCAGCGTAACTTTTCACTTTGTCGAGCAGTTTTCCATTTTCATATAAATTTACTTCCAAATCGTAAAGAAAAGGACTTTCAGGAGACCAAAGTTTAGCATTTGAGATTCCCAACTCCAGGTTTTGTCCTTCGATAAATTTTCCGGAAGCTATCTTTTGGTTACCCTCTTTTACAATTACTTCAATGATATCGGCTTTATTTACATTCGTAGCGGCCACCTCAATTTTAAGTTTCTGAGAATCGATATCCGGTGTGGTTTTCACACCTGAAATGTATTTGCTGTTTACCGGTTCCAGCCATACCGTTTGCCAGATACCCGAAACGGGTGTGTACCAGATTCCTCCCGGATTGCGCACCTGCTTTCCTCTGGGCTGAAATCCTTCATCTGTACCATCCCACACTTTTACTATTAATTTCTGGTTTCCTTTTTTCAGGTATGGAGTAATATCAAAGTGGAAAGGGGTGTAACCGCCAGTGTGACTGCCGATTTTGATGTCGTTCAAATACACTTCGGTTTTCCAGTCGACTGCACCAAAATGAAGCAGAACATGCTTATTTTTCCAGCTGGCAGGGATGGTAAAACTATGCTTATACCACAATTCGTTTTTACTTCCGAGTGATTTCATTACACCCGAAAGACTCGATTCGACAGCAAATGGAACCAGAATTTTCCCGTCAAACGTTGCCGGTTCGGGCTGACCTACCGGCAAAATGGCATAATCCCACAACCCGTTCAGATTCTTCCATTCGGAGCGCTCCATTATCGGACGGGGATATTCCGGCAACACATTTTTCACATCGATTGTTTCCGCCCATTTTGTTTTCAATTTATCTCCCTGCGGAGACCACTGAGAGAAGAGACTGCTTGTCAGTAAAATGTAAGTTAAAAGAATGACTGTTTTTCTCATTGTATTCGCTTTTTTTCAGTTAATAATATATTTTGTTTTGTATAATTCAGTAATATCCGGCTAAGATTAATATTACATCAGCAAATTCGCTGAATTAAAAAAGATGAGTGAATCTACGATAATTCACTTTCTTTTTTCAGAAAACGAATGCTGGAAGTGCCGTATTTTGTAATCAGATTTACGATATAAATGCCTGATGCATAATCTTTTGTAATTAATGTAGTAATACCGGATGTTACACTGGTAGCGAACATTCGTCTTCCGGCAGAGCTATACACAGTCATGTAACCCTGTTGCGGAATTGAAATTTTCAAATCCGAAGTTACCGGATTAGGAAAAATTTTTAGCTCATTACCTGCATTTTCAGCAGCAACGTGAGTGCCGGAGAGTGAAACTACTTTAATATCGTCCCAGACAGCCTGAGCACGATATGTGCGAACTCCCACTGTTCCTGAAGCAAATGAATTATCTGTCATGTCAATTTTAGGATTGACCATATCATCCACATAAATTTTAATATTTGAGCCTTTCGCTACAATCCTTATATTATACCACTGATTGGCATTAATATCCATATTCATCACTTTCAACGAAGTCCAGGCACCATTCGATTTTCCAAAATCAATTCGTTTAGCCGAACTGCTTATTCCAAAATAATATCCGTTATATTCATCGGGTCCAAACGACAATCTGCTTGCTCTGAAAATCAAGCCACCATCTCCATCACCGTTTACCTTAACTTTTGCAGTATAGGTGAAATCGTTAAAATTGGTGGCAGTGAAAACTGATTTTGAACTGGGATGACTGGCTTCGACGTTAGTAGCGTTATATTCACCGTTATCCACATAAAAACTACCTCCGTATTGCACCCATCCTTCCTGCCCGGTTGAAAAATTCTCAACAAATGATGTCGTCATCATCTGGTTTGCTCCGATTATTGGCAGTACGGTAGCCCGCAGTGTACCCGTTCCATAGGGAACTAAGGTAACCTTTTCGACAGGTTCTGAAGATTCTACCGGACCGTAAGGCGGATCGGTTGCTATTCTTTCATTTAACGCATACACCCAAGAAGGCACTTTTCGGGCCGAAACTGTCATTGTAACCGGCGTACCGGATTGTTCAAAAGGATTATCGGGCATCGCTTTTCTATTTATTTGGATGGAAGATTCCGGATTATTTTTGTCTATAATTAGGGCATAATTCCACGATGCAACAGGATGCACTTCGTACTCTCTGAAACCATTACCATAATCATTCCTAACCGACCAGTTTTCTTTAATATGCAGCGAATAAACCAAAGGGCCACGATGAATACTTATGGCATTATTAAGTTCTTCGTTTACCCGGATTTTCATCGGAAGTGTAAGTATCACCACATCACCATTGCTCCAGGTTCTGTTTATAGTAAAAAAATTACCAGCAACTACACCTTCCTGAATTACTCCGTTTACTTTAATTTGAGGTTCTTTACACCACGCTGGTATTCTGAATTTCAATGGAAATGCGATTTCGTCTGGAGTTGATAAAGTAAAAGTTAACAGTTCATCAAAAGGATAATCTGTTGTTTCCCTGATGCTTACTTCTGCTCCATTTCCGACAAATGCCGTTACCGATGAAGGCCCGTAAGCCATTGCAGCCAATCCGTTATCTGCTGTGGCTGCCCACATTGTTTTCACAAAATAAGGCCAGCCCATGTGAAAGTCAAAACGACAGCAACCATAACCTGAATAGGGCCCCGGCATATTTCCATTTTCGTAATTTTGACCAAAAGCATAGTATCCGAATTTACTGATAACCTGATTTGCCTGCTGATAATACTGCATCCCTTTAATGTCGCTGGTGAGTCCACCGGGAAGTGCATTGAAAGCGACTTTCTCCAGTTGATCGCCTATCGAAACATCACCCAAAATCATTTGAGCTGTTTCATTGGTTTGCATCTGTTCAACAACCGAGCATAACTCCAATCCCGTCATTGAGGATTTTCCGGCCAGCATTTCACTACCCGACTGCATACCGTAAGGTTGTCCGTGATCGCACAGCAAATGCTCTCTGCCATGAAAATAGGCATCCTTATCGGCAGATGAATGTGATTTTTGATAATAAATCACCGGCATTTTCATGGCTTGTGGAACATTTACATTGTGCTTGGGCTGAAAATCAGTTCCAAAGCAGTTAAATTTGTTATTGGTAAGAATATCTGTCCAATCGTATGCCTGACTTTTGAGTTTATCGGCCAGTTCAAGCAGAAAAGTATCGCCGGTCCGGTTGTAAAGCCAGAATACAATTTCGATGTTATCACCGGCACGGGATCTCCCCCAACTGTTAAGTAGCTGATTGTCAATTGTGTTAAATTGATATTGAAAATATTTAGTAAGAAAAGGAATAATCCTTGGATCGTTTGTAGCTTCGTAATAATCGCGGATAGCATAAAGCATGGGCATACGCGCCCACCAGTCATTATTTCCTTTCGGACCGAAAAATCCGTTTCGCATTTGATTGTTCAGCGACCAGTCAATCCACTTTTGAGCTTTAGTTTTAAGTTCCTGATCATTAAGAACATAAGCTAACGCCACAAGTCCCTTTACGTAATAAGGAGCACGCTCCCAACTGTCACCGCTTCCGCCCAGCCAGTCGCTGCCCGGACCTAAATCACCGGGACTATTATAAAGCGTTTCGGCATGACCGGTCAGTCCCTCATTTTGCAGTTGTAATTGCCTGAGCAGCCACCCTTCAGCTTTGACCGAGCCAATTGGAAGCGGTGTAAACGGAACTTCGATAAGCGGAGCTTTATTGTTAATATAATTTCCGGCAAAAACTTCAGAGGTCATAAATACACTTCCAATAATAATTGCAACTGTCAAAACCGTTATTTTGCTGTTTTCCATAACTAAATATTTTCTTTGTATTTATCTTCTTACTTTTTTATAAACGGAGCAGTTGATTTTCCACTTTTTGTATTTAATTCAACAAAATAAACTCCCGGCTGAAAATTTTCCACATCTAAGCAGGTAGTTCCTTCTGTGATGCTGGAAGAAAACATTCGCTTACCATCAGGATTGAAAATCATCAGATGCCCTTTATTCATGCTTTTAATAAAAAAATAGTGCATGGTTGGGTTGGGATAAAGCTGCATAACTGAAGAAAAATCAGGATTCTTCAATCCGGTTTCTGCAGTGTTAAATCTAAAACTATCCACTTTGAAACCATTACCTTTATAAACCAGATAAATTTTCTGTAATCCAACCGGACTAATATCCAAATTACAATTTACAGTACTCATAAGTCCTGAATTATCAGCCGGAACAATGGCTGTTCCGAGTAACTGACCCGCGGGACTACCCAACCGGATTTCGACAGAGCCGGCTGAAACACCACCGATGATACGTAATGAAGCAGATTTTGCCTGCTCAGTTCCAAAATCAACATTTGAATAGACAGAATGATAATTGTTCAAAATATTCCCAAGTATTTTTTCGTTTTCGTTTACAGGATTTTGTTCAACCAATATCCCTTTGAGATAATCGAAATGTTCAGCTTCTATGGTGGAATAAGCGTCTTTGATTATCAGATTTTTGTCGAGTGGAGCATTAAAAGCAGCCGATACAGCAGTAGATACGCCAAAAGGTTGATTACTATAATTATAGCCATCGGAAAAAATGAAATTTTCGGTAGATTTTTCCCACCAGGCCGTCCATGAAATTCGTTTTGAATTGCGGTTATTGAAAGCGTGAAGCGCATTGCGCTGCAACCATTCAACTGACTGGGGCTGAGCCAGATCGACAATATAGCGTCGAAGATAGCGAATTAAAATTCCTTTGAAACCCTGTAAATCGTTTCCGCTGCCACACACTCGTATTACACCGTGCACGTTGCACAAGTCTTTTCGTGTCCATTCTACTATATTGTGTGCATCGTTTTTGTACATTTCATCACCATACCGGTTATAAAGCATCAATGCTGCTCCCAGAAAAGTTCCCTGATTATAGGTGGAAACCCAATAATTAACAACAGAAAAAACTCCGTTATTCCACACACCGGCATCAAAAACTTTACCATTGGCCGGGTCGTAAAGATATTGTCTTTGGAGCGTATAAAGATTTCTGGCTTTTTCAAAGTAAGTATCGTCGCCTGTAGCAATGGCAAGATAGCAAGCTGCAACTTCAGCCGGTCCGTTGATGCAGGAGTTTGTCCCCTGATTATTGAGCGGAGTTTCTTTCCAGCGAAGCATTCCCGACGGGAGTAAAGCGCGGGCGTACATTTTATCAAAATTGTTTCGGGCATGATTCAGATACCTGCCATCATCGAACATAAGATAGGCTCTGACGGCAACCAGTACCATCCAGGCAATGTCATCGTTGTACTCGTTATACATCCAATCGGTTTTGTTACGGTAGGTAAAATTGAGGTACAGTTGCGAAAACATTTCTTTATGTACTGGATTTCCGGTGGTTTCAAATGCATCGAGCACCGTCTCGAACATTTCGGCATCGCCCCACCAACCACCCGACCCCAACACGTGGCCAACGGAAGCAGGTTTGTAATAATAATCCTTCCAGCCTTTCATCATCTCTTCGCGCAAAGCCGGAGTAACCAGATTAGGTATCTCATTCGTCAGCTCAACCTTCCACATCTGACGAATGGAATCTGTAGTTGCATTTTTAAGCTGTACTTTCACTCCGGATCCATCCGAATTATCCAACTGTTCGAGGTAAAGGTAATTATCCGATGATTTCATTGAAAACCGGATAAAATACGTGTCGGGATATGCTAAATTTTTGACCGGAACAAATTCCCACTGAAAATAGCCGCTTTGGTCGTTCGCATCCTGCTCTATCCTGTCACCCGGTTTTGGACGCAGCGTGCTGTAATGCAATGCTTTACCGGTATAAGCGTTGGTAAGAAAAAAGAAATTACCATTTGCCTGTTCAAGTTTCCATTTTTGAGAGTTCACGTTGGTTTCCGTCCAGGTTACCACATCTGCTTTGTTGTCTAAAGATGAATTTCGCACCGAAAGCGATTTATTTTCTGACAGGGAATTAATTTTATATGTTTTCCCGGATATAATTTCAGCAGCATGTATAAGATGAAGACTTGTTAATAAAAACAGCAGTATAAATAGTCGTTTCATGTTTTTTCTTTTTAATTTCTCTTTCCTAAAACAGATTGAAAATGAATGGATTATATTATTTTAAAACCAAAAACGACCTTAGTAAACAACCGGAGTTGCTTTGCTAACTTTTACTTTTTCACGTCGAATAGGTATTTTCCGCATCCAGGTCGCACAGCGCCAAAGCCATTCCACAGGCCCGTAATAGAATTTCTTCAACCACACATGGCTGAAAATCAGTTGAACGCTAAAAATAACAAAACCAACCAGCAGAGATTGCAAGAAAGTGATTTCGACAGCCAGATTAAGTCCGAAACCATAAAACAACGGCACTCCGATAAAACCCTGCAGCATGTAATTGGATGCACTCATTCTCCCTACAGGCGCAATAAAATCCAATGTTTTCCGGGCTTTTGTTTTATAATACAATAGTGTAAAACCACTCACATACATTGCCATCATGCCAAGGTTTGAATACATTTTGAAAAGCGTGGTACCGGCGCGCAGCGTAAAACCTTCGGCTCCAAAAGCGGGTAGCGACAACACCACAGCGTAAAAAAACAGGAAAACAGCTATACTGTAAGGTAATATCTTACGGCTGTAATGAATCATTTTTTCTTCACTTTTGTGAATTCCCTGCCTGCCGATTAACATTCCGGCAATAAACAATCCGATTATCTGCGGATATCGTGCATAATTAACGACCCACAGCAGTTTTGCCAGGAGTCCATCCCACATATTGAAGCGTAAAACTTCTGCAAATGTGCCGTTTCTAAAGACAGGGTCAGCTTTTGCGTATAAACTATCCATTAAAACAATCAGTTTTGTAGGCTCGTTGGGTGCATTTCCTATTAATAACGATTCAAAAATGATTATATCCGGAATTTGCAGCAGCATCAGTACAGTTAGCCCAATCAGCCACTTTGTCGGAACTTTGAAAAGTGGAATCAGCAGAACTCCCAGCATGGCGTAAACGATAAAAAATTCACCCATATAAATCATGCTGTTGATATATCCGAGGACAAATAACAGCATCATCCGCCAGAGAAACCGAAACCTGAAATCTTCTCCTTTGGCTGCCTGAGAATCCATTTGCATAAAAAAGCTTAATCCGAAAAGGAGCGAGAATATGGCATAGGCCTTCCCTGCAATTAAAAAAGAGAGCGTTTTAAATACCCAGGTGTCAATTTTTTGTAATATTGGTGATGAAATTTCCGGTGTTACAAAAAGATCAAAATGCTCCATGCAGTGAAATATTAAAATACCGAACAATGCAAATCCGCGAAGTGCATCAATTGAATTTATACGGTTTTTAGGCACAAAAGTCTCCATCAATGTTATCTCTTTTTTGATTAATTATTTTTCTGATTTGAAAACGAATAAGGCAAATCATCATTTGAAACACCTCTGTTTGTATTTGGATTATTATCCATTTGGAATTTAAGTTTCATTCCTTTTTTTATGGCATCGATTTCAAGGAAATTACGCGTGTAATTTTTTCCGTTGACTTTCAGAGATTTTACATATACATTTTCTTTGTTATTGTTTTCAGTGATTATTTCCACCTTTTTACCATTATCCAGATGAAGTATTGCTTTCGGGAAAATGGGTGAACCAAGTACATACTGGCCGCTTCCGGGACAAACGGGATAAAATCCCAATGCCGAGAAAACGTACCAGGCAGAAGTCTGTCCGTTGTCCTCGTCGCCACAATATCCATCGGGAGCAGGTGTGTACATCCTGTCCATTACTTCGCGCAGATGATACTGAGCCTTCCACGGGGCTCCTGAATAATTGTAGAGGTAAATCATGTGCTGAATCGGCTGATTTCCGTGGGCATAATTTCCCATATTCATAATCTGCATTTCGCGGATTTCGTGGATTGTTGAGCCATAATAGCTGTCGTCGAAAATCGGAGGCAATGAAAATACCGTATCCAGCATTTGGTTGAAGGTGTTTTTTCCTCCCATCAAATCGATCAGACCTTGCGGATCATGAAAAACCGACCAGGTATAATGAAGTGAATTTCCTTCGGTAAAGTCTCCTCCCCATTTGAACGGGCTGAATGGCTCTTTAAATTCTCCGTTTTCTTTTCGGCCAACCATCAGATTGTATTTTTTATTGAAAAGATTGCGGTAATTCTGACTCCGTTTGGCGTAAACTTCAATTTCCTTTTCCGGTTTTCCCAAAGCTTTCCCCAGTTGGTAAATACACCAGTCGTTGTAGGCATATTCCAGAGTGCGGGCGGCGCTTTCGTTGATTCCAATGTCATTGGGCACATAACCCAACTCATAATAATAAACATACCCCAAACGCCCGGTTGATGATATCCTGGGGTGAACACTATTGGCCGTTTTTACGATTCCTTCCCAAAGAATATCGGGTTCTTTCACTTTCACTCCCTGTAAATATGCATCTGTCAATACGGAGGCTGAGTTATTCCCTACCATGCAAGGCCTGTGTCCCGGGCTTGCCCATTCGGGGAAGAAATTACTCTCTTTGTAGGTATTAATCAGTCCTTCCTGCATTTTGCGGTTCATTTCAGGGTAAAGCAGATTCAGCAAAGGAAACAGGCTTCGGAACGTATCCCAGAATCCGGTATCGGTAAACATATATCCGGGCAACACCTTTCCGTTGTAAGGACTGTAATGCATTACATTTTCGGCTTTGTCATATTCAAAAAAACTACGGGGAAAAAGCACTGAACGATAAAGACTCGAATAGAAAGTCCGGAGCTGATCGATATTTGTCGTTTCCACTTCCACTTTGCCCAATATTTCGTTCCAGCGATTTTTTCCGTCCGCTTTTATCTCCTCAAAACTACGATTACCTAATTCTTCCATATTCAGTTCAGCTTGTTCGAAACTGATAAATGATGATGCAACACGGGCATGAATCAATTCACCTCTTTTTGTAGAAAATCCGATGATGCCACCGGAATGATTTGAGTTTGAAACCAATCCGTTTTCCTTTATTTCACCATTTTCAACACTTGCTTTATAAGTAAAATCTTTGTCAAATTCGATGACAAAATAATTTTTGAAATTTTCGGGAACTCCGCCGGTGTTTTTGGTAGTATAACCTATTATTTTTTTCTCTTCGGGGATAATTTTCACATACGATCCATTATCAAACGCATCAATTACCACGTAAGATTTTTCATTCTTTGGAAAAGTAAAACGAAACATGGCTGCTCTTTCGGTCGGAGTGATTTCCGTTACTACATCATAATCAGCAAGATACGCCTTATAATAATGCGGTTTTGCAATTTCGGCTTTGTGCGAAAACCAACTTGCCCGCTGATCTTCGTTGAAAACAGGTTTTCCGGTTACAGGCATGATGGAAAACTGGCCATAATCGTTGATCCACGGGCTTGGCTGATGCGTCTGCTTGAAACCACGAATTTTATCGGCATCATATGTATAAGCCCACCCATCGCCCATTTTTCCGGTTTGCGGCGTCCAGAAACTCATCCCCCAGGGCAATGCAATAGCCGGATACGTGTTTCCGGTGGAAAGCGAATGTTTGGATTGTGTACCGACAAGCGTACTGACATAGTCAATCGGCGTTTGACTTTGCGCCTGCAGAAAAAACGAGCACACAAAGAGTAAAAGACTGATTCTTTGTTTCATTTCCTTTTAGTATTAATTATTATATTTTTATTTTACAATCAATTTTATTCTATCAGTTGATTTATCGCCTCTCTTCAACAATAATATGTACGTACCTCTCTCCTGATTCAAGACAATTGAAGTTTTTTCCCGGTTCACGTTAACGTCTGAAATTTTATTTCCTAATAGGGTGAACATCTCTACGGAAGTATTGGATGAAGAAAAATCCTCAAGATTTGTTTCCAAAAATACTACTTTTCCTTTTAATGCCGGATTTGGATAAATTCTAAAATTACTGAACCCGGTTATATCATTAATTCCGGTATGAGAGATATCCTTATACAACTGGCTTTGAGGAATAACCTCGCGCGACTGAAGCGGACTTGCCCACTCCAGTTTACAGGAAGCTGAGCCTGCATTTTCAAAGTATTCCAATTTCAGATCGTATTTCTCACCGGCAGTTAAATTTATTGTTCCTGAATAAGTACTTCCAGGAGCTCCGTTCCATTTGTCAATTATCAACTGATTATTTATCCATAGCTTGCCGGCATTATCGCAGGTGGTATAAAATGTATAGTTACCGGTATATCGGGGTTGCACCTGACCTGTCCATTTTACTGAAAATGTATTTGGATTTACACCATCAACAGGAGATGAGGCAGCCCAGTCAAAATCGACAGTATTGTCAATCCTGGTTGTTATTTCAGTATCGAAATTCACTCCGTTGAAATAAGTACCTGTAAGCCCGTTGCCCGTTCCTTCAATGCTTCCGGGGTTTACAGGAAGATTATTTGCTTCGCGTATCAACTGAAAAATATGGTCGGGGCGAACAACCTGATAGTTAGAGTTGAGTGAGTTCATTACATTTTTGAAACTTGTGGGAGTAACGCCGTTCCAGGGCTGTGCCTGTATGATTAAGAATTTTGGACTCGTTCCTGCCCAGTTCTGTGAAGCTGAGGCAATATGGTCCTTCATAGCCTGTTCGTTGGTACAATAGTTACAGGAAAGAGGCATACCGGGCATGGATGAGTTGAAAACAGTAAGTGCACCTCCGGTGTTTTGTGCTGTCAGTCCAAGCAATGTTTGCGAATTAGCTGCAAATGCCTGCCCTGTGTTTCGTGAAATTCCACCGGTTATTGTGTTCCAGACAGTAATTACCCTGAAACCAGCCCGAACGTTGTACTCTTCCGTTTTGACAGCAAATTTATTCAGTGCATCCATGGATGTCCAGTTATTTGGATAAGTATATCCATAACCAGAAGGGCCTGAAATAAGGTTGTCGTTGGCAGTTGAACTCTTATGAAAATAATTCAACGCACCGGGCATGGCATCTACCATGGCAGGCGACAAAGTCCAACCTATTGGAACTGAGCCACGATCCGGATTATTCCACAGTTTTCGCATCAGGTGTTCCACGTATTGTAAATTATCACCATCGCTCAAGATAAAAGCAACGTATATTTTATTCTGTAAAACGGGTTTGGCGGGCATTGGTTTTGGGTCAATTATTCGGGACATTCCACTATGGAAAGTGAGATTTGTACAGTAATCACTGGCTATGGTCGTTAAACCGTAAGCAGAAACTCTGGTTACACCCGGTTCTTCTTCGGGCCACCAACCCATATAATTGGCTCCGGCAGGCATGGAAGCTAAAAATTTATTCAGCAACGCGCTTTCTTCAGCTATTTTCGGATCCAGCCAAATCACAGCTGCACCCAATGCCACAGAATATTCACGCAAAGATGCTTTGTGGTATGTCGGGCTCAGTCCTATCAGCAACCGATGATCAATTTCGGGCCAATAAGTATCGTAAAGTGTCTGATAAACATGTAATTTACTCGTGAATTTACCACGCAAATCTTCAACAACCGGCAGATTGTAGGGTGGCGCTTTCAGTAGCGATAAAAATGAGGGCGAAACAACCAGTGCATTTTTCCTGTTTGCCAGTAATGATGCAAGATTAACCGTATGAATCTGAGCCGGATCATATACTACGAGACCTGAAACCTCTGAAAGATATTTTGAAAGTGTATTCAGATTACCGGATTTATTTTCAACATATTGAAACCCGAGTGAATTCAGCCACGTGTAAGGTCCTTCGGCATAAGCATCGCCTTCATACGAAAAAATCCGTGGCTGTTTTTTGTTTACGAGTCCTTTCAGGGATGAAAACAAATACATTTCAGCGTCTGAATTATTTTGTCTGACGCTCACATAATCTACTTTAGTAAAAGCTGTTCCTTTCCAAAAAACCCGTAATTCGATAGCCTGACTGTCTGCCGGCATCTGAAAATCCAGTTTGAAATTCATATAGCTGCCAACAGTAGTAAATTGCTGACGGGTTACGTTTTGAGCTGCCAAAACGACACCCGTAGTGGCGTTTCTTATGTCAAGACTGACAACTACATTATTATCCATGTTGTTGTCATCAATCATCATCCTGAATTCAGCATAGTTAGGTCCGGCAGTTACGTTTTTATCATTCGGACCATAAATCATAAACTGGTTTGGCGTATCAATTCCTACCTGACAAACCCATCCGTCCCCATCCAAGCGACCTGTATCATGACTTAAAGCATCGGATTCTGCCTGCCAGGTCCAGGTTTTTGAATATATAGGAGTAGATCCATTCAGATAAATCAAATCCTGTGTTTTGGCCGCTTCGGGGAAAGATGGCAACAACTGACCTTCCGGCCATGTAATTTGAGAATTAACTAAACCCGACAGTAGTAACAGCAATGATAAAACGATGATTTTATGTGATTTAGCGCTGAATTTCATGAATATTAATGTATTAAAGTGTATTGATAATTGAAAATGTATTTTTCGTTTCATCAATTTAATATATAATTTTAAGTGTGACATCCGATAAACGAATTAAATATACTCCCCGGTACGGAAGTGAAAATTGTACATTCCCGCCACTTGAAATTTCTTCTCTGATTATTTTTCCATCTAATCCGATTAATTTTGCTGTATTAGCATTTCCAATATTTTGAATATATAAAATACCATTTTGAATAAAACAGGGGTAATTTTTCTTTTCACCTGCTTGTTCCGCACCTGTGGATGTATTTACGGCACCATACACACCTACATCAATTAATTGTCCTCCAGCGGTTTGAATACATTTTACGGCCAGTGTATTCCAGCCTTCTTTTATGAGCGTTTTATCGAACTCAAAAGACTGATAACCTGTAATATAGCCGCTTCTATTCAAAGCTAACTGATCATTGAGATAAATCCAGCAATCCTCATCGTGGAATGTGTAAAAGAAAGCTTTATTCAAGACATCCAAATCTTCCTTTTTAGCAAAAAAATTCGTTCTTATAAAAATTTGGTTTGTACGCCAGTCGGTATTTTGCAGATTCATTTCGGTACCAAAAGGCGCTTTACCCGATTGCCATCCGGTATCATCAAATGCGGTTTTATACCAGTCCGAAGCTGGAGTTGCAGTAGTGAATTGCCATGATTGAAGTGTATTTCCGGGAATTGAAGCCGGCAAAAAATACTTTTTTTCTGTTTGATACATTTCATCAAACCAGTCAAACCTATCATCAATAAATTCTTTCACAAAATCAATATATTGATTGTAGGTAGGGAAAAGCGCATCTTCAAACCATACTTTGCGGTTCAAAGATCTCCATCGCTCGTAGTTCAGATTTTGCGATTGGTTTATTCTTTCGGAATTCTCTGTCAGGTAATTTTTCAGCTGTTCTTTCAATCCCTCATCTTTTACTTTATTCCAAAGAAGTTTTAAGTAATTTTGCGCTGCTGATGTTTTCATCATAGCACGAAACCAGGGTTGTGCTACTCCGTGTTGAGTGTCAAGCGTAGCATAAAATCTCGGCACCCGCTGGTTGGTAAGAAATGCCTGATCATAATCCCATACTGGACCGAAATACAATTTTTCATCGTTTCTTTTCTTAAACATAGGAATACACCAGTAAGAATCACAATTTCCGGTCAGTTCGGAATGAAGGTAATACTTTACGGCACTTTCTAAATCAATGTATTTTTCTAAAGCGTTTTGAGCATCTGAGAGTAACAGATTTTCGAGTTTGTTTATGTAGCTGGTAATCCATTCTTTCTGAACGGGAACAATCACATCGTCTTTGGGAGATTTTATTGTAACGGGAATGTTCGTGTTTGTTTTGAAAAATACGGGTTCCTGCTCGGCATATGCATCAATTTCAAGATGGTATCCTCCCGACAAATCGGGTAAAATGACATCTGTTGTTTTCATTTCGACGATATTGATTCGGTTCTTATCCACTTCGATGTGATCGCTGGCCATAAAAGTTCCGTAATAAAATCCATCCAGCACCACATCCACCATTACATTGGAAGGTGTAAATTCAAAACCCAAAAAACGGCTGATTTCGAATGCCAGATTGTTGCGCAGCAATGTTTTATCTACTGCACATGCTATCAAAGTCCAGCTTTTAGCGTTGGCAGGCATACCAAGAAAGTGTTGTTTTGTATCAAATTTTATCCGAAAAGGTTTCTTTTCCATAAATTCCCAGGTAGAATTTCCACGTCCTCTGACCGATGCTTCAAACACTCCTGTGGAATCTGCATCGGACACAATAACTTTCGAAACGACATATTCTTCTTTATCAATAAAGTTAAATGCTCCTTCGGTTTCGATGTAAATGGTAGGAATATTCGTTAATTGCGGGTAACTGACTTTTTGTTTGCCGGTTTCGCAATAAAATTCAACCTCAGCCAGGTTGCAATTCTGTGTGGGAGAAATTATCCGTACATACCGAAACTCCTGACCGGAAGTGATATCAAATGTGGTATAAAACCCTGCCTGAGGTGTTTGAGAGATTGTATACAAATTGACAGGTAAAGTAAATCCAGCATCATTTGCTCCCTGTATAATACTTCCGTTCAGTCGATCAGCTCTGTCAGAGCGTGGATACACTCTGACTTTTTTTATTATTTGCCTGGATTTCAAATCAAGTCCGACCCATCCATTCAAATCCTTAGCCTTAAAATTAGTTCCCTCATTTGTATCAAATGCATTGTAAGCATGTTTGGTGTATTCATCCTCAGCCGGAGAGGAAATAATTTCCCCGCGAAGTTTCTGAAATCCCGGAATATTTCCGGCTGATTGAGGAAAAAAAATGGGTTTTAAATAAGTGCGCGATGGCATACCATTGGTCACGTAAGGCCAGCCTTCAGTATCCCAGTGTATCTGGTCTAAAATGAGCTTTCTGCCATTTGGTTGTGTTACATCTATGGCGTGATACAATATCCAGTCCTGTCCCAAATCATCTTTTACAATTTCTGAATTATGACCTGTTCCTGCAAACCGAACACTTTTGTTTATTACCACTTCAAAATTATTGTCGAGCATCGCTTTTCCCGATTTATCGGTGTAGGGTCCCAGAAGATTTTGGGAACGTCCGACCACAGTGCGATACGTGCTGTTTACTCCTTCGCAGCACGAACCTACCGAAGCGAATGCATAATAATAGTTTTCCTTTTTGTGAATGTACACTCCTTCGAATGCCGTATCTAATACCCGAACCGGAGTTTGTCTTGGTTTTATGTAAAGTCCGTCTTCAGTTAGTTCCAGGGCATATATTCCTCTGAAACTTCCCCAAATGAGGTATTTTTTGCCTGCATCTTCAATGTAAAACGGATCAATAGAATTTTGAACTCCTATCTCGCTGCTGATAAATAATTTACCCATATCCGTGTACGGTCCCTGAGGATTGTCTGCAACTGCCCGACCGATTCCGCATTGCCACTCGCCACCCCAGGCAGACATGGAGTAGTATAATACATATTTTCCATTGATATACGAAATATCAGGCGCCCAAATTCCTCCGTTGGGTACAAAGCCTGGGCGGTTTTCGTTGGTAAAGACAGTTCCAATTTGTGTCCAATCTACTAAATTCAGGGATTTCATTATTGGAACATTTCGGGTATCTTCGGTAGCAAACAGGTAAAACGCTCCGTCGCTCCCGCGCACAAGAGTCGGATCGGGCAAACTATTTGAAGACACAGGATTTGAATATGTCAAATCAGTTTGAGCCTGAGCTATTTGTGCTGTAATTAAGAATAACAGCAAAACTAAAATATGTATCCATTTTTTAATACGCATTACTGGCGTTTTTTTTCTGAATTTTTAAACTGATATTTCAGTGATATTTAATGCTGTTTCATTTTTTTCTCTAACATTTTAATCCAGTAACCACCCACAACCGATCGGGCCTGAAATCCTCTTTGCTCTGGTTTGTCGGTCCAGTACCAGTCAGACATCGGAACACGCGTGGTGGTTTCGTTCATGAATTTATACAAAGGTGAAATGAACTTCTCAAACGTTTCCCTGGTATCACTCAGGGTTGCAGTCCACATTATCCAGTCGGCCTTGGTATAATTCTCCCTGCTATCCAGCGGCAATCCGTATACATTTTGTTTTGTGAGGTAAAATTCAATTTCTTTTTGAGCCACTACATCGGGAAACACATTGAATTTCATCAGTTTATTCCAGATTAAGTTGTATTTTTGACTCCAGGTATCGGATTTGTCGAATGTAAGGCGATAATAATTACCATTGTCTGCCATTTTTATCCATTCCAAAGCCATTTCTTTGGCCTTATTGGTATAATTTGCAGCTATATCTTTCTTATTCAGCATGTCAGCCATAAAACCATACGATGCAATTCCCATTATCGCTTTGATTGACAAATTGGCATTATGAGCAAAATGTCCGGCAAAATCATCAGTACAAAGCTGATTTTCAGGATCTAATCCTTCTTCAACCAAATAATCGGTCCAGGTGGTCAAAACTTCCCAGTGTTTTTCAGCATATTCAGCATTTCCTTCTATGGCTGACAATGCTGCAGTAAGTATAATCATATTTCCGCTTTCTTCCACCGGCATATCGCCTCCGTAGGTTTGCCCGTTGGCTATGGGATAAGTACCTACGTCGTGAGCTGCAAAAGGTTTTGTCCATTTTCCGCTTTCGCTGTAATAGAAAATATGGTTCAGAAGTCCTTTTACCAGGTCAGGATTATACAGCAGGAATAATGGAGCCGATGGATAGGTAATATCCACAGTTCCGACAGAGCCGTTACTGAAATTTTCTTTTGAAAGAAACAACAATTCTCCGTTGGGTGCTTCAACCAGTTTGTGTGCTGCAATAGCCTGTCGATAAGCCAGAGCTAATAATTCGGCATATTCTCTTCCACCGGTTTCAACTGCCTGACTGAACATTTCTTCATCAAAAGCAGAGCAAGCTTTCATCAGTGATTTGTATTCTTTATCGGCTTTATCAAAAATGGAAAGAATATTCTTATCGTTTTTCCGGTTCCAGTACGGCCGCAGATTTTCTTCAAAATATTGTATGGAAAATTGATCATCGTATCCAAGCATGAATTTTCCGGAAGCTGCTTTCTTATTCCCTAATAGTTTGGTTAAAGCGAATCTCTTATTACTTTTAGTGGTTAATTCTTCCGCTTTTGCTCCGTTTCCCATAAATTCGGATCTGATTTTAATACTGTTTCCAATGCTGTATTTTGTATTACTTTTTTCAGAAACCAAATAAAAATAACCCCAGTCTATCCGTATGTCATCTCCTTTTTTTCGCAATACAGGTTGTTCCAAACTACCGGTTTTCAGGTAAATCAGTCCGTTTTTCTCAATACTTTCGGTGGCAGCCGGCTGATAGGGTGTATTCAGAGCCCAATGTGCAGCTGCTTCAAGGTAAATTTCCACGTTATGGGCTTTTCCGTCATTTGACACGGTTTGGTACGTCAGGTAATTAACCGGACGGGACAATAAATCCAAATCGTGCATTAAAAGTGGAGCCGTAAACGTGAGATTCAGATCTACCGGTCCACATGTAAACGAATAATAAGTCTGTGTAGCTTGTACATTTGCGGATTTCTGAATGGCCGTTTGTTCAAACAGCGAAGTTTTATCTTTGTCAATTAATACACCAAAATCGAGCAATCCGTTTGCAACCGGATTATGGCAATAGGCCGAGAGAACGTTTTTACCCTTTCGAAGTGATTTTACCGCTTCTTCAGGCAATTTGACAATCGCATTTTTGCCGGTGGTATTTCCGGTGTCAAATACTTGTCGTCCGTTGAAATAAAACACGGCACCATCATCGTGTGAATAAATCAGATACAAATCTTTACCTGAAAAATCCTCAGATAATTCCACCTCGCGTCTTACCCAAAGATGCTCTTCGAGCCATTCTGTTTTAGCCATATCTTCGGTATATTTTGAAATTGTACCAAACGCACCGGGAGCAGAAGCCCAACCGGTATCATCGAAATTTTCATTCATCCAATTTGCAGCAGGCTTCACTGTGGTATATTTGCCTGTCCAGTTTCCTTGTTCTGAAGTAGGTATTACCACTTCCATTTCTGCAGTTTCATTGCCCATAAAACGGTATATTTCACCATCCACTTTGATCACTCCCAATAGCGGAAAATCTTTACCCGTCCAGTGTTTTACAGAACTATCGAACAATTGGTCTGTTGTACTCCAGGCGCTGGTGTAGGGGTCAATAGTAATAAGCGGGTATGCAGGAGCTCTCAATTTACTTTGGATACTGCTATGTTTCAATCCGGATGTACACGACACGGATACGAAAATGCTCATCAAAATAAATAAAATCTTTTGTTTCATACTTTCATTTTTTATAGGGTAATAATCACTGCTTTTAATTGTTTCTTCTCTTTAAGAATGAATTTCAATTGCAAGATTCCGGTTTTGCTGACACATTCAACATACAAAATATTGCCTAAATCCGTATAATTTTTGTTTCATGGGTATCTGTGTTTATCTGTTTATTATCTTTCTGGTATTGAAATCGTTTTTAGACATTTTTATCAAAAATAAGTACCCACTGAAAACTCTATCCTTTCTTTATTGCTTGTTGATGTGTAACATAACCGGACAGGAGTTTCGTACACTTCAATTATTAATGGTTCCGGATTATTTATATACATTTTTTTGCCACGACTGAAAACATTTATCGAAAAATAGACCTTTTCATTAAACTCCGGAAGTTAAACTGAAAATTTGTAACTTCGGGAGTGAATTGTTATCCGAAATCGTCCAGGTGCCAAAATCCCAGTTGAGATTATATTCATAAAATATCCGGCTGACACAATTCACCTGTTTTTCACCCTCCCGGGCAGGTTTAACAACCTGCATGAGCGCAGGAATAGCACTTTCATCGTAACATTGGATACCTGATACAGCAGGTGCCGGATTCTTATAATCTTTGTAGGTTATATTGGAATCGGGAAGTCTGTTTGCCCATCCGGCATTGATGTTGTAGCGTAGCCAGGGAATGTATTGATATTGCCTGCCGTCTTCTATCAGTCGATTAATATACTGTGCGAAAATAGCATGATAAATTCCCTGTTCAATTCCGTTTTCAAAATCAAGGTATCCGTTTGTGCTCATCTGATTCTTAGTATAGTTGGCTGCGAGGATGGCATCATTCAAATATTTCTTTTCGCTTGTAGCGTTGTAAAGCATCACTGCTGCTCCTATGCATGTTGCCTGATTATATACGTGATCTTTCCAGGTTGGTAAACCCGAGCCATGTTTTGAGTCAGCTACTCTGCCTGTTTGTTTCTCAAAAAGATTATTTTGAGCCCATGTGAAAATTTCAAGTCCTTTATGAAAATAAGTTGAATCACCGGTAAGATGAAATAATGTCATCGCAGCAATTACGGTCGGATAATTAATACACGCCATTTTTCCCATGGATGGCTTTGGTGTACCTTCCGGATTCTTTTGATCCCAGGCCCAATACATACCTCCGTTTACGGGGTCATAACTTCCATTGTCTTTCAACACATCAGACCCTGACCATACCCGTTCAAATCCGGTTTTCGACAAGTTCAGGTATTTTACTTCTCCGGTTACTTCGTATGCCCGGGCTAATGAAATCACCCACCACATGATGTCGTCATAGATAAACCAGACTTTACCGTTATCCCAGTTATAATAATCATATTTCAATCTATTTCCTTCTAAAATATTATTCACCAAAACCAAGTCCTTTTCATCACCCGTTCTCAGGTAATTATTCAGCATGACATCAAATAAAATAGCTTGTGTCCAGATAGCAGCTACTTTTCCAATCTTAGTTGAATACTCATAATACAACATACGTGAACTGGAGTAATAAGCAGAATTAAACGCTCCGGTAGCCGATGCAATATCCTGGCTGGTATAATCAGGATATGAAGATTTAAAATCCGATCCTTTATATGGTACATTTTCACCCTGCATTCCTTTAATATATGATTCGGGTAAAGCTACAGTAAACAGATTCAGATTGCCAATGAGCATATCTGTCCGGGCATAATTCGTATTCAATGTTAGCGGAGCACTTTTCTTTTCGCCTGCGATACGGTTTACATATAATCCTTTTAACATAGCAGACATGACTACTGATGAAATGATGGAATTCTCTCCGGCAGATGATCCCAGCATTCCGCCAGCAGCATACTTAGCTTGCAGCAAACCGGAAAAGTACGTGTTTTCGATATGAATATTTTCAGCATTTCCTACCAAACCTCCGGCATTCATTTGCAATGCCGTGACATTTACAGCTGAATATGAATTTGTAATTTCAGACACTTTATCTCCTTTGGACACTTTCCCGATAAATGATCCGGCTGATCCATAGGATTTAACAAAACCGCCATTGGTATAGGAACCTGAAATGGTTGTAGCAATGGCTTTACCAATCATAACGGCTGCATTTACTCCCTCCCAAGGGTGATTTGCCAATATTTGTGGATTCTCAAAACCCACATTGAAAATTCGGGCATTCTTAGTACAGGCAAAAAATCCAACGTTTGTAAGGCTTGAATTATCAATTCTCAGGTTGGAAATGGTATGCCCGTTTCCATCCAAAATGCCCTGAAAAGGAATAACCGAACCAATCGGTTCCCAGGATTGAGTCAGCACAATATCATTTTCGAGTACGTAATGACCTGACACATTTTCGGCAATTGCCCGTAATTCGGCTTCATTAGTAATGGCAATCTGAGCCTGAGTGGTTAACCCAAAGAAAAGCGTGAGAATTGATAAACTATATTTGAAAATAACTGTCATTTAAGTGTAATTAAATATTCAATACATTGCTTCATAATGGAGCTACATATTAGTTTCCGAATCGGGTCTTTCTGCCGTTACCGAAAGTCCTGCTCTTATTGCCCAGTCATTCCATTTGGATTTCAAATTTTTTACTACATCCGGATTTTCGATAGCTACATTATTTGATTCGGATAAATCCGTCGCAAGGTTAAAAAGTTGCCAGCCGGAATTTCTCAGGGCTACCAATTTCCAGTCTCCTTCGCGTACGGCTTTTCCACCCTCATGTTCCCAATAGAAAGTTCTCTTTTCATCCAAAGCCGTATTTTTAAAAACAGGTATCAAACTTCGTGATTCAGCAGCAAGTGGAATAATTTGTTTTTCATTGAATTTCGCCGGATATTCAGTTTGAGCAAGTTCAATGCATGTAGGCATGATATCGATAAAATGACCGGGACTGCGCACAATACTTCCCGGATTTGTACCCAGACCTTCAGGCCAATGCACTATCATCGGAGTGGCATTTCCGCCATGAAAAGATTCCGCCTTCCAGTATCGGAAAGGTGTATTCACGGCTCCCGCCCATCCTGAACCTAAATAATTCCAGGTATCTTCTCCACCTGGTACGGCACTATTATGAGTTAATGACTGTCCGTTGCGGGTTCGGTCAGGCCGATCAAAATCTCCGATTGAGTAGTTTTCGGGCGATGCTCCGTTGTCCGACATGAAAAATATTACGGTATTGTCCAGTTGTCCTGTTTCCCTGAGTTTATCGATAATCTTTCCAACTCCCTGATCCACACAGTCCACCATCGCCGCATGTACTTCCATATTGGCGGCTTCAAATGATTTATTTGATTCGTTTGACCATAGCCTGTTCGATTCGTTTTTTCCCAAAGGAGTTTTGACAGGGTCAATCAATCCTATCTCTGCCATTCGGTTATACCTGTTTGTCCGCAATTCGTCCCAACCTCCATTATACTTGCCTTTGTATTTGGCTATATCTTCGGATTTTGCATGTAGAGGCCAATGAGGAGCCGTATAAGCCACATACATAAAGAATGGTTCCTTTTTTAAAGAAAAAATATCGATGGTTTCAACCGTCTTATCGGTTATATAATCGGTGTAGTAGAAATTTTCGGGGATCGTATCTATCGGTATTTCATTATGAACCAGACTGAAGGGATCGAAAAAATTGCCCACGCCCCAAATGGTTCCCCAGTGATTTTCAAAACCCCTGTTGGATGGATAAGATGCCAGAGGCGCAAAATCACCGTAATGTACCTGATTTGCCAACCACTGCATTTGTTCTTCGCGGTTTGGTCGTGTCCGGGTAAGGGATAAATGCCATTTCCCAGTCATGGCAGTTCGATAACCGCTTCGTCTGAGAACTTCCGGAATTGTTACACAATTGTCAGTCAGGCTTTTACCCATACCGGTAATACCTGCCTGCCGGGCGTAAAGTCCTGTAAGTAATGAAGCCCGGGAAGGACAACTGCGTGCACAATTGTAGAACTGAGTAAATCGTAAACCATTCTTAGCAAGTGCATCAATGTTAGGAGTATTGATTTCGCTGCCATAACATCCCAAATCAGAATAACCTAAATCATCAACAAGAATTAACAGGATATTTGGTCGCTCTTTGGTTTGAGAGTTAGCAGATACCGAAAGTGCGAAGGCAAACGAACCGGCAAGTCCGGCTGTTAGCAGAATTTCTTTGCTGACAGTTAGATTTGATGTATTATTAAGTTGCCTCCGTTTCATATTGTCAAGATTGTTGTTATCATTCATTTTTCATCAAAAAAACTATTCTCAGTTCTTTATTAGAATGGAACCAGGTAAATTACCATTAATTCGCTCATAATCCGGCGATTCATTCTCAGATGAATTTTGTATAAGATGCAAATTATCAGAACCACAAGTCATTTGATGCTGATATTTTGAGCAAGAAAGATTGCTTGTCAATTTATCAGGAGAAGTACAATTTTGTTCTTCTACGACCAAAGAATTTATACTTTGTGCAAAATTCTGAAGTGCCTGCTTCTCTGTAGCTGTGTTTCCATTCAGAGGAGCATAAATTTCGAGACTGGATTTAAGCATCTTACCAGCGTGAAGTGCTGAAATCTCTTCGTCATTCATGGCTGAACGATGAAAGAAAAGTTCCCGAAAATCAGCATCCGCTGTTTCTGTAAAATCATTCAGGTAAAAACGTACCGGAATAAGTTTTTCTTCAATTGTGGTATTTGTAATCTTCACCCCGTCTAAGTATAAAAAAGTTCTACCCGAGGCGTGGTAATGTGTCAGACTCACTTGGTGCCATTTTCCATCGTTAAGAGGATACAGAGATATCAGTTTATCTGAGGTTGACTGAGTTTCATAAACCAGTTTCCCGTCAGATCCAATTTTTAACTTTGCTGTTAACCGGTTTTTGTTCGTTAATGAGGCCAGAACTCCTGTTGATGTAGTTTTGCACTCAAATGAGAGTGTGAATGAATGCAGAATATTCTCAGGTGTCCAGGCAATACGTTTAACTTTATCACTTTTCAGAAACGAATAAGTCGTATTACCGTTTTTAATCGGCTGAGGCTTACCATTGGCCAATGCATCCATGAGGGATGGAACGATTGCATAATACATTTCGGCATGACCGGATGTGTTCGGGTGAGCATTGCCGGCCTGATATGTGGTTACCCAATTTCCGCTTCCATTGTCAATGGCTCCCAGGAAATTTACACTAGGAACATCCCATTGTTGAATAAGTAAATTCATCTTTTTCAGAAAGTTATAATCTGCCTCGTTAAAATCGGCCCGGGGATAGTTATTTCCAATCAGCGGAATTTTTCCTGCTTGACGGGATTTTTTAATCAAAAGTTGCATATTATCTCGATAACTGTCGAAAGCTATCTGACCTTTTTCGTGAATACCCTCATTTCCAAGCGATAAACCATAAAACACATATCGGGTATTTGCATTCAACAGATCGTTGTCCCATCGGTTCAATACATCGGTCGTATTATTTCCGGGTACTGAAATATTTACCGTTTTCCAGATATTATTTGAATTTTGAGCAAGGTGATCTGCAAATAGCTGAGCATATCCTTTACCTGAATCGGCACCTTGTCCGTTTGGTACGGAAGAGCCCATGATGGCGAGTGAATATTCGCCGATTTTTTGGTTGAAATTTGATACCGGTTTTGAATAGGAAACGGATGATGAAGTGAGTTCGGTATTTGTAGTATCATCACAGCAATTGCGGTCAATGGTAGCATTTATACTGCTATTGCATTTATCAACTTCACTTTTCGAAAAATCGGGCAGTAAATTTTGCACGATTTGCCCTGATAATTGAAGTGAAAAAAGTACATATAAAGTATAAAATGTAATTTTTTTCATGATAAATGGGTCATAATTGATAAAAAAAGAAAACCGGGAACAGAAAAAACATCCAAGATAAAACAATTAATATAAAGTCAAAATAATGTTTATCAGACCTTTGTATAAAATACAAATTTATTTCGCAGATAATTTCAGAAGAAAACAAACCATAAAAGATACAAAAGTTATTCTGAAAACATCAGAATATTTTATCTCTATTTTGAGAGGTACCTGGTTGCGAAAAAGCCACAACAAAAGCCCTGATTCAAGAAGTCAGATGAATTTGAACACAAGAAGTGATTCTAAAGCACTTCTTTATCGTGTTACTTTTGCCTCTTTTATGGTTTTTTTTACTTGTTTTAATTTTCGGATTGCAGAAATTCATCTGCAATCCGAAATATTATTCTTACTGGTTAACAATTTTAACCGCTTCAACATTTCTTCCGCTTACGGATTTTATCACGTAGATACCGCGAGGGAGTTGCACCTTTTTAACATTCTCAACATCAATACGTTGCATTAAAGTTCCAGCAACATTATATATCCATACTGCTGCAGGATTTTTAGCTTCAAGTATCAAAGTTCCTTGTATAGAATATACTTTCAGGTTATTTGTATTATTCACACTTGTTGAAGGTACTCCTGTTTCATCCTTAGCTTTGAATACCGGAAAAGGTGAAGTTGTGGGATCCATTTTCCAAACAGTTGCAAAGTCCCATCCGAGAGCAGTATAGAATGCTTGTGTTTTGAAATCGTCAATCGGACGTTTTTGCATATCTGTAGCACGTGGAAGCTGATCTCCTCTGTTTGGATTAAACAATGGATTCATTTTCATATCATCACGCGTAAAGCAGTTAACGAACTCATTGAGACGGGTACCACCTGCACCATACGAAATAAATTCATTACCCGAACCACTTAAAACCTCACTTGCTAATGATACAACTCCGCGAAAACTATTAATTCCGCCTTCAATACGAGAGGCGATACCTGCGCCATCTCTGTTATCAGCAATCAGGGCATCAATATGAGTAAGCTTCACTGTTCCGGTGTAGTAACTGTTTTCGATGCGTGTATCACTTGCCACTCCGATGAATCCGCCAGCTTGCCATTCGGTAGAAGAAACTGCACCATCAATAATATAACAATCTTTGATTTTAGAACCACTTCCCTGGAATGTGCCGCCTATAAGTCCGCCAGTATGGTCCCTGCCAATAATTAATGGTTTATTTACCACAACTCGCTCAACAGTAACACCAACTCCTCTGCCTAATAAAGATCCTACGTCATTATTTCCATATACCCATGGTTCATCCAAACGCAAATCGGTGAAATGAGCACCTCTGGCAACTCCGAAAAGACCCTGATTATTCAGACCTGTATTAGCTATTTCAGGACAAACGATAGTATATTTATTTCCATCAAGATAGCCAGTAAATGGAGTATTTTCATTACCAATTGGCACGTAACCTTGCTCGTTATACATATCAATATTTGCTGTCAATTTATAGAATCCTGACAGGTTGTTTTTGATTGCTTTGAATTGTTCAGCAGTACTGATTTCAATCCAAACCGGCTCACTGACAGCAGGTTCATAATCAAGTGCCATTGTGGCTTTTTCGGAATAAATTCCCAGGTCAATTTTTTGACCACCTGTTGTCTGTATCACGTGAATAGCAAACAGGTTATCACCACCCCAGTTAATGGTAGCCTTAGCTTCCTCAGAAATTACTAAATCCTGATATGATGTAGTATAGCCGGTATTAGATGCAGCTAATACACCGTTAATATACAATTCGTAATTTTCATCCCAGAATATACTGTATTTTACAGCAGCTTTTTCTTCTTCGGTAAGTGCCGGGAATTTAACCATTTTACGTAAAAAGATGGTTCTTTCTCTCCAGCTGGTTCTTTCGGAATCACCAAAACCGGAAAGTCCTTCTTTCCATGAGCTGTCGTCGAAAGCAACTTGAGTATTCCAGCCTGTTCCGGGATCGGTGAAATTTTCGTCACCGGTTACATATTTCCACAATTCGCCACCCTGGAAAGATGTTCTCAAAATTGGTTTTAAAGCGGTTGTTTTCATCCACCTGATACCTTCTTTCAGAACTTTACCAGCTACGCTATCTTCCAAAGCCAGTTTGTTCACTTTTCGGTCGTAAGTCAGGAAGCCGTTCACTTCTTGTTCTACGTCAGTAATTTGAGTATATACAATACCGTTGATACCTTCGGTTGTTAAACCATACGCTCTGGTGTTGAATATTTTGAATTTATCAGCCAGTTCCTGAGCGTTGGTAACACTACTGTAAGGATTATTAGCCGAACTCCATATATGATTATTAATTATTAATCCATATCCACCCGTTTCACCGGTTACAGATACACGTTCATTGTACTTGTTAGTATGAAGAGCGGGTTCTGAATAATTATGACGATCGAGAATGTCACCTATTTCATAGCTTGTCCATCCGGATGCCGGGTTAATCAAACGGGTATCATCCAGACTGCGGATTAAGTTTACTGTGTTAATAGTATGAGTAGGATTACCTTTTGCAGGATCATCATTGTTGGCAAATTGGGCCCAACCTTCGTTAAATGGAACCCACATTACGATACATGGATAGTTTTTCAGGTTCTTAACAATTGCTTCTGTTTCACGCATGAAGTTTTCCATGATAGCGATGTCAGTTCCGTCGCCCACAACTCTTCGTTCGTTCAGTCCGGCTGGTGTTGGCATATCCTGCCATACCATCAGTCCCAGCGAATCAGCATAGTAAAACCAACGGGCAGGTTCCACTTTAATGTGTTTCCTTACCATGTTCATTCCCAAATCTTTAGTCGCTTCCAAATCATAACGGAGCGCTGAATAAGTAGGTGGAGTATGCAATCCATCAGGCCAGAAACCCTGATCCAATGTTCCATAATGGAATACCGGCTTATTGTTCAGGAACATATATGGTTTTCCACGTAACATTCCTTTGGAAATTTTACGCATTCCAAAATAGCTCTTTACATTATCCAATTCTGTACCAGTCCTGGTTATTGTGATATTTAATCCATACAGGAAAGGAGAATCGGGTGACCAGAGTTTAGCATTGCTTATCGGTATGGAAGTTTCCTGTCCAATTGTCACTGTTTGTTCTGCAACTTTCACATTTCCATCCATTACAGCTACTTTAGCAGTAGATCCACCACCATTTACCACATTAACTTTAATTTTTATTGCGCTATTATCTACATCCGGAACAATACTTAAATCTCTTACCCGGGTTTGATTTACAGCTTCGTACCATACAGTTTGCCATATACCGCTTGAAGGAGTGTACCAGATTCCTCCTGGTAGCGGATCTTGTTTTCCTCTGGGGTTACCGCCTTTTGTAGGATCATATACCTGAACAACCAATTCCTGTTCACCGCCCGGCTTCAACGCACTCGTAATATTGGTTGAAAATGGGTCGTATCCACCAATATGATGGGCTACCTGTATACCATTTACAAATACATATGTGTCCCAATCTACTGCACCAAAATTCAGGATTATTTCTTTTCCTGCGTGAGCTGGTGAAACAGTAAATGTACGTTTGTACGTATATGTTTTATCCATGTTATTATAGTCAACATCCATAATACCTGAAAGTGCAGATTCAATTGGATAGGGAACTAAAATTTGTCTTCTGTAAGATTCATTCGGATTGTAAGTTCCGAATCCTGTTGTACTTTCACGTCGGGTAAATTCCCAGATACCATTCAGGTTAACCCAATCGGCACGTTCCAATTGCGGACGCGGATATTCATTGAAAGGTATTTGAGTTGGATCCAATGCTTCGCCCCAAGTGGTCATCAAAGGAGCATTCTTTTTCACATAGGGTGATGAATAAACGGTTCCTTCGGGTGAATATGCACCTGTATTGTCCACTGAAATTGATTCAATTTCTACATCTGCTCCTTTTTTGCTTGTCGGTTTACCAAAGAAAATATATGATCCGTCAAAATTAGGAGCAGGTTGTCCTTCAAATAAGAAAAAGTCATCAAAATAAAGCAATCCGGGATCACCCCAGGTATCCCAGCCTGATTTTTCATTCGTATTGATGGTAAAGAAACGCAAAGTATGATTGGTAGCATCGGTAGTGAATGTTACCACTACGTTTCTCCAATCTGGGAAATCATTATTCCGTATATCTTTGTACCAAAGTTGTGTATCACCATTATTAACCTGTAATTTCAGGTGATCGCCTCCCCATTGTGCAAAGTGATACCAGAAACTGAATGTATATGTTTTACCTGCTTCAAGCTCCACACTTGCATTCAAAGTCGAATTTCTGCCTTGCGAACGGGCAGCTCTGAAATCTGTACCGTAAGGAGCAGTATTACTGAAGCTATTGAAATAACGAAGTGAGTACCTTCCACTTCGGGCCCAGTGACCACCGGATTCACCATTACCCTGACGACCTGCCTGCACACGTACACGTGCATGCCAGAATGGATGCCAGAAAGGAGTTTCGTCCCAGTCGTATTTTGCATCTGTTTTTTGCTGTTCTGTCCAGTCCGGATAAAATACTAAAAATTGTCTGTAATTATCCGGATTAACGATAGAAGTATCGTTTTTGGGATTTCCAGCGGGGAAATAATCATAATCCGGATTTTCAAAATCACCGTTGGGGAATAGGTTTACAGCTCCCAATGGAATACGTGAAGGATTAATACGTTCACTATAATACACATTATCAAGGGCCAGCTGATTAGTATTTGCTGATCCTGTTGGTGTTTCAAGAATAAAGCGCTGATAACCGCCGCCTCCTTCTACACCATTTCGCTCGTAATATTTCCAGTTTTTGTTATTTTTATCAATAACTCCATACATCGCACGGTCGCCAATTGGATCATACCATCCGTTTACGTCACGCCATTGGTCGTTTCCATCATTGTATGTTATATTTTTTGCCCAGAAGTTCACGTCGTAAAGTGAGCCAGCTTTTACGGGGATAAATTCATTTTTATGAGTTCCTTTATCCACAAATAATCCGAATTTACCTGTATGCACATGAGCCGGATCGTTTGAAACAGTTAGTGTTCCGGGTCTTCCTGCGTCAACAAAATTCCAGCCATGCTCCGGAGTCAATGCACCTTTTTCAAAACCTCCATCATCAAAGATGTTATCAGCTTTGAAAGTTTGCAACGGGACAGTTCCTAACAATACATTATCACGCCATACGCGCACTTTTTCGTCGGGAGCTACTACAACCCGATAGTCGTGGAAACCATCGGTAGCATCTGCAGTGCTCATCACCCGAGCCGTATCCATCGGATTACCACGCTCTTCAAGCATGGAGTTTGAAAGAACCAGCCTGAAACCTTTTCCACCTCCCACACCTGCGATATTAAAAGCACCGGGAGTTGCATTCACTACTTTTGCTCTGAAGGTCACTGTAAATCCGGTAGCAGGTGATAAACCAAGATTAGGTTTGTACCAACCGTACTGGGAATAAAGTCCGGTTCCTTCATTTACTTTTAATTTCAACGCAGTAGTAGCTACTGCCGATAGTTCTGCGGGTTGTACCAATAGGTCCTTCGCAGCCTGTTCCCAAGGCATACTGGCATCAAACCTTAACTCATACCATCCTTGCTGAGTTGGTAATGAAGTACCGGTAAACACATTTTCAGGAGCCTGAGCCATTCCTGCAAAACTTAACAGTAAGAGACTACAAGCCAAAAAAAGAGTTTTTTTGTTTTTCATTGTAACTTAAATTTTAATTAGACATTTATTGAAATCTTATTTCTAAGTTTTTTTAATTAGTTAACTTCCTCTTCTTCTTTATTAAAAAGAAGAAGAGGGTTTTTCTACTGATTATTCGAATATTTCCTGCTGATCCTGTTCAGGAATCTGTGTATTTCGTCTTCGTTCCAATACATACGATCCATCGAATTTGTATGTTACCGTATAGCTCGGGTTCGTAATATCCTTGTATGTATATCGTAGAAAAAGTGTAGTGGTTTTGATCTGTAAATACGGTTGCAAATCATCCATTTTGGTGTCAACAGTATAGTAGCAATTAGCAGGTTCGAAAGTAAATCCTATTTCGGGTCTATCGGCTGATAATGTTACTGTACCTCTTTTTGATCCTTCAGCCAGAGGATTGAACATTGCTCTGATTTTATACAATGCTCTGTTACGTGCCTCTTCTTCAGTAAGGCCGGCATAAAAGAAAACGGTATTTTGGTCAACCACACGCATTTCTCTGGTATCAACCGATGTTGGAGTAGTACTTCCAACTTCGGTAATTTTACCACCTGTAGCAGAATAAGTGCCCGAATAATCATTAAATGGAATAATACGCATCAATGCCCGCCGATACCATTTTTTGGGTGAAGGAATATATTCTGAGGTTTCGACGATATTAAGTGGCAGAACATATTTCTCAACCAGGTCAAGGTCACCTATTTTGAAATCAATATCTATGTATGCAACGTCTTTACCAGCTGGAATCGTTGTTTTCATATTTTTGAACTCATAGTATTTCGGATCCAGTAATCGGAAATATAAATCTTCACGTGTAAAATAACGCGACTGATTCATTGCATTCAAAGTGTCAGGATCCAGCCCGATAGTAACTTCCACATCCCGGTCGTTAACCGTGGAACCGCTTACTTCCACCGGTATTCTGTATTTGACTACTCCTCCTTCGGTATTATAGTTCACATACGTATTTACGTACCCTGATCTTGTAAAAGACACGTATTTCTGATACTGTTCATCTTTCCATTCGTCGTTGCAGGCAAAAAAAAGAATCCCAAACAACGGCATGATACCGTATAAAATTATTTTTTTCATAAGATAATTGTTTTTAATTTTATTTTTTCAGAAACATGTGTGTTATTCATCAAATGTAGTCCAACCCGGATTCTGTGTGAGTTTACGATTTCTTCTCAATTCATCGTGTGAAATTGGCCACAAGTACATTTTATCTGCAAAAATGGCGGGAACAAGTGAAATTTCGACCGGAACATGCCAGAATGCTGATTGTGATTTGGTCATATTCATATTGTAACCCCATACCGGCATTGCCTCTTCTTTTTCAGCATCTTTCCAACGGCGCAAGTCATAATAGCGGTGACTTTCGCCCATGAATTCTATTTGCCATTCACGTTTGATAAGTTCACGCATTTTAGTTTGATTTCCAAAATTTTCATCGGTAAAATCCGGTAATCCTGCACGCACACGTACCGGACGAAGTCCTTTGCTTATTTCGGCCTGGTTACGACTCACATTTATTATTCCTTTTCCATCGTATGTTGGGATTGAATAGCTACCGCCATCCGGCAGTTCATTCAGTGCTTCGGCATATGTTAAAAGGACTTCGGCAAAACGAATGGCCGGTTCTGCTTTTGGCACCCGTGCCCCACTCCAGTCTTCCGGGTTGTAGTATTTTCTGATCCCAATTCCTGTCCAGTGATAAAAACCGGATGCATCTTTGCCATCTTCACTATCCCGATAGTAAAAAATCTGATTATAACGTTTGTTGCTCGAAATATCTGAACCTTCGTTTTCCCAGATACTTCCGTTGTATGCGACAGAAGCATAGAAGCGCGGTTCACGGTTGGCATTTTGCATAGAAACTCCGGGAGGAAGCGGCGGAAAATTCTGATAATAACTTGGCAGACGGCTTCCGGGATCGGTATATCCCTGAGAACTTGGTGCATTTCTATTAAAATCACTGCCGTCTTTCATGTAGTACGCATCAAACATTTTAAGTGTTATTCCATGACAGTTCCATCCTCCAAGTGATCGGGGCATTTGATGTATAGAGAGATTATCCATAAAACTGCCATATCCCCTAGTAAAAATCAGTTCAGGATTAGAAAATGCCCTCAGGCTTCCGTCAAATAATTGTCTGTACGATTCACAAGGATCAATATCTGCCCACCCTTCCGGAAAGTTTTTATCGGAATAACCGGCTCTTACAGGTGGTTCTATCGTTTTCGGATAACGATAATAATCGAATGTCATACTGGCTGAGGCTCCGGTAGCTCCTTTCATATTTCCTGAACTTGTTGTTCGTTTAGGTACCGTATACAATCGATATTCACCTAAATCCATCACCTCCCTGGCGGCTGCAGCTGCTTTAGCCCAGCGTTCGGGTTTGTACACAACATTTCCATCCTTATCGGCCAACAGTGATTTACCGTCGAAATTAACCAAACGTTGTGCCCACGCACTGGTGTTGCCGTTGTACTGAGGGCTTGCGCCATAGAGATACACCTTGGCACGGGCAGCCAAAGCGGCTCCTTTTGTAGGTTTTGCAATTTCGCGGTTCGAGCGTCCTTCTTTTCCGGGCAGATCACGGGCAGCAAGTGCCAGCTCAGAGGTTATAAAATCTACACATTCTTCGTATGTACTTCGGGGTATGGCAAGTTCTTCGTAGTCCATGTTAAAATTAACACCTTCGTCGGGTAAAATTGGAACCGGTCCGTATTTGCGAAGCAACTGCCAGTAATAATATGCACGCAGAAATCGAGCCTCAGCAGTAGAAACCGTAACCTCTTCAGGCGTCATTTCTTTGTTAATATGAATATTATGAATATAAATGGAAGCATCGCGAATGCCGATATAACACTCCCTCCACGAATTTTGTAAAAATCTTTCATCGTACTTGGCGCCTCTGTAAACAGGATAGTTTGCCGGTAATCCAAATACCTGATCTTCCACTTTACCACGGTCAGTATAATACATATCGTCGGAAATAAAGTTGAACTGATTTGCATTTTGCTCTTTAATGGTAACATCGAAGTTATCATTTCTCAAATGCGAATATACACCCGCAAGCCATTGTCTGGAATAATCCACACTTTGAAATACATCCTGCAAATCCCTTCGATCCTCGAGCAGGTGTTCAACATTTAAATAGTCGGTGCATGCGCTGAATGCTATTACGACCGAAGCTATGAATATTTTTATACAATTTTTCATCTGTTTATTTTTTTAATTTTTAGATTTATTATTGCTACATACTGACAGTTACTCCGGCAGTGAAACTTTTTGAAATCGGATAACTCATTCCGTTTCCGCTTCCCAACTCAGGATCCCACAATTTCAGATAATCCCATACAAAAAGATTTGTACCGATGAAATAGACACGAACTCTGTCCATACGAACCTTGTTCGTAAATTGTTTGGGAATTGTATAACCCAGTTCCAGTGTTTTGAATCGAAGATAAGCTCCATTGCGCAGCCAATAGGTAGAGGAACGGTAGTTGTTTGCACTTCCTCCGTAACTTAAGCGTGGATATTTAGCATTTACATTTTCGGTAGCCGGATCTCCTGAGATATCTCTTGAAATCCATCTATTTCCGGGTTCAGCCAAATCTGTGAGTATATTTCCCCAGGGCAGTGTATTTCCCTGTAAAATTTGAGAGAAAGGATATACTGCCGGTCCGTTGATAAAATAAGAAGATTTACCGGCACCCTGAAAGTGAATGTTAATATCTAATCCCTTCCATGTTGAAGAAGCTCCCAGACCATAAATAAGATTCGGAACACGTGTTGCACCTATCGCTACGATATCATTGTCGTTAATTACACCATCACCATTAATATCTTTGTATTTGATATCTCCGGGCATATAATTGCCGAATTGTTGTTTAGGACTGTTACGAATTTCATCATAGTCGCTGAATAAACCTAAAGAAATGAGTCCCTTGGCTTGCTGCCAACGATAACCTTCCGTCATTTTATATGGAAGTGCATTTGCCTCTTCGTCAAATTCAATGACTTTATTTCTACTGTAGGTAATGTTACTTCGTACTGTCAATTCAAAATCACCGAATTTTTTATTAAAATTAAATTGTCCGTCGAAGCCTAAGTTCTCCATTTTACCTACGTTAGCCCACGGGCTGGAGGTAATACCTGTCATTTCAGAGAGGTGATTTCTCTGCATGTAGATTTTACTTCGGGTATCTTTGTAAACATCTATTGCACCTGAAAACATATTATGTAACACATTGAAATCAAGCCCTAAATTATGTTTGGTTGCAACTTCCCAACTCAGATAATCAGCAGCAAGAACTGACACATGCAATCCGTTGAAAGAATAGGGACTTCCAATATCTCCATAATTATACCCGCCAATTTCTCCAATTGAGCCCAGATACGGGAAACGGATATTTGCAATCTTGTTGTTGCCAACTTCTCCGTACGAATAGCGGATTTTTAACAAATCAAAAATGGATGTCCACCGTTTTAGAATTGGCTCTTCAGAAATGTTCCATGCTCCGGAAATTGCCGGGAAGAAACCAAATTGATGCCCTGTTTTAAAAACTTCAGAACCGGTATATCCACCATTGAATTCAATAAAATAGCGGCTTTTGAAGTCGTAAGTGACTCTTCCGGCAAGCGATTGGTCGCGATGCGGAATACCCCGTTGAATATCGGTACCTACATTGGAAGTTTCAGCTTGCTCACGTTGTGAATACTTAACAAAGAAACCTACGTTATGAGCGTCCATGAATCGGCGATTATAAGCCAATTCGCCCTCCAGATTATAAATTCGCTCTCCCCAGGAGTCTGATTCCTGTTCCATCAGTCTTTCTGTGGAAACTCTTCTGAAAACAATCTCTCCATTGCTGTCGCGTCGTCGCTGTGTATTGTGCTGTTCAGGCCATTTGATGTGACGGATATTGTTTCGGCTATCCGAGTCAAAAGCAAAGCGACCGGTGAAACGCAATCCTTTGGTAATGAAATCAAAATTCTGATCCAATGAAAGGTTTGTTTCCACTTTACTTCTCCAGAATTCACGGTAACCGGTTTGAGTGGCCATTACCCAGGGGTTTGTGAGATTACCGGTTCCGTATGCCGGCACCAAACCATTGGAATACATGATAGGGGTAGCAAGGGGAGAATATCCAACTAACGATTCCCAGATATTCATATCCAGTCCTGAACGGTTTTGTTTTTCGAGAAATCCGGATACTCCGGTATGGAGTACTGTCGTTTTGGTGATATCAATATCCACATTTGAACGATAGTTGTAACGTTCCAGATTACTATTGGTATTGTAATTATTCAAAGCCGCATCGGTTTTATACATACCCCCCTCGTTTACATAACTTCCGGATACGAAATAACGAGCTGTGGAGCCACCACCATCCAGATTAATTGAAGCCCTGTATGTATCAGCGCCATCTTTAAGCAATACATCTTTCCAATCGATGTTTGGATACAGGTCCGGGTCGAGATTATTTTTGATAATATCCAGTTCAATATCGTTGTAAAGCGGTTCCAGATTTCGGGTACGCAATGCTTCATTCAGAAGTGTTGCATACGTACTTCCATTAACAAATTCCGGTGTGCGGGTTCGGGTATTATAACCGTATTCTGCTTTTCCTGAGATTTTAATCTTACCGGCTTCTCCTTTTTTGGTTGTGATAAGTATTACACCGTTAGCACCTCTTGAACCATATATGGCAGTAGCAGAAGCATCTTTTAGTACCGAAAACGATTCAATGTCTTCAATATTAATTTCGTTGAAGGGTCGTTCGAAACCATCCACTAAAACAAGTGCTCCGGCTCCCGCACCAAAAGTAGAAATACCCCGAATCCAGAATTCCGAGGAGTTTGCACCCGGCTCACCCGATGTTTGCATCGTGATAATACCGGCTACGTTTCCACCTAAAGCATTTGTAATATTGGATGTTGGCACTCTGAGGCTCTTTACATCAACGGTAGTAATGGCGCCCGAAACAGATGCTTTCCGCTGAGCACCAAAGCCGGTAATTACAACCTCATCGAGTACACTGCTTCGAGTGTTGTTCATCTGGACGTTTATTAAGTTTCTGCCGTTAACTTCCACTTCTTGCTTGTCATATCCGATGAAAGAGAAGACAAGAATACTGTTTCTGCTTGCTGTAATTTTAAATTTACCATTAATATCAGTGGTTGTACCTAATCCTGTTTCGTTTTTCACGTATATTGCTACACCAATCATCGTTTCATTATTCTCGTCGGTGACTGTTCCGGCAATCTGTATCTTTTCTGTCTGTTGTGAGTAAGCATTTTGTACACCACCGAACAGAAACAAAATGATGCTTATTATTGAAATAAGAATGTATTTCATGATTTTCTCAATTTATATTATTCAACTTTGATAGTTCTGATACGTCGATTGTCGCGATCGGCCACATAGAAAGTCTGGTTAATCTGGTCGTAAATAATTCCGAAAGGACCATCAAACTGGGAATCACGAAGTGCACCATCCGAATAGCCGGGATTTTCAGGGCGACCGGCAAATGTAGATACCTGACCGGTGGGTGTAATTTTCCGGATACAGTTGTTTTCGCCATCACACAGATAAAAATTGTCTTCTTTATCGAAAGCTCCCTGCTGCGGCTCCCTGAATTGTGTGTTCAGACCTACTCCGTCCAAAAATCCGGGTTTGTTTATCATTCCTACATAAGGTTGTGGTTTTTCAAAATTACTGGTTGAAAAATTGAATTCCATTCGTGCTATGTAATGTTTGTTTTTGCTCACGATGTATGCAAATTTACCACTGGGTGCTATTTGTATGTTGAACTCCCACTGATTGTCCTGAACAAGAAAGAAATAATTCAATCCTTCGGATCCGTTTGTATTATTTGCAGTAGCATTACCATATTTCCAGGGAATAGTAGAACGGTCTTTCACTTTATACACCTGCGATTTGTCATAACTATTAAACCAGTATTCGTTTGTAAGCGGGTGAACTGCTCCACCGTTACATTGTTTGTGATTCATTACCGTTTTCCATGAATTACCAAACCGGTTGGTTAGCTTATTGCGTACAAGTATTATTGTACCAATATCTGTCCAGTTACCAGCATCATTGGCAATAATCATTGTATCATAATCCAGAGTAAAAGCCAGGGTACGTGGACGACCTACCCCGTTTCCGGTTCGGAACAGAGTTTCAACTTTCTTTTCCTCCATATTGATAAAACGCACTCCGTTATTTTCTTCGATCAGAAAAAAGTTTCGGGCAGTTCCCTCTGCTGTTTCTTTGTCAAAAGCAAGCCAGAATGGTGTTTGAAACTGAGCTTTCTCAAAATCTCCATCTACGATAGCCGTGTTTCCGTCCTGATCGGTAAATCCCAGAAAAGTTGAAACATTTTCAGTATAAGTATATTCAAATAGCTTGTCTGATATTACTTCCTTATCTTCAACTTTAACTGTTACATTTCCTGAATCAACATCTCCGCCATGAACTATTTCACTGCCTTTTAGTGATGGTACAATACAATAAATAATTGTACCTTCATTATTAACTCCGATGACAGCTGCTTTTTTATCTTTGATAAAAACACTGATTTTAGATAAGTCTGCTCCAAAATTTTGCCCGTAAATGAGCATTTGGGAAGCCACCCTTCCACTATCCGGCGAAAACGAAGTAATAATAACCGGCTTGCTGGGGTCGTATTCAGTTTTTTTCTCTCCTTCATCAATCGGGTCATTACAAGCGCCCAAAAAAACAAACCCTGAAAAAAACACCAGCGAGATGTACCGGTAGATGTTCATTTTTCTTTTCTTTTTCATGTTTTTCGATTTTTAATAATGTGAGTTTGATAAACTTCGATATACTTTCTTACTTTTTTGAAGAATTTACTTTGTCAAATAACATTTTCATATAATAACCTCCGATTACCGAACGGGCTTTGAATCCGACCATACGGCCTGTGACAGTTTCGTGCCAGTCGCTCAGCGGAACGCGGGAGGTTGTTTCGTTCGCATACTTATAAATTGGTGCAAATAATTTTTTAAATGAATTATCGTTGGGCGACATGCACGCTGTCCACATTATCCAGTCAGATTTGGTATATTCTCTTCTGGAGTCGAGGGGTAACCCGTATGTGTTTTGTTTTGTCAGGTAAAATGCTGTCTCTGTTTCCAGAATTTGAGGATCAAAAATGCCCAGGTTGAATAATTTATCCCAAACCATGTTGTATTTTTGACTCCAGGTGCCGGATTTGTCAAAAGCCAGCTTATAATGATCTCCATCTTTAGCCATCATCTGCCAGGATTGAGCCATTAATTTAGCCTGATTGATATATTTTTCACCTTCAGTCGTTTTACCGGCCATTTTAGCCATGTATCCATATCCTGCAATGCCTAGAATTGCTTTTACCGAAAGATTGGCATTGTGAGCCATGTGACCGGCAAAGTCGTCGGTGCAAAGCTGATTTTCAGGATCCAATCCTTTCTCAACCAGATAATCAGCCCAGGTAGTCAGTGTTTCCCAATGTTTGAGCGCATAATCTGCATTCCCTTCTATCAAACTAATTGCTGTGGCTAATATCAGCATATTTCCGCTTTCTTCTACCGGCATATCATCACCGTACACTTGTCCGTTAGCAACCGGATAAGTACCAATATCGTGTGCAGCAAATGGTTTTGTCCATCTTCCGCTTTCACTGTAGTAGAATATCGGATTCATCATTCCTTTCATCAGTTCAGGATTGTAAATCAAAAAAAGCGGAGCTGAAGGATAAGTCAGATCAACGGTATTGATGCAGCCGTTACTGTTATTTTCTTTCGAAAGGAAAAGTAAATTTCCTTCTTCATCTTTTATTAGTTTATGTGCTGCTATAGTGTGTCTGTATGCTAACGCGCAAAGTTCTGCATATTCTTTGCCACCGGCTTTAGTGGCATCATTCATCATGCTTAGGTCGAACTCCCTGCATTTTGTTAAAATTTCGGGGTAATTTGATTTTGCCCGTTCAAATGCCTGAAAAATATCTACTTTCCCGTCGTGTTTCCAATATGCCGGTCGTTGCCTGAAAAAATATTCAATAGCAAACACATCATCGTAGCCTAGCATCAGAAATCCTGATTTTCCCTCTTTATTTATCACTCCGATATTATCCGTATAAGCCAACACCGGCATCGATTCAGTCATATCAGATATAATTTTACCAGCTGGTCTGTCTGTCAGAAGTTTACCGGTTTCAACAAATGATTGTTTCATATCGAAATAATTTCCGATATTCCAGTCTTTGTTTTGGTTATTATCTGATGCCAGGTAAGCATATCCCCAGTCAATGCGAACACCATCGCCGGGGCGTTTCAGAATAGGTTGATTAATTGTACCGGTTTTCAGGTAAACCAGTCCGTTTTTTTCTACTCTTTCAGAAACTACCCGCTGCGACAGATCGTTAACTGCTAACTGTGGAGTAGTTTCAATATAGATTTGTACATCGTGATTTTTATTGTCAGTAGCTCGTACCCGGTAGGTAATATAATTTACCGGAGTGGAAATGAGATCTAAATCGGTAGGTAAAAACGGTGCTGTGAAAATCAGATCGAGTTCTACGGGTCCACAAGCAAAAGTAAAATACGTTTGTGTGGGAAGCACATCTGCAGTTAGTTGTTTTGCTTCGTTGTCGAATCCTTTTCTGTTAACATTTTTATAGAGTTGGAAGTCTACATAAGCACCTCCGGTAGTATTGTGACAATGTGCTGCTATAACGTTTTTGCCTTTCTTCAGCTTCTTTTTTGCAGTTTCGCTTAATATTAATTGTACATCGTTGTTCCAGGAATAATCTGTTTTGACTAATCTTTCGCCGTTCAGGTAAAGTTCAAATACATCATCGTGAGAGTATTGTAATATTAGTTGCTCTTTGCTTAAGTCTTCATTAATCTGAAATGATCTGCGTACCCAGATATCTTTGGTATTCCAGCGGGTTTTAACTCTCGGCATTTCACTGGTTCCGAATGCAGCCTCTCCGGTTCTCCATTGAGTGTCATCATAATTGATATCGGTCCATTTCCCCTGTGGTTCGTCAAATACATAAGCAGCAGTCCAGTATTTACCAATATTACCCTGCGATTCGGTTTCAGCGGGAATTACAGATTTTAAATCGGGCACATCCTTACCCATAAACCGATACACTTTTCCATCAACACGTAAAGCCCCTATCAGCGGATGAGTTTCGCCGGTCCAATGCTGGGTATTACCTTCTGTGAGTTTATCGTAAGGCGACCAGACGGATAAATAAGGGTCTGAAAGAATAATCGGTACTGATGGTGCCCGGAGAGAGATTTCAACAGGTGATTTGTAAATGTCAGAATTGACAGTCGGTTGTGCGTTTGTAAATGTTAACCCAAATATGATTAAGCTTGCATTAAAAGAAATTCTGTAAACTGTTTTCATTTTTTTTGTAATTTTCTATAATTTTGAGTAAATATATACATTTACAGGTTATTATTTGGATTACAAATTGGGTTACATCCCCAAAAAAAACAGTAATTTAGACTTAATAATTTATCAGGGTGATTTTTTATAGTCTGTTCCGGTCATCATTTTATATGTTTTCTTATAGTTACTTAAAAATACTTTTGCTTCATCGTTTCTTCCTAACTTATTGTAAGACTTCAAACAGATATCAAGGATTTTTTCATCAATGGGCTCAACAGCAAAAAATACAGATGATGTATGAATAATTTTTTTGTATTGTTTATCTCTATACAAAAATTGAATGTATTCACTTAGAATAATTTCAATTTTTTCTTCTTCATTTGATTTATAATTTTCTATTATTTGATCCTGGATGTTGAGCAAAAATCCACCATTACTTACAATAGCGACTAATTGTTCTATTAATAAGTTGTAGGATTCATGATCTGGATTTCTCAAACGATTAATTAATGACGAATACTCCACGTAATCGCAATAGAAATTGCTGTCAAAAGTAAAATGCCAATGTGAGTTCTCATGTACCAACATAATGCCATCCATATCAGCTAATATGCTTCTCAACCTGTTAATTGTTACACCACGGATATTTTTTGCTTCATTCAAATCTTTGTCGGGCCACATACTGGATGTCAGTTTTTCGGTCGAAATGCCAGTCTCTTTACTTGAGTACAAAAGAATTAATGCGAATAATGTTTTCAGTTTCATACTGAACCGATAACTAATATCCGTTCCTTTATTATCAAATGCGGTAAAGTTTCCAAAAACATAAACAGCTGATTGTCTTATTAACTTACTTTCTGATGCTAAATTCTCAAAAGGTTTCAGGTTTGTACTAATGTTTATCATTTTTTCATTTACGTTTTTCTTTTTTGAGAAAAACCAAAAACGGAAAGCTAAAATGAGAATTACTAAAAGCAATGCACCCAAGGTTACTGTTAATCCTGATCTTTTATCTGGAACAAAATTCTCGAGTTGACTTTTTGTAATCGGAGGTGAAAGTAATGTATAATTCTTTATCGTAGTTTTATTATCTGACAACTCTTTTACAACAACATAAAATTCATTCATCTGCTTATTATATAACAAATTAACAGATGTATTCATATCTTCGGAAGTGATATGAACAGAATCACTGACTATCTCATACGAACCATCTTTCAGATTGAAGCGATATAAATGTCCAATCGATTTCGACATATGATGCGCGTAGCAAAACACATAGAAGTGAGTTTTATCTTTGTCTAATATCAAATTATTTCCGGCAATAAATTCTGATTTCGGAGTTTCATTAAGACTCCATACGTTAGATATTGTTTTTTTTGCTAAGTTTAAAACATATAAATCATAAAGATTATGTCCTCCATGTTCCTGTTTCCCTGTTTCATTGCCAAATCCTCCGAATATTAATTTTTCGTCCGGATGCACTCCATCGCCGGATGCAGAATAGTATCGGGGAGTAATTTTATCACCTGCCAAACTGACAACTTCCCAGTTAAGATTTTCTTTATTGAAGAGAGATAATTTATCGGAATAAGTGTGATCCCCATAACCACCAAACTGATACAAATAATCGTTTGAAGAGAAAAAAGAATTGTGGTGAAGCAGATTCTTCCTTCCTGAAGAATTGATATAATTGACGGTCAGATTTTCAGTTAAAACTATGGATTTGGAGATAGCTGAAGAATCTGCACCAAACAGATAACATTGATTGCCGGAAGTATCGCAAATTGCATCCACCAGATTGAAATTTTCCGGCATTCCTGTTAGAGCTATTCCTTTCTTGGTGTTGTTTATGGGATTATAACTGAAAATTGAATCGTTGGTTACTATTAAAATCCTGTTATTTTTATCGTCAAAAGTCACGAAAGCGTTGTTTTTAACATTGAATGTCGATTTCTTTTGCCAGTAATAATGTTTGTTGACTATCCATTCAGGATTTTTTACGTGTGCTTTAATTTTACCTGTTTCATCGTAAGCAAATTCTCCGGCAGATTCCTTTAACGGAAAGTACCGGGTTTTATCCTTTGCCATTTTAATACGTAAATTCCTAATCAACATTTGTGGCACATCAAGATTTAATCCATATAGTCCGAATGCAAACTGCAAAAAGGATGGATTAGTGAGACCTACAGGTGCACAAGTATAAAATTTGTTATTTAATGCAATGCTTGCTTTGTCTTCCTTCAGATCAAAAGTAATATCCAGGTGTAAAAGCTCTTTTCTTTCAATCGATTCACGGGTTATGGGAATCTGTACTGACTTATGGGTAATGGGGCTGTGAAAATCAAGATACATATTATCAATCCCATAGAAATTAACAAAAACAAATTCAACCTCCTTTTTCTGCTCATTAATCACCCGAAAAATATGTCCAAATTGCTTGATATCCCAAATAGACAAATCAAAACTTATATTGAATGAATCCTCAATCCGCTGAAGTTTATCGCCAAATATACACATGGAAGTTCTCTTATCTACTTTTTCCGAACTGGATGTAAATAATAACCCACCTGCTGACTCTTCGGAATGCGAAAACAGAAAGCAAAAGCAGGAAAATAAAATTATGATATTTAGTCTTTTAAAGAACATGCTAACTTAAGCTTAATAAAACTTGCCGGTAAACACATTAATTTCGCTGAGAGATTAACTTATCTTCCATCATTTTGATAAAAAAACTACCAACTACAGATCGTGCACGAAATGCCACATGCTCTGGTTTGTCAGTCCAGTACCAGTCAGATAATGGAATTCTGTCTGTTGTTTCGTTTGTAAATTTATAAAGCGGACGGATAAATTGCTCAAAATCAGAAGTACTCCGAGCCAAGGTAGCTGACCAAACTATCCAGTCTGCTTTAGTATATTGATTTCTACTATCGAGTGGCAAACCATACGTATTTTGCTTTGTGAGATAATAGGCTACTTCTTTTTCCGGCACTTCATGGGGAAATACGTTTATTTTAAGAATTTTATCCCATACAAGGTTGTATTTTTGGCTCCAGGTGCCCGGTTGGTCAAACGCAAATCGATAATGATCTCCATCATCAGTCTCTTTTACCCATTTCAATGCAAGCGTGCGGGCTAATGATGTATACTCCTGTGCTATTTCATTGCGTCCCAGCATATCTGCCAGTCTACCGTAAGATGCAATGCCCTGAATAGCTTTTACAGACAGATTGGCATTGTGTGCCGAGCGACCGGTAAAAACATCCGTATTTTCCTGATATTCAGGGTCAAATCCTTTCTCAACCAAAAAATCAGCCCAGTGAGATAAAGTATTCCAGTGTTTTTCGGCATAGTTTGCATTTCCTTCTATAGTAGCTATTGCAGCCGACAGTATGAGCATATTCCCTGTTTCTTCTACCGGAAGTATGGTTTGCGAAATTTGTCCGTTGGCTATCGGGTAGTTGCCTATATCGTGAGGCGCAAAAGGTTCTTTCCATTTTCCGCTCTCTACATAATAAAATATCGGATTCAACATTCCTTTTAACAGATCAACATTATAAAGTAAGTACAAAGGTGCTGAAGGGTATGTAACATCAACAGTTGCAATTGCTCCGCCACTGTTGTTTTCTTTTGAAAGAAAAAGCAAATCACCATTTGGTGCTTGCAGCAGCTTATGAGCCGAAACAGATTGTCTGTAGGCGAGTGCACACAATTCGGCATACTCCCTTCCGCCACATCGTGTTGCTTCTTTCATCAGATTATTATCAAAGTCAGTACAGGTTTTCATTAAGGATTTGTACTCTTTTTTAGCTGTGGAAAAAAGATTTACTATATCCATATCTCCACTCCTGTTCCAGTACGGACGAAGATTTTTTCCAAAATATTGTATGGAATAAAGATCATCGTAGCCTAACATAAAATAACCGGTTTGTTCTTTTTTAATTTTTCCTAAAGCACGTGCAAAGGCAAAATTTTCCTGGCCGTTAAGAGAATTGGAGTCCTGCCCGCTTAAAATGCCCTTTTCCAGAAATTCTTTCCGCATCAGAAGTGCATTCCCTTTTCCGGAAGACGTATTTCGTTTATCGGCCGACAAGTAAAAATATCCCCAGTCAATACGTAAATCATCTCCATTCTTTCCCAGAATTTGTTGACTTTTACTTCCAGTTTTCAGAAATAATAAATCATTTTTTTCGAAAGCTTCAGTTTGGCTTGGTTGATTGTACACATTCAAAGCCCATGAAGTACCACCTTCAAGATAAATATCTACGGAATGAGATTTCGAATCGTTTGAAGTGAGTTTGTATGTAATGTAATTAATTGGTCTGGAAAGCAAATTAAGATTATCCATCAACAAGGGTGCTGTGAATACTAACTCCATATCTACCGGGCCACAAGTAAAGTTGAAAATAGTTTGGGTAGGAAGTACTTCTACCGATTTTTGTTTTGCGGTTTGCGGAAAAAACGGCTGCAATTGTTGCTCCAGGCTTAATCCAAAATCAAGATAGGCATCGCCCATTTTATTTTTGCAGTAAGCCGCAATCACATTTTCACCTTTGATGAGTGATGAAGATGCTTCACGGGAAAGTTCCAGGAGAGAATTATTCTGGCATTTGTCATTTACATAAACGACTTTGACACCATTGATAAATATCTCCACATCATCATCGTGAGAATATTCTAAAATTACTTTGAAACCGGAAGTTATACTGTCCTCCAGTATGAATTTTCTTCGGACCCATATTTCCTCATTCTGCCATTTCGTTTTGATATGTTGATCATTTTCGCGTTTTCCAAAAGCTGCCTTTCCGATTTTCCAATTTTTGTCATCATAGTCTATTTCCATCCAGTTTCCTGCTGGCTTTTCATTGACATAAACAGCTTCCCAGGACTCGCTTTCACTGGTATTTAAAATAGGCTTACGTACTTTTTGTTCGATTCCCATAAACCGATATACCTGATCGTCAACACGAATGACTCCCAATAAAGGGAATTCCTTTCCGGTCCAGTGAGTTATTTGTTGATTGTACAAAGTATCACCAAAAAGCCAGGCGTTAGTATACGTATCAATTGTTACCAATGGATAAGCAGGCGCTCTTAATTTACTTGTAATACGGGGATTATCTTGATTAATACAGGAACAAAGAAATAGGATGGATAATAAATAAAATAATTTTTTCATGGGATAACGCTTATTTAATGTAAAAAAGCAATTGCCGATGTTTTATTGAGAATCAAAATAACACCTTCAAACTTAATCTTCTGAAATATAGACAGTAAAAAATTGATTATTACAAAAATAAAAGAATAAAAATTACCATTTATGGATCAAACTGTCAAATATTAAAAAGATAAAACAGTAATTACCTGCCTGCCTGTTTACAAAAATAGGGAAATAATTTTATTATTTAATAATTAAAATTTAAAAAACAACATTTCAACTCTGATAACAAAAATTACTCTTTTAATTATTATAAAAGCATCAATCAGTTGTCAACCTTTGTTTCTTTCAGCCGGGAAATCTTCTAAAATGAATACAAACCATTTCCCGAATAATTATAAAAAAAAGGATACCGATGACTCAATATCCTTATCTTTTATAATTTATCTCCAGACAACAATTACAGCTCCAGGTCTACATCATGGAGTTCTTTCCACGGAAGTCCCTGTTTGTTGAGTTGTTCCATAAAAGGAGCCGGATTAAATTGTTCCACATTATATACTCCGGGTTTACTCCATTCGCCGGTAAGATACATCATGGCTCCAATCATTGCAGGCACTCCGGTAGTATAGCTTACAGCCTGTGTGCCGGTTTCCTTGTATGCGGCTTCGTGACTGCAATTGTTGTAAATATAGTATGTTTTTACATTTCCGTTTTTGAATCCTTTAATGCGGCATCCGATGGAAGTTTTACCTTTGTAATTTTCTCCCAGTTCGCCCGGGTTGGGTAAAACGGCTTTCAGAAACTGAATTGGAACTATTTTGCATCCGTTGTAATCCACTTCGTCGATGCGGGCCATGCCGATATTCTGAATCACACGTAAATGAGTCAGATATTCCTGCCCGAAGGTCATCCAGAAGCGTGCACGCTTGATGGTCGGGAAGTTTTTAACGAGCGATTCGAGTTCCTCGTGATATATCACATACGATTCTTTGGCACCAATTTCCGGATAATTCAAAGGTTTGTGAATGGCATGCGGTTCAGTTTCAACCCATTTGCCATTTTCGTAATACTTACCATTCTGAGTTACTTCGCGTATATTTATTTCAGGATTGAAGTTTGTGGCAAAAGGCTTTCCGTGATCACCTGCATTACAATCAACAATATCCAGGTAATGTATTTCATCGAAATGCTGTTTTGCTGCATGGGCTGTAAAAATACTCGTTACTCCAGGATCAAATCCACATCCAAGTATGGCGGTAAGCCCGGCTTTTTTGAACTTATCATGATATGCCCACTGCCATTTGTATTCGAATTTTGCTTCGTCCTTGGGTTCGTAATTGGCAGTATCCAGGTAATTGACGCCCGCTTCAAGGCAAGCATCCATGATGCTCAGATCCTGATAAGGCAATGCTACATTGACAAGAATGTCGGGCTGAAAGTCCCTGAGCAGTGCAACGAGTTCGGCAACATTATCCGCATCAACCTGAGCCGTCTTAATATCAACATGATAGCGTTTTTTAACATCGGCTGCTATTGCATCGCATTTTGATTTTGTGCGGCTTGCCAGCATTATTTCGGTAAACACGTCCGGATTTTGAGCTATCTTATGAACCACTACAGTTCCCACACCTCCGGCACCAATAACTAATACTCTTCCCATTTTATTCCTTTTAAAAAAAGTCGTTTAGATTTATTTTTTGAAAAATAATTTTTCTTTTCTATCATTATTTTTTAATACACAAAAATAAATCAATAAAACTTAAACACCAAATTAATTCTATTTTTTATTCTTAAACTAATTCTGAAAACGGCTGTCATGACATCCTGTTTTTATAATCTTCGTAACTGAATTTCCGAATCAATTTAAACTCCTTATCGCTGGTGATCATACCGATGGAAGGGTGCGTCACCCCATTGAACATGGTGGTTTTAACCATGGTATAATGTATCATATCTTCAAAAATTACCTTATCACCCACCTTCAGCTGTTCGTCAAACGACCAGGAACCATAAAAATCTCCGGACAGACAACTGTTGCCTCCCATCCTGAAAACCGGTTTACCTGTTTCGGGTTCATAAGCTCCACGAATTACGGGTTTGTAGGGCATTTCGAGACAATCGGGCATGTGGCATGAGAATGACACATCGAGCATAGCTGTTTTGATACCCTTATTTTCCACAATATCCAGCACGGTGGAAACCAGAGAGCCGGTCTGCCATACAAAAGCACTTCCCGGTTCGAGAATGACATGCAAATCCGGGTACTTCTTTTTGAAGTTTTTCAGCAATTGTATCAGATGTTCCACGTCGTAATCCTTGTGTGTCATCAGATGGCCGCCTCCCATGTTAAGCCATTTGATCTGGTGGAAAAATTTTCCGAACTTATCCTCGACAACTGCAAGTGTTTTTTCCAGATCAAACGACCTGGATTCACAAAGTGTGTGAAAATGAAGACCTTCGATGCCCTCCGGTAACGTATCTCCCAATAATTCAGCCACTACTCCCAGCCGCGATCCGGGTGCACAGGGATTGTACAAATCGGTTTCTACATCAGAAAATTCCGGATTAATGCGTAATCCGCATGAAATATTTTCACCTGAAGTCTGCGGGTAAAATTTAAGGAACTGCGATATCGAATTAAATGTAATGTGACTGCTCAGGCTCATTATCTCAGGAAACTCGGCTTCGGAATAAGCGGGAGCATACGTATGAGCTTTGTTGTGCATTTCCTCGCAGGCCAGGCGTGCTTCAGCGAGCGAACTCGCCGTGCTGCTGTCCACATATTCACGGACGATGGGAAAAACCGACCACATGGCAAACGCCTTGAATGCCAGAATGATTTCTACTTCTGCACGGCGAGCCACAGAACTGATGAGCTCCAGATTTTTGCGAAAAGCCTGCTCATCAATCACATAGCAGGGTGAAGGTATTTCAGAATAATTCAATTTTTATTTAAATGTAAGGTTATGTAAATTACTTATTTTTACAGGCTAAAGTCAGTTTGAACTGACGGTATACCGGATTACTTGTTCAGTATCTGATTAAATCTGGTTCCGTTTGTCAGAAATTGTATGGCCACTTTCAGATCCGAATCTTCTTTGAGCATGTATTGCACCTGCCCTTTCTGAAAATAGTACCGCTGAAGAATCTCGACTGTCAGCATTTCTTCGATTTCTTTCCTGTTTTCACGGATATTTTGCTCCACATCAGGCATTAGCTTGGCTTTCAGAGCGTCGAATTCAGCTTTTGCACTCACATCAAAGCCCTCGTATGCAGCCATTTCAGTGAGTTGTTTGAAATAATTCTCGGTTTGAGTGGTGTAGGTAAATTTCTTTTCGTTTACCAGGTAGTTCACAAATTCGTTGAATTCATCATCAGTCAGACTGAACTTATCGGGAGTGGCAATGCTTTTATGTTTTTGGGCATAGCGTGTGGCAAAATCAAAATAATGATTCTGCAACAGAATATAATAAGCGATATTCAGTTTACGCGAATCGGTAGTCACGCTGTCGGGTAAAACACCACCTCCGTCTCTCACAATTCGTCCGTTGGCTGTTTTGAATTCGGTTGTCAGACTGTCAGGAATTCTTCCCACGCTGCCGTCTTCATTCCGGTGGCTGTAGTCCAGCGCCTGCACACATCTGCCGCTTGGAGTATAGTATTTTGCCATGGTTACTTTGATATTTCCGCCGTAGCCCACCGGACGAATGCTTTGTACCAGTCCTTTTCCAAACGTGCGCTCACCGATGACAATCCCACGGTCCAGATCCTGAATAGCTCCGGCCAGAATTTCGGAAGCAGATGCTGAACCCCGGTTGACAATTACCGCGAGCTTCATTTCCGGATAAACGGGGTCGGAAGGTGTTTTGTACGTACGGTCGGTTTCGTAATTTCGTCCTTTTGTGGAAACGATGGAAGTTCCTTTTGGCACAAAATAGCCCATTATTTTTACAGCTTCGTCAACAAGCCCTCCCGGATTGTTCCGTACATCAATAATCAGTGAACGAATCTGATTGTTTTTGACCATGTCATTTACAGCATTCTTGAATTCGGTGGCAGCTTTATCCGTGAAATCATTGAGCATGAGGTAGCCTGTGCCGTTTTCGAGCGCTGCATAATAAGTCACCGGATTGAACTGGATATTTTCGCGGGTGAATTTCTTAACTATTGGTTTATTCTCGTTCCAGCGTTCAATTTTCATTGTTATCTCGGTTCCGTTTTTTCCTTTCAGCATTTCGCTTACCTGAGCAGTCGTTTTTCCAGTGGCTTTTACCCCATCGACTTCCAGAATGATGTCGCCTGCGCGCAATCCGTTTTTTTGCGCAGGCATCCCTTCGTATGGCTCTGATATAACCACATTCCCGTCTTTCTGCATTATGAGTGCACCTATTCCGGCATACTCGCCGGTAGTCATCATCTTCAGGTCATCGTTCATCTCCTCGGGGATATACACGGTGTAGGGATCGAGAGAAGAGAGCATATTGCTGATACCTTCCTGAACTACCTTGTCATAATCCAGTGTATCCACATAAAACGAATTCAACTCCCGCAGTATGCTGTTGAAAACGCTCAGATTTTTATTGATTTTAAAATACTTATCTTCTTTGTCCTGCGCATTTACCGAAATACCGAACAACAGAATAATCAGCGGAATATATATTTTTCTCATAATAATTAATAATCTCTGAATCAATAAAATAACAAAACATTTTTTTTGTAAAATAAATTAATCTACTATTGTGAAGTGTGTGCACCCTCAAAAAAAATCAGGGCATATCATTTGTCTTAAAAGTAAAAACAGTAAACACACAAACAGATGAAACAGCTAAATAACCACTCCGGGTGGCAAGAATCCGGTAATATCTCTGCCGTAAGCTATCAAATCCCGTACCACGGTTGACGAGATAAACGAGTATTCTGTTTCTGTGAATAAAATGACAGTCTCCAGACCACTCAGTTGCCGGTTGGCATTAGCTATTGTGTGCTCATACTCAAAATCCGATACGGTACGCAAACCACGCAGGAGGTATCCGGCTCCTACTGAAGATGCAAAATCAACTGTCAGGCTGTCGTAGGTTTGCACGGTGACTCCCGGTTCGTTTTTAAAAGCCTGCTGAATTATGTCTATTCGCTTTTCAAGATCGAAAAGGGTTTTTTTTGTCTGATTGACACCTATGCCAATTACAACCTCGTCAAACAACTGCAATCCGCGCATCACTATACTGTAATGCCCGATAGTAAACGGATCGAATGTGCCGGGAAATATAGCTCGTTTCATTTTTTTATTCAGATGCCAGGCACCCGATTAACAGATTTCAAAGAAAATATCGGCAAAATAAAAAAGTCCGGATTCTGAAATCGGTTACCAGATGTCTGAATTAAGGTTACAAAGATACGGATTTTTTTAACGCAACGGATTTTGAATGAAGTTGTTTTGGTTTTTTAAGGGTTTGTATAAAACCTGCATTTTTCAAACTAATCAGGAAGAAGTTGCCATACATTAATTTTTAAAAAGCTATATTTGCACACAAAAAAAAGAAGTTTGCCGGATGCTTCCATCAGCCTGATTCAGTGAAAGGTTCGTTAGTCAGGCAATTTACTTTTTCCTCAGTATCTATTCCGGCTAATTCAACAACTATGAAAGGAGACTGGATTTGAAGAATTATTTTGAGAAACAATTTGAGTTAAGGTATTTCGAAATGAATAAATTCGGAGAGGCATCGTCAACTGCTATCTTAACATTACTTGAAGAAACAGCTGCAGACCATTGCTATGTTATCAACCACAGTTTGTATGACCTTGAGAAACAAAACATTGGATGGGTTTTGCTTTCGGGTTATATGGAAATGGATTATTATCCCGGATACAAAGAAAAGATTGTAATCAGAACCTGGCTGTCAAAGTATTCCGCTATCAAAGGATTCAGGGAAAACATCATTTACAACGAGCAGGGACACATCATTGGCAAAGCAAAAGGACTTTGGGTGTTTTTTGATATCAACAGAAGAAAACCTGTACAAATATCGGATGCAATCAAAAACAAATGGTCGTATATCAATGAAGACTGTGTGAACCATGATATAACAAAAAAAATACAGGAAACAGTCAGGGCAAATAACGAAAAAGAGTTTATGATTAACCGTTACGATGTTGATTCGAACCTGCACGTGAACAACATCAGATACTTACAATGGCTGATTGAATCGATGCCTGAAAATATTTTTGACAATTATTATTTACAATCGATCGATGGACGGTTTATAGCTGAAGCCCAACTTGGCGACACAGTCCTGTCGCTCACCGACTGGGATGCTGATGCCAATTCATATATTCACACCATAAAAACTCAGAAAGACAATAAAGTTTGTGCCACGGCTAAAACAATTTGGAAACCAAGGATTAAATAATCCTGCACACTACCAGCTGCTATCGGCATTTACAATTCCCGGATGCAGTTCACAATAATATCATATAAAAACGGAGCCTTACTACTTATTTTTTGCCCAATCCTTCAAAAACCACTAATTTTGCATTTCGAAAAAACGATAATATGCAGCAACATTTAGAGGAAAAAATTTTCAGGCTGATTTCCGAAACGGCTGATGAAATGGGTTTGGAAACCTATGTTATTGGCGGTTTTGTACGCGACATATATCTCCGCCGCCCATCAAAAGATATTGATATTGTGACAGTTGGGAGCGGAATAGCGCTTGCCGAGCAGGTATATAAAAAACTTGGCAAAAAAGCAAAATTTTCCTTTTTCAAAACGTATGGTACTGCTCAGGTGAAAACCCACGAGTGGGAAGTGGAATTCGTGGGCGCCCGCAAGGAATCATATACCCGCGATTCACGCAATCCGGTGGTAGAAAACGGCACTCTGGAAGACGATCAGAACCGCCGCGATTTCACTATCAACGCCCTTGCTCTCTGCCTGAACAAACATCGATACGGCGAACTGGTTGATCCTTTCAAAGGGCTGGAAGATTTGAAAAACTTCGTAATCCGCACTCCGCAGAATCCTGACATTACATTTTCAGATGATCCGCTCCGGATGATGCGCGGAATACGATTTGCTTCGCAACTTAGATTTTTTCTCGAAGAAAATACTTTCGATGCCATAGTCCGCAACAAAGACCGGATAAAAATCATAACCCGCGAGCGCATTGCTGACGAGCTTAATAAAATTATCCTTTCGCCAAAACCTTCCGCCGGATTCATTCTGCTCGAAAAAACCGGACTTTTGCAACTGATTTTTCCGGAGTTACTGGCTCTGAAAGGTGCCGAAACCAAAGACGGTGTGGGACATAAAGATAATTTTTACCATACACTGGCTGTTTTGGACGAATTAGCTTCGAAAACGGACAATCTGTGGCTGCGGTGGTCTGCCCTGCTTCACGATATAGGGAAACCCAGGACCAAAAAGTTTGACCCGAAGCTCGGATGGACATTTCATAACCACAACTTTATAGGCGTAAAAATGATACCGGAGATATTCCGAAAAATGAAATTGCCCATGAACGAGAAAATGAAATATGTCCAGAAAATGGTCGGACTGCACATGCGCCCCATCGTGCTGAGCGAAGATGAAGTGACCGATTCGGCCGTGAGGCGGTTACTTTTCGAAGCGGGAGATGATATTGACGACCTGATGTTGCTCTGCAATGCCGACATCACATCCAAAAATCCCGAAAAAGTGCGCCGCTACCGGCAAAATTTTCAGCTTGTAAGTCAGAAATTGAAAGATATAGAGGAGAAAGATCGTGTCCGCAACTTTCAACCACCCATTAACGGACAGGAAATCATGGAAATCTTCCAACTGCCTGCGTGTAATACCGTGGGTGATATCAAAATGAAAATCAAAGATGCCATACTCGACGGTATTATTCCCAACGAACACGAAGCAGCCCGGGAATACATGCTGAAACTGGGAAAAGAAATGGGGCTGGAATCGGGGTTATAATATATTCTGATTAACTTTCGGTGTATAATTTCAAAAAAACACTCAAATTATATCAATTTTCAACTATAATAATTTTGACAAAACCATTTATTTTTCTACCTTTGCACCCACAAAAAAATCATGGCGAGATAGCTCAGTTGGTTAGAGCGTCCCGATTTTTCATCGGGAAGGCCGGGAATCACTGAAAAAGATAGTTGACAGTTTGGCGAGATAGCTCAGTTGGTTAGAGCGTCCCGATTCTTCATCGGGAAGGCCGGGAATCACCGAAAAAAATAGTTGCCAGTTTGGCGAGATAGCTCAGTTGGTTAGAGCGCATGATTCATAATCATGAGGTCGGGGGATCATGCCCCCCTCTCGCTACTTTTTTAACATTAAGGTTGTTATATAAAAATAACAACCTTTTTTCATTTATAATCTCATTAGCATGTATATTCTTTATATTCTTCAAAGTGAGAAAACCGGAAGATTCTATATCGGTAGTTGCGAGAACATTGATGAAAGACTGAACAGACATAATGCAGGTGCAACGCCTTCAACAAAATCAGGACGTCCCTGGAAAGTCGTTTATTCTGAAGAATTTCACACAAGAAGTGAAGCTATGAAACGCGAAAAAGAAGTTAAAGCTAAAAAGAGCAGAAATTACACCGAAACACTAATCAATAGCTCAGTTAGTTAGAGCGTCCCGATTTTTTATCGGGAAGGTCGGGGGATCATGCCCCCCTCTCGCTAC
>CAZWLJ010000010.1:0-63665 GCA_964634605.1 uncultured Paludibacter sp.
CCCGGATTTTCAATGATTTGTTCAAAGCCGTTTACATATATGTAATCGTTGCCAGTGCCGTGCATTTTCGTAAATTTCATAGATTCCTTTTTTTTTCAATACAAAGTTATGCCGGAATGTAATTATTTAGAAGGATTTTTAATTAAAATATTTTACCGGAATCATTGGAATTGCAATTTAAAAGTAATTAGGCGTAATAATATTCGTTTTGTAACAAAAGTAATCAACATTGAGCCGAAAATGAAATTGTGCTTTCTTTTTTCAACTTCAGAACGGTAAAACTGGAATTATGGCTATGAAATTTTGTTTCATTGAAATTTATTGATTAACAAATGTTTTATTTTCCAAATAAATCATATATTTGTAATTCCAAACAAATAATTCAAATGGATATGAAATCAATACTTTTCAATTCAGTTTTTGTTTTCGCTTTTTTGATAGCCTCTACTTGCGGCTTGAGTGCTCAATACCTGGCAGAATCGGACAGAAAACAGTCACAGGATACCATTAATCAGGACTTTAGCCGGCAGGTTCAGAAATCGGATGATTACACGGGTACTTATCAGAACGGAATAAATGAAGGAAAATATTATCAGTGGGAAACTCCCGTGTTTGATATGGTGGATGTGGACGGAATCAGGCAGCATAAAAGTGATAACGAGCAATATTTATATGAGGTGGAAGTGCTTGAGAAAGTGGTGAATAAGAACAAAAAAGAGCTTAAGTCATTTCAGGAACAGGCCAAGGACTTTGCAAAAGTGCTCAATAACGAACTGAAAAATCTGAAAGAGAAGCGCAGATTCTACAAGGAAGATGAAAAACTGCTTAAAAAGGAAAACCGGCTCAGAGACCGTGAAATAAAGCTCCTCAGGAGAGAAAGAAAAGAGTTTAAGAAAAAGACGAACGATATGTCTGACTGGCAGGTCCAGGATCGTCTGGCTCAGTTTGACGACAGGGAAAGAAGAATAGAAACAGCAAGAGACAAATGGGAAATGAAACGTGAAACATTGCAATACAACGTTGATAAACTGTCCGACCAGCAGAAAATACTCGACGAAAGAGACTACGAGATAAAAGAAAGAATCCGTCAGCTCGATGTATATCAGAGGGATCTGGATTTGAAATCGAAGCAATTAAACGTGGAGAAAAAGCAGGCAAAACTGGAAATTAAAAAAGCCAAAGCCGCACTGAAACAAAAGAAATAGGAATGTTCCTGTAAAAAAAGACTGACAATCGTCAGTCTTTTTTTACAGGAAGGAAATTTAATCTTTGATGTAACAGCGTGTTCTGAAATACGGTTCTTTTTCATAATTATCCCATATTCCCACTGCGTTGATATTCGTTTCGAGCTGTCCGGTAGAATAGGCCCATTTCACACCGCGGGCTATCGATACTTCATTCATGGCTACATAATAAAGCGAATGAATCCCTTTGTGCTGCCATTCAGGCATTACTCCGTTGAAGTAAAGGTCTATTTCGTCGTAATTTCTCAATGCCTTCAGTATATGTATAAATCCGAAGGGGAACAAACGGCCTTTGGCTTTCTGGAAAGCTTTGGACAACGAAGGGAAACAAATGCCGAAACCAACCACTTCGTCGTTTTCGTCGGTGAGGAAGCATAGCAGCTCCGGACGCGCAAATCCGAAATAAGCTTCAGTGTAGTATTTGATTTGTTTTTCGTTCAATTCCGTGAATCCATAAAGATTCCTGAAACCCTCGTTCACTCCTTTGAAAAACCCCGGAACGTATTTCAGTGCATCTTTTTTGGTTTTTGGAACTATGGTCTTCACTTTATATTTCTGCGAAATAAGCTTATTGATACGTCCTACTTTTTCCGGGATAGGTTGTGAGGCATTGAATTTGTATTGCACCCAGTCCACCGATTTCCGGAATCCGTGTTTCTCCATGTGAACCGGGAAATAAGGATAGTTGTGAGCACTTGTGATGGTGGAGTTGTTTTCGAAGCCTTCAATCTGCATACCTTCCGGGTCAAGATCGGTGAAACCAAGCGGACCGTGAATACCTGACATCCCCTGTGTGGCACCCCATTTTTCGGCAGCATCAAGCAATGCTTTGGACACTTCAGTATCGTCGGTAAAAGCAATCCATCCAAAGCGGGTGAGTTTCTCATTCCACGTATCGTTGGCTTTGTGGTTGATGATAGCAGCAATCCTGCCCACCACTTTGTTATCTTTCAGCGCCAGAAAAAATGCAGCATCGCAATGTTCGAACGAAGGATTCTTTTTCCGGTTGAATGTGTTCCATTCGTCGAAAATTAGGGGTGGTACCCATGTTTTGTCATTTTTATAGAGTTCAAAAGGAAACATGATGAATTGCTTCATCTCTTTTTTGGACCTGGCTTCTTTTATGGTAATCATGTAATTAGCATTAATATTTTGGATTGCAAATATACAATTATTTTACAGTTCTGTTTTATTTTGATTTCAAATAAATAAAATTTCAACTCAATTGTATGAAAATATGCAATTTAGCTTTTTGGTGCTGGTATGCTGAAGTCGTTCTGAAAAAAAAAAGCCGGTTCAAAAATTTTTATTTGAATCAGCTTTTCAGGAGTTTTCATATATTTCTTTAGCCGTATTCACTGATTTGCCTCAACTTTTCTTCGTTCAGAATCCGGATTATTTTTCCTTCTTCTGATATCAATTCATCGTTTTTGAATTTAGTAATAATCCGGATTACACTTTCCGTAGTCAGTCCTGAAAGTTCGGCAAGTTCTTTTCTCGACAATTCAAGTCGAAATTCGGAAGTTTCGAAAATATTGCACGACAGGCAAAGCAACGTATCTGCCATTCTGCCGTACGACTGTTTCTGGGTGTAACCAAAAAAACGGGTTTGCAGCTGAATCAGATTTTTACACAACAGGTTGATAATTTCATTGGCAAATGCCGGATTAATCAAAATCAGTTTTTTGAATATACTAATGTCAATCAAACGTACATTGCAGTCCTGATATGCATAAGCCGAATATTGAAAGAAATTGGAGCCATCGAGCAGAGCAGTCAGCCCGATAATGTTTCCGGGAGGTAAAACTTTGAGGATGAGACTTCCGGAATTACTCTCAAGATATACTTTGGCCAGTCCGCTACACAAAAACATTACATGCGAAGCCAATGTATTCTGCTTGCAGAGTGTTTCTCCTTTTTTGTAGGTGATAAATACATTGTTTTCTTCCAGAAGCAGCATCTCCTCATAAGACAGTTTCTCAAAACATCCGGCTATTTCTTTATTAAGTGTGCAGCTATTAGTTGTGAAGGATATTTTTTCTTTCATAAATTTTTTAATCTTATGTAAAATCAATACAGACTTTGCAAAACAGATATTAATGTGCACAAATATAATATATAAAATCATAGAAGTTAATAAAATCTCAAAATTTATTAAGTTAATATCACTTAATATGGATTTTTAATGTCAGGTTTCCGTCGCATGAAGCATTAATTGTTAAAATAAGCAGAAGTCAGGAATGATTTACATCATTTTTTTTTCTGTCGAAAACACGCTCTCAAACTGAATAAGGTCAGTATAAATATTTAGTTTTTAACTTACAATTTGACAAACTTTGCATCTCAAAGTTATTAACAAATTAAAACTATTTATTATGGATATCAAAATGACGTTGGATTGTAAAGGACTTTCGTGTCCGATGCCGATTATGAAAGTAGCTAAAGCTATGAAAGATTTAAGTTCAGGCGACGTGCTGGAAATGCTGGGAACTGATCCCGGCACCAAAACAGATTTGCCAAACTGGTGTGAAAAAACCGGCAACAAATTCCTTGAAGTTACTGATCTGGAAGGGGGGGTTACCCGAATGTTGATTCAAAAAGTGTAGGAGAATATAACGATGGCTCAAACAAAAAACAATAGTGCCTTAGGGGGCTTGTTCAGCACTTTTTTTGGCAAGCACTGGCCCGTTTGGGTTGGTGGAGTCATACTGGGGCTTCTCAATATTCTTCTTTTTGCCATTAAAAGCCCCTGGGGAGCAAGCGGCGGACTGAACAACTGGGGCGAAAATTTCTACGCTTTGTTTGGTTCGGCAGGCAGTTCAGTTGTCCCGGTTTTCAAAAGCAACTACGGAATGCTCGTGCTGCTGATTATGGTTGGCTCTTTTGTGGGAGCGCTGTTCTCCAAAGAGTTTGCTCTGCGGGTGCCTCCCAAAGGTGAAATGGTAAAAGGGCTGATCGGAGGATTGCTCATGGCTGTGGGTGCTACAATAGGGGTCGGATGTTCCATTGGATCATTTTTCAGTGGTGTTCCCGCACTCTCGGGAGGTGCCATTATATTCACTATCGGCATGTTTGCCGGGGTGCTGATAGCCTTGAAATACCTGCTTTGGGAAATGGAGAAACACCCGGCCTGGAGTTCCGGCAAAAGCTACACCTATCTGGCAGTTCAATCCGATAAAGGAAAATGGCAGCTTATCGCCGGAGTACTTGTAGTTATATCAATTACTGTTCTGGCATACTCATACGCTGATTCAGATCCTGTGATGTCCTGGTTTATAATCATTGCCGGATTGATGGGTCTTATTTGCCAGCGTTCAAGATTTTGCATTGTTAAATCCTTCCGCGATCCATTTCTGAGCGGCGAGTCGCATGGTTCGGTAGGTGTAATGGCAGGTCTTGTAGTAAGTTTGATTGGTTTTACAGCCATTAAATATTTCGGTATAGGAGCCATAGGCGAAGCCGGTAATCGCGCACGTGAAATGACATGGGTTTTCCCGCATTTCTGGGGAAGAGCAATACTCGGAGGATTTATTTTCGGACTTGGAATGACCGTGGCAGGTGGTTGTGCGGTAGGTACACTCTGGAGAATGGGCGAAGGACAGCTAAAACTCTGGATAGCCGGAATAACATTTATCCTCATATCGCCGATTTCAACCAAATTCATCGTGCCGGCAGTTGACGGTATCATGCCGCAAAGTGCAAAATTCAAAAATTACCTGCCAGATTATATCGGATACGACGGAGCATTTTTTCTGGTACTCGGATTAATAATATTATGGTATGTGTTTGTAAAATGGAACGAAAGGACCGGAAAGTTCAGTGCTTTCTAAAAAAAAACATATAAAACAATGAAAACACACATAAAATTCATGGTATTATCACTCATTGTTCTGGTTGCTGTAAGTTGCAGGGGAATATACGAGGATAACACAGATAAGGCTGCTGACTACAAAAAAATGGTAAAAACCATAACAGCAGATGAACTGAAGGCTAAAACAGAAAAAGGTGAAACCTTTACATTGCTCGATGTTCGTCAGGCAAGCGATTATAATGCCAGCAATATACCCGGATCTGTTTCATTGCCACGGGGAGATCTTGAATTCAAAATTTCAGACACAGAATACTGGTCAGCACAGTACATGTATCCACCCGAAAAGAAAGACCTCCTGATTGTTTATTGTAACGATGGAACAATGGGAACACTCTCGGCAGTAACCCTCAAACAACTCGGATTTCAAAATGTATATAATCTTGATGGAGGATACAAAGCCTTCAATCCAAATCATAACCCAAACGCACAACAGAAAGCTTCGGCCGGATGTGGCGGATAGATACAAAAAAATAATCTTTTTAATTAAAAATTAAACAATTTATTATTATGAAAACACGTAATTATTTCAAACTTTTTTTGATTATATCAATATCAGTTTTAAGTTTCTCCGGATGTATCAAGACCGAAGACGAACCTCAGGTAGATTATTACAAGGTAATGACAGATTACATGGCAGCCAATACCCTGGATCTGCCGGATGTAATAGCATCAGGAGTGGTTACAGCATCGGCCGTCAACGCAGATAAAAGTCCGTATTACATTATCGATTTACGTTCTGCTACCGATTATGCTGCCGGTCATATTGAAGGCGCTGTCAATTCAACTGTGAAAGATGTACTTACCGCAGCCCAGAATGCAGGTACTAAAACGATATTGCTGGTATGTTACACTGGACAGAATGCAGCTTACGCCAATGTATGCCTGCGCCTGAGCGGATACAAAACCAGTAAAATCATGAAATGGGGTATGAGTGCATGGGGACCTGCTTTTGACAAATGGACAGCCAATGTCTCTGACCAGGCAGTAAACCATACAAACTGGTCTTCAACAAATACCATCAAAACTCCGGTAGCTTTCAGCCTTCCCACTTTCACTGCTACAGCCAAAGATGGATCCGAAATTTTGAAAGAAAGAGTTCGTGTAGCTCTTGACAAAGGATTTCAGAATGTAAAACCCGTTGATGTGTTGCCTAATCCAGGAAATTATTTTCTGGTAAATTACTGGACGGAAGCCGATGTAAATAAATACGGACATATCAAAGGTGCCTACAGATTGAACGAAACTCTGAAATTAGCTGATGCCGCAGGATTCAAAAATCTGAATGCAGGCGCTGTAGTGGTTCCTTACTGCTGGACCGGACAAACATCAGCCATGGTTTCTGCTTATCTTACTGTGCTGGGATATGATGCAAAAGGACTGTTCTGCGGAGCAAACAACATGATTGGTTCGAAACTGGAGAAAAACAGCTGGACACTCGAAAAACCAGTTGCAAACTTTCCGACCGTAAAATAATTTTCCGACGTAAAATTTAAAAAAGATAGTAATGAAAAAATTAAAATATTTATTCATACTCCTTGCTGCATTTATATTTGCTCAAATGGCAAATTCGCAGGGTTGTGTTTCGGGAGGTGGAGATTTGGTAGGTGTACACGGATTCATACAGTCTGAATACAATTACTATATGAACGGAAAAGACGCCAACGGCAAAAGCCTCGATCAAAATTCATTCAATATAAACAGAGCAAGACTTGGCGTAGTTGGCTCCATTCCTTACGACATTGATTATTATGTAATGATAGAATACAGTCCGTTTACACCACAGAATAAAGTACACTTGCTGGATGGATACGTTTCTTATACACGTTTCAGCCAGTGGGCTAAAATATCCGTCGGTCAGTTCAAATCACCTTTCAGTCTTGAACAAAATACAGCCTGCTCCGGACTTTACACTGTCAACCGTTCGGAAGTAGTCAACCAGCTTGCAGGTCCGCAGAGAGATTTAGGATTCGTGATAAACGGTGGAAATGATTCAACGTTGGTTCAATACAGCGTCGGGGTGATGAATGGAAGCGGTATGAATGTTGTCGACGATAATAAGTTCAAAGATATAGTGGGGCGCGTGGTTTTCAATCCGCTGCAAGGCCTGAAGGTCGGTGGAAGTTTCAAATACGGAAAAATAAATCCGACAGACAACTCTCAACCTCTTAACGATGTGCTTCGCTACGGAGTCGAACTGCAATATAAACTGCAGAACTTTCTGTTGCAATCCGAGTATATAATGGGCAACGACAAACTTCACTCAGCCTCACAGGTGCCTTTATTTGGTGGATGCGGAGGAATTGTGGGATATGAAACCAAGCAACCCGGTACTTATACCAAAAGCGGTTTCTGGGTGACCGGTTCATATATGACCAATTGGAATCTGGAACCGACCGTAAAATTTGATACCTACATGGCAGACCACGCTGTAAGTACAAGCAGAACAAACCGTATCACCGTAGGTCTGAACTACTACATCAACGATTATGCCCGTTTGCAGGTGAATTATATCAACGCACAGGAAAGTGCCGGTATAGTCAACGATCGTTTTATCGTACAGTTGCAAGCTAAATTTTAAATTAAAGAAATAAAAAATCAGAAGAAATGAAAAAAATAATTTTTGTTTTAATGTCATTCGTGGCATTCAGCCTTCAGGCTCAACTTATTTCAGTAGATGAACTTGTAAAAATAATAAAAGATCCAAACGTTGTTGTAATCGATGCACGTCCGGCGGGAGATTATATCAAAACTCACATTGATGGAGCTATCAGCATCGATGCCACTACTTTGTCAACTAATCAGCCGGTAGAAGGTACGCTGAAAAAGACAGGTGAATTAGCTTCACTTTTTGGAAAAAATGGTGTTTCGAACAAAAATAAAATTGTGATTTATTGCAAAACCGGAATAAATGCCGGCTTGATGTATTGGGTACTCGATTATCTGGGAGCCAAAGATGTAAGCATTCTCGACGGACAACTGGATGCATGGTTTGCAGCCCGTAAACCTATTACCAAAAATGCCAAAAAATTGCCTGCAACCACTTTCAACGCAAGTGTAAATCCTGCGGTTTTAGTGGATAAAAATCAGGTAAAGGCCAAAATGAATTCCGCCGTGCTGATCGATACACGCAAAAAAGAAGATTACGCTGCCGGAAAAATCGGTGATGCCATCAATATCCCGAGTGATGCTATGCTTGTAAAGTCAAAATTAAAACCAGCAGCAGCGCTTCAGCAACTTTTTTCGGGTGTTCCTAAAAACAAGGAGGTAATCCTGTATTGCAAAACCGGAACTACTGCAGGTCTTACGTATTTCGTGCTCACATCCGTTCTGAAATATCCGAATGTGAAAGTGTATGAAGGTGCTTACCTGGACTGGATCAGCAAATAATCATTTAAATAGAAGGAAAAATGAAAAAGTATTGGATTTTATCTGTTTCAAGCCTGTTGGTTATTATTTTGGGAGCTTGTTCAGGTAGCAATCTTAAAAATTACAAATCCGTTGAAGAAATGGTTGCAGATGCGAAAGCATCTGTAACCTTTATCAGCGCCGAAGATTTTAAGAATGCAGTGGAAAAAGGTGAAAAGTATTATCTGATAGACTGTCGGGAAGCTGTGGAATTTGATAGCGCTTGCATTACCGGAGCAATCAATATACCCCGGACAGTGCTCGAAGCGCAGTTATCGGCCAAAGCACCAAAAAAAAGACATCAGGTCTATATTTATTGTAATGACAACGAAAAGGCAATTCTTGCAGCTTCCGTACTGCCCGAATTCAAATATTCCAGCGTGAAAGTAATTGAAGGCGGATATGATGCTGTCAGCGCCAGATTTCCCGATTTAATTGAGTTAAATCCCGTGAGAGGCGATACCAAGTCAAAAGCTCCGGCAGTTGCATCAGGCGGATGCGGAGGATAGGTATTATTTTTATTCAAAGAAAAATTAAACAAAGATAATTATGTCAAAACTTGTAATAGGACTTTCGTCCGGAAGTATAGATAAACTGGTCGGTGCCGGTGTGATGATGAGCGGTGCAGCTGCCGATGATATGGATATTGAAGTGTACGTATTGCTTACTGCCGGCAGAGCATTCATCAAAGGTAACGAAAATCTGGATGATTCACTGGTTGAATATCCGCATCTGAAAGATGAAATGCTTGCCAGAATGGAGGAATTAGGAATTAATAACTGGATAGAAGCCTGGCAGGAGGTAAAAGATCTGACAAATATGAAAGTTTTTATCTGCAGCCTTGCAGGAAAAATGTGGGGTGGCGATAAACTGGAAGATTTCAATAGTCTGGTCGACGGGTTTACCGGTATATTTCAATACGTTCAGGCAGCACAATCGGCTGATTTGCATATAAGTATCTGATAATTAATATTTTGCCGGAGTTAGCCGTTTTTACTGATCAGTTCGAGCGTGTTCTTGTTCAGTATTTTAATTTTTTTTCCGTTCATGCTGATAATTTCATCTTTACTGAACTCGGTAAGTATTCGGCTTACGCTCTCGCGCGTTGAATCAATCAGATTACCGATTTCCTGCTGTGAGAGCGGAAGCAGAAATTCATCGGAAAGGAAAATGTCACTTGATAATTCCAGTAGAAAAGCTGCAATATTGCCGCGGGATTGCCTCTGGGTGCGGTTAGCACAACGGCGAAAACTCTCAAGTTCATTCCGGCAAAGGTCTAAAATTATTTCGTAGGAAAACAGATGATTTTTTTCCAGTAATTCCCGAAAAATCTGAATGTCGATAAAACAAACCTCAGCATCAGAAATGGCTGTAGCGGAATACTGATTGATTTTATTGCCGAAAGTGGTAGGAAGCCCCAGATAAGTCGGAGCTTTGACCAGGCGTACGATCTGCTCATAGTAAGGGCCTGCCAGATGCAGTTTCACCAGTCCTTCGCGCAGAAAAGCCACATTGGTCGAAAACATTCCCTGTTTGATAATCGTACTGCCTTTTTCGAAACTAACTACTGCATGGTTCGCATTTAGCTGTTCGAAACTACTCAGGCTGAGTGTGTTTTTCGCCTGACGATTGAAAGGGCAAGAGGGGCAATTGTGTTCCATACAATTGCAAATATAGCAAATGTGATTTAAATCACAAAATACTGTAAGTATAAACACCATAATAAATAAAAAAAGTGACTGTAAAATAATATATATTTGCTGAAATATTTCTTTAATAGTAAACATCCTAAAATATTATCAAATGGAAATGAATAACGAAGCAACACTTTTGCAGTTGCAGTCACAGATTGAAACACTGCAGAAAAAGGTTCAACGGCTCGAAAACAATCGTAAGGATCAACTGTCTATGGCCATCGTATCGGGCGATATGGACAAAATCCTGGCAGCAATGGTTATTTCGGTTGCCGCAGCCGCGATGGATACTCAGGTAAAACTATTCTTCTCATTCTGGTCGCTTTCTGCTTTGCGTGACCCCAAAAAATGTCCTCCGAAAGGAAAGGATTTTATTTCCAGAATGTTTGGTATCATGCTTCCGAAAGGGAAAGATAAACTTAAACTTTCAAACATGAATATGGCCGGTATGGGGCCGATGATGATAAAAATGCTGATGAAAAAGCAAAATGTAATGTCGCTCGAAGAAATGCTTAAGCAAGCAGGCGAACTCGGAGTCGAAATCACCATTTGCGAAATGTCAATGGGTCTGATGGGTTTCAAAAAGGAAGAATTCATTGATTATCCGCATTTGAGCTATGCCGGAGCTGCAACTTTCGTGGCTGATGCCGGTGAAAGCTCGATACAGCTGTTTATTTAAGATGACCCCAAACCCCTGAAGGGGCTTTAAGACAGATTCTAATAAATCACTTTTAATTTAATAAATAATAAAAATACAAACCACTCTTATTCCCCTTTAGGGTTTAGGGGTAAACATTCAAAATTATGACAACAGAAGAATTAAAAAACGTAGTAGTAGCAAAGTCAGTTGATGCACGCGGAACAGCATGTCCGGGGCCACTTCTCGAAGCAAAAAAAGCAATCGGCACCATAGGTGTGAATGATGTGATGGAAATTCTTTCGGCCGACGAAGGAACAAAAGTGGATATACCAAAATGGTGTAACAAACAAGGTCATGAATATCTCGGGTTCGTAGAAGAAAACGGATATTTCAAGGTTTACATGAAAAAACAATAAAAGCAAAACAAGCTCCCAACCGGTTGAAGAGTCTTGTTTCAACAAAGGTTGGGAGTTTATTGTGTATTTCTCAGCAAAATTTATTTTCTGAATTTCCGTAACTCAGAAACTCAAACAATATTATGGCTATTGCTACAAAAAAAACAGCAAAAATACTGGTTTTCTCTACCGAGAAGATTTCAGACCCGGCTATTGATATGGCTGGTTTGATGAAACTGCATTATCCACCTACAGTTTACACAATTACTGTGCCCTGCTCAAGCGGAATAAAATCAAAATGGATTTTATATGCCTACGAAAAAGGGTTCGACGGCGTATTTATCGCTGCCGACGGGAGCGATTGCGTGTATGGCGAAAGCTGTACCGAGAAAACCGGTAGTTTAGTGACTAAAACACATCAACTGATGAAATCACAGGAAATCGATCCGGCACGTCTGCGAATGGCAGCAATCTGCTCGGTGTGCAGCGAATCTTTTGTGAAGCAAATCAGAAGTTTCAACGATTATTTAATTAAAACATTACACTCAGAATCGTGAACCAGGAGAAGAAAAACATAACGTATGACGCGTTAGTCATCGGAGCAGGGATTGCCGGCGGCGAAGCCGCTCTCAACCTTGCCAACACAGGTTACAAAGTGCTGCTTGTGGATAAAGACGACAGCATAGGCGGAAAAATGATTCTGCTGAGCAAAGTCTTTCCTACACTCGACTGCGCCGCCTGTATCACCACTCCCAAAGTTTCGGAGATATCCAGGCATCCGAATATCACCATCTTCACGGGAAGCAAAGTTGATAATATACGAAGAGTAAACGAAAACGAATTTACGGCAACGGTATTAAAAAAACCACGTTACGTACATGTTGAAGACTGCACGGCTTGTCAGAAATGTGAACAGGCATGCCCAGTAAGTGTCAGCGACCAGTATCAGTTCGGACTGGTGGGGCGTAAGGCTGCCTACATACCGTTCAGCATCTGCAATCCGAAAGCTGCCGTTATCGATATCGAAAACTGTACGCTCTGCGGCGCCTGCGAAAAAGCCTGTCCCACCGATTGCATCGACTTCACCATGGAGGAAGAGCAATACGAGCTGCACGTACGTACTGTAGTTCTCGCCACTGGCTTCAACCTGTTCGATCCGCTGAAAATGCCCCGATACGGATTTGGAACTTACAAAAATGTACTTACTTCCATGCAGATGGAGCGTCAGATAGCTCCGACACGTCCTTTCCACACCATCCTGCGACCCAGTGACGGCAAAATGCCCGATAAAATAGCCTACGTGCTTTGCACCGGATCCCGCGATGCTTCGGTCGGAAATCCCATCTGTTCGCAGATTTGCTGTATGTACTCCATAAAGCAGGCACAGCTCCTGATGGGCGCGCTGCCTATGGCCGACATAACCATCTATTACCTCAATATCCGCTCATTCGGAAAAGGTTTTGAAGAATTCTACGAACAGGCAAAAGGTATGGGTGTGAATTTTGTGAAAGGAAAGATCGGTAAAATCACCGAAAAAGAAAACGGCAACCTGATGCTTCGTTATGAAGATATCAATGCCGGAAAACTGAAAGTTGCTGAACATGATATGGTGGTGCTTTCGGTAGGCGCTTTGCCCAATACCGAAGCCAAAGGTATGTTTGCCGATGATTTGATGCTAGACAAATTCAGCTTTGTGGGACAGCCCGACCTGATGGCCTCACCGGCTCAGACAAGCATCGAAGGGGTATTTGTTGCCGGAACAGCATCAGCGCCGATGGATATTCCCGATGCCATACTGTCGGCAGGATCAGCGTCATCCGAAGCTATCAGCTATTTAATGAAACAACAGCCCCTCTAAATCTCCCCAACGGGGAGACTTTTAGAGAACCTAATCATATAATATCTTTAATATAAATAAATTTGAACTCAAAATTTTCCCCTAAGGGGGAATTAAAGGGGGCTTTATGGAAAAAAGAATAGGAGTTTATATATGTCATTGTGGCGGAAATATTTCCGACTACGTGGATGTGGAAAAAGTGCGTCAGTCTGTGGAAAACGATGATAATATCGTTTTGGCAAAAACAACCATGTTTGCCTGCTCGGATGCAAACCAGAAAGATATGGTGGATGATATCAACAACTATAATCTCGATGGTGTAATCGTTGCATCCTGTTCACCCAAACTGCATCTGGTTACATTCCGCAATGTAACCGAACGCGGAAACCTGAACAAATACACGTACGTGCATTCCAACATTCGCGAGCAGGCATCGTGGGCGCATTCCGACAATAAGGAAGGAGCTACCGAAAAAGCAATCCACCTGGTGAAATCGGCCATAGCCAAAGCCCGGCACACTCAGCCACTTGATCCGACCAAGGTGAAAGCCGAAAAAAGTGTAGCCGTGATAGGAGCGGGAATTGCAGGTCTGAAAGCCGCATTATCGCTTTCGGATAAGGAAACACATGTTTTCGTCATTGAAAAAGAATCTGCACCGGGAGGATGGGTAGCTAAATGGAAAGATCTGTTCCTGACCGACGAAACAGGTGATGCAATCATCAAACGCCTCTACGAAGAACTGAAAAAACGCAAAAATGTGACGGTTTTTCTGAATTCCGAAGTCATCGGGAATACGGGAAGTATTGGTAACATATCCCTGAAAATAAAACAAAAAGAAGAGGAGTTCGACATAACGGTAGGTTCTGTACTCGTAGCAACCGGATTTGAACCTTACAAGCCGAAAGAAAATGAATTTGGCTTTGCAAGTGCACCCAACGTGATTACACTGCCTGAATTCAAGCAACTGATCGACCACGAAAAAGGCACGCTTACCTACAACGGAAAACCCGTTCATAATATCGCCTATATATATTGCGTGGGAAGTCGTCAGCCCGAAGGTGAAAATACCTCCTGCTCCCGCTATTGCTGTACGGCAACTATTCACGCTGCCAATCAGGTGCGCGATAAGTTTAAGGATGTTCAGAATTATCACTTCACACGCGGTGTACGCTCGTACGGAAAACAGGAATTGCTCTACGCCGAAAGTTTGCAGGGAGGCGATATCTATCTGCAGTCATATGAAGATGGCTTGCCTTCGGTGTTTGCCAGAAACAACAAACCGGTGGTGCGGGTAAACGATATTCTCACCGGAGGCAAGGAACTGGAAGTGGAAGCCGACCTGGTGGTGCTGGTTACCGGCATGACACCACGCAGCGATAATTCGGTGGGCACTTTGTTCAAACTTCCGAAAGGACGTGATAAATTCTTCAACGAAATACACATGAAACTCCGTCCGGTAGAAACCGTGATCGACGGAGTGACTATTGCCGGAGCCTGTCAGGGACCGAAAACCATTATCGAAACGGTAAATTCAGCACTCTCGGCTGCCACCAAGGCATATTCCAATATCAGCAAGGGGGTACTCGAAACAGATCCGCAAATAGCCAAAATCGATGCGCCAGCCTGTATTGGTTGCAGCGATTGTTTGCCTGCCTGTCCTTTTGATGCCATATCGATGGCCAGGGAAGCAGGAAAGTCAATAGCGGTAATCAACAACACCCTCTGTAAAGGATGCGGAATGTGCACACCGGTATGTCCTACCGATGCCATTGATCTGATAGCCTATTCCAATGTGGAAATAATGGGAATGATTGATGCTCTGGTTTAGGCCGGGACCATGTTATTTGCCGGAAAAATGATAACTAAGTTTTGATAAAAGAAAAAAACACATGAAACAGCCATATTAAAATGCACCTGACACACGACTTGTCCCGATTTATCGGGAAGTGAATGTTTAATGGCGTGTTCCATGTGACCTTAATTTCAAAAATAAAATATATACACATGAAAGAAGATAGTATACAAAGTAATCTGACCCCGAACGGAGTTGCCGAAAAAGGAAAAACAGCCAAATATCTGCGCGAAAAACAGGGCATTCCGGAAAGAGTAAAAGAAAATCTGAAAGAATTTAACCAGATAAAACGAAAAATCAGCGAAGCGCTGAAGGAAAATGACCTGACTGTTGCTCAGATTTCCGAAGTAACAGGCTTGTCGAGGCCTGATACGCTTTACTACCTGATGACACTTGTCAAATATGGCATAGTGAAAGTGGGTGAAATTGACGACATGGATGAATACTTCACTTATAAACTGAATAAATAATGGCAACGATAAATCCAAAATTCGGGAAAGATCTGAAAAAATATGGAGCAGACAACTTCAATGCCTGCTACAACTGCGGTAACTGTACTGCTGTATGTTCTCTTTCAACCGAAGATACCTCTTTTCCGCGTGAGCTGGTGCGCATGAGTGTGCTGGGACTGGAAGACGAACTGAAAACCTCCACCAAACCCTGGGAATGTTATTATTGCGGCGAATGCAGCACGCATTGCCCTCAGGAGGCCAATCCGGGCGAACTGATGATGTCGCTCCGCCGTTGGCTGACAGCCAAATACGACTGGACCGGGCTTTCGGGCTTGTTCTATAAATATCTGCCTGCCACTGTCACAGCCATGCTGCTGGTACTTGCAGGAGTGATTTTCTTTGCAGGCTCGGTTAGTTGGGAGCTGGAACGAATGCTTCACTTCGGACATATGTTTGAGATGATTGCCATTGCCACCGTTTTTGTCGTGATTTTTATTCCCAACCTGCTGCGTATGTGGTATTTTACAGTCATCAAACCGGGAGCAAAAGTGCCGTTTAAAAAATATTTTACTACTCTGGGAGAGCTCTTTGTGCACATGTTTACACAGAAGCGTGCCAAAGATTGTGACGACAATCATTTCCGCTGGCTCGAACACCTTATTCTGGTGTTTGCTTACCTGGCGCTGCTGTTCACTACCGTTTTCCTCAACTGGTTTGGCACCGAAAACCTGTTTGTAATCATTCTTGGTTATCTGGAAAGTGCCTTTATCTTTATCATCACGGTGGATTTCGTGAAAGACCGCATGCAAAAGAAGAAAGCGCTGGCAAAAAAATCTCAGCCATCCGACTGGTTTTTTGTCATCTGGCTGTTGCTGATGGGACTTACAGCTTTTCTTGTACGTTTGTTTATTGATGTAAATATACTCGAAAGCAACAAATGGATGTATATCTTTCACCTTACCGTACTGGCTCAGTGGGCATTGATTATTGTTCCTTTCGGAAAATGGACACACTTCCTGTATCGCTCGTTTGCCATGTACTTTGTGGAATTGAAAAAGTAAGGTACTAATCAAATTTAGAATGACCGGCTGAATAATTTAAATTTCAGTCGGTTTTTTTATTTGAAATTAACTAATTGGAAATGAACATAAGTTCAATTCATGTTGTTAATGATGTAATACGAAACTATTATTCTTAACAATAGGAATAATGTAACTATCTGTTTGTAATGCTGTGTAATTTTTAGTTACTTTTCATAAATATAAAAATTAACAGGTACAAGTATTCATACAACTTAATTTGTAAACGACAATAACAAAATATCAAATAAAAAATTAAAAAAACATTATGGAAACAAATGAAATTTATTCAATGCCTCGCATAGGCGACAAAGCTCCTTCTTTCAAAGCAGTAACTACACAGGGCAACATCAATTTCCCCGAAGATTATGCCGGTAAATGGTCTATACTTTTTAGTCACCCTGCCGATTTTACACCGGTTTGTACTTCAGAGTTTATGACTTTTGCTTCGATGCAAAAAGAATTTGATGCACTTAACACACAGTTGGTTGGCCTTTCGGTGGATGGATTGTACAGCCACATTGCCTGGTTGCGTACTATCAAAGAAAAAATTGAGTACAAAGGAATGAAAAATGTGGAAGTGAATTTCCCGTTGATTGAAGACATTACCATGGAAGTTGCAAAACGCTACGGTATGATGATGCCTGGCGAGAGCTCCACAAAAGCGGTACGTGCAGTATTTTTTGTAGATCCTCAGGGAATTATTCGCACCATTATTTATTATCCGTTATCATTGGGTCGCAATTTCGACGAATTGAAACGCATTGTTATCGGTCTGCAAACTGCCGATAATTTTGGAGTTGCACTTCCTGCCGACTGGCGTCCGGGTGACGACGTAATTGTACCGACAGCCGGTTCATGCGGAGTAGCCAAAGAAAGAATGGAAAATAAAGACGAAATGACTTGCTATGACTGGTTCTTCTGTACAAAAAAACTTTCAAAAGAAGAAGTGGAAAACAAATTAGGTAAATAATTAAGTATTAAATACAACTAAAGAAAGAGGAATGGAAAACTATTTCTCTTTTTTTTATGTTAAAGTTATATAGTAATGAACATAAGTTCAAAATAATATTTATCTTTGCTTACTGTCGTAATCGTAATAAATAATTTTCCTAAATTGTAAAAAAGTATGCCACGCCCAAAACAATTCCGAAGAATGGTTTCTCCTCCTTTGATGAGGGGGTTTAAACCTTTTGGTATTCCACGCTCTGAACTGGAATCCGTACGATTGAATTACGATGAATACGAAGCTATCCGGTTGCTTGACTACGAAGGTCTGATGCAGGAACAAGCTGCTGAACGTATGAATGTATCGCGTCCAACGTTGACACGTATCTATGAAAATGCCCGTAAAAATATGGCAAAGGCATTTGTGGAAGGTAAAATGATTGTTATCTCCGGTGGTAATGTGGAGTTTGACCGCGAGTGGTTTCGCTGTCGGAAATGCCATAAACTGGTGGATGGCATCGAAAATCATAAACGCTGTCGTAACTGTAGAAGTTATGGAAACGATGAGTTAGAGCCACTGAATAAAGAAATAAAAATTAAAGCAGTGGTGCTTTCTGACAACAACACACTGGATTCGGATCTCGAATCCGAACATGGATTGTCGGTGTATCTCGAAACCACAAAATACAAATTTCTGCTGGACACCGGTGCATCGGATGTTTTTATACGCAATGCTGAAAAGTTGTATGTGGATTTAGCCGAAGTGGACTTTGTATTTATATCTCATGGTCATGCCGATCATATTGGAGGATTGCCCTATTTTCTGAAAATTAATTCCAAAGCCCGGATTATTATGTCAGCTGAAATCGTTGATAGCGAATATTTCTCTAATCGGAACGGTTTACATAAAATTAGTATCGATTTTGACTTTGACAAAATTAAAGACCGTTTAATTTTGGTAGAAGACGAATTCAATCTCGGTAAATCATTCAGCGTTTACAAAAACAAAATTTCACAACACGCCAAACCGCTCGGCAACAGCAATCTTCAACTGAAAGACGAAAAAGGCGAGTTTATTCCTGACGATTTTATGCACGAACTCATCTTTGCAACCGGAGATGAAAAACTTTTTGTTTACACCGGATGTGCTCATCAGGGAATTCTGAACATATTGGAAACCACTGCATTGAAATTTAAACAACCAATACGCTGGGTAATGGGAGGTTTTCATTTGCTTGATTCAAAAAACGATAAAAAGTACGAAAATAAGGAAGATTTAATGCAAATAGCCAAAACGATGAAGGAAAAATTTCCCGCAACCGACTTTTTCACAGGGCATTGCACGGGCGATGAGGCTTATCTGATACTGAAAGAAATTCAAAAAACGAAACTTCATTATCTGTTTGACGGATATAAAATTGCCAACGAAAAATGATAATACATTTAATTCATTAGATTATTTATTTTTAAAATCAAACTATGCCACATTTGAAAGGAACAGGTCCTGAAGGAAAAGGGAAATCAGTTGGACGGCAAATAGGAAACTGCCAACCAACAAATGAAGAAGAAATGAAATCGAAACTTGGAAAAGGAATGGGTTTACGCCGCAAATCAGGTGGCGGAAACGGATTAAAAAAACGCATTAAAAGCGGAATCAAATAATAAATCATTTTATTTTATTAAACAATTATGTCTGGATTAAATCAAACCGGCCCTAAGGGACAAGGTTCCATTACCGGAAGAAGAATGGGGAAATGCACAAATTTTGGTGCAAACAAACAACAAATAACCGATAACAATGCTCAGGAAAATGCTCCAATCAATGGATTAGGTATGGGTCGTGAATCGGGTCGTGGTCAATGCAATAGGGGTATGCGAATGGGACGAAGAAACCGTCATGGAAATGGATAAAAAACTAGAAACAAATGCAAAAAACACGTTCTAAAATCAAGTTCTTATGAGCAACAAACGTATTATTGTCATCGGAGGTTCGGCTGCCGGTCCAAAAGCTGCATCAAAAGCCCGGCGGATGGATGAAAATGCCGAAATAACCATTTATCAGAAAGCTTCGGATCTCTCTATGGCTTCATGCGGTTATCCTTATTACATTGGAGGTTTTTTTGATGACCGTAGTCAGCTTCTTTGTTCACCGGCAGGTGTAGTTCGTGACACTAAATTCTTTTGGAATGCAAAAAAAATTACGACAAAAGTATTGACGGAAGTTACCAAAATTGATAGAAAAAATAAATGTATAGAATTTATCGATCTGACAACTGCCCAAACCGGAACCGCAGAATATGACAAACTGGTGATTGCAACAGGAGCTACACCACGCAGACCGCCTGTACCAGGAATTGAACTTGAAGGGATTACCGCGCTGCAATCGCTTGCAGATGCAGACTTTCTGCGAAAAATCCGCGATGAGGGAAAAATCAAAAAAGCTGTAGTAATCGGAGGCGGATTAATCGGTATTGAAACATGCGAAGCATTGCGTTTGGCTGGTATCGAAATTACACTGATTGAACTGTTGCCACAGTTGCTTACTTTCCTCGACAAACATTTGGCTCGGTTAGTCGAAAAATATGTGAAGACCAAAGCCAACGTAATCCTGCAAAATGGTGTAGCATCATTTTTAGGTGAAAACGGAAAACTTAACGCCGTAAAATTGCAGGATGGCACAGAAATACCTTGTAACCTTGCTGTAGTAGCTATTGGAGTAACACCAAATAGCAAACTGGCTAACGATGCAGGACTAACCATAGGCAATACCGGTGGAATTGTTGTTGACGAATTTATGCAGACCTCCGATCCGGATATCTATGCCGTAGGCGATTGTATTCAAATTCCAAATCTTATTACACAACAGCCTGTTCATGCTCCTTATGGCGATTTGGCTAATTTGCAGGGAAGGGTTGCGGGCCAGAATGTTATTGCAGGTAATGTTGCCAAATTTCCCGGAACAATTCAGACCGGCATTTGCAAAGTATTCGATTATGGAGTAGGAGCAACCGGACTATCGGAGCAAAATGCACTGAAAATGGGCTTTACAGATATAGAAACTGTGGTTAATGCCAGTCTGGACAAACCAGGATTTATGCATGGAAATCTGCTGATCACAAAATTGATTGTCGATAAGAAATCAGGACAGATATTGGGTGCACAGGTGCTGGGACCTGGCGATGTAAGTAAGCAGGTTGCAATCTGGGCGATGGCAATCAAAGCGAAGTTTACTGTGGATGATATGGTGAATGCCGATCTTCCATACGCACCGCCTTTCTCGCTTGCAATCGACCACAGCATAGCCACAGCACATATTATGCAAAACAAACTCAAAGGCTTCTATACGGGAATCTCAGCAGAACAATTCAAAGAGAAACTCAACAAGAAAGAGTCTATGATCATGCTGGATGTCCGCAATCCTGACGAATACGAGCAAATGCGTCTGGGTGTAGGTGAAAAACTGATACCCTTAGGACAGCTCCGAAAACGTATTGAGGAATTGCCACAGGATAAAAACATTGAAATCATTACCTGGTGCAAGATATCACTCAGAGGGTACGAAGCTGCATTAATTCTTCAGGCAAATGGTTATACGAATGTGAAAGTACTCGAAGGTGGTATTGTGGTTTGGCCATGGTCAAGAGAGAAATAAATAATTAATTAATTAATAAAAATAAAATATTTTACACATGAAAATTGCAGTACCAACAAAAGAAGGTAACCAGATTGATAATCACTTTGGACATTGTGAGTTTTACACCATTTTTGTAATATCAGACGATAATGAAGTTATTGCCGAAACCATTCTTGAATCACCCAAAGGTTGTGGTTGCAAATCGAATATAGCATACGATCTGGCTCAAATGGAAGTGAAAATTATGTTAGCAGGTGGAATAGGCGATGGCGCAATAAATAAATTAAGTTCACAAGGAATTGAGGTCGTTCGCAACTGTAAAGGCGATGTTCACGAATTGGTTGAGGAATATCTGAATGGAAATATAAAAGATGGAGGCGCCAGTTGCGGTGCACACGGAGCACATGAACACCACGAAGGGCATGTTTGCAGCCATTTATAACCAGACTGTTTGTTAGAGACTTCTTTTGTGTGGTTTTAATCTTAATATGGAATTATAATGCGGCCGGAGCTAATATTTCAGTAATGAAGGAAAATATCCGAAAGGACGTAACGCACTTTCTGAACCGATCTTTTGCCATGTATTTTGTGGAATTGAAGGAAATGGAGGCAGGAAAAAAGAAATAATGTGTTAATCTTAAGCAGAATAAACGGGAGTATCACGTTATGTGATGCTTCCGTTTTTTTTTTTAGACAAAAAAAAACGACCGAAGCCGTTTCTTTTTGTTTTTTATGAATCCTGCAGATTTATCTCACCAGGTTGTGTTTTTTTACAAAATCACCCAATACATCCGTAAGTTTTGGCCTGCCGATTTCTTCCAGGTCGTAATCCACCTTGGTAGCAGGTTTATTTATTTTTACAATCCGCTGTAAATCAATGGGTGTGGCAATAACTACCGACTCGCAATCGGTATTGTTGATGGTTTTTTCCAGGTCGGCTATTTGCTGCTCGCCATAGCCCATTGCCGGAAGCAGCGTTCCGATATTCGGGTATGTTTTGAAGGTTTCCGCTAATTTTCCAACCACAAATGGTCTGGGATCAACCAGTTCTCTGGCACCGTATTTCCGTGCTGCAACTGTACCTGCTCCGAGTTTCATTTCGCCGTGGGTGAGGGTAGGACCATCTTCCACTACCAGTACCCTTTTTCCTTTAATCAGTTCAGGATGATGAACCGTAAGCGGGGAAGCGGCATCTATCACCACTGCGTTTGGATTAACTTTTTCGATATTTTCTCTTACTGTCTGGATGTTTTCCGGTGAAGCGCTGTCCATTTTATTGATGACTACCACATCGGCAACACGGAGGGTTACTTCGCCCGGATAGTATGATAATTCGTTGCCCGGTCTGTGCGGGTCAACTACAGTAATCATCAAATCAGGTTTGTAAAATGAAAAGTCATTGTTTCCTCCGTCCCAGATTACTACATCGGCCTCTTTTTCAGCTTCACGCAGGATTGCTTCGTAATCCACACCGGCATAAATTACGTTTCCGCGAACTACATGCGGTTCGTATTCTTCCATTTCTTCGATGGTGCATTTATGCTTTTTCAGGTCATCGACGGTAGCAAAACGCTGTACTTTTTGTTCCACCAGGTTTCCGTAGGGCATCGGATGACGCACTGCTACTACTTTCAGACCCATTCCCATCAAAACTTCGATTACCTTACGTGAAGTCTGACTTTTTCCGCAGCCTGTTCTTACGGCACATACCGAAATAACAGGTTTGGTACTTTTAATCTGAGTCTGAGCAGGGCCTAAAAGCATAAAATCGGCACCGGCGGCATTTACAATGGCACTCACACCCATCACTTTGTTGTAGGTGACATCGCTGTAAGAGAATACGCAAATATCCGCTTTCAGCTCTTTAATAAGATTTACCAGATCAGTCTCTGAGTAAATGGGAATCCCATGAGGATAAAGTTTTCCCGCAAGTTCCGAAGGGTATTTTCTTCCGTCGATATCGGGAATTTGAGCCGCAGTAAATGCTACCACGTCATACATTTCATTGTCCCTGAAATACGTGTTGAAATTGTGAAAATCACGACCGGCTGCGCCAATGATGATTACATTTTTCTTTTGGATTTGCATAAATAAAAGGTTTTTTGAAGTTTGTGCTTTATTTTACAAAGATAGAAGTTTAAATCATTCAACAACTAAAAAATATAATAAATATTACGAAAATATGCATTAAAACCTGCTCATGAAATTACCTAATTTTAGAAATGAATTATTAAGATGCTGATAATCATGATGATAGAATGAATGCACAATTTATAATATGTTGATTGATGTTACCTGAATGATAACTGGTGTTTTATAGAAATCATCTATACTTTATAGTTTAATGATTAGCAACATTAAGGAACGAAAGAATGTTATAGGATAAAAAAATAACAATAAAGGATACTATTATGACTAACAGGGTATTACACAAAGCATCAACGCGCGGTCATGCCAATCACGGCTGGCTCAATTCGTACCACACCTTCAGTTTTGCAGATTATTTTAATCCGGAACGGGTACATTTCGGAAAATTGCGTGTATTGAATGATGACACCGTCGAACCAGGCCAGGGTTTCGGGACTCATCCGCACAACGATATGGAAATTATAAGCATCCCACTGGAAGGTGACCTGGAGCATAAAGACAGCATGGGAAACGGAACGGTAATCCGTCACGGCGATATACAGGTAATGAGTGCCGGTACGGGAATTTTTCACAGTGAATATAACCACAACCCGGATCGTGTGGTGAAATTCCTTCAAATATGGATTTTTCCTGATAAAAAAGGTGTTAAGCCACGCTATGATCAGATTACACTCGACGTAAACGACCGAAGAAATCGTTTCCAGCAGGTACTATCGCCCAATCCGGATGATGAGGGAGTATGGATACATCAGAAAGCCTGGTTTCATCTGGGGAAATTTGACAGGGATTTTTCGCTGGATTATATCCTTAAAAAACAGGGAAACGGAGTATATGCATTTGTTTTGAGTGGCGAGCTGGAAGTGGAAGGTATGAAACTGGAAAACCGTGATGGCCTCGGAATGTGGAACCTGGACAAATTCTCTGTAAAAGCACTTACACAGGATGCTGAAATCCTGCTGATGGAAGTACCAATGCAATAAATGTAAATTTCTGTCGATTGTTGGTTGACAGATTTTTCTCAGTCATGAACTAAAAGATATTTATACCCCGTTCGTAAATTCCCCAAACAAAGAGGAATCAGAAGACGGGCTTTTTCAGCGGATTAAATATTCACTGATTTTACCGCTGATTTGCATCAGTGATATTTCATACAGTTTTGCATTGAATTCGGCGGTAACAAGTCGCTCCTCGGCTGCAAAGAGGTTATTCTGAGCTTCACGAAGCTGCAGGCCGGATAAATCACCCAGTTTGTACCTGTCCATGGCTATATCATAATTCAGACGGGCATTTTCGAGGCTTATTTTTTCGAGCGAAAGCAGCTCTATGTTATTCTGATAAGCCAGCCAGATGTTAGTAAACTGGCTGTTGAGCGAAAGCTTAAGCTGGTCATGTTCAATTTGCCTGTTGTTAATCTGAATTCGGGCGTTGTTTTGCTCACGAACCTTGTTGAATCCATCGAAAAGGCGATAACCAAGAGTCAGACCAACATTGGGGCCCCAGGTGTTTTGTTTGTTCAATATTCCGCGGTTGTAGTTGAAATGGGTAAAACCATAACCAGCATTCAGCCTGAGATAGGGAAAATTCTGACTTTGAGCTGATTTCAGGTCGAGTTCGCTGATCCGTTTTTCTCTTTCAGAAATTTTCATCAGGATGTTACCCTTGTACATGTTTTCCTGCATTGCATTCTTTTCCGAAAATATCATCACGCTAATGGTGGTGTCGGTAGCCAGAAATTGCCTGTCAACATCCTGATTGCCCATAAGTTCATTCAGTTTGATGCGTGATGTGTTCAGCAGTTCGTACTGGTGCATCAATTTTGAACTGTCGGTGTTGAAATCCACACGTGCCTGCTGTAAATCCAGTCGCGACATGTTGCCTATCTGATACCGGGCTTCCACAATCCGCAGTCGTTCGCGCGAGAGCCTCACAGCCGAACGCAGATTTTTCATCCGGATGTTTTGCTGCACATAGTTGAAATATTCTGCCGAGAGATCTGCCACGAAGTTCTCGATGGCGAGCTGGGTGTTCAATTCGCCAGTTTTCTTCAGTTCTTTCAGTTTCCCGTAGCTTGTTTGAGCCCTGAAGCCTTCAAAAAGCATCCAGTTCAGATCTATACCGGCATCGATTGTTTCGGTGTGAATGCCCCGGTTAGTGATTTTGTCGCTTCCATCCATCGGGAATTGATTGCTTCCGCTGTTTGCTGTAGTGCTGAAGCTGCTGCTCAGATCCACTACAGGGAGCATTCCCGCGTTCCCGGGTGTTGCGTTATTTTCAAATATCAGCTGTTTGTTTTTAGAAAGCCGGATATCGAAATTTTTCTCCAGACCAATCCGAAGGCATTCACCCAGCCCCATTTTATCCTGAGACTGTACAGCAATCGGGAAGAGAATTATAAGCAGTATTTCAAGAATTTTTTTCATTGATAAACAGTTAGTTTGTTTCATTTTCGTTTTCTGGCGATAAAGCTGTGCCTGTACTATTTCGTTTTGTAGAAATATACATGTAAACCGCCGGAACGATAAAAAGAGTGAGCAAAGTTGAAATCACCATTCCGCCCACCACGGCAACTCCCATCGCAATCCGGCCGTTGGCCCCTTCACCTGATGCAAAAACCAGTGGCAGCATTCCCATTATGGTCGATGCGCTTGTCATCAGAATGGGGCGTAAACGCATCACAGAGGCATCCAGTATGGCATCAAGTTTATCCATTCCTGCATTCTGACGCTGATTGGCAAATTCTACTATCAGGATACCGTTTTTAGCCACCAGACCTATCAGCATTATCAGGCCTATCTGGCTGTAGATATTCATCGTGACGCCTGCTATCCACATGAAAAGCAATGCTCCGCCTATTGCCAGCGGCACTGTGAACATGATGATAAACGGATCCTTGAAACTCTCGAACTGGGCAGCCAGAATAAGTATAATCAACAATATGGCAAGAGCAAATGCGAAAAGCAGACTCGAAGAACTTTCCCTGAAATTACGTGATTCGCCTTCAAGCGCGGTACGAAACGAATCGTCAAGAGTCGCTTTAGCTATCCTGTCCATCTCGTCGATTCCCTGCCCGAGCGAGTAACCCGGTGCCAGTCCTGCCGAAACGGTTGCAGAATTAAATCGATTATAGCGGTATAACTGCGGCGGTGCTACTGTTTCCTCCAGTTGTACCACATTATCCATCTGAATCATTTCGCCCTTCGAATTCTTGATGTAGATCGACTTCAGGTCAAGTGGTGTATTGCGTTGCTGGCGGTTTATTTCAGCCAGTATCTGGTATTGCTTACCGTTCATGTAAAAATAGCCCATTCGCTGTCCGCTCAATGCATACTGCAGGGTTTGACCTATTTCCCGGGTACTTACACCAAGCAATGCCGCCTTGTCACGGTCAATAACTATGCGTGTTTCGGGTTTGGTGAATTTCAGGTTCACGTCCGACATCTGAAAGTAAGGACTCTTGTTCACCTCATCCATGAAAACGGGGATAAATTCTTCCAGTTTCTGAATGTTCGGTGCCTGCAGAACATACTGAATGGGCATTCCGCCCCGTCGTCCACCGAAAGTAGATTGCTGCTGAACAAATGCGCGTGCTTCGTTTTCGGACTTTACGGCTTTGGAAAGTTCATCGGCTATTTCCATCTGGCTTCGTTTCCGCTCGCTCAGGTCGGGCAAAGTGATGCGAACCATCCCGAAACTTCCCCGGTAGATTGATACATTTGATGCACGTTCGGGAGCAACAGAGTCGGATATCTGCGAAATTTTATCAGTGTAATCCCTGACAAATTCAAAGGTTGCACCTTCGGGAGCTGAAGTCCGGATCATAATTTGCGACCGGTCTTCCAGAGGTGCCATTTCAGCCGGAATGGCATTCCATAAAAAAACAATCAACACCAGCGTAGCTCCCACAATAGGTATCACCAGCCATCTTTTGCCCACAAACCGCCGCAACATGTTTTCGTAGCCTGAGTTTAACTTTTCGAAAAATGGTTCGGTTTTCTCCTGGAACCAGTTATGCTTTTCTTTCTTTTTCAGCAACTTGGCCGAAATCATGGGTGTGAAAGTTAAAGCTATAAAAGCCGAAATAATTACTGAACCGGAAATGACAATACTGAATTCCCTGAAAAGCCGCCCGGTCATTCCTTCCAGAAAAACAATCGGAAAAAATACCGCGACAAGGGTAATGGTGGTTGAAATAACGGCAAAAAATATTTCTTTCGATCCTTCGATGGCTGCTTTCCGGGGTTGCATCCCGAACTCAATTTTTTTGTAAATATTCTCAGTAACCACGATGGCATCGTCTACCACAAGTCCAACAGCCAGTACAACCGCCAGCATCGAAAGCACGTTGATGGAGAATCCGGCCAGATACATCACGAAAAATGAGCCTATGAGCGATACCGGTATGACTACTGCGGGTATTAATGTTACACGCCAGTTTCTGAGAAACAGAAAAATGATGATTACAACAAGCCCGAAAGCAATATACACGGTAGATTCAACCTCGGAAATGGATGCGCGTATAAAACGGGTATTGTCAAAAACCACGTCAACCTTTACATCTTCAGGCAAGTCTTTTTTCATCTGTTCCACACGCTTCCGGGCTTCGTCTGCAATGTTTATCTGGTTGGCGCCGGGCTGGGGTATTATGATAGTGCTGACCATGGGTATGCCATTCAGGCGGAGGATGTTTTTGCGGTTTTCGCTATCGAGCTCGGCATAACCGATATCACGAAAACGCACAATCCGTTTGTCATTTTCAATCAGAATGATATTGTTAAATTCTTCCGGAGTCAGCATCAGTCCCATCGTTCGGATGGAGCGTTCTATCTGGTCTCCTTCGATGCTTCCGGCCGGAAGTTCGATATTTTCCCGGTCGAGGGTGTTTTTTACATCCAGCGGTGTGATGTTGTAAGCAGCCATTTTTGTCGGATCGAGCCAGAGGCGCATGGCATAGCGGTTTTCGCCCCAGATTTCCACGGCACTTACGTCCTGGATGGTTTGAAGACGTTCTTTGACGGTAAGTTCTGCAATTTCAGTCAGTTCGAGCAGCGACCGGTTCGGACTCTGAACGGTTATCTGCATTATCGGATCGGCATCTGCGTCTGCTTTTGACACCGTAGGCGGATCGACGTCGCGGGGCAGGTAACGCTGTGCACGCGATACTTTGTCACGCACATCGTTAGCGGCGGTTTCCAGGTCGACACTCAGTTCAAATTCTACCGTAATTCTTGAGTTTCCCTGGCTGCTGGAGCTCATGAGCGAACGGATGCCCGGAATTCCGTTGATGTTTTGCTCCAGTGGTTCGGTTATCTGTTTCTCTATTACATCGGCATTGGCTCCGGGATATGATACTGATACCGTGATTATCGGATTGTCCACACTGGGATATTCCCTTACTGCCAGATATGTGTAGCCAATACCCCCAAACAGCAGGATTATCAATACAAATACGGTGGACAATACCGGACGTTTTATGCTTAATTCGGATAAATTCATATATTCAATACATGTTTTTTTTGTAAGGAGAAAACAGGTTGATATTCCGTTCGTTCTGAGAGATGAAAAAAGGGCCGGTTTCAGAATTCAGCATCCGGATTTGAAAAAATCTCAATGCTGATTTTTCACTTCTGCCAGCTTCACGGGCATTCCGTCACGCAATTGCATCACTCCCGTAGTGAGGAGTGTATCACCCGCGGAAAGTCCGCTTACTACCTGTACCGAGTTTTCGGTACGGAGTCCTTTGGTCAGAACTACTTGCCTGGCTTTTCCATCTTTGTATATATACGCGATATCGCGCCCCATTTCAGCAATGGATGCAATGCTCGGGACTACCAGCGTATTGGTTATTTGATTTAACCGGATTTCGACCGTAGCTGATTGACCAGCCTTGAGTTTGCCGCCGGGATTCGGATAGCGGGCGCGGGCTTTCAGCGAAAGTGTTTGAGCATCCAGTTGTGATTCCACGGCATAAACCACGGCTTCGTAGGTGTTTTTATCATTTTCGATGCCGAAATTCAACCGCGTTCCCGGTTTGATTTCGTCCACCTGGCGCTCGTTAACTGAAAACTCCACCTTGAGCGGCGAAATTTTTGTCAGTTTGGATATCACTACCGAAGGTGAGGCATAAGCACCGTTGCTGACCTCACGAAGCCCGATTATCCCACCGAAAGGCGCGCGGAGCTCCGTCTGAGCTATTCGGGTTTTTACCAGTTCGATATCCGCTTTCAGCTTTTCAAGTTCTGTAACTACCACCTCGTATGTTTCCTGGCTCACAGCATCTTTTTCAAGCAAGGTTTTTTGCCTGAAAACCCGCTCATTGGCAAGAGGTAGTTGCGTTTCCAGTTTCTTTAATTCGGCCTGAAGTGGTTTGTCATTTATTTTGGCAAGCAACTGACCCTGTTTCACAAACGAACCTTCGCTGAAATAAATACTTGTGATTTTTCCGGAAGTTTCAAAACTCAAATCCACTTCTTCGTCGGGCAGTAAAATGCCTTTCGTTCTGAAAATATCATTCAGTGTAGTGTATTTCAGTATTAATCCGCTCACTACCAGCGGATTTCGTTGTCCGCCCGCCGAAGTGCCTGTCAATGGTTTCTTATCCTCTTTCCTGATGCTTTTCTTTATAGCCGGGAAAAAAGCAATACCAAGAATTAACAGACCTGTTAAAATAATAACGGTTGTTCTGGTTCGTTTGGTCATTTTGAGTAACTTGAATTTATGATGAAAAATCCAAAATTAACTAAATTACCCGGATTTAGCTTCCTGTGTTCTCAGTATTTAATTTAATTTCAGAAATTCAAACAAATTTTCCCGGCATGAGTTTTTGAAAAGGGAAAACGAAGATAATGCTGTATTCAGGTGATTGGCATTTAAAAAATTTTTCATGCATCATTGTCGTTGTGTCAATACTTTGTCTATTCCTTCAATTTTACTATCTTTGCACTCCTGAATTATTTCCCATTTTCATAAGTTTAAATAATTATGTTCGAATCATTAAGCGAAAGGCTTGAACGGTCTTTCAAGATACTCAAAGGCGAAGGTAAAATCACCGAAATAAACGTTGCCGAAACGCTGAAAGACGTACGGAAAGCACTTCTGGATGCCGACGTTAACTACAAGGTTGCCAAAACTTTTACCGATACGGTGAAAGAAAAAGCCATCGGTCAGAACGTGCTTAACGCTCTGAAACCACAGCAACTCATGGTGAAAATTGTGCACGATGAACTGGCGATGCTGATGGGCGGAAGCAGTGTGGATGTAAACCTGAAAGGTTCCCCGGCGGTTATTCTGATGTCGGGTTTGCAGGGATCGGGTAAAACAACATTTTCCGGTAAACTGGCCAATCAGCTGAAAACCAAACGCGGAAAACGTCCGTTGCTGGTTGCCTGTGATGTGTATCGTCCTGCAGCTATTGAACAAATTAAGGTATTGGGTGAGCAGTTGAGCATTCCGGTCTATTCCGACGAAACTACAAAAAATCCCGTAAAAATTGCACAGGATGCCATTCGCCAGGCTCGTAACATGGGGAATGACGTGGTCATCGTCGATACTGCCGGACGTCTGGCTATTGACGAGCAGATGATGAACGAGATTGCAGCCATCAAGCAAGCCATTCAGCCGCAGGAAATCCTCTTCGTGGTGGATGCCATGACAGGACAGGATGCCGTAAATACAGCCAAAGAATTCAATGAAAGGCTGAATTTCGACGGGGTGGTGTTAACAAAACTCGATGGTGATACACGTGGTGGAGCTGCGCTTTCCATCCGTTCGGTGGTCGATAAACCGATTAAGTTTGTTGGAACGGGCGAAAAAATGGATGCGCTGGATGTTTTCCATCCCGAACGTATGGCCGACAGGATACTCGGAATGGGAGATATAGTATCTCTGGTAGAAAAAGCTCAGGAGCAGTACGACGAAGAGGAAGCCCGCCGGATCAGCAAGAAAATTGCCAAAAATCAGTTTGATTTCGATGATTTCATGTCACAGATTCAGCAAATCAAAAAAATGGGTAATATCAAAGACCTCGCTTCCATGATACCCGGTATGGGAAAAGCATTGAAAGACGTGGATATCGACGACAATGCGTTTAAAGGAATTGAAGCCATCATTCACTCCATGACACCCTCGGAAAGACAAAATCCGGCCACCCTCAACGGAAGCCGTAAAAACCGAATTGCCCGGGGAAGCGGAACTACCATCGTTGAGGTAAACCGCCTGCTGAAACAGTTTGACCAGATGAGTAAAATGATGCGTCAGGCTACAATAAAACAGGGGATGCCGAAATTTAAGAAAAAAAGATAAAAACACCTGCCCCCCGATCCCCGTGAAGGGGGAGTATAGGTTGCTTATAAAAAAGTATTCTGTTTATTGAAGTTTAATGATTTAATCGACTAAAAAACACACTTTAATTCCCTCTTTAGCAGGGTAGGAGGATGAAATATATGAACATTATCGACGGAAAACTAATCTCTCAACAGATCAAATCTGAAATTGCCGAAGAAGTAAAAGCAATGACTGCTTCCGGAAAACGGGCACCTCATCTGGCTGTAATTATTGTGGGACATGATGGAGGCAGTGAAACTTACGTGGCAAACAAAGTGAAATCATGCGAAGAAGTGGGCTTTAAATCTACAAAAATTGCTTTTGAGGACACCATTACGGAAGATGAACTGCTGGCAAAAATTGAAGATTTCAACCAGGATGATGGTTTGGATGGATTCATCGTGCAACTTCCGCTTCCAAAACATATTTCGGAACAAAAAGTAATCGAAGCCATTGATTATCGCAAAGACGTGGACGGATTTCACCCAATCAATATAGGCCGAATTTCCATTGGGTTGCCCTGCTACGTTTCGGCTACACCTTTTGGAATAATGGAATTGCTCAGTCGCTACAAAATCCCAACTTCCGGAAAGCATTGTGTGGTAATCGGCAGGAGTAATATAGTTGGGAAACCTGTTGCATCGCTGATGATGCAAAAATCGTATCCCGGGGATTCTACCGTAACTGTCTGTCACAGCCGCACCCGAAACCTGAAAGAAATCACACTTCAGGCAGATATTATCATTGCCGCGCTCGGAATTCCTGAATTTTTGACCGCTGACATGGTAAAAGAGGGAGCAGTTATCATCGATGTAGGTACCACACGGGTCCCCAGCACCGAAACTAAAAGCGGATTCAGGCTGAAAGGCGATGTGAAATTCAACGAGGTAGCACCGAAATGCTCTTATATTACACCCGTACCGGGCGGTGTTGGCCCGATGACGATTGTTTCGCTGCTGAAAAATACGCTGCTGGCGGCAAAAGGTGAGATATTTAAATAATCAGAATACAATTTACCGGGAAATATCCTGCAGGGTTAAATACTTTTGCAGGATTTTTTTTCGAATTACATGAATTATAAATCGTCATTAAAAATAACTGAAGCAAAAGTTTCCTTCCATTGTATTTCGGTTATTTATTTCTATGTTTGTATATCATAAAATCACTAATCTTATGGCATCAAAACCAACAACTCCCGAACAATACGTTGCAGAACTTCCGGAAGATAGAAGAGAAGCTATAGAGCAACTGCGAAAAGTAATAAAAGAAAATCTGCCTGAAGGCTACGAAGAAGAAATCAGCTATGGAATGATAGGTTATGTGGTTCCGTTTTCCATTTATCCGGCCGGTTACGCTGTGAAACCCAAAGTTCCTCTGCCGCTAATGAATCTGGCTTCGCAGAAAAACCATGTAGCGCTGTATCACATGGCCGTGTACGCTGTACCCGGTATTGCCGAATGGTTTGAAGCCGAATATCCGAAGCATTGTAAAACAAAACTGGATATGGGAAAAGGATGCATCCGCTTTAAGAAAATGGAGGATATCCCGTATGATCTGATTGGAGAATTAGCCCGCAAAGTGGATGTCGCGACATGGATTAATACGTACGAAAACGTGGTGAGACGACCCAAAAAGTAGTTCTACAACGGAATAAGCCACGCTGCATAGATGTGGCTCATCAGTCCGAAGAGTACGAAAACATGGAAAACAGCGTGAACAAATTCATGTTTGGCAAGGGCGTAAATTACAGCTCCGGCTATATAAAAAACACCTCCTGTCAGTACCCATAGTAACACGTTCATGCAATTCAAAGCAGTGGCCACCTCGGTGGAAGGCTTGATGGCAATGACGATAATCATGCCCATAAGTACGTACGAGGCTGTTTTCAGATGGCTGTTGGCTTTCAGGGTGCCAAAGTTGAAACCGATGCCGGTGAGTGCAATCAGCCACACCAGGATGAAGATTCCCCAGCCCCAGTAGCCTTCGTTGCGAAGAAGTATCAGTGTGAATGGTGAGTAGCTGCCCGCAATCAGCACATAAATACTTCCGTGATCAAGATGACGCAGCCATTTCTTGGTGCGGGGAGTCTGCACATAATGATAAACAGTAGAAGCAGTCATGCAAACAATCATACCGAAGCCAAATACCGCAAAAGCTATTACAGCCCATTTGTTTTGAAATGCTACTGCTTTCTGTATGAGCAGGAAAGTACCGGTTACTCCTATCAAAACCCCGGTTAAATGGCTTATCCAGTTGGCTTTTTCCTCACGTCTGGTATAAAATTTGGTTTGTTCCATTTGAAAATATTAATGCTTCAAAATTACAGTTTTTCACCCGAACTTCAACTGTTTTTCTGAAATCATATTTGTATTTTTGCATTCGTATTTTTTTATGAAATAATTTTTATAACCTGAATTCAGACAAATTTACCAATGAGATTTCATAATGTACGTATTTACCGGGTAAACTTCGGCAATTTTAAAAAAGGGGCGGCGCTTACAATTCCCCGGATAGGAATTTTTGTCGGAAAAGGGATGGAAAACGATCTGAATTTGCTTCGTCATGAATTCGGACACATACTTCAGTTTCGAAAGTGGGGTTTCTGGTTTTTCTGGAGGCATATTGCCAAAACGAGTCTGGACAGTGCTCATGCTTCGCGAAAAAGCCATCGTAAACATCAGCATACCTGGACCGAGTGGTCGGCCAACCGTCTTTCATACAACTATTTCAACTGTCCGGATGACTGGAATTTCAGACGATTTCCGATTCATCCTGATACCGAAGACCATTATTCCAAACCTGAATTTGCCCGTAATAACGATGAATTTATCAGTGGATGGCTGGAAGCCTGAGGTGTCAGTGATATTTTCTTTATAAAAACAACAGCCTGCCGGAATTTCCTGCAGGCTGTTGTTTTTATCAGGTGCTGTGAATCGGTTACTCCCGGTTCATCGAAATCAGAAATTCTTCGTTGTTTTCGGTTCGTTCTATCCGGTCTTTCAAAAATTCCATGGCTTCAACAGAGTTCATGTCGGCAAGATTACGACGCAGAATCCACATGCGGTTCAGGGTGTCTTTGTCCAGCAGCAGGTCGTCACGGCGTGTGCTCGATGCCATAATATCCACAGATGGAAAAATACGTTTGTTGGAAAGTTTGCGGTCGAGCTGTAGTTCCATATTGCCGGTTCCTTTGAATTCTTCGAAAATCACTTCATCCATTTTAGAGCCTGTCTCTGTTAAAGCAGTGGCTATGATGGTGAGGCTTCCGCCGTTTTCGATGTTACGTGCGGCTCCGAAGAATCGTTTGGGTTTGTGAAGTGCATTGGCATCCACCCCACCGGAAAGTACCTTGCCCGAAGCGGGCGAAACGGTGTTGTAGGCCCTTGCCAGACGGGTAATGGAATCGAGCAGGATTACTACGTCCTGTCCGCATTCTACCATGCGTTTTGCTTTTTCATGTACCATGCTGGCAATTTTCACGTGGCGTTCGGCCGGTTCATCGAAGGTGGATGAAATAACTTCTGCTTTAACGCTGCGAGCCATGTCGGTCACTTCTTCGGGGCGTTCGTCTATCAGCAGTATAATCATGTATACTTCGGGATGATTTGCCGCGATTGCGTTGGCTATTTCTTTGAGCAATACGGTTTTACCTGTTTTGGGCTGTGCCACAATGAGTCCGCGTTGACCTTTGCCGATGGGGCAGAAAAGATCCACTATGCGGGTAGAAAGTGTATCGTTTTTACCGCTGTTCAGTGTGAATTTTTCTTCGGGGAAAAGAGGAATCAGGTGTTCGAATGGTACACGGTCGCGCACGTAAGCCGGGTCGCGGCCATTAATTTTCGAAACACGTATGAGTGGAAAGTATTTTTCGCCTTCTTTCGGTGGCCGGATGGCTCCTTTCACCGTATCACCGGTTTTCAGGCCGAAAAGTTTGATTTGCGATTGCGAAACGTAAATATCATCGGGTGATGAGAGGTAGTTGTAATCGGGTGAACGAAGGAATCCGTAACCATCCTGCAGAATTTCAAGTGTTCCGGTGCCTTCGAGTACTTCTTCAAAATCAAACTGCTTTTCGGGTCGCGGATTGAATTTCACCCGGTTTCCGTTACCCTGATTTTCTCTTTGATTCTTGTTGGTGTGTTGTGGTTGTTCCTCTTTTTCGGTAATAATTTCCGTTAAATCTTCTTCTGCTGTTATTTCCGGAAGTAAATCCTGGTCTGTAATTACAACTTTTTCTTCTTTTTCGGGCTGGTGTATTTTTTTTACCGGAGGAGCAATTTTTGATTTTTTATTTTCCTCTGCTTTAGGCATTTCCGGTTTTACTTCCGATTGCGGATCTTCATTTTTCGCCGAAGGGAGTTCTTCTTTTTTTACAGGCACTTTTTTCGGTTTTGCAGTCTGCTTTTTTTTGCCTGATTCCTGTTTCGAAGCGGGAGCTGATTCTGCTTTCGGCGCCTCGTTTTTTACAGGTTCGGGTTTTACGGTTTCTGCTTTTTCAGGAGCCGGTGCGGGTGTTTTGTCAGCAGCTTCAGGAGCAGGTTGGTTTTGAGTCACATTTTCGGGTTTTCGGGTTGAGAACACCTTCTTATCATCGGATTTTTTGGATATGATTCGCATCCGTTTTCTTTTGGTATTGTCATTCGATTCCGAAACGGATGATTTTTCCTGCGCATTAACTACTGCCTGCTGGTCTAAAATTTCGTAAACGAGTTTGTCCTTGGTAATGGAATTAGGAACTTTTAAATCCATTTTGTTAGCGATTTCTTTCAATTCAGAAAGGTCTTTCGCATTCAGTTGCAAAATATTGTAATTTGTCATATAAGTATGAAAATAAGACGAATGGAGAGAATACCCTGTTGTTGAGGGAAAAATAACTTGTTAGTTGAAAATTGCTGTGAACTTTTCGGTCGGACGACTGAAAATGTATTTCGTATTTACGCTGCAAAAGTACAACTATTTTTGATTTTGTACAAATTGTTAGCCTAATATCCGTGTTTTTTATCAGCAGATGCTATTTTTATAACATATTTCGGCTATTTTATGGGTTTTTTCAGTTATCCTGAAGCGGTTATCGGTTCGCAATCCGATTATCCAAACGATTTTTCCGCCTGAAGTAAGAATCCAGGCTTTTCTTTTCTGAATAAGGCTTAGCTTGGAATTGATGAAAAAATCGCTTACTTTCTTGCTGCGGTTCATCCCGAAAGGCTGAAATGTGTCTCCTTCCCGCCATCTCCTGACAGTGAGCGGGTAGGTAAGCTGTTCGGCATCAATATGTATCTTGTCGGTGGTTTTTGAAATTTCAAATCCGGGATGATTGGTCAGAATCCTGAATGTAAGGTGAACAGGCACAGTAATTTCCGGAGTGTTTTCGGCAATAATATACTCAGCCTCATTTTCTGATTCGGTTTTGTGGATAATAAGATGATTTCTGTCTTTCAGCAGCGAATGAGTCGGTGAACTGAATCTCAATCCTGATGCAGTGTCAAGCCCCTGAAAAACGTCTTCAACGGTATCGCTGTTGAAGTTGTACGAACTCAGTATTTCGTACAACACAGTCATCACATCCGCTTGTTTCCTGAGTTCGGGAATGTTGATAAACAGGCTGCCGTCTTTTTCCGAAACGATTTTTTCACGTATTTCCTCAATTTTCCGGTTGTATATTTCCCGTGTTCCCCTGAGCCGGATTATGTTTTCGTAAAGTGTCTGACTCACAGACGGATTGATGGATGAAAGTAACGGGATTACCTGATTACGGATTTTATTACGGCTGTAATCGATCGAATCATTCGTGGAATCAAACACGTACTGTAAGTTGCAGTTTCGGGCATACTGTTCAATTTCCTGGCGCGGGCAGCAGAGCATCGGACGAACAATCATACCGTTTTTGGCATCGATGCCGGTCAATCCTTTCAGCCCGGTACCTCTTACAAGGTTCAGCAGAAATGTTTCGATGGAGTCGTCGGCATGGTGAGCCACAGCTATGGAAGCTGAACGGGTTTCTACGGCAGTTTTTTCAAACCACCGGTAACGAAGTTCCCTGGCTGCCATTTCTATTGAAATCTTATTGCTTCGGGCGTATCCGGTAGTGTCAAAATCAACTTTTCTGTATAAAATACCATAATTCTTTGCCAGATTTTCAACAAATTTCTCGTCGCGGTCCGATTCAGCGCCCCGCAGATGAAAATTGCAGTGAGCAGCAATGCACTGGTAACCCGATTGCAGAAGGATATGAAGTAAAACTACGGAATCAATACCACCGCTCACACCCACCAGAACCCGTTCACCGGGCACAAACAGTTGATTTGAGCGGATAAATTCCTGAACTTTTTTGAGTGTTTCCATCGTTTTACTTACTTTTGCGTAATTTGTTCTCACAAAGATAAAAAATACTTTTGAAATTAGTTTGGAAAAATACTTTTCAGGTGTTTTCTCCTCCTTTTGTTCAGTTTTTCGGAAATAAATAATGAATTACAACGAAACCATTCAATACCTTTACGACCGCCTGCCGGTGTTTCATCAAATAGGTGCAGCAGCCTATAAACCTGGTCTGGACAACTCCTCCGCGATGATGAAAATGCTGGGCAATCCGCAAAACAGGTATAAAACCATTCACGTTGCCGGAACAAACGGCAAAGGCTCTGTTTCGCATTTTCTGGCAGCCATTCTCCAGTCGGCAGGCTATAAAACCGGACTGTACACATCGCCCCATCTGGTGGATTTTGGAGAAAGAATCCGGGTGGATGGCAGCAAAGTCAGACAGCAGTTTGTGATTGACTTCGTGGAAAAGAACAAATCGCTGTTTGATGATATTCAGCCTTCGTTTTTCGAAGCGACGATGGCGCTTGCATTTGATTATTTCGCTCATCAGAAAGTGGACATAGCTGTTGTTGAAGTGGGGCTGGGCGGCAGACTGGACAGTACGAATATCATTCATCCCGAACTTTCGGTAATTACCAATATCAGTTTTGATCACATGCAGTTTCTGGGCGAAACGTTACCTCAGATTGCTTCCGAAAAGGCAGGTATCATCAAACAGGCAACTCCGGTTGTTATCGGCGAAACTTTGCCGGAAACGAAACCTGTTTTTTTACAGCAATCGGAATCGGTTAATGCACCGGTATTTTTTGCCGAAGAAGAACAGCAGGTGAGTTACATCAGGTATGAGAACGATAAAATGCTGGTGAAAACATCAGCATTCGGAGAAATGGAAATAGGTCTTAACGGAATGTATCAGCTGAAAAACGTGGCAACCGTATTGGAAGCAGTCATCCGGCTCCGGAATCAGGGCTTTAATATTTCCGAACAAAGCATCCGGCGGGGATTGAGCGAAGTAGTATCGCTCACAGGTTTGCAGGGCAGATGGCAGGTGGTGAGCAATCATCCGAAAATAGTACTGGATACCGGGCACAACAAGGCTGGTTTTGAGTACATTGTAAAGCAACTTCAGGTGCAAAACTTCAGGCTGCTTCATGTGGTTTTTGGAATGGTCAATGATAAGGACATTTCCGGTGTGTTGAGTTTATTGCCCGCCGATGCCCGCTATTATTTCACAGCTGCACGTACCAATCGCGCTTTATCGCCCGGCGAACTGAAAAAACAAGCTGAAAAATACGGACTGAAAGGACAGGAATACGAATCGGTGGCATCTGCTGTGAAATCAGCCATCCAGAATGCCGGAACCGATGATTTTATCTACATCGGAGGGAGTAATTTTGTGGTGGGAGAGGCATTGGAATTTTTCTGAAAATATACAGGAAATGAAAATTTTTATTACACGAAATCATATGAAAATCTGTATTTTTGTTTTCTGATACTTACTGATGAAATGAATAATAAAATAAGATAAATCAAATTTTTATGAAACTGAAAACATCATTTTTAATCTTTATGACAGGCCTTTTAGTAAGTTCATGCGCCACTACATCACACAACAAACTCACCAAAGCTGAAAAAAGCGAAGGCTGGCAGCTTTTATTTGACGGCACGACGCTCAACGGCTGGCGCGATTACAACGGCAGCAAACTCACAGCTCCCTGGTTTGCAGCCGATGGTACTATTCAGGCCAAAGGTGGCGGAGGCGATGCTCACGGATATATCGTGACCGAAAAAAACTACGAAAATTTTGATCTGATCTGGGACTGGAAAATAGCTCAGGGAGGCAATAGCGGAATGCTCTATCACGTGGTGGAAAATCCTGTTTTCAAGGTTCCCTATGTTACCGGACCGGAATATCAGCTGATAGATAATATCGGTTTTCCCGAAAAACTCGAGGAATGGCAAAAAACGGCCGCCGATTATGCAATGCATGTGGCTGATCCTTCGAAACTTAAAATCAAACCTGCCGGTGAATGGAACACATCCCGTATCCTGTTCGATAATGGTCACGTGGAGCACTGGCTGAATGGCGAAAAAGTGGTGGAGTTCGAAGCCTGGACTGAAGACTGGTTTACCCGCAAGCACAGCGGTAAGTGGGATAATGCACCTGAATACGGGCTGGCACGCAAAGGCGTGATTTGCCTGCAGGATCATGGCTCGGCAGCCTGGTTCCGCAATATGAAAGTCAGGGAACTTCCACGAAAATCAAAGGAAGTCAGCCTGTTTAATGGCAAAGATCTGACCGGATGGGAAGTATATGGCACCGAAAAATGGTATGTAAACGATGGTGATCTGGTATGCGAAAGCGGACCCGATAAGAAATACGGATATCTGGCAACACGCGAATATTACGATAATTTTGATCTCACGCTTGAGTTCAGGCAGGAGGCAGATGGCAACTCGGGAGTATTTTTCCGTTCATTTATCGAACCGGATGTGAAAGTTAACGGCTGGCAGGTGGAAGTAGCTCCCAAAGGCAATGATACCGGAGGAATATACGAATCATATGGCCGTGGATGGCTGGTTCAGATTCCGGATGAAAAGGAAAATATACTGAAAGAAAAGGAATGGAACACCCTGCGAATCCGTGTGGAAGGTGATAATGTAAAAACCTGGCTGAACGGTGTGGAAATGGTAAATATGACCGATAAAAAAACAGGAAAAGCGCAAGGAAGAATAGCGTTGCAAATACACGACGGGGGCGGTATCAAAGTGCGCTGGAGAAATATCAATCTGAAAACGCTCTGAGAAAATTCAGACAATCCAACACACTGCTGCCGGAGTCCTGAAACTCCGGCAGTAGTGCGTTATAGCAGTTTTGTGAATCTGAAAAATTAATTTTCGAAATTTGTAAAATCAGTTATTCATCAATCGATGCTATCTCCACAAGGAGTTCGTCCTGCATCACCGATTGACCGGAGGCGACATGAATTTTCCGTATTACTCCGTTGCAGGGGGCGGTTAGTTCATTTTGCATTTTCATCGCTTCCAGGCTCAGTATGGGTTCGCCTTCATTTACAAGGTCGCCTTCGCTCATAAAAATATCCACGATTTTTCCCGGCATCTGCGATCTGATATTATTATCTAATACAGCGCTTGAACCTTTATTCAGCATATTCTGCCGCAGGTACGAAAATATCGACTCCAGACTGAATTTATACTCCACACCGTTAACTTTTACCATAATCCGGTTCTGGTCGCGTTGCGTAATTTCACACCGGTACATCATATCATTCATGCTGAAAGATGAAAAATTGTTTTTGTGCTCGATGAAAAAAACATCTGTTTCTTTACCGTTGATGATAGGATTGGATTCTTTCGGAAGATAGATTTTGTACCGGTCGCCGTTGTCGCGCATGGCTATGAACAAGCGGGTAGCGTCTCTTTTATATACGTAAGGTGTTGCCATTTTTTTTATGTGCTTCCTGACCGCCCGGAAGGCGGAATCCGGAGTGTTTGCTGATTGTTATATGTTTTTTTTAATTCGGGTAAAATATTTTCAGATGTGAAATCACTGTTTTCGGCGCCACAACATCCTCCCTCAGGGATTAGGGGCAACTTTTTACTTGTTAATCCTCTTATTCAATACCCACACGTTCAGCGATTCGCTTTTGAACATGGGCGATTCGGATGAATATTGCAGATATTCCTTGGCATAGGTTATGGTGGCAGCCAGTGCAGCCATCATGGCATCATCTTCAGATTCGAGCATGTCTGTTGTAAATACCGTATCTACCCAACGTGTGGTGTACGTGGCTTCATTGAATTCTTTGCTTCGCAACACGGTTTTACAAAACGGTACGGTGGTTTTCAGTCCCGAGATTGAAAACTCATTCAATGCCTGCAGTGTTTCCCGGATACATTCCCCGCGGCTCTCGCTGTGAACGATGATTTTGGCAATCATCGAATCAAAATAGGGCGTGACAACCGAAAAATTCTTCACACCGCTCTCGATGCGGATGTTTTCACCCTGCGGAAACTGGATTTTCTCGATAAACCCGGTTTGCGGACTGAAACGGTTTTGCGGATCTTCGGTGTTTACACGGCATTCAATAGCCCAGCCGTTTATTTGAATGTCTTCCTGTTTCAGTGTAAGCATTTCGTCCATGGCAATACGTATCTGCCATTCAATCAGATCGACTCCTGTAATCATTTCTGTAACAGGATGTTCCACCTGAATCCGGGTGTTCATTTCCATGAAATAATACTTTCCGTCTTCATCCAGGATAAATTCAATGGTTCCGGCTGAGTAATAACCGATTTTTTTGGCAAACCTCACGGCAAGTTCGCCCATTTCTTTTCGCTTTTCAGCCGAAATGCTGGCCGAAGGTGCTTCTTCCACTATTTTCTGATGTTTTCGTTGCAGCGAACATTCCCGTTCACCCAGATGAATCACATTTCCGTGCTTGTCTCCAAGTATTTGAAATTCAAGGTGTTTCGGGTTAACAAGGTATTTCTCGATAAACATATCCCCGTTTCCGAAAGCAGCCAGCGCTTCTTCGTGAGCCGATTTGAAATGTCGTTCCATCGTTTCGGGCTTTTCAACAATGCGCATACCCCGTCCGCCGCCTCCGGCTGAAGCTTTCAGGATAACCGGATAACCGGTTTTATCGGCAAATTCTTTGGCTACCTGTGCGTCGGTAATGGCACCGGGGCTTCCCGGAACCAGAGGCAGAGAGGCATCGGCTGCCATTTTTCTGGCAATGGTTTTTATACCCATATCACGGATCAACTCAGGCGACGGACCGATGAAAATGATACCGTTTGCTTCACATAGTGCCGCAAAATCGGGATTTTCCGACAGAAAACCGTACCCCGGATGAATCATATCCACCTGATTATCAACTGCCAGCTTTACAATCGCTTCAGGATTCAGGAAAAACGGTTTTTCCGACAAATCTTCTTTCACCTGAAGCACTTCGTCGGCATATTCCAGGTAGAGGGCATCCGGTTCGCGGTTGCACTGAATGACACAGGTGGTTAACCCGAGTTTTTTGGCAGAACGAATAATGCGGATAGCAATTTCGTTGCGGTTGGCAATTAATATTTTCTTCATAAATGAAAAGCCATGCACTTGTCCTACTGATCCCTGAAGGGTGAATAAGCGAGCGCAGGTAAATATTTTTGTATTTTGAAAATTTTACTACGAATCTATATTATTACAGAAGATATTGTGATACACCACCAACAAGTCCCCTTCGGGGGATTTAGGGGGCTTTTCTTTTACAACGGAATGTTCCCATGCTTTCGTTCAGGCTGCGAATATTGTTTATTCGACAGGATATCGAAAGCGGTGATCAGCACCCGGCGTGTATCAGAAGGCATTATTACATCGTCAATCATTCCCAGTTCCTCAGCTTTGAACGGATTGGCAATTTCATCCTTGTATTTCTCAATCAGTTCTTTTTCCAGCGCGGCTCTGTCAGTCGCGGCGTTCAGTTCGGCTCTGTTTACTATTTTGATGGCTCCGGCAGGTCCCATGACGGCAATTTCGGCCGTAGGCCAGGCAAAATTAAAATCGCCGCCTATTCCCAGGCTGTTCATCACCACGAATGCACCGCCATAGGCTTTGCGGGTGATAATCGTAACACGCGGAACGGTAGCTTCGCAGAAGGCGTAAAGCAGTTTCGAACCGTTTCGGATAATTCCGGTATGCTCCTGATCTGCTCCCGGTAAAAATCCCGGAACATCTTCGAGCACAAGCAGGGGGATGTTGAAAGCATCACAGAAACGGACGAACCGGGCACCCTTGATGCTTGCATTGATGTCGAGCGTTCCGGCCATCGTTTTGGGCTGGTTGGCTACGATTCCGATGGTTTTTCCATCGAGCCGGGCAAATCCGACCACGAGATTCGGGGCAAATTTTTCATGTATTTCCAGAAATGAATTGTTATCAGCAAGCGTATTGATAATCTCTTTCATGTCATAAGGCCGGTTTGGGTCGTCCGGAACAATCTTGTTCAGGTAATCCTGACGATCTTCGTTAAAGTCAGCATTGGTAGAAACCGGTAAGGCGTCGAAATTATTCAGAGGCAGATAGGAGAGGAGTTTGCGCACCTGCATGATGGCATGTTCCTCATCTTCAAACACGAAATGAGCCACGCCGCTTTTTTCAGCATGTATGTTTCCTCCGCCCAGTTCGTCCATGGTAATGTCCTGATTCAGTACTTCTTTCACTACATCCGGACCGGTTACGAACATGTAAGAGGTTTTGTTGGTCATAATCACGAAGTCGGTCATGGCTGGCGAATATACGGCCCCACCTGCAGCCGGTCCCAGTATCACGCTGATTTGCGGGATAATACCGGATGACTGCACATTGTTCCTGAAAATGCGGGCGTATGCCGAAAGACTGTTGATGCCTTCCTGGATACGAGCCCCGCCGCTGTCAATAAGTCCTACGCAGGGCGCACCGAATTTGAGCGCCATTTCCTGCACCTTGGCTATTTTCATCCCGTGGGCATACCCGAGCGAACCACCCATCACGGTGAAGTCCTGGGCGTAGGCAAATACGCTGCGGCCCTGCACCAGACCGCGACCCACCACCACTCCGTCACCAAAAGCGTTTTGAGTGTTCTTTATACTTTTGGCAGGTTCTGCAAATGTATTAAGTTCGAAGAAACTTCCTTCGTCGAATAGTATATTCAGGCGCTCGCGCGCGGTAAGTTTGGCTTTCAGGTGTTGCTTCTGAACAGCAATTTCCTCCATGTTCTTCAATGTTTTCAGCCTTTGCTCAAATACTTTTCTTTTATTCATAAAAATATGGAATTGGAATAATTAAAAAGTTAACATTCAGGAACTGAAAAAGTTTTATCTCCGGGCCTGAAAATGAAAATTATTATCAACTCCAATGTATCTGATTATGGAAGATTTTAATTCGTCAGGATACTGCAGGTTGTTAATGTGAATTCTAAATGGAATACATTTCCATAAATTACTTAACATGATGCTGATAATTAGCTTTCTGGTGTATTTCTGTCACACCCGGGGACGGTAGTGCAGTATTGGAAAAAAATGTGTGTTATTATCACGAAAACTCAGAAGGTAACAATAATCGAAATGGCAAGCGGGCTGATCAGTATCGCGTAATAGGCAAGCGAATTCCATGGTTGAGAGTTGATGAACATTTCTTTCCACATCAGTCTGTATTTATGTCTGGCTTTTACCCACAAAAGCGTTTCCAGAAGCAAGGTAAGCAACCACCACAGGATGCCTGTGAATATGGCATCCCTGTATATTCCGGGCGAAGCATGAAAGGCGAAGTAAAACGAACTGCATGCCATCCATACTAACAGGTAATATACCGGAACATATGGCAGACTCCTGCGGTGGGCAGTTTGTATCAGCCGGGGTTCTGAAAGTTCCGGATCGGCCGCTTCCGATTTTAATTTCAGCATACTGTAATGTATATGAAGCAACCTCAGCCCGTTAACAACTGAAAATCCAATCAAAAATATAATCAGTGCAAGAAGTATGTTCATTTTTAAAGATATTTTCCCGATCAGTCAGATCAGTATACCGGTATGTTTATTTGTTTCAGGATCCACATCAGCACCACTACAACCAATAATGCAGGTATCATGTTCAGGATGCGCAGTTTTTTTATTTCGAGGATATTGATTCCAAGGCCAAGCAGCAAGATGCCTCCAACCGATGTTAGCGCCCTGATGGTTTCAGGTGAAAGAAATTCACCGAAAAATTTCGCCAGAAGCGTAACAGCACCCTGAAACAAAAACAGCGGTATGGCCGAAAACACGACTCCGACGCCAAATGCTGATGCCAGCAAAATGGATGAAAATCCATCCAGAACCGATTTGGTGAGCAAAAGCCGCGAAGAGCCGGTAGTACCTTCTTCGATGGCTCCCATGATGGTGAGTGCACCGATACAAAAAAGCAAAAAAGCGGTGGTTAGTCCTTCCGAAAAACGTTCGCTGCCAATCCGGAGTTTCTTTTTTGTCCACTCGCTCAGCTGCTCGGCACCTTTTTCAAGATTCATCCATTCACCCAGAATTGCACCTGCAACAATACTTGTTACCACAGTAAGGATGTGTTCCATCTGCCACACCATGCTGATACCAATGGCAAGAGTGAACAGTCCCACTGCCTGAAAATAGATGGTACGGACACGGTCGGGCATTCCTTTTTTCAGAAAAATTCCGATTGTTCCACCTGCTACAACAGCTATTGTATTGACGATAGTTCCTAACATGAAGCCTCCTGCATCACCTTCCCGGAAACATTTAATGCTCCGTTTAAGGATTTCTGTTGATTGTTAAATTCGATTTCTACGCAAAAATAAGAAAAAATACCGGAATTGAATTTTCTTTGCCTAAAAAGATGTAATTTAGCCAAACTAAACGAAGATGATAAACCTGTAAACCGTGTTTAAGGCGAGTTTCATTTTACAATTATTGAAAAAATCAGGAAGATAAACACATGAAACCTTTTCTTTACCGCATAGCATCTGCATTCTACAACAGGTATCAGGCTGATATCCGAAAATTTACTTTCGTGTTTCCAAACCGGAGGGCCGGACTTTTTTTTCAGAAATACCTGTCTGAAATGATTGAGGCGCCCATTTTTTCACCGGCTATCATCACCGTAAATGATTGTTTTTTCAATGCTTCGGCACGCAGGGTGGCTGACCGGACTGCCGCGCTGTTCAGTCTTTACCGGATTTACAAACAAATCAGCAACAGCAATGAAACCTTTGACGCTTTTGTGTACTGGGGTGAAATGCTCCTGGCCGATTTCAGTGATGTGGATAAATTCCGGGCGGATGCAAGGCAACTTTTCACCAACGTGAAAAACCTGAAAGAAATTGATGAATTACCCGAGTACATTACTCCTGAGCAGAAATCAGCTATCGAGCGGTTCTGGCACCATTTTCTTCCGGATGCCAACAGCAAAACCAAGGAGCAGTTTATTGTCATCTGGAAAATTTTACTGCCACTTTACGAGGCATTCAGGGATGAACTGCTGAGTGAAAACACTGCTACCGAGGGGATGATTTTCAGAGAAGTGGTGGATCGGTTGCTCAATAATGAAAATCCCGGATATTATGAAGGTAAGAAATTCGTATTCGTTGGTTTCAACGCCCTGAACAGGAGTGAACAGATCCTGTTCGAAGAACTGCTGAAACGCGGCCAGGCCGATTTCTACTGGGATTACGAAGCAGACGAACTACGGAATGCCGATAATCAGGCTTCGATGTTTTTCAACCGGAATGTCCGGAGTTTTCCTTCGCAACTTGCTGTCGAACAGGAACGAACACCACTCAATGATAAGACCTTTGAACTGATAGCCATTCCGTCGTCGGTAGGGCAGGCTAAGGAAGTCTACAGCTTGCTTGGCGAACTTCATCCGGCCTCCTCGTCTGAAAACGACTGGATAAAAACGGCAGTGGTTTTACCCGACGAGAGTTTGCTCGTTCCGCTTCTTCATTCACTCCCTTCCACTATCGGGAATATAAATGTAACGATGGGATTTCCGCTGAGTGCATCGCCTGTTTCGGGGTTGCTGGAGAATATTTTTGAACTTCAGCGAAGGGTCAGTTCACGGGGCCAGTTCTATCACGTTACCGTATCAAATATACTTAATCATCAGTATGTCAGTGTGTTGTGCAGGAGTGAATCGCAGGCAATTTCAGAGGAAATGATCCGTTCGAACACCTTCTATGCGGATGTAACTCTGTTCGGAACAAACGATATTCTGAAAACGATATTTTCTGTAAGGAATGAACCGGGTGTGTTTGTGGAGTATCTGCTTGACGTGTTGAAGAAACTTAACGTTGCCTGGCAACAAGTTTCGGATGAAAAAGGAAAATTCCACCTGGAATGTGACTTTTTGTATCAGTATTTCCTGGCTATCAACCGGCTGAACGACGTGATGAAGCGTTCCGGTGATTTAGAAATGAGTCTCGATACGCTTATCAGACTCATTCGTCAGCTGGTCCGGGGTATTTCCATCCCGTTCGAAGGCGAACCTCTCAACGGATTGCAGGTGATGGGTATGCTCGAAACGCGCGGGCTGGATTTCGAAAATCTTATTATTTGCTCGTTCAACGAAGGTGTTTTTCCCAAAAAAGGCAACTCCGGCAGTTTTATCCCCAATTCACTGCGTCGTGCTTTCGGACTGCCCACTTCCGATTATCACGATGCCATTTCGGCATACAATTTCTACCGCCTGATTCAGCGTACCTGCAGGCTCAGTTTTATTTACGACAGCCGTTCGGAAGGTATGCAGACAGGTGAAGTGAGCCGTTACATTCATCAGCTGCAATATCATTACGGAGTGAATTTCAAAAGGATTAATATTTCGTACGATGTGAATTTTGCACCTGAAAATACGATTGAAGTAAAAAAATCTCCTGAAATAATGGAAAAACTTCAGGCGTTTCTGACTGATGGCAACGACAAAAGGGCACTTTCGGCAAGTTCAATCAACACCTATATCGACTGCCCGCTGCAGTTTTACCTGAAGCACGTCGAGAAAATGGAAGAAAAGGAAGAAGTGCAGGAAAGCGTGGAATCGGCTATGTTTGGTACGCTGCTGCACGAGGTGATGGAGAAACTCTATGAGCCGTTCGAGGGAAAAATGATGCAAAAGAATGACCTTGACGAACTGACGAAAAACGAATTGCTGATTGATAAAACAATATCACGGGCTTTTGCTCACAAATTTTTCAAAAAAGATAAAGAGACTGATCCGGAAATAGAACTGGAAGGGAATTACCTCCTCACGGCGAGCGTGATTAAGAAATTCACCCTCCGGATTCTGAAAACAGACACCAAAAGAACTCCGTTCAGATACCTGCAGGCCGAAAAAAGCATATTGATACAACTACCGGTCAGGGATGGCTCTGCCCGGGTGAATCTGAAAGGATACATCGACCGTGTGGATGAAAAGGAGGGTATAACGCGCATTCTGGACTATAAAACCGGAAGCGATAAACTCGAATTCGATTCGCTCGGGGATGTTTTTGTTCGGAATAAAAAAGACCGGGCAAAAGTGGTATTACAGACATTCCTTTACAGCCTGATGTACGTGAAGAAATCGGGTACTCAGCAGGTGGTGCCCGAAGTGCTGAAGGTCCGCGATTTGTTTAAATCCGATTTCACCACCCGGCTGAAAGATAAATCACGTGATATGCTGGTGGATAATTTTGATGAATACAAGGATGATTTTACATCCGCATTGACGGCTGTGCTCGACGAAATATTCAATCCGGAAGTGCCCTTCGGGCAATGTACCGAGATTGAACTGTGTAAATACTGCCCTTTTACATCAGTTTGCAGGAGGGAAGTGAAAGAAAATTCATACTGACAGCACTTGCCAGTACCATTTTTTTATAATATTATTTAGCCGGATTCACGTTATTTTAATTAAATCATGGAAAAAAGTAAAAACATAGAAATAGAGCGAAAATTTCTGCTGAAGGGTGACTTTATGCCTTATGTTTCAAAAGAGTATATCATCAGACAGGGTTATATTTTCACGTCGGCTGATAAGACCGTCCGTGTCCGCACCAAAGGTGAAAAGGGATTCATCACCATCAAAGGAAAAGCAAACACAAACGGTTTTAGCCGCTTTGAGTGGGAACAGGAAATTTCGCTGACCGATGCAGAGCAACTGCTCGGTCTTTGCGAAAAAAACATCATCGAAAAAACCCGCTACGAGGTTATTTTCGGCGGGAAAATCTTCGAAGTGGATGTGTTTCACGGAGAAAACGAAGGACTGGTACTGGCAGAACTGGAACTCCGGACCGAAAATGAACCGTACACTGCGCCTGCCTGGCTGGGCAAAGAGGTTACCGGTGATATCCGGTATTATAATTCTTATTTGTCCAAATGCCCGTACCGGAATTGGTAACGGGAGTGGCAATTGGTTTAGCCGGATGCTTTACCGGTTGAACATACAACCGTTCTCACTAGGAACGGGTTATTTATGCGGGTGAGTTGTTTCCCCATAGTCGTAGATTATGTTAAAAAATCGGCTGTTACTGCTTTTTGAAAATAAGGAATATTTATTATTTTTGCATTATTCAAAAATAATAATTACTTTTGAATAATGTTTTTTCCAAACAACCTGACATTCACTGAAAGTTATTTATTTTTAAGCATAGAAGCTATGAAACAGCCATGTAAAGATGCTCCTGACACACGACTTTTCCCGATTTATCGGGAAGGGAATGATTGATGGCTTGTTCCATGTGCCCTTAATTTTAAAAAATAAACATATGAAAGTACCTGTAAATCCTTTTATTACATCCGGTTACCTTTCGCCGGAATATTTTTGCGACCGGGAAGCAGAAGCTGAAAATTTAATTCGCGAACTTGTAAACGGAAACAATGTAGCTCTCATTTCCACCCGGCGAATGGGCAAAACGGGTTTGGTAAAACACGTATTCAATGAGGAACAGATTAAAAAAGAGTATCTTACATTTTTCATAGATATCTACGCCACCAAATCATTACGTGAATTTATTCTCGCATTGAGCAAAGAAATTGTTGAACGCCTGAAGCCGTTTGGACGAAAGGCTTACGAACTTTTCCTGTCGAGTGTGAAATCGTTGCAGGCGGGAATTACGTTCGATGTATCCGGTGTGCCTTCTTTCAATGTGGGATTAAGCGATATTGTGAGCGAAACAGCTACACTGGATGAATTGTTCCACTACCTGATGAATGCCGGCAAGCCCTGCATCGTAGCTGTTGATGAGTTTCAGCAAATAGCCGCTTATCCCGAGCAAAATGTGGAAGCGCTTCTGCGCACACATGTGCAGCATTGCGGCAATGCCCGTTTTATTTTTGCCGGGAGCCAGCGGCACACCATGGGAAATATGTTCCTGAACGCTTCACGTCCATTCTATCAGAGTGTTTCGATGATTTATTTAGAGGCAATACCGGTGGATAAGTATGTATCTTTTGCCCAAAAACATTTTGAAGATAATAAGATAAAAATTACCGAAAATACGGTTATGGAAATTTATAACCAGTTCGGTGGGATTACGTGGTATGTTCAGAAATTATTGAATACGCTTTTTTCCAATACTCCTGCTGGCGGAACTTGCGATGTGAATAGAATCCCTCCGGCTATTGAACAGATAATCAATTCGTTCCGGTATGTGTATGCCGAAATCATGTTTCGCCTGCCCGAAAAACAAAAAGAATTGCTGATTGCCATTGCTAAGGCCGGAACTGCTGAAGCCATTACCTCTGCCGAATTTATTAATAAATATAAACTGACTTCGGCAAGTTCAGTTCAGGCAGCGCAACGCGTACTGCTTGATAAGGATTATATCACCAGCGAAAACGGGAAATACGTTGTTTACGACCGTTTTTTCGGTTTGTGGATAAAAGAAAACTGGTAAAAGAACCCCCGGCAAGCCATTCTTTTTTTCATAAAAACAGGTTGGTAACTGATACCGAAGGATGCTTTATCCATTGTTTTGATAATAAAAAATGCCTGATTTTCATCTCCGAAAATCAGGCATTATAGCATTTATTCAGTTGAATTATCCCACTATTTTCCGGAACAGATTCTTCATATTCACGTAGTCTCCGATAATTTTTTGTAAATCGGCTACTCCGACCCGTTCCTGAGTCATATCATCCCTGTGGCGAATGGTAACTGTGTTGTCTTCAAGTGTCTGGTGGTCAACAGTGATGCAGAATGGCGTACCGATGGCATCCTGACGGCGGTACCGCTTGCCGATGCTGTCCTTCTCGTCGTAGGTGCATTTGAAGTCGAATTTCAGCTCGTTCATCACTTCACGTGCTTTCTCGGGCAGCCCGTCTTTTTTTACCAGCGGCAGAATGGCTGCTTTCACCGGAGCCAGTACAGGCGGGAATTTAAGCACTACCCGGCTGTCGCCGCCATCCAGTTGCTCTTCGGTGTAGGCTGCTGCCATTATCGAGAGGAAGGTGCGGTCAACTCCGATGGAGGTTTCAATCACATACGGCGTGTATGACTGGTTCAGTTCCGGATCGAAATACTTAATGTTTTTGCCCGAATATTTTTCGTGTTGTGACAGGTCGAAATCGGTGCGCGAGTGAATTCCTTCCACTTCCTTGAATCCGAAAGGCATTTCAAATTCAATGTCCGTGGCAGCATTGGCGTAATGAGCCAGCTTGTCGTGGTCGTGGAACCGGTATTTGTGGTCGCCCAGCCCGAGGGCTTTGTGCCATTTCAGGCGGAATTCCTTCCAGAATTCGAACCACTTCATCTCTTCACCCGGGCGTACGAAAAACTGCATTTCCATCTGTTCGAATTCGCGCATACGGAATATAAACTGACGGGCAACGATTTCGTTACGGAATGCTTTACCTATCTGGGCAATGCCGAAAGGTATTTTCATGCGGCCGGTTTTCTGCACGTTCAGGTAGTTCACGAATATGCCCTGTGCCGTTTCGGGACGGAGGTAAATTTTCATGGCTCCGTCGGCTGTGGAACCCATTTCGGTGGAAAACATCAGGTTGAACTGACGCACGTCAGTCCAGTTTTTGGTACCGCTGATGGGGCAAACCACTTCATAGTCCTCGATGATTTGTTTCAGTTCATCCAGGTTGTTGTCGTTTAGCGCTTTTACGAATCGGGCATGAATTTCATCCCGTTTTGCCTGATTTTCCAGTACGCGGGGATTGGTCTGACGAAACATGACCGGGTCGAAACTTTCGCCAAAACGTTTGGCTGCTTTTTCCACTTCCTTTTCAATCTTATCGTCGTATTTAGCCAGCAGCTCTTCAATCAGTACGTCGGCACGATACCGTTTCTTGCTGTCCTTATTGTCGATGAGCGGATCGTTGAATGCATCCACATGTCCGGAAGCTTTCCAGGTTGTCGGGTGCATGAAAATGGCGGCATCGATACCCACCACGTTTTCGTGAAGCAGGGTCATGCTGTCCCACCAGTATTGTTTGATATTGTTTTTTAACTCTACTCCGTTTTGTCCGTAGTCATATACGGCGCCGAGTCCGTCGTATATCTCGCTCGATGGAAATACAAATCCGTACTCCTTGCTGTGAGCAATCAGTTTTTTGAAAACATCTTCTTGTGAAGCCATATTTTAGTTTATAGTTTGCTGTTAGAAGTTAAGGAAATTATGTGAGTTGTTTTTTTAATATAAAACAGGCATGATTTTTCAATATGCCATTTTTATTTTCAGTTTGCAAAAGTACGAAAATTTGTTGGTATTAGATATATGCAGCGGCCGGATAATATCTTTCGGTGCTGTCTGAAAATGTCATTTCATTACCGGAACAGGACCGGACTGAAAATGCTGCTGAAGCGTACTTTACAGCCGGTACATCACTCCAAACCTGATTCCGCTTTCCAGAATGCGGTCATGGTTCTTCCACGAACCGAATGGAAGGAGCGAATGCAGTTTGCCGTAAGGATGGATGAAAAGCGAACCACCGAATTTGAAGTCGTATTTCAACCCGCCCCCAAGCATCAGTCCTATTCCCGTCTGACCGCTTACGGAACTGTTGTTCATCACATCCATATCCAGCAGCAACCCGCCGTTGACAAATACGTATTTCCAGAATGTGGCACGGAGCCCCGCCGGAATATCAATCAGCGACATGCTCGAATTGGTGGTAAATACTTCGGGAATGGGAGCGGAGGTGGTTTTTATTTTGTAAAGTGAATAATTGATTCCTGTTTCGAATTCGAGCCAGCTGCTGAGTGGCTTCAGATAGATGAGCCCGATGCCGGTAGCATTGGTTACTGTATGACTTGCAGAGCCTTCAAGGGCAGGCTGAAGTACACTGGTACCTCCGTTTACAGAGTATGTAAGCCCGATCTGCCCTTTACCGGCAGTTTGAGCTGAAATGAAAAAAGGAATAAGTGCTGCGGTGAACACAAGGATAAATTTTAACTTCATGGTTATTGAAAAAATAAGATTGTTGATAACTTTTATCTTTTTACATCCTAAACACGGGCAAAGGTACTGATTAATTTTGAAATTTTTGTGTAACTTTGTCGTTTCAATAGTCTAAAAAGCTTATTGATATACAGTTTGAGAAATTTCCGATATATTATTTGAATAATTAGCTGATAAAAATTTTATGGCAAAAGAGGATGAAATGAACGGGATGGAGGACGAAAATCTCTCCTGTGAGAATCCTGAAACAGGTGAGAACGAACCGGAAGCTGATGAGGCCGGAGAATCACATTCCAGATACATCATTCCGAAGATAAAGGACGACGACACGGTGAAACATCACCTCTCCGGGATGTATCAGACGTGGTTTCTGGATTATGCATCGTATGTAATTCTCGAGCGGGCGGTACCCGATATTCACGACGGGCTGAAACCCGTTCAGCGACGTATTCTTCACTCCATGAAGCGGCTCGACGACGGGCGTTACAACAAGGTGGCTAATGTGGTGGGTCATACCATGCAATATCATCCTCATGGCGATGCTTCCATCGGCGATGCGCTCGTTCAGCTCGGGCAGAAAGACCTGCTTATCGATACGCAGGGAAACTGGGGCAATATCCTCACGGGCGACGGGGCTGCAGCACCGCGCTATATTGAGGCGCGTCTGTCTAAATTTGCACTCGAAACGGTTTTCAACCCGAAAATCACCGAATGGAAACTGACCTACGACGGCAGAAACAAAGAACCTGTTACCCTGCCTGTCAAATTTCCCCTTCTTCTGGCTCAGGGTGTGGAGGGAATTGCCGTGGGGCTTAATTCAAAGATTCTGCCGCACAACTTCAATGAACTCATCGATGCGAGCATAGCCCATCTCCGCGGAGAGGATTTCGTGCTTTACCCCGACTTCCAGACCGGAGGGAGCATCGATGTCAGCAAGTACAACGACGGCGAACGGGGCGGCTCGGTAAAAATTCGCGCTAAAATCGGCAAGATTGATAATAAAACACTGGTTATCAGCGAAATTCCATTCGGTACAGATACATCGAAGCTTATCGAAAGCATTATCAAAGCCAGCGATAAGGGTAAGATAAAAATCCGGAAGGTGGACGATAACACGGCACAAAACGTGGAAATACTCGTTCATCTGGCGCCGGGTGCATCGTCCGACAAGACAATAGACGCTCTCTACGCTTTTACCGGATGCGAAGCCAGCATATCGCCCAACTGCTGCGTCATCCACGATAAAAAACCAAAATTTATCGGTGTAAGCGAATTGCTCCGGATCAGTACCGACCACACGAAGGAACTGCTGAAACTCGAACTGGAGATACAGCGGGACGAACTCCTCGAACAGCTCTTCTTCGTTACACTCGAGAAAATTTTCATCGAAAACCGCATTTACAAAGACCGTGAATTTGAAGAAAGCGAATCGCAGGATGCCGTGATTAAACACATCGACACCCGGCTCGAACCTTTCAAAAAGGACTTTATCCGCGAAGTGACCCGCGAGGATATCCTGAAACTGCTGGATATCAAGATGGTACGCATAACCAGATTCGACTCGAACAAAGCTAACGATACTATCATCGGCATTCAGAAAAAAATCAGGGAACTGGAATACAACCTCGAAAACCTGGTGGAATTTACTATTTTCTGGTTTCAGAACCTGAAAGAAAAATATGGTGCCAATTACCCCAGAATGACTGAAATCCGGAGCTTTGATACCATTGTGGCGGCTAAAGTGGTGGAAGCCAACGAGAAACTGTATGTGAATCACGAGGATGGTTTCATCGGTACCGGATTGAAAAAGGACGAATTCGTATGCAACTGCTCCGATATGGACGAAATCATCGTGTTTTTCAAGGACGGGAAATACAAGGTGGTGAAAGTGGCCGAAAAACTGTTTGTCGGGAAAAATATCCTTTACCTCAACGTATTTAAGAAAAACGACAAACGGACTATTTACAACATCGTGTACCGGAACGGGAAAAACGGGCCTTATTTCATCAAGCGTTTTGCCGTAACGGGTATCACACGCGACAAGGAATACGATATCACGCAGGGCAAAGAAGGTTCGCGCATTTTATACTTCAGCGCTAACCCGAATGCCGAAGCCGAAGTAATCCGTGTCACGCTGAAACCAAAACCACGCCTGAAAAATATCGTTTTTGAGAAAGACTTCAGCGAAATTGCCATCAAGGGAAGGCAATCCATGGGTAACATCCTGACCAAGAATGATGTGCACCGCATTACCCTCAAACACAAGGGCGGTTCCACGCTGGGTGGCCGCGAAGTGTGGTTCGACAGGGATGTGCTTCGAATCAATTACGACAAGCGGGGCGATTACCTGGGAGAATTTCTGAGCGACGACCTGGTGCTGGTGGTTACAACCAACGGCGAATTCCGTACCACCAGCTTCGATTTGAGCAATCACTTCGAAACAAACATACTGATGATCAAGAAATTTGATCCGAATAAAGTGTGGACTGTGGCACTGTACGATGCCGAACAGAAGTTCTATTACCTGAAACGTTTCCAGCTGGAGCCTTCGGCAAAACCTCAAAGTTTCCTGGGCGAAAATCCCGAATCGAAGCTGATGCTCATTTCAGGGAAAACGTATCCGCGCATCGAAGTGGTTTTCGGAGGAGGAGATGCTTTCAGGGAAGCGCTGGTGGTTGATGCCGAGGAATTTATTGGTGTGAAAAGCTTCAAGGCTAAAGGAAAAAGGCTTACTACTTTCGAGGTGGACATCATCAATGAGCTGGAGCCCATCCGTTTCAAACCGGAGAAAGATTCGTCTGAAAATGAAACGGAAGAGGAAACCGACGAAAACGAAGCACTGGAAAACGGAGATACTCCCGAACCGGAAAACGACGACACCGAAACTACCGATACTGAAACCGACAATTCGGTAGACCAGCAACGGCTGATTGACGACATAACCGGTCAAATGACCCTTTTCTGATACCCTGTTGCGGTAAGCGGAAATAAATCAGATAAAAAAACCACCTGAATCACATGCGGATTTCAGGTGGTTTTTTCAATTTTTCACACCGGTATTTCTTAATTTATAGAATTTGATCAGATGATGGCAACCGAACTTACTCCGTTGCTCTTTCTCAGAACCTGTATCTGCACCGGGATTCGTTCTTTCAGGCTGTCGACGTGCGAGATGATACCAATCATTTTTCCCTGCGATTTGAGTGTTTCGAGGGTGGAAATCACGGTTTCGAGCGTGTTGCTGTCGAGCGTGCCGAAACCCTCGTCGATAAACAGCGAACCGATGCTAACGTTATAGCTGGCCAGATCAGACAAGCCAAGCGCCAGTGCCAGGCTTATAAGGAATTTCTCACCACCGCTCGAAGTATCCACCAGGCGCATTTCACCAGCCTGATAATGGTCCACTAACCTGAAATTCAGCTCTTCACCCGGCTTGTACTCCTGATTAAGCTGCAGCGAATACCGCCTGTTAAGTTTGTATAAATGAAGATTTGCCAGGTCAATCAGATTTTTAAGCGTCAGGCGTTGCACGTACGTGTTGAATGCGTCCTGCGAACCTCCCAATACCGTCATCAGGGTCGACCATTTCCGGTACACCTGTTCCTGAATCTTTATTTCTTCGACCACGCGGGCATTCCGGGCTTTTATTTCGGCATCTTTTCTGAATTTCTCGGTAATTTCGCCCAGGCTTTGCTGCAACTTTTCCTTATCGTTGCTGTGCCGGTTCTGAAGTTCACGGGCATCCTCCTCGGTCATGGAAGGCGTCTGCTGCTTTTCAAGTTTTGCCAGTTCCTCCGCATTTTTCCTTTCGAGCGACGAAAGTGAAATGGTGCGATCGCCCAGTTGTTTGCGGATATGCTGAAATTGCGTTTTCAGCTCATCGGTGAGCAACGCCGAATACAATTCATCGCGGTTTGCAAAAATGCTGGCATCTATCATCTCCTGAAGCGTTTTTTGCTGAATTCCGAGGCTGGCGGAGAGTTCGGTTTTCTGATCGGATAAACTCTTTCTTTCAGCTTCAAGACTTGTATTACGTGTTTTTAAGGTGTTCAGCAGCGTATTTGCATTGCCTTCTTCCACTTTCGAAGTGTTGATGTGATTTTGCAGTTCTTGCCTTTTTTCGTCGGTCGTGATGCCGGATGCTAAAATGGCGTTTCTGCTTTCGGTATTTCCGGTAAGCATTTGCTGCAGGCTGGAAATTTCCTTGTCGAAATCACTTTTTTCGGCCGTTTTTGAATCGCGGTTTTGTTTTATGTTATTAATTTCAATGTTTATCTGTTCGATTTTGCTTTGGGTTTCGGTTTTTTCCAAGGCCTTGTCGTTGTAGGTTTTTACTCTGTTCTCCAGGTTGCGGATAAACATTTCCGTCGCATCCGCTTCAGGCAGCAGCAAACCGTTTTCGCCGAATTGCGTTTTCAGATTTTTTTCCAGTTCTTCGTTCGTGTTTTTTAATTCTGTGCCGGTCCGGATGCTTTCTTCTATCTGTTTTTCGGCTGATTTACTGGCAGTTGTAAGACGGGTAAACTCTACATTATATCCCGATAATGTTTCTTCGAGACTTTTTGCTTTTGCCGATAGGTTGTCTTTGGACTTTTGCTTCTCCTGCGTTTGCTCAATGAGCACAGCCGTTTCATTCAGCTCTTTTACAGTCAAAAACAGCGCGCTATCCATTTCCGCTTTTTCGTCAATCTGAAATCCGCTGTTTTTATCCCCGAAATTCTTTTTCACGTTTTCGAGGGCTTCACCGGTTTGAACCAGCTGAGTGGCCAGGTGTTCTGACTCCGACTTCTTTTTCGTGTATTCCATTTCTGTCGCGTTTCTGAGGGTTTGAAGTCTCTCCAGTTCCGTCTTTCGTTCCTCAAGCCTTCTTTTGCTTTCCGAAATTTCAATGTCAGCATATTCAACCACCAGCGGATGTTCCCGGGAGCCGCACAGAGCGCAGGGTTCGCCCTTTTTCAGCTTTTTTCGTTCGGCTTCGAGACTTACAATGTACCGGTCTTTTTCATACAATTCCCCGGCATCCTTTACCAGCAGGCTCGTTGTTTCTACATCTTTCTGCAACGATTGCAATTGCGCGTAAAGTTCATTCACTGTCTGATTCAGTTCGGTTGCTTTTTTGGTGTTGACTGCCTGACTTTCAGTGAGTTGAAGGTATGTTTCCGAAAGGCTGATTGCCCCGGTCAGCAGGGTTCGCAGTTCGTTGAGTGAGGTGTTTTTCTTCAGCAGGTTATCCGGGTTAATTTCCCGGAGGTAATCGTCCAGTTCTTTAATTTCAGCATTCAGGCTTTTCAGGTTTTCCTGTTCGGCAGTCCGTTTTGTTTCGATTGCCTCAATGCCGGTTTTGTTAGCTGCGATTTCCTGCCTCGAAAGGTTGATTTCCCTTTTCAGCTCATCCAGCCTCTGCAGGTTCGATTTGCGTTGCGTAAGCCCTGTAATCCAGCTGCCCAGATTTTTTTCGATGAAAGGAATGACCTTATTACTCTCCAGATAGTGGTTTTGTTCATCCAGCAGCTGTTGTTTTGTCTTGAGTTCATTCGTTTTATCGGTTTCCGATTTTTCCAGTTGGAGCAGGGTTTTACGTGCTTCATCCGACTTCGCTCTCTTTTCGTCCAGGTTTTTCTGATGAGAGCCGATTTGCGTATCCAGTTCGGTCACTTTTTGCAGTTTAGGTTGCCACGCTAAAGCTGTTTGCTCATTTTCAGCTGTTTTCAATTTGCACCGTTCCACGTTGCGGGCTGCTTCCTGCAGTTTCGTCTCCAGTTCACCCAGTTCTTTTTCAATTTCGCTGATGCGGACAGTTTTCATTTCAATATCCATTTCAAGCCGTGTTGCTTCGGTGAGCGTGGCCTGAAGAGGTTCGGCTGCTTCGTGTCTTTCAAGCTGTTGAAAATCAGCAGCATGCAATTCTTTTTCAACCTCCAGGATTTGTTTTTCGGTGGATAAATTTTGTTTCTGTTGCTCCAGGTTTTTCTTCTGTTCGTACCACCTGAGCAATTCATCCGTATTTTTCGCAGTTACATTCAGCGCTGCAATATTTTCCACGAGTCGGGTGTTTTCGGCCTGAAGTTGCATCGCAGCTTCATCGCCCAGCAAATCGTCGGTGTTAATCCGGCTTTTAATCTGTTCCAGCAATTTTTTCTCGTCAGAAATCCTGTTTTTCAGCGCTTCACCTATTTTCCGGTAGATTTCATCACCGGCAATTTGCTGCAGCAGCAATCCTTTTTCGGTGTTTTTGGCCGAAAGAAAAGCTGCAAATTCTCCCTGAGCCAGCATGACCGACCGCAGAAACTGCTCATAGTTGAGTTGCGTGATTTCCACTATTTTCTCGTCGCAGGCAGTTTTCGATTCGGCAATAATCTCACCGGAACTCAGGTTTTTCAGCCGGACTGTTTCCACGGGTTTGCCCAGTTTTCGTCCGTTATTGCTTGCCAGACGCATGTCCCACTGTGCTTCGAAACGCTCATTCTGTGCTTCGAAAGTTACACGAGCCATGGCAGTAGGGCTGCCGTAACTCACCACATCTTCAAGTCCGCCGCTGCCCGCACTTTTAGCAAAACGGGGTACACGACGGTAAAGCGCGATGGTAATGGCATCGAGCAGCGTGGTTTTTCCGGCTCCCGTGGGACCGGTGATGGCAAATAAACCCACATCTTCGAAACGCGGTTGCTCAAAGTCAATCACTACCGGCGTATCGCATTTTATTGAATTTAGATTCTGCAGTTCAATTTTTAAAACTTTCATAATGGAAGGATAGTTCCATGAAACCCTTTTTTGAAGAAAAGTTTCATTTATTTTGGGTTTTTACTGTCTGATAAATTTCATTAAAGGCCTGGTGTATTTCGGGATGCTCGTTCAAATCAAGATGCATTTCCACGCATTTCAGTTTGAAAACTTCCTCGGGTGTAAAACTTCTCACGTGCCTGGCATTGTCAACCAGGCTTTTCAGCGCATCAAATTTCTGTTCGTCCCTGATCGTTATTTTGAGAACTTCGGTACGTAAGTCCGCGGCAAAAGCGGTTATCTCCCTGTATCCCGTGGCTGCCTCTTTCGCATCTGACAAGATGACTTCTGCCCATACATTCAGCTCGTTATCCTCATTTTCAAAATCCTGCAAGCACTTCATGCAGTACGCTGCCGGGCCTTCAATACGTACTACCTTGCGGAAAGCAGGCACGGTGACTTCACTGATTTTCAGGGAGGCACCAGTTTCGATTTCAATCACTTTTTTATACTGACCAGCCTCACTGAAACTCAGCACACAAGGCGAACCCGAATAGCGGATATGATCCCTGCCACCCACTTTTTGCGCCCGGTGTAAATGCCCGAGAGCTACATAATCGAAGGTTCCGGGAAAATCATCCGCACCGATATCGCCCAAACCGCCCACGTAGATACTTTGTTCGCTTTCTGATGTTTTTCCTCCGATGGCAAACAAATGTCCCATGCCAATCACCTGCATTCCGGGCGTTTTCAGCGATTCGCAATAAGCAGCCACTTCCGAGAAATGACTCACAAGAGCCGTTTTATACCGGTTGTTTATTTCTTCGGCCGACTCCGAAGCCACAGCCTTTCTGATATCCTGATCGCGCAGGTACGGGACCGCTGCCACCAGAATAGTTTCGTCGCCTGCAGTCACCCTGAATACCTCATCAGCAACATTTCCGGTCGCTTTGCCCACCACTCTTACCGAGAATGCGTCGAGCAGTTCTTTGGGGGCATTCAGCGTTCCAGGGGCATCGTGGTTGCCGCCGGTAAGAATAAGTTCGTGGCAATTACTCTCGTAAAGCCTCCGTATAAAGTCGAAATACAGCTTCTGAGCCTGCGTGGAGGGCACTCCCACATCGAATATATCGCCCGACACCAGCAATACATCGGTCTTGCTATCATCTATATAGCGCAGCAGCCAGTCGAGAAACAATGCCTGCTCCGTGAGCTGCGACTGCTCGTGCAACCGATGCCCCAGGTGCCAGTCGGATGTGTGTAGTATTTTCATTCTTTTTATCGTTTAAGCGTAGAATCTGAATTTTTTTGTCTGAAAGATAGTCCGGGTAAAGATAGAAAATTTATGATTATTCAAAATCTTTTCGTTTCTTTTTTTACATTCCAAAAATTGAATGCTGCAAATTAAAACAATGTTTTTGACAATTTCTGTCACTTTTTTATAAGTTTCCGGTTTTTACCTTTTTTTTCTGACGGGACATGGATGGAGTCGCTTTTTCCGGTATTATTGCTTGATGTTAAGTGATAGTCTCACACGGAATAAAGCCTTCATTCGTGTAGATCTGTAGCTCCTTTCCGTTGATATGCCATTTTTCCCCGATGTGTAATCATTCATCATTCACTAACGTCATTCATCAGTCAGATGCCAAACTTATATATGTCTGTGTTTGTTTTAAATACAGAAGACTCTGTGATATCATCGTTCTAAACACGATGACACGCCTGTTTCTGAAAATCCCCGAACGCGTGGAAATGATTCATGGCGTTATCTGCCGGTAAACCGGGACAAGCTTTGGTGACCTTAATTTTAATATTAAAATAAACAGATGAAAACGACTGTAAAGATTTTTTCTTTCGGTGTTTTTCTTCTTTTCACCGGATGTGTCGCACTTTACAAGCCCGGCACCATACATTCGCCGCTGCTGAAAGAAAAAGGAGAATTTAATGCCACTGCAGCCGCGGGATTGTCGGGTACGGGACTGGCCAGCCTGCAGGCAGCTTATGCTGTATCGGATCATGCAGGACTTATGATTGACGGGATGTATCACGGGCGGAAATACGGCAACCCTGAAACTGCATCTGAGAAACTCACCATACTTCATGGTGAAGCCGGAGTGGGATATTTTACCACATTCGGCAACCGGCAAAATCTGTTGTTTCAGTGCTATGCCGGTTGCGGTTACGGAAAGACTTCGGATATTATTGACAATCCCGGTCAGCAGAATCCGGAGGTAAAAGCCGATTATTTCAACCTGTTTATCCAGCCCGGGGTGGCCATAATCAGCAATCATGTAGAACTGGCTTTTGATTTGAAGTCAGACTTTGTCCAGTTGTTCAATGTCTATGCTTACCTGTACGATCAGTTTGAATGGTGGAATACCGATACCAGGTTTCATTCGGATACAACAATCAACTTTATGAACCTGGAACCAACGCTGACGCTGAAAGCAGGCGGAAAGAAACTGAAGGGTTTCGTGCAGGCAGGACTCACCATTCCTGTTGTTCACGCTGATTCCTATTTTGATATCAGTACAGAATCCATGTTGATTTTTCCGCTTATAAAATTCTCTGCGGGCATCACCTATCGGTTCTGACAGGAGCTTTTTAATGTGCCGGGGCTGAAATCAAAATAAAAAAAGAGAAGAAACATTTCGTTCTTCTCTTTTTTTATCTGTCAGCCATTCCTGCCGGAGTATCATCATTTTACAATATCATTTATCTTTTGGAAAGCCTCTTTCTTTTGAAATTTATTATGATGAATGGGCTAAAGCCCAATCCAATGCATCATTTCTTCTTTATCAATGATTTGGCTAAATCCCAACCTAATTGAATGTCTATTATTAATTGGCTAAATCCCAATCCTATTTAATTTAATTCAATTCAATTCAATTCAATATTGAATGGGCTAAAGCTCAATCCTATTCTATTCATCATTTCATCATTATCAATGATTTAATACTATTCCAATTCATGAATTTCCTAGATTTTTAAAAGGAGGTTGAATTGTCTCTGAATTGTCTCTGAGCCTCAGAATTGTATCTGGATTGCCTCTGAATTGTTTTTGAATTGCCTTTGAATTGCCTCCCTTTGATTTGCTTCCGGCTTTGAATTGCCTCTGAATTGTATTTCTGAATTGTATTTCTGAATTGTATTTCTGAATTGTATTTCT
>CAZWLJ010000011.1:0-62127 GCA_964634605.1 uncultured Paludibacter sp.
ATAAATTTATGCTTTGGGAGCAGGGGGTCGTGGGTTCGAATCCCGCTACCCCGACAATTGTAAAGCGTTCATAAATAGAGTTCTAAAGCTCTATTTTATGAACGATTTTCTTTTTAAAATCAAGACCGAATACAAAACCGAATACAATTTTATTTCGGGACGCAATTCAAAAAACATTTTTGAGAGCCAAGTGAAACTGTACAGCAAGCCGAGAATTTATTGCGGTGGAAAGAATTTTGACTTATCAAAAAGGTGGTATGTTTATTTCTTCAAAATGCGTTTTTGTAAACATTTTTACCAAAAAGGGTCATAAAAATAATTTTTATATCCCAGAAAAATGTCCAGTTTGTGAGGTAATCCATGTCGTATTCCACTCTTTTTTCCATTTTCCACAAGTCATCAGTCAGTCCGCGATACCCGTTCACCTGTGCCCATCCGGTGATACCGGGTTTTACAAAGTGACGGACTTTATAATGTTCGATAAGTGCTGAGTATTGTTTTGTGTGTTTGAGCATATGAGGACGCGGCCCTACTACCGACATATCACCAATCAATACATTGAAAAATTGTGGTAATTCATCTATGTTGGATTTTCGTAAAAAATTGCCGATGCGGGTTATCCGGTCATCATCTTTCGTAGCCTGCCTGATGTCAGCATCCTTGTTGGTACGCATGGTTCTGAATTTTTTACAATAGAAAGTCCGGTTGTTGATGCCGGTTCGACGCTGTATGTAGAATAGGGGACCTTTGGAATCAAGCTTGATAAGAAGAGCAATAACAGGAAATAACCAGCTGAATATCAGAATAATAATAAGTAAGGAAAATACAACGTCAAATAATCTTTTAGCCAAACGATACGTTAAACGATCCAAAGGTATTTCCTGTGGATTGAATACGATAAAATTGCCGACAGATTCATTATTTCTTACCTTTGCTTTGAACCAACTCTGATTTACAGGTACATACATCACCCGTACACCAATCTTGTTGCATACAGATAGCAGTTTACGGGTTTGTTCCGCTTCATAGTACTTCGGAATGGTTACGTAAATCATATCAATATTTAACTCCTCGACGATAGCTGCAATATCATCGAAAGTTCCGAGGATGTTTTTATCATCTCCCTTATATTCATGATCTTCAGATATATATCCAACAAATATTAATCCAAGGTCGGGATTGCTGTTGAATAAATCTCCCAGGATAATACCGATATCATTCAGGCCAAAAATCACCACCCGATGAGTTGATAATCCTTTCTTACGTCTGTAGCTGTATATTTTGTAAATGAGATAATAGGAGATAAGCTGAAGTGTAAAAAACAATAAGGTATATTTGAATAAAAATTGAAAGGAGATTGGTTTGTGCAGAAAAATTTCGGCTGTAATAAAGAGAGTTATAGCAAAAACTATCAATCTGTATGTTAATGCTTTAACTTTATTTACATACCTGTCGCGAAAATAATAATTTCTTTTGGAGTACAATGCATAGGCAAGTAATTGCGAAAAATTGGCATGTAAAAAATACAAACTTTTATCAGGCAAACTCAGTTCGGCAAAAACGGGGTTCAGAAAATATACTATTCCTAATGCCAAATTAAGTAAAGTCAGGTTCAAAATAGCATACAAGAATTTTATTCCTACTTCATCGGAGTTCATACTTGTAATTTTTATAAGAAAACAAATAATTAAGATTTGTGGTTATAAACAAATGTATTTCTGTTATTTAGCAGGTTTCAGGTTAACTATGTTTTTTTCGTGTATTGATTTAAGTTAGTTATATTTCATTGAAAGGATTGTTTGTGAATCCGTGTTGAAATTAAAATTTTCTCCTTTATTATGTTCAGAATAAACTTTGTATTACCTATGAGGTATCTGCGCCACATTCGTCTTGGCTCTCTGATAAGACGATAAAACCACTCCATACCCATGCTAATCATCCAGGAGGGAGCACGCTTCACAGTACCGGCATAAAAATCGAATACAGCTCCTACGCAACAAATATGTCCGGCTTTCAGATGATGATAATGTTTATGTGACCATTTTTCCTGTTTAGGTGCTGTCATCCCAATAAAAAGAACATCCGGTTCAAAACTGTTTACAGCCTCAATCATAGTTCTGTTGTCGTTATCGCTGAATTCGTTCTTAAAGGGTGGTGAATAACTGCTAATCTGAACATTCGGATATTCTGTGGACGCTCTTTGATGAATAAGATGAAGCGTATTTTCAGTGCTGCCCAGAAAAAAACACTTTCCGCCCGAATTGTTCAACCGTTCCATCTCGTAAATAAATAAGTCGTGACCGGCAATTTTCCGTACTTTCTCACCGGTAAGCAAACGCATAGCCATCACAATACTGATACCATCGGGCAGCAATACATCACAACTTTGAAGTGCCTTGTGAAAATCTTCATCTTTTTGTACTGTGTTGAATGAATGCGCATTGAGAGCGCTGATGAGTGCTTTCGACTGGTTTATTTCGTTTAATGGCTGATTGAAAACAGTGTAATCCTGTAACATGGCTGTTTATTTTAATGTGCCAATGAAAAACTGATACCTATTACAAAACTGAATCCGAACGATTACATTACCTGAACAGCAAACCGCATGTTAGTGATAAAAATGATACTATTAAAAATCATACATACCTGTATTTATATAACAAGCAAATTTTTATTAAGTTTAATCAATAAATGATATTTTAATACATATTAATTATAAATCAATAAGTTAACTTTCTATTGGAATCATAAATATCCTAAAAAAAGAACAGATTGATTTTTGTGAACAAATGATAAGAAAATGATGTTTTAAATTAAAACAAATCCCTGATTTTTAACCACTTTTCAGCTTTCAAAAGCTGGTTCTCAAATATCATTCTGTTCGGGTGAATTTAATTTGATTTTTCAATAGAATCAATTCCAAAATATCGAAAATTAGATTTCTTTTTATATAAGGTTTTCGGTAGCAACTTCTCAATCGGGTAGAATATGGATAAAATTCAAAAACATCCTGTTCTGGATATACCAGTTAGCGAAAAAGTTACATTTCGGTTTCAGGGAAAGCAGGTCGTAACTGAAAAAGGCGTCACCATAGCAGTCGCTTTACATCGTGCCGGGTTTCCTGTTCACAGCCACAGTTCAGATAACCGTAAGAGGAGTTTGCAGTGCGGTATTGGAAAATGCGGTGCGTGCGAGATGCTGGTTGATGGAGCAGTCAGGCGGATTTGCATCACCAGAGTCGATGGAGTAAAAGAAGTCAGTGAGATACCCCGCGATTTCATACCCGCAATACCGGAAAAAAACCTGCCCGGAATAAAGCGCATTTACAAAACCACAGTTGCCATCATCGGAGCCGGTCCGGCCGGATTGGCTTGCCGGGAAGAACTCATCAGGCATAACATCGAAAATATTGTTATAGATAATAACGGCGAAACCGGCGGTCAATTCGTTATGCAAACTCATCCGTTTTTCTTTTTCGAGAAAGAAAAAAAAATCGGTGTTATGCGAGGATTTGATATTGCCGCGAAACTTGCAGGCGACAATCGTGAAGGAATTTTTCTGAACAGCACGGTTTGGGATATTTTTGAGGGTAAACGCCTGGCTGTAAAAGATCTTAATACTGATGAGATTTATTATGCAGATGCTGATTATCTGGTAGTTGCCACCGGAGCGCTGCCCACTGTACCGGCATTCGAAAATGATGATTTGCCGGGAGTTTATACGGCTTCGGTTATCCAGAAAATGATGAACAAAGGCTTAACTCTGCCTGGCAGGAGTGTGCTCACCGTTGGTGCCGGTAATATAGGTTATCTCACATCCTATCAATTGATACAGGCTGGTGCACGTGTCAAAGCCATTGTCGAGGCACAACCTGTTGAAGGTGGTTTCCCGGTTCAGGCAGATCGTATCCGCCGACAGGGAGTTCCTGTACTTACATCGCACCGGTTGATCAAGGCTATACCCAACAGCGATAAAAGCGGTATCACCGGAGCAGTAATTGCTGCCTGCGAAGGAATGAAGATAATACCCGGTACGGAAAAACTGATAGATGGAATTGATACAATAAACATTTGCACCGGATTAACGCCGGATAATCAGCTCATTAAAAAAGGCAATGAAGTATTCGGCCGAAAGTGTTACGGAGCAGGCGATGCAATGCACACCGGCGAAGGAACGTCGGCGGTATTGCGCGGAAAAATGGCAGCACTGGAGATAATCATGGAAATGGGTACTGAAGATGTATATAAAGAATATCTGCGCATTACCGATGATTACATTCAGTCACACCATACGCCTGTACAAGTGCTTAATGAGCCATACCAACCGGATGATGAACGAAAAACGAAAAAACCCTTTGTACTGATAGACTGCCTTCACAGCTTTGCCTGCAATCCATGTGCCTTTGCCTGTTCGCACGAGGCAATCACCAAAAATTCGACTTCATCTGTTCCTCATATTGATTACAACAAATGCACAGGATGTATGGATTGCGTAAATCAATGTCCCGGGCTGGCAATTTTCGGATACGACACAGGCAAATCGCGTGTTTTCATTCCTTTTGAAATTTTTGCCGAAAAAAACGAGGCTGTTTTTCTGGTCAATAAAAGAGGCGACAAGGTGGGCGAAGGTTATATAGAAAAAATACTCAGAAAGCCGAACAAAACGAATGTAGCAGTGGTAAAGGCATCCGGTCTTAATGATGAAGAACTTATGCAGGTCAGGGGATTTATTGCCGGAAAGGATTATCCCGAACCGTTGAATTTAAAACCGGTAGAATATCGGCAGGAACAGGAAATTTACCTTTGTCATTGCGAGGATGTTACTGCAGATAAGGTGTTGCAGGTTGTTGGCGACAGGAAAATCATTTCGGTGGATGAAATCAGGCATCTTACACGTCTGGGAGCTGGTGTATGTCGCGGTCAGCTGTGTACAGACCGTTTGAAATCATTGCTCGGCGAGAATGGAATTGTCTTAACAGGCGATGCTGCACCCCGTGCTCCTCTGGCCAATCAGATTTCATTGGGTGAGCTGCTTCCGTCTGCTGATGAACGGATTATAATTACTGAAAAGAAAATACACCGAACAGAAGTATCCGTACTGATTGCCGGTGGAGGTATCGCCGGAAGTGCCCTGTTTCGCTATTTTGCCGAAGCCGGATACAAACCAGTCATGATTAACCAGGGCAGGGGTTCTTCCTGGCGAAATATCGGAGCCGGAAGAGCGGTTTTTGGAATGCCGGAAATTGCCGATATCGCGCGTCATAATCTGGAACTGTTCAAAGAACTTCAGCAGATAAGAGACATTCATTTTCGTGAAACGAGGTTTGTGAATTTTATACACGATGAAAATCTTTATCGGATAATGGACAACTCCAGGTCGTGGTCGGGTGGGAGGATGATAGAACCGAAAGATTTTAAAAACGAGATTTCACCTTTTATCAGCAAAGATACAGGTAAAAAATACCTTGCCGCATTCCTTACACCAGATTGCTGGCAGGCTAATCCCGGACTTGCAGTCGACCTGATCCGATCACTCGGAAAAGCAGCCGGAGGTGAAATTTACGAGGATTGTCAGCTGGTGGAAGTTCATAAAGCGAACGGTCATTTCATTGTCCTGACAAAAGATCATAATAACCGGTACATCGAATTTCACACCGGTCATTTTGTTAATGCACTGGGAAAGGATGTGAAAAAATTTGCGAAACAACTGAATATCGAAACGGGATTGTATTCCGTTAAACATCAGGCATTTATCACGCGCAGAATTCCCAATCTGGGTCTGAACGGACAGCCACTCGATATGCTGATTGACAGAGCCAGCCACAAAGGTTTTATAAACTTTTACTGCCAGCAACTCGCCGAAACAGGACAATTGATTGGCTGTGCCGAAACCATCGGAGAGAATGGAGATGCAGGCAGTAACATCAGGATTAACACGAAAGAATTTACCGAAGCCATAGCCGAAAAACTCGTAAGCTGGATACCACAACTCTCATCGGCAGGATTGCAGGCTGTGTGGGCAGGTAACTACGTGGAGCCACGCATGATAGCCGATACCGAAAATGGATTGCTGGCGGGATTGCAGGGTTCCGGTTTCATGTTTGGTCAGTATCTGGCCAAAATGTACGTGGATAAATATCTGGGAAAAGCAGTTCCATCCTATTTCGAAAGGCTGAAACTTACGGGTGATGGTTTGAAAAACAGAACTGTCTGAAAGGCTGTATTCGCCAAAAGTTCTACTTCAATTCGTTATTTCAGGGTTTCCAGCTGAATGTGTATCGTAACGATGAAACACACTGGTGAGTTTCCTTGAAACGGATTAGTCCTTCATTAGGGATGCCGAATTTACTCGACAGTGCCAGATCGATGAAATCAAATCCCATTTCCTTATAATGAAGAAACAGGTTCAGCACCAGAAAATCCATGGTTCCGGTTACCGTTCTGGGTATGATATCGCCCCAGTATATTCCCTGAACAATTTTTTCATGACCCCGGTAAAAAATAGCAGCACCAATATTTTCGCCGTTTGAATCTTTCACAAGGAAAAAATCAACCGGAAAAAGCTGGTTCACATCCATCAAATCCTGAAAACTGAGATAAATTGGGTTTCCAAGCATGGTGCGGTTGTTTACGATAACTTCATAAGCCTCTTTCATTTGCTTAATTTCATTCACATAACTGAAAGAAAGATTGTGCTTCAGAGCTGACTTGTGGCTTTCCTGGATTCGTTTTCTTATCCAGTTGCCTTCAAATTTTTTCAAATTAATCCAGTTTACAATATCGGGTATAGCCATGGTATAATTCTGACGTAAAAATGCGTTGACACACTTGGCGTTTATCGAACTGTGATAAATGTTTGGTGGCAGGATGAACGACATTTCATCCAGATGAAGATCTAGGGCATATTCATTCAGATGTTGCAGAAAGTGATAGATTTCGCTGTAAAAAACATCCTCGTGAACAAAGTGAAATCCGCCAAATGGTGCCGAAAATGGAGAACTGAGCTTATTGTCCTTCACTCCGGCTATCAGCCCGAATGTAATCATACCACTGTCTTCAACCAATCTCACCAATTTATCAGTTTTGTGTTCCACAAGCTGTAAAAATCCGTCGGAGATATACGGATGAGGATCTTCTTTGAAATGGTTTCTGTAAACTTCCTTTGTTACTTCTGTCAGCATAATCATTAAGTTTAAGATGAACGATTTTTACGGATATTATTGCTGTTCTGTTATCTTGTGTAATATATTGTTTATGTTTTTCTCGAAAATTTTAAGGGTAAATTCTTTTTCATATTTCTGTCTTCCGGCTTTCCCCATTTTTTTTCGTGTTTCTGGATTCTTAATCAATATTTCCAGTTTCTCAGCTAATGCACCTGTATCATTTACCGGTATCAAATAACCGGTTACACCATTTTCCACCACATCGGGAATGCCGCCTTCCATTGTTGATACTACGGGAAGTTGATTTTGCATGGCTTCCAGATTGACCAGCCCGAAAGTTTCATAACAAGTAGGAAAAGCAAAAATATCCGCTTCTGCAAATGCCTGCTGTTTTTCTTTTCCGAAGAGCGGACCCGGGTAATCAACGCATCCGGTTAATCCGAGCTCTGACACATGTTGATTGAATTTTTCCCTGTTAATATCGCCTTCGCCTCCTACAAACCTGCATTCAAAATTTAATTTCTTGTCATGTAATATCGCACAAGCATTAAGTAATACAAATACGCCTTTTAAGATGCTCAAATTGGAAAGGAAAAGAATTCTGACCACATTTCGGGGTTTTAATGGTTGCGAAGAGGCTTTGACGTTATTTTCCGTTATGCCATTCGGACAAATAAACACGCCCGAAACCGGTAAGAAATTATCCACCTCATAAAAAAGACGCCCGGACAGCAGAATAACGCTTGCATGTTTAAAAACAAAGCGGTAAAGCAAATGGTTGGCTTTTGTTTCACTATTTTGCCGTATTCCTTTGTTGTGAAGATGAAAAACACGTTTTACCCTGAAAATTTTCAATAAAACAACCAGAAAGACATCCTTATAGAATGCTGCTCCTGTTGCTGTCAGTGCCAGATAACACAAATCAGGCTTTTGCCGGATTATTTCTTTCAGAAGTCTGAACCATACTTCGGCGAAGCGTAATAATTTCATCAGGCCGGGTTTACCGGTTTCACTGATAGTTCGCGACATGAGCAAGTTGATATAACGGCAGTCGAATGAACTGTTTATCAGCTTACTCTCCATGATTGCCTTACCAACCATGGATGAACCATGAACCGGCGGCGGTACATGAAGCAAGAATAATATGTTTTTCTTTTCATTCATCGAATGTTATTAATATCTCTGCTTTTTTCCATTCCTCCATGAATTCTTCATGATGACCGGTAATAAGGGAGGGTTTTCCCGACAAACTCACGTCCGTGACTGTGTGAATGCTTTTTAAAAATAATCGGATCTTTTCGGTTGCCTCCTGTTTGTCCACCGGATTGAAAATAATTCCATTCTCAGGTCCGATAAGACTTGAAGCTCCTGCAAACCGCGAACATAATACCTTCAGGCCAAAAATCAGCGCTTCGTTAACCACAGCACCGAACGGTTCGTATGTACTGGGCAATACAAAACCCGAAGCACATAAATACCAGGCATAGAGTTCATCACCTTCATACCTTCCGGGAAATATTACCCTGTCGCTCACATGCATTTGTTCAGCCATGGACTGAAGTCTATGCAATTCATCTCCTTCGCCGACCATAACCATGACAAGATGATTATCTTCCGTTAGCATGGGGTGTAATGTTTCCAGAAAAACGGTTAATCCCTTTTCCTGTATAAGCCGTCCGACAAACAGCAGTATTTTTTTTTCTCCAAGGTGAAATTTAGTCCTGTATTCAGAAGCCGTTCTTTCCAGATTTTCTGAATTTTTCCTCAGTCTTTCAGGGTCCTGGATTATAGGTGCAATAATGAGTTGGCTTTTATTCAGATGAAACTCCTGTTGATAATATGCCGAGACTTCTTGTGACATCACTACTAAAAAATTCAAATGTTTCAGAGCAATTTTCCGTGCTGCTGACCTGATATGCGATGTGATATGTGAGCAAATATCCAGACTGTCGTCAGTTATCGATCCTATTTTCTGAGAAATAATGCCCAGTCTTTTAAGCAGGATAAGATATTGAGTAACAAGTGAAAATTCATATCCGATGATAATGTCGGGTTTGAATCCGCGGATTGTTCGTAGCATTCCGAAGCGGAAAATTCTTTCCTTATAACCTATTCCTTTTAATAAAAAAGAATTCTCAAAAGTTAACTGTGACAATAATTTGCTCTGATTGAATTTCTGATTCCACAGATTTTCCGAGAGAAATACAATTTTCAGCCTGAATATGCGGTTCAGGGCATTAAACTCATCAATTCGGTAAGGAGCTAAAGCCGGATGAAACATAAGTATTTTCTTCTTTTCCATTAACGTTGCCTTTCCCAGAATATATTTTCCCTTATTTTTTTAGCCGGCACACCTGCATAGATGGAGTTAGGCTCCAGATGACCTGTTGCAATTGCTCCGGCAGAAACCACTGTTCCATCTTCGATGGTTGTACCCTTCAGCACTTTAACGCCCGATCCGAGCCAGACACGATTACCGATATGCACCGGTTTTGAGGCATTAATTCTTAGCTTCATATCGAGCATATAAATAGCATGGCTGTCACCGTTAAGTATCTCTATATCATGTGAAAACATACAGTCCTGACCGATAAAAATGCCTTTACCCTCCGTGGCAGCTATGTGTCCGCCTTCAGCAGTCGTTCTGTAACCGATGGATATCTTTCCCCTGTCGTCCTCTATCCACAACTCAGTATTATTAAGTATACAATGTTTTTCAACGATGATTTCACAATTATTTCCCTTGATGTATATCAGGCAATTATTTAGTCTGTTTTCGGGGGCAATTTTTATTATGTTGTTTGTACCTTCTATCCGGATACGCGTATTTTTCAGAAATGCACCCCGAAGCTGAATTGAATTATTCTTGCAGCCTCTTATCAATAAATAAGAACGCAAACTATATATCACAGCCATGATATAGAGCATTCCGTTTGACTTTTTCATTATTTCAATCAGTCGCTTTCTCATTATCACAATCGTTTTAGGTTATTCTTATTCATTGCAGTGCATCGAGAAGTGTTTTTTGATTTTTACTCAGTGAATGATATTTTTCAAAAGTGGTTTTTGAGCAATCAGTCAGTTGTTTTGCTTTATCCTTGTTTGTAATTAGTAACTCTATTTCATTCATCAGGAGTGAAAGATCCTGTTTCGAAACTACACTGGCCCAGCCTTCGGAACGGGCATATTTTACAACTCCGGTATCCGGATGTCCGTAAACAATAATTGGACGATGACTTAACATAAACAAGTGGGATTTTGTAGATACAGACAAACTTATTGCAGCAGCAACCCGATTGTCAAATGTTTCTGCCAGAATGTTAATGTCAGCTCCTTTCAGATATCCGCGAAGCAATTCGTTGCCCGGATCAGGTATGATATCTGTGAATTTTGCATCTCTGAGAGCAGAAATTCCCTCTTTTTCCATACCCGACGAAATTACAAGTAAACGTACAGGTTTTCCTTTATTTGTAAGCATCCTGCAGCATTCATCCACGTCGAGCAGGAGCGGCCAGCGATACTTATTGAAATATCCGGTGGTAACAATTGAAACGATATTATCGGGGTGGTATCTTTGCGGAACTGCATTTTCAAAACTTTCAGCCTCTTCAGCGTGGTTAATGGTGATGAATTCTTTATTGTAACGCGATTTATATTCCTGCGACATGATACTGTTAAAAGCAAAAGGTACGTCCACCTCGTTCATCAGCCGCTGTGTCGCTGATTTTACTATCGGTCGTATCAGCCACCGTAACAGCGTCGGCTCTTCGTACATACCGGAATAAAGATAGGAGGGCCAGTCATCTGTAGCAAGAAACGCAAGTTTAGCACCGGTCATTTTTTTTAATAACAAAGCCAGCCACACAAAATAAAGATTATAACCCTGTACAAAAATTACCTGAGGATTAAATTTTTCAATCCAAGTTTTCATTTCAGAAGATAATTTTGGCCTGAAAATTAATTCAACTAACCCTGTATCAACCAGATACCGTTTTGCCTGCAATTTTATTTTTTCTGTAAAACCATTCTTCCTGATTTCTGGTGCAGGTTTGAAAATATCAAATCCGGATTTTGGAATTTCATGTGTTTTGAGCCTGAAAAAGAGTGCGCCAAATCTTCTCTCAGCTTTTCCAATCCTGTAGTAGTGCTGAAAAAATCCTTTATCTCCGTTGTCGTCGTAACAAAAAATCTGAGCCATATTTTCCCCCGGCCAGTTTTTGAACAGGTTTCTCAACAGAAGCCCGTTGTTAAAACTGTCTCTTTCGTTAATGCGCTGAATTCCAATAAATAGTACGCGGGGGTAATACATGGTTTTTATATTATTTTTTCTCGGTTGCCTGAATTACAGAGTGATAAATTTCTATTTGTTTTCTGACTATTTCATCTGGATCATGCCTTTTTAAGGCAGTTTCACGCGCATTAGTCCCATATTTCACAGCTTTTTCAAAATTCTTTGATAGTTCGGTAATTGAACCTGCCAGTGAATAGGCATCACCATTCTGAAAGAGGATTCCCTCTTTATTGTTTTCTAAAATCGAATCAGTTCCACCGGCAAAACTTGCTATCACCGGCATCCCGGTAAGCATAGCTTCGCAAAGGCTGTTGGAGCTGTTTTCGAGATGGCTTACCTGACAATAAATATCCGATTTTACAAGTATTTTCACAACGTCTGTTTCGCTCTTCAGGCCAAAGAAGCAGATATTCAGTGACTGATAATCAATTTTTAACCATCGTTTTAACATCAGCGGCAGTTCATCGGTCTCTTTCAAACCGATAATTATCCATTTAAATGGAACTGAATTCTGCTTATGAAGGATCTCAGCGCTTCTGATAACAGTTTCCAGTCCCTTGGATAAATCGCCATTCATGATGGTAACGATTTGTAAAGGCACGCTAAAATGTGATTTTTGCCATTGGTGGAGGTAAAAAGAGGGGCGAAGCATCTCGTTGCAGATGAAATAGTGACTTGCAGGCGAAAGCAATCCTGTAATGCGCCTGTCCCAGCTGGTTCGACCTGTGATAAACCGTGCCTGTGACAGAATTTTCCTTTCTTTCGTCGCTCGCTTTTTTAGTTCGGCAATGGTTCTGCTGTACGATCTGAACAACAACTTTGGTTTTATTCCCTCGTACCGGCAGGCAGAGCTGAAAGGAACTCCCGAAAAATACATTTCACTGAAAGGCGATAATATGCCCTGAATGGAAATTACGACCGGAATATTTGTAAACTCCTGAATTAGACCGTAGTTATGTTCTGTTCCGTGAATATGTATAATGTCAGGTTGTACTGTATAGATGATTCTTAACAGTTCGCGGATCTCTTTTTTGTCGTTATCGCTGCTAAGTGTCCGGCTGATCAGGCGCTCTGCTTTTGAATTTCTTCCTGACCTGAACACCGGATAATACATGGTGTTTTTGTATCGGAAAGGTTCCATGGTTTCTTCCCAGTAAAAGCTGACCGACAATTCAATTTCACTATTCAAAACCAGCTTTTGTTCCAGTGATTTGAGCCAGCCACCCTGATAGTGATCCGGAATTAATTTTTCGGTAGCTCCGCAAGGCGTATTTGCAAACCAGAGTACTTTCATACATGTATGTTTACGTCAGTTTTTATGTCTTTCTCAGGTAATAAATTATTTCTGCTTTCTGAAAACCGCCTGTAAAAAACCGGTAAAGTAAAAAAGCTCAGAAATACCGGAAAATTTAAAAATTGCTCGCCCTGGAGTACCAAAACGATGGTCAGGAGAAAAACAGCAGCAATTAATCTTTTTCGGGAATAACGATATGCAAACAGATATACGCAATAAAGAAAATAAAGGAAGAAGGGTACACCCCAGATTGCAGCAAAGTTCGACATGCCATTCCCGTGTCCGATATCTTCTTTGACCCAGGGATGAAAACGATACCGGGTCGAAATATCCAGTCCGTTACCTGTAAGAGGATGCGACCTGATATACATCAAGTCCATATTCAAAGCCCCGAAACGGGTATTTGACACATCGCTTTGACCCATTGCCATGGCGCTCGAAAACTGATCTTCCACTTTATTACCCATAAATGAGATATTGTTATAGCCCCAGTAAACAAGCAAAATAGTCAGAGGAACAATGACGATTTTACCCCAACGATATCTGTTCCAGATAAATAAAAGTATCAATAATCCAAGTAAGAAATACCCGGTTGTTGACTGGGAGGTGATTATTCCCGCGATAATGCCGAATGTTTCGGGTTTATATCGACCAACAGAAAAACTCCTGTTTTCAAGAACAATAAAAAGTAAAGCCAGAATAAGATAACCTGCAAATGCACCCGGTTCCCAGAACATGCCCGCATTGCGGACCAGCAAACTTTCCGAAAAAGTTTCGGCAGGGTACGAGGTGTATAGAATTAGAGATTTAAGAAATATATTATCGAGCTGTATTCCTGTTTGTATGAATTGATTAAGTATGAAGAAGGGCAAGCTGATCAAAGCTAAAAGTGCCATGATTTTTATATAGGTTTTTACAAAACTGATACGTTTTGCCTGATAAAAAATCATTGTAAACAGGCCCAGAAGTATTTTCAAAAACAATACGATGACTCCCGGATAACTAACCTTTCCCAATAAAAGTTGCTGATATATCACTAACAGAACTATGAATGCCAATACCGGGAATATCTGCTGTATTTTAAGTTTTATGTATTCAAAATTCACAAACGAGAAAACAAAGACAATAAAAGCAAACGAATAGAGTACAAGCAGCATCTTGGAATAACTCATGGATGATATAACCGGATTGCCGCTCAGACACAACAAGAAGAATAGAGGTAAATAGTTTACCATGTGCCCAAATTTGCGATGAAACTGCTGTTTTGGCGAGGCATCTGCCGGTTTCTCTTTCGTAAGTTCTTCGTTGTCAGTCATTAATAATGTGTTTGCCTTGTTATACATGGATGTTTTTTTTTGCATGAAACTGAAGAACATGATATTGCTCATTTCACATTTCACATCTGTATTATTTCCGGTTTTTTCTGCAGCGAAATGGAATGCACACCTTTTCCGGAAAGTGATTTCATGAGTTTCTCCAGTCTGGATTTCCAGGATAATAAACTGAACATATTCAGTATCCGGAAATAATCTTTTTTGTGTTTAATTAATTTATGCTCTGCCAACACTAAAAGCAGGTATTCCATCCCATAATGCTGCATGTAAAAATAGAGTTTGCTGGATTTCTGTTCAGGCAGCAAAACTTGTTTGTAAAACAATTTCAGACTTTTTACATACCTGATATTCATTTCGTTACTATGCGATACACTATCGTTGTTGTCGCGGTAAAAAACCAGGTAATCGTCTATATGATATAGTTTCCTGCCGCTTTTCAACAGTTTAATAAACAGGGGATAATCATCCAGAAAGTGGTATTGCTCATCGAATCCGTTAAACTGCTTTATTGTAGTGGATTTTATGAAAAAACCCGGAGCCGGTAAAAAATTCCCTTTTAATAAATTCAGGTACTGTTCCTTTGATTCAAACGAAAAAAATCTGGATAAAAAATCAGCCGGTTTTTCAATTCCATTTACCGAAACATTTGAGAATAAAACTTCAATTTCGGGATTACGACTGATTTCTTCCATAAACTTCCCGATGCAATTTTTATTCAGCATGTCGTCGCCGGCAATAAATTTAATCCATTCACCTTTGGAAGAATATAATCCCCTGTTTAGATTGGGAGAAATTCCGGTATTGGCACCGACAGTGATTAATTCGGTTCTTACAAACCGGTCATTATTCTTTTCTATCCACGCTTTACAGATTTCAACCGTGTTGTCGGTCGAGCAATCATCAGACACAATCAGTTCTAGATTACGATAGGTTTGTTCTTTGGCACTTTCAAGTGTTTCGAGCACGTAAGCCGAACTGTTGTAAGTGATTACCACGATGGATACAAGCGGTTGTACAGTTTTTTCCATAAAGTTCAGGAGTTTGAAGTTTTGTTACGGTTTATTACCTTGCTGATCAGTTCCCTTATTCCAATTCTTTTTTCGAGTTCAATCCATGAATATGCCCCGGAAATTATTATCAGTACAATCCCGATAATGTAGGGGTAGGGTTGTTTCATCGAAATTACAGCCAGAAAGCAGCAAAATGCCAGAAAAAACTGAAATACAAAAATCCTCAGTATTTCTGTATGAAATGAAAATTCAAATTTGAGTTTCGCAATGACAAAAACCTGAATCAGATAAATTAAATATCCGGTTAAAAACGAAATACCCAGTCCGGTCAGACCAAAGAAATAGTAACCCGACACATTCAGAAGCAGCATGTAAATATTTCCGGCAAGTTCGTTCCAGAAAAAAAGTTTGCTGGTGCCCTTGGCCAGAAAAATAAAAGCAACAGACCAGCTTGCCGCTTTGAAAAACATGCCCAGCGCCGCCCAGTAAACCATGACATTCACAGCTAAAAACCGGGTGCTGTAAAGCAGTATAATTGCCCAGTTGATAAACACGAGAAAACCGACGACAATGGGAGCCAGAATTAGTAAAGCTATCTCAGCCTGCTGATTAATGGTTTCTTTACTTAGTTTGTTGCTGTGTGCCACTGCCGACAGACGCGGATAGTAATCGGTAGCCATGGCCGAAAATATTAAACCCACGTACGTGTTGATAAGTGTAAAACCGGCATTATAAAGTCCCACGTCAGAGGTGCTGCCTTGCCTGTTGATAAATATCTGCAGCAAATAGGACGCACCCATGGTGATAAATCCGCTCAGACTAATCATAAAACCCATTGTTGCCATATTTTTGCCTACTGCTATGGTTCTTACTTTGGAGACCTTTACCTTTTTCACTTTCATTTTGTTCGAAAAGAAAAATGCAATGAGCAGCGAAATGAGCGATGTAATGATTATTCCGGGTACAATGCCGTCAAGCCTCCAATAGTAATAGAGCGGAACTGTAACAACCAAACCCAGTATGCTTCCTGACAAATTGGCTTGTGCCAGGTATTTTAGTTTTCGCATTCCCTGCAATAGTACCATCTGTCCGCTCGTAAGCTGATTGAAGAGCAGTGTAACCGAAATCCATACAAAAGCAAGCGTGTAATCCTTGTTCCCAAAGGCGAATTTGCTTAGCCAGGGCGATGTTGCCAGAACAATAACTGATCCCAGGATACCTGTAATCCAAACCAGCCTGCGCAAAACAATTGCTGCAGTGGCTATCCGCGTTTCATCTCCTGTGCTCCTTGCTTCGGCAATATCTTTCACAGCGCTTGTTCCAAGTCCGAGATTTGTTAAACCACCAATCAATCCTAAGGCAGATGCGAGCAAACCGGTAATTCCCATCCCGGCTGGTCCCAGTAATATCGCTACAAATTTTGACCGTATAATTTGTATGATAATCTGAAGGACCTGAACTCCTCCAAAAAGTGAAGTAGCTGCCATTATCTGACGATAGGATGTTTGCTGGTTGTCCATTCGGTTGTGTGCTGATAATCAGGTTGATAAAAATGAATTCACGCACTTAATCACTTGAAAAACTTCATCATCGGTAAGCACCGGACTGATTGGCAAGCTTAACTCTTCCCGGTGTATCTGTTCAGTTACAGGCAGCGAAAGTTTGTTCCACGCTTTGTAGCAAGCCTGCTTGTGTGGAGGAACCGGATAATGAATAATGGTTTGGATATCATTCTCTGTTAAGTAATGCTGTAGCTTATCGCGGTGCCTGCTCCTGACAGCAAAAATATGAAACACATGGGAATCGCGGTCGGTCACTTTTGGTGTAACTACAGCGGGATTTTTAATGTTTTCCATATATAATTTTGCAATTTCTTTCCGTCGTTTATTATCATCGTCCAGATGCCTCAGTTTTACACTCAGAACGGCAGCCTGAATTTCATCCAGTCGACTGTTAAGTCCCTGATAATCAAATATATACTTGTGCGACGAACCGTAATTGGCAAGCGTCCGGATCGTTACAGCCAGTTTTTCATCGCTAGTAGTTACGGCTCCTGCATCGCCGAATGCACCCAGATTTTTACCGGGATAAAAACTGTGTCCCGCTGCATCGCCCAGCGAACCTGTCTTCTTTTTTACTGGTTGTTGAGAATTCCATTTTCCATTGTAAATGCATCCCTGAGCCTGCGCGTTGTCTTCAATCAGTTTCAGATCGTACTTTCTGCAAATCTGTCCTATTTTATCGGTGTAAGCACACTGACCGTACAGGTGAACAATCATAATTCCTTTTGTTTTCACCGTAATTGCATTTTCAATGCGGTTTTCATCAATCTGGAATGTATTTATGTCGGGTTCAACCAGCACCGGAACGAGCTGATTATCAGTGATGGCAAGTATGGAAGCAATAAATGTATTGGCCGGTACGATAATTTCATCGCCAGCCTGCATGATGCCCAGTTCGATATATGCCCTTAAAATCAACCTCAGAGCGTCCAGCCCGTTGGCCACCCCGATACAGTATTTCGTACCAATATACTGAGCGTAGCTGGTTTCAAATTTCTGGTTCTCAGCGCCCGTAAGATACCAGCCGGAGTTGATAACTCCGGTAACTGCCTCGTGTATTTCGGTGGAATACTTTTGAGTGATTTTTTGGAGATCAAGAAATTTAATCATCACTGTAAATTTAATTCATGATATTTTCCATCCTTGTCTTTTTTGTTCAAATCAAGCAGAATTCCGTCGTCGGTTATGTAACCTTTAAGCCTGGCCGGATTTCCGTACCAGAGTGTATTTCTTCCGATATCTTTTGTCACCACGCTGCCTGAGCCAACAAAAGCATATTCGCCGATTGTAATGCCCGGATTGATTGTGGCATTGCCGCCGATGGAAGCTCCCTTCCTGATAAGTGTTTTTTTTATCTTCAAGTCATCGTAGGTTTTTGAACGGGGTACTTTTTCATTCGTAAAAGTTACATTGGGTCCTATAAATACGTAGTCCTCAATGGTTACACCATCGTAGATCTGAACTCCCGATTTAATGGTGACATTGTTGCCTATTTTCACCCTGTTTTCAATAAACACATGAGCACAGATATTGCAGTTTTCACCGATTTCGGCATCGGGCAGCACGATGCAAAATTGCCAGATTTTGGTGTTTTCACCTATTTTAGTGCTAAGCACATCAGACAGCGGGTGAATCATATTTTCTTGTATTCTAAAAATTCATTGTAATCGCGTATGTAATCCGAAGCTTCAAATTCGGTCGATGCCAGCACAAGGCAAACGGAGCCGGATGAAAAATTATCGAGTTCGCGCCAGATACCCGGAACGACCAGTATCCCTTCGTAAGGTCTGTTGATGGAATAGGTTCTTTTCTGGCTGCCGTCATCCAGTTTTACATCAAAACTGCCGCTTGCTGCTATGATGAGTTGCCGGAGTTCCTTATGCGCATGTCCGCCGCGCGACTCACCGCCCGGCACATCGTACAGATAATACACCCGCTTAACACTGAACGGTATGGTTCTGCCATTTTCAATCACACTCAGATTTCCTTTTTCATGATGATGTTTATCTATTTCAATGACAGAACAATCGTAGACTGTTGTTTTTTTCATGTGAAGGAGTTTTTAAATAACTCATAATCAAAAATATAATCTTCCGGATCGTACCGGGCTGATGCCAGAATTAATGCCAGTGAATTGGTCGAGAAATTCTGCATTTGCCTCCATACACCTTTGGGTACATACAGCCCGTAGTACGAACGGTTGAGTGAGAATACCCTGCGTTCCTTACCGTTGTCGAGGATTACATCAAAACTGCCTGACAATGCTACGATAAACTCCTGATTAACTTTATAGGCATGTCCGCCTCTGATTTCGCCACCGGGCACATCGTATATCCAATAGGTGCGTTTTATTCTGAAGGGAATATTTTTTATTTCCTCAATGACAGAAAGATTTCCCCGGCGGTCGAGCGTTTTTGGGAGATCAATTATTCGTGCTCCGTTAAGAGGTAACATTTTCAATATTTTTTAGAATAATCATTTAATAAGGAAATCAGATCAGACTTTGGTTTTTCCGGTTTCTGTTTTGTAACCATAAGTATGCCTGCTCTTGCCGTAGCCGTAGCCGTAGCCGTATTTTTTGCCTGAACCGTAACTGTAGGTGTGTTTGTTAAGATCCACATCGTTGAGGATAAAGTACATGTTTTTAAGCTTTTGAGTTTTGTACAGTATCGTGGCATCTTCTATATCCTTTTTTGTCGAATATTCAGCCCTTACCACATACAGAGTGACATCGGCCAGGCGGTTGAGCAGGAAACTGTCCGAAACCACACCGATAGGAGCCGTATCGATGACGATGTAATCGAACTGTTGCCGCAAATCGTCAATAAGCTCATCCAGCGTTGGTTTGGCAAGTAATTCGTTGGGATTAGGGGGAATAGTTCCTGCAGTGATAATTGACAGATTCGGGTGAATACCTGTTGGCTTTATCAGCTCGTTCTGCGATATCTGTCCCGAAAGGTAAAGAGTAATACCCGATTTGTTTTCTACACCAATGTATTCGGCCAGTCTGGGCCTGCGCACATCCAGTTCTATAATTACAACCTTTTTATCGAGCAGAGCCAGACTTATTGCCAGATTAATGGTTACAAATGTTTTTCCCTCGCCACTTACGCTCGAGAGCATGTTTATCACTTTCTTATCAGGACTATCCATCACGAACATCAGGTTTGTCCTTAAAAGCCGCATCATTTCATTGAAACTGTCGGTATTGTTTTCGCTTACCAGAATTTTATCTTTATTGCTGGTTTTTGGTATTTCACTTAATATCGGTACGGTTGATATCGACTCCAGTTCTGCCTTATTATCAATCTGATAGCGTAATAAATCTCTGATTTTAATTCCAATAACCGGGATGAGCAAACCAATCAGGAATGAGGACAAAAGAATGAGCCTTTTTTTGGGCGAAACAGGTCCCAGGCTGTGAACTTTGTCAATCAATTTTGAACCGGGCACTACCGACGACATGTTCATGTATTTTTCTTCTTTTTTTTGTAATAAGTATAAAAACAATTCTTCTTTCACACCTTGCTGGCGTTTTATCTCGGTATATTCACGTTCCTGCCGGGGAACGGCTCTTACACGGGCACTTGTCTGGTAGTATTTTGAAGTTATATCGCGGTAGGCTATCTGCAGATTGTTTTGCTCGTTTTGTAGTCCGGATTTCAATGTGTTGAAGGTTGACTCAGTTTTGTTGTTGAGATCAATCATTGCCTGATTGCTGCCCGATGCAATTCGCGAAAGCCGGTTTTTTTCCAGAATAAGTTTATTGTAGTCACTGATCATCTCGTTCAGTCCGCTGCTTGTTATGCCCGAATTTGCTGGTATCAGCTGGTCATGGCTGCCGATATTCTGAATGTAGTTGTTAAGATTGGTCACTATATTCAGCTGGGTTGCCACTTCGAGCCTCCTCTGATCGTTTGCGGTTGCCTGAGCATTGAATAGTTCAGATTGCGACGTGAGTTCGGTTATTCCACGTGATTGTTTGTATCTTTCTGCTTGCGCTTCAATGCTGCTGAGCTCACTGCTCAATGCATTAAGGTGTTCTTCAATCAGTTGTGACGTTTTATTCGCCATTTCGATTTTTTCATTCATTTCTTCACGATTGTAAACTTCAATAAATTTTTGAATGAAATCTATCCCGAGATTTTCGTTCGGGCAGATGAACGATAAATCGACTACTGAACCTGTTTTGGAGGCTAATATCATTTTCATTTTTGACAGGTAGTACGCGGCAACATCCGACGGATTATGAATACCTGCTTCCATCAGCATATCATTAGCAGGATTCATATTGCCACGCTTTAGGTTTACCTCACCAAATGGCAACATTACTTTATTGTCTGAGTATGAAGCTTTTATGTTGTATTTCTTTTCGGCAAAAGTACCCGAGAATTCAATCTGGCCATCGGGGTGAACCAGCATATCCATAACCACATGACCGGTGAAATACTTCAGTACGTTGTCACTCAGGCTGATCTGCACGGGACATTCGCCGCCATAAAGAACTTTTTCGCGGTATCTGCCTAAATCGGGAAATTTGCGGTTAAGACCCGTTTTCCGGATCAGGGGAAGAGTGTTTATTCTCGTGCAGGTTGTGTAAAGACCCAGTTCGCGGATTGCTTTCTCGATGATAATTGAATTTTTAAGCAGCTCAAGTACATTGTCAACACTGTTTTTTTGAGTGATGATACTCATTTCGTTGAATACATTCATCTCAACCGAGCCGCTTCCCTTCGAATCATCCTTAAATAAAACCGAAGTTTTCACTTCGTATTCCGGAAGTGCAAACCTGAGATATATTAAAGCGATGGAAATGCAGATAACCAGGGAAATAAGAAACCATTTCCAGAGTGATAAATATCTGATTATCAATCCTATAAAATCTATTGGTTTTTCGGTCAGGGGATTATGGCCGTTTGCTGACTCCGGGTAATTATTCATAAGTTCTACTGCTTGCGTTTATACATGAAACGAGCATTAAAACAGATTCATAAAATACCACTGACCATGTTCAATGCGAGTCACATGTCGTAATGATTAATATAACTATAAAAAGAGCATGTAAAGAAATTATAATCAAATCATTTGTTTTTTTTATCGTTTGATTGCCGAATACAATGTTGCAGCTATATTGACAACTGAAAACAGTACGGAAATGGTAGATATCCGATAACTTTCAGCCGAGCCGAATTTGGAGGATTCGGTACGTGATTTATTTGGCTCGACATAAACTACATCATTCTGTTCCAGGAAATAAGCAGGAGAGGAGATAATGTCTTTATCATTCAGATTCAGTGTAATGTATTTCTTATTCCCGTTTATATCTTCGCGAAGTACTTTTACATTGTCGCGGCGGCCATAAATAGTCATATCGCCCGCCATAGCCAGACCTTCGAGTATTGTAAGTCTTTCGTTTACCGATTCAAATTTTCCGGGTTTGGTCACTTCACCCAAAATGTTTACTGAAAAATTCAGAATGCGAACGGTAATAATCGGCATTTCTCCGGTGAATGCCGGGGCAATCATTTCCTGAATCTTTTTACCCAACTCTTTGGTGGTCAGCCCTTTTATCTGTATTCTTCCCAATACCGGAAAGTTGATAAAGCCCTCGTTATCAACCAGATAATTCTGCAGCGTTGGTTGTGTAAAAATGGAGGATACATCTGCAGAACCTGCAGTTTGCGGTGAAATCAGGTTGTAAATACTTGAAGCACCCGGTTCGGTACTCACTACGGTAATGGAGAGCAAATCCTTGGGTTTAATGACAGGATCAAATAATCTGGCAGTTTTCGATTCAATTTGCGGTGTTTTTGCCTTTTCATCTGCTTGCTGAAAATATGCAATGTTTTTTACCTGCGAGCAGGAACTGATGAAAAGAATAACTATAAATATCAACGACAGGTGACAAACATTTTTCATAATTTACAGAGTTTAGCAGGTCCTGACTAATGTGTTGATTACGAGTTATATATACTTATTCTATAATAAATATTCAGTATTAACTCCTTTTTGATTAAAACGTCTGTAAACCTGAAAATGTTTAACTAAAAATCAGGTTTTAAAACCAATTTAAAATAATATAAAAATGATTTTTTATAATCTGATATTTTTTCATTTCTTAAACGGCTTAAAAAAGTGAACAAATATAAGAAGCGGTTTGTTTTTTAATATATACTTTTCCTGCTTGGCAAAGAAGATATTAATAACTGACATATTTGTGTACTTGTTTTCATGATTTTATTTTCTGATTTTATCATATTTATTCCACTATAATATGAGAAAAGAAGTTACTGCAATCATTATCCTTTTTACCTGGTTTATCTGCTCAGGCTTTTTATATTGTCAGGGACTAATCAGTGAAAGCAACTTTTCACCGTCTACGCGAATTGAAATCACCGGAAAGAATAATTTTACTATTGAAGGAAAAGAAATAAAAAACGTCACAGGACATTGCATTACCCTGAGTGCCTGTCATAACGTTATCATACGGAATTGTAAATTCGGACCTGCTTCAGCTTTTATTGGCATTTACCTGTGCGATTGTTCGGATGTCAGTATCACGAACTGCATATTTGAAGATGTGGCAACCGGTTTATTGGCTCAGGGGTGCCGGGGGAATATAAAATTTGAATTCAACGAGGTGAAAAACGTCAATCTGAAGAAACTCCGCAATTACGGGAGCATGGCTTTTTTCAACGAAGTGAACGGAAGCGGAAACAGCATTTGCTATAACGTGTGCGAAAACATCGCAGGCGAGAGTTATCCGGGCGATATTATCAGTCTTTTCAAGTCAAATGGTACACCAGACAGTCCGATAAAAGTATGCAATAACTGGATTCGCGGAGGAGGACCTGCCGAATGGGGTGGGGGCATTATGCTCGGAGACTGCGGAGGATCGTATTTCACAGTCGAAAACAACTTAATGGTAGATCCGGGGCAATATGGAATTGCAGTGGCAAGCGGACACCACATTACCGTGAGGTATAACAAGATATATGCCCGGCAGCAGGAGTTCTGCAACGTGGGTCTGTATGCATGGAATCAGACCGAAACCGAATGTCATGATTTGACAATAGCCCACAATGAAATTAACTATACGAGTAAGACCGGTAAAAAAGAAAAATTCTGGTTTGCCGGAAATGTTGGCAAAGTTGCCGGAGCTCAGACCAATGTGTATAATCCGGCATTGAGTGCATCGATACTCCCTGCGAGGATAACAGGCAGGAAACCGGAAACTGCAGATAAAGTGAAATGAGTGAATCAGATTCATGTTAATATGATTCTCCTGAGAAAAAACCGTTTTTGTTTCCCGTATTTTACAATGTTTCGATAAATCTAAATGATAAAATGAGGCTCCACATTAAATACACGCTTTGCGTCCGGTGTAAAAAGGAAATGCTGGAACAACTGGATCAGCTCGGTTTACACTATGGAGAAGTGGAAAAAGGTGAACTGGAGATAACGGAAGACATCAGTTACAAGCAGTTGGATGTGCTGAAAAAAGGATTGACAAGTTCAGGACTTGAGCTCATTGATGATAAGAAAGCAATGCTGGTAAGAGAAATAAAAAATATAATCATAAATTCAATCCGGAATACCGAATTTCAGCTTAAAACAAATCTTTCGGCACATCTCAGCGAAACGCTTCACTACGATTATTCGTATATTTCAAGCCTTTATAAGGAAATTACCGGTACTACTATCGAACAGTTTATGATTTACCAGAAAATTGAAAGGGTAAAAGAACTGCTCACATACGACGACCTGAACCTCACAGAGATATCGTACATGCTCAATTACAGCAGTGTAGCACATCTTTCCAATCAATTCAAAAAGGTTACGGGTGTTACTCCGACCATATTCAAGTACATCATTAACCGAAGCAATATCATTCAGGATATGGTTTGATTCTCATGCAATTACACCTCCGGATTTTTTATCAATATCCTGAATATTTTTCAACATATCCTATTCGTTTCGTCTTACAGCCTTCCAAACGTATTTTTACTTTTTTTTAAAAAAATTTCAGCTTTCAGATAAAATCTCAATGTCGTTTCTAAAGAAATTACTTATCCAGGCTAAATTTATAATTTTTTTCAAAAAATAATTCTTTGGTGAAAAAACCAATTATAAATGTTAAATGATTGATAAACTGAAAATTATACAACTTTTTCCGTAATTGTGTAATTTCTTAATCAAAAAAGACATCTACTTTTGCATCGTTTATTTTTAGTTATAAATATGTTGCCCGGATATCATTTCCTGCTCGAAGCAAAATGTATATGACAAAGATAAATTATTGCAGTTCTTTTTAATATCCGTTTCATTCATTCGGAAGAGACAGTAAATAAGCGCTATTCAGCGAGTATTCAGGTCATTTCTTGAAATGAGAAGGTGTATTTATACCTGCATTATTTTTTTTCAGTTTTGGTATTTTTTTACAGTCTGTTTTTTGAGTCTTTTGAGCGATAATAAAGTGAGCAAACAGCTGTATATTTAGAAATTTCGTCAGTCAAACGTGTTTTACCAGCCTTAATTTTTAAATCAGAATTTCCTAAACTTAAAAAACAACATTTACCTCTTATGTAGTTGTAAATGTGTGTGTTAATTAAATTATAAGTATTTAATATATGGATACTATATGCTAAAAAAAACCAGTTTAATGAGAATGAATTTGAAAATGAAAAAAAGTAGTCAACTGATGAGAAAAATTACAGTAGTATTTATGCTGTATTTTTCAATGCTCCCGTTCCTTGCTTATGGCCAGGGTTCTGCTTATACCGGTTCTTATACTTCATCTGCTCCGTTGAAATACAATAGTAAGAACGGTATTGTTATTGAAGGACTTGTATTCAAAAACGCCAATACAAGTTCTATTCTTCTTGAGGCATGCAACAATGTGACTATCCGGAATTGCCGGTTCGAATTCTCTCCCGGGTATGTGGCAATTGATTTGGTGGATTGTTCGAACATCTCCATTTCTAATTGTGAATTTGAAAGTGTAGCCACAGGTGTATATGCATTAGGTTGCAGGGGTGACATAAAATTTTTTAACAACGAGTTGAAAAATGCAAATCCGAACAATCTTCCCAATTATGGCAGCATCATATATCTGAATCAATGTTACGGACCCGGATACGAGGTAAGTTCTAATATTATGGAAAACATCCCGGGTCAAAGCTACACGATTGATTGTTTGAGCATGTATATGTCGAGCGGTACACCCGAGAGCCCTATTAAAGTGACAAATAACTGGATACGTGGTGGCGGACCTGATGCTTCGGGTGGTGGTATCATGTGTGGTGACTTTGGTGGTTCATATTATCTTGTCGAAAATAACATCCTGGTTGATCCGGGTCAGTATGGTATAGCCGTTGCCAGCGGACATCATATCACAGTACGTAATAATAAAATTTACGGGAAGCAACAATCATTTACCAATGTCGGACTTTATGCATGGAATCAGACTGAACATGAATGTCATGACCTGACGATAGAAAATAACAGGATAAATTATACAAACAGGAGCGGACAAATATCAACTTACTGGTTTGATACAAATGTGCTTCCAATACTCGGAGCCGGACCTGAAACCAATGTATACGACGCAACAATCACTGCATCCATACTGCCTGATCAGATAATCGGACGGGCAAGAATGAATACAGTTCCTACATATACGTGGAATCAAACCGCTGCTGCCTCATTTACCGTAGCTTCCAACTGGACACCTGCACGTACCACTCCTTCGGCAAATGATGTGCTTCAGTTCAGTAAAGGCGGAAATGTTGTGATTACCAATATACCTGTTCAAGCCATCAGCCAGCTTCGCGTTACAAATAATACTACGGCTGAGCTGAGAACTGTTTCCTTATCGACACTGACAGTTGCCGATCTGACAGTGGACGCCGGTTCTGCCCTTAAAATTGGAGCAGGAAGTCAGATTTCGGTCACATCAAATCTTACAAACAACGGAAATATTAGTTTGCTGTCTGACAACTCCAAAGGAACAGCCTCAATCCTGAATCCGGCAACATTAAGTGGTTCTGGTACATACACTATATATCAGTATCTGATGAATGGATCGAACAGCCATATATCAAGTCCCGTGACAGCAGAAAATGTATCGACGCTCGAAAATGCCGTTAATGTAACGACTTACAATGAGAAAACCGGAAACTGGGATGTATTGAGCACTACATTTTCACCTCTTAGAGGATATCTGGCGAAACTGAATATCAGCAACAGCACAATTGATTTCACCGGAACTATAAACAACGGGAACCTCAGTATGCCACTTACACGAACTCAAAGCCAAACATACGCCGGATTCAATATGCTGGGTAATCCGTACCCAGCATATCTAAATCTGAAAAATATGATCAACAGCAATATCGAACCTACCATCTGGTACAGGAGTAAGGATGAAACATCACTTTTTGATGTGTATAACATTAAAAGCGGAGTGTACACCAGTAACAGCGGACTGCCTGTTACGGGTATAATAGCTCCTATGCAGGCTTTCTGGGTAAGAGTGAAAAAAGGGAGAACATCTGCCACTTTCACGGTAAACAACACCCTTCGCACTCACAGAGATTTGGCCGATAATGTATTCAGAGCACCTTCAGCAACGAATGAACAACGGCAGCTGATACGTCTTATGGTATCAAACGGTACCAATACCGACGAAACAGTATTATACTCCGACGACCTGGCAATTGATGGCTACGATGATTATGATTCTTCAAAGGGATTAAATGGACAAACCTCGACAGTACCTGATCTGTACACATCTGCTGATGGGGAAATACTGGCCATTAACGGAATGAATGTTCTCCCGACCGACACTGAAATACCAGTTACTTTTGCAGCCAACCAGTCTGCATCAAATACATTTACAATAAAAGCAAAAGAAATAGTTAATATGTCAGATGGTGTCACCATTATCCTGAAAGACCCTGAAACAGGCAATGAAACAGATATGACAGATGGTAGTTCCGTTTACACTTTTAATTCTTCGGCTGGTTCTCTAAAGCTGTTCAGTCTGATTTTCAGAACATCGAGTGTTTCGACTGGCATAAACGACGGTAGTAACAACGAATTACCTGCTGAAGAACTCTATGCCAGGATATACAAAAACAGCAGGAATCAGGTTTTGATAAATTGCAACGGTGGAGTAGCCCCGAATGCTATGGTAACAGTATTCAGTTCGTCAGGTGAGCAGCTCGCCAGTCAGAAGATTACAAGCTATCATACAGTGGTAAATACCGTACTCACTATCGGCGAATACGAAGTAAGTGTAAAAAACGGTAACAAAGTAAACACGAAAAAAATAACTATCAACTAATTATACAAATGCAAATGAAGAAGTTAATTTATGTTATCATACTTGCCATATCTGTTGTGGCAGCATCGTGTGAACAGAATGATATTCCGGACAATATAATCACCGACAGGGCAGAAGGCGAATGGATAGTAAAGGCATACGTGAATGGAAAAAACATATACAGTGCATTTCCAATCAGGACATACACGTCAGTTTACGGAAAAGATTCAATCTATATCAATGATTTCGAAGGAAGTTTCTGGAATTTTAATGTGAAAGCATCTATCAAAAATCCCGAAAACACATTCCAGACACTACATTCAGTAAATACGGTTTCGGGAAATAACATCGGGATAAAAATGCAGAATGGCAGAATAATCAACAACGACAGTATTTATTTCGAAATTCAGTTTGAGGATGATGAAACTCCCTACGGAGTTACTTATCAGCTTGCAGGTCACCGGACTAAATAGTGTTATTAAAACAAATCAAGCTTATAAATTAGCAGTTTATATAAATTGTCAGCCCCCTGAAAAAACCTTTCGGTGATTTCAGGGCTGATTTTTTTAAAAAGCATAGAATCAATCGGTTATTGCGGCTATTTTAATAAAATTTTCCTTGTTGTAACACTGTTGCTGGTTACAACCTTTACGAGATAATATTCTTCAGAAAAATTGTTCATATTCATTATACAAAGTCGGGTAATATTTTTTTCAGTCGCAATCAAAGAACCAAGCATATTGTAAACGCTGATTTGTTTTGCTGTATTCGGGCATTCTATGAAGATTTTTTTATTGGCGGAGAAAATATTAATTTTTATAAGTTTATTAGTTTCAAGTCCTGTCCCAATCGGGTTTAAGTTAGGATTACAGCACACCAGCGCATTGGTACCCGGAGTAACCGTCAGTTCGGTATTAACACCTGCAATATATTCAGAAATCTTAGTTGCATAAAGTGGATTCATTGCTTCGCTGGAATTGAATACAATATTAGGTTGCGATTCTGTAGTCCAGGGTACTGTACTTGTAAGTATAACATGTGTCATGAGAGTTCCCGGAGATGTCGCAGAAATAATCGTGCCGCTTCCGGTACCCGGTGGGGCGTTTGATGCCAATCTGAATAATGACTGATTTGGATATCCGGTTAGTGTTGCACCGATACTGACTGTTTTTGTGGGTTTTTGTAGTGTGTTCAATCCGGAATTTGTATTGTCCAATGCTCCGGTAACAGTTCCACCGGTGTATATAAGTGCATTAAACAAAAACCCCAACTGTACACCCGCCAGTTCGAAAGGTTGAGCAGGATCGGTATCAAGAAGATAAACATCAAACTCAAGAGTTCTGTCAGTGGGTTGAGTCACATTCAGGAAGGAGATTGAGATATCCGTATTAGCTTTGGGTAAATACCTGGCTTGTGCATTTGCACCGGTTATCAAAGTCAATATAACCATCAGAGATACTAACCTTTTCATGATTAAAAATAAAATATTTCTCATAATAGTATAGTGATTAAGTAAATTGTGTATTATAAAGATTTTATATTAAGGATGAGCTGCTCCGATATAATTTGCATTATTATTGTCAACTTTTACCATATCGCTTAAGTCGACTACTCCATCACCATTGATATCAGTACTCATATATCCATATTGGTAGTTTGAAGCATCGTTGTCAACAGGGATCAAATCGCTTAAGTCTATAGTTCCATCCTGATTGACATCTCCGGCAAAAATTGTATATTTTCCGTCAATCATTAACTGAAGATTACCTCCGTAAACATTAGCCGGTAATCCGAACGACTGATTAACAGTGCTCCCCGTAAAGGATATTGCAGTTGCTGAAGTCGTTTCCAGACTGTTACGGTGCTTGATGGTGATGTAATAATTACCACTGAAGTTTCCTGGAACTGTTATTGAAGCATTACCACTTGTACTCAGCGGTACGTTGGTTGCGGTATAAACGATATTTGCATAACTGGCAGCATCGTGCAGCTCTACTGTGATATGATCGGCAATTCCTGCCGGCCAGTGAGCACCTGTTTCATCCTGAGCCTGACGCATGGTGTTATTGCCGTTGTAAAGCCCTTCGAGCATCACAGAACTCAGATTTAGCACCTTGTCTTGTGAACCAAATACCCTGAAATCTGAAATATGTACCGACTGATTGATGGAGTTGTAGTTTATTAATACTTTAACGTACCGTGCCTTTGTTGTCAGGTTGTAAAGTTCCCCTTCATCCGTTGCAGGTGTTTCGGAGGTTTTCTCCGCAATTTTTGTAAAGTTCACGTTGTCCATGCTTGCCAGGATTTCGTAGCGGTAATACCTGCCGTCCCCGTCATAATAGTTCCGGATATAAACCCCTGTAACGTCGTAAATTCCCTGCAGGTCCACCTGCCACCACTGCGGATAGGATGCTGCTGTCCAGATGCTGCTGTTTGTCGGGTCCGTGTCATTTGCCTTATCAGGGGTATAGATGCCCACCGACGATTGTGCAGCAGCCGGTTTATTCAGAGCTATTCCGGCCGAACGGACGAATGTGGCCGTGATGGTGTGGTTTTCGGTGATGTTTGTAAAGGTATAGCTTGTCAGGGCTCCCGCGTAGACGTTGTCCACCTTCACGGAATCAACCTGGTAATTGGCCGCCGGAGTAATGGTGTAGGTCTGACTGGCTCCACCGGCAACTATCACGGCTCCCGCCGGACTGATGGTGCCGCCGGTACCGGCCGTGGCCTCAATGGTGTGATAGGTGGTGTTGAGTGTGCCGAATGCCCTGAAGTCGGAGATATGAACCGAGGAATTTGCTGAATTATAGGTCATGATGACCCGGAGGTATCTGGCCGTGGTTGTGACATTGTACGTATCTCCCGTATCGGTGGCGGGATCGGTGGAGGTCTTTTCGGCGATCTTTGTAAAGTTCACGTTGTCCATGCTACCGTGGATTTCATACCGGTAGTATCTTCCGTCCCCGTCGTAGTAGTTCCGGATGTACACCGAAGTGATATCGAAGAAGTCACCCAAATCCACCTGCCACCACTGCGGGTACGGACCTGCAGCCCAGAAACTGTTGTTGGTGCCGTCGGCATCATTCGCCCTGCCGGGTGTATAGGCTCCCAGCGAGGATTGTGCCGTTGCCGGTTTGTCGAGTGCGATACCCGCCAGGAGCGAGAAGGTTGCTTCAATGGTATGGCTGGCCGTGATATTGGTAAATGTATAGCTCGTCACAGCTCCCTGTGAAGTCCCGTCCACTTTTACATCTGCAACCTGATAGTTTGCCGCCGGTGTAATGGTGTAGGTCTGATTTGCCCCCGTGGCAAAGTTACCGGTTCCCTGCGGGCTGATGGTACCTCCCGCTTTGGCGGTGGCATCGATGAAGTGCAGCGTGGTGTTCTCTGTCCCGTACACCCTGAAGTCTGATATCTGTACCGAAGAATTTGCCGAGTTGTGGTTCATGACCACACGTATGAAACGGGCCTGTGTGGCTACGTCATACTGTTCCCCGGCATCCGTTGCAGGTGTTTCGGAGGTTTTCTCCGCAATTTTTGTAAAGTTCACGTTGTCCATGCTTGCCAGGATTTCGTAGCGGTAATACCTGCCGTCCCCGTCATAATAGTTCCGGATATAAACCCCTGTAACGTCGTAAATTCCCTGCAGGTCCACCTGCCACCACTGCGGATAGGATGCTGCTGTCCAGATGCTGCTGTTTGTCGGGTCCGTGTCATTTGCCTTATCAGGGGTATAGATGCCCACCGACGATTGTGCAGCAGCCGGTTTATTCAGAGCTATTCCGGCCGAACGGACGAATGTGGCCGTGATGGTGTGGTTTTCGGTGATGTTTGTAAAGGTATAGCTTGTCAGGGCTCCCGCGTAGACGTTGTCCACCTTCACGGAATCAACCTGGTAATTGGCCGCCGGAGTAATGGTGTAGGTCTGACTGGCTCCACCGGCAACTATCACGGCTCCCGCCGGACTGATGGTGCCGCCGGTACCGGCCGTGGCCTCAATGGTGTGATAGGTGGTGTTGAGTGTGCCGAATGCCCTGAAGTCGGAGATATGAACCGAGGAATTTGCTGAATTATAGGTCATGATGACCCGGAGGTATCTGGCCGTGGTTGTGACATTGTACGTATCTCCCGTATCGGTGGCGGGATCGGTGGAGGTCTTTTCGGCGATCTTTGTAAAGTTCACGTTGTCCATGCTACCGTGGATTTCATACCGGTAGTATCTTCCGTCCCCGTCGTAGTAGTTCCGGATGTACACCGAAGTGATATCGAAGAAGTCACCCAAATCCACCTGCCACCACTGCGGGTAAGATGATGCTTCCCAGTAACTGGCACTTGAGCCGTCATCGTCATTGGCTTTACCCGGAATATGATAGCCTGTGTACGATTGTGCAACTGCTGGTTTATTCAGGGCAATGCCTGTTAGAAGGTTTTGACTGAATGAAGATGAAATCGTGTGATTTGCCTGAATATTCGAAAAAATATAATTATTAACTGCACCTATCGATACGCCATCTACTTTTACATCGGAAATTTGAAAATTAGTATTTGGGGTTATAGTATAAGTTCGTGATGCTCCCTCATTATATATAACTTCTCCTAATGGATTAATAGTACCTCCTGTACCGGTTGTAGATGTTATAACATATGTTGAGGTGGAGTTGGATCCACTTATAAGTTGTATTTCATTATCAGACAAAGCATAATCATATAATAGAACATTGAGGATTTGTCCCTTGAAAAATGAAACGGTTTCCTGTGCTTGTCCGAGAATAAATTCAGGTGATGAGTATTGAGTTAATGCACTTGTAGTAATGGTGTCTTCCGGTACCCCGTTGATATAAAGAATAAGGTTATTTCCCTCATATTTCATAAGAAGGTGAGACCAGATGCCTGCAGACAATGCAGTTCTGGAGGTTGCAATACCATCTGAAACCCTGGCACAGATTTTACCATCAACCTGCATGTAAAAACTGCGATTACAAGTCGAATATGAGGGATACTCAGACATTTTCGAGATGTCCATAGCCCGGATTTCATCGGGTCTTATCCACATGGCAATGGTAAATGCAGTGTAGTTATTACCGGGCAATGTTAAATAATCAGATGTTCCGTCAAAAATATAAGAACCGGGTTTGTCCTGTAACGGTCCTGTAGTTGTTACGCTAAAGGTATCGGATATTGCAATATTGGATTTATCAACTCCGGCATCGACAACCTTAATGTAGTTGTATGGCCGGTTTGGCAAACTAGTAGTGCTGTATGTCCATACACCATGATTAATATAAGTATTTCTGATGGTTTTATAAAGTGCGGTGTCATTGTTTGCTACTGTATAAGTAACGTCTATCGGAATATGCAAATCATCCAGATTTCCGTCGATTCCGAGAATCCATGAGTCTCTGCTGTATTTTACTGCCAGCTCCCTTACTGCCTTATTGACGGCTTTATGGTCGTTATGTCCGTATTCACCCCAGTTATTGTTAGTGATGATTCTTTGAGTGGTACTATCGGCAATGTATTTTTCAATCTTAGCTTTGATTTTATTTATTTCAGGTCTCGTGTATGAATAATTCTCAAAGACAAGATGGTCATTTGCCAGGTAACCGTAATTTACTGTATCGTGGAGCCAGTAATAATTCACATATTCCTGCTGAGTAATATCTCCCCATGGATGCAACCATTTTTCCTTGTAATTAATTCCGTTGCTTTTGTAGTCAAGTGAATCCTGCAACTCGTCGATGGTAGCATAATAGGTGGGAGTAGGGGGCATCGCTCCGCAAATAAAATTCTGGGTCTTTTCCCACCAGGGCAACATGAAAATAGCATCGTCATCCTGATGGGCAAAAATCATAATGGTTCCGGTTGATGGGATGGTGTTGAAATCAACCAGATCTTGTGAATAGGAAAAATCCATTATGAAAAAACTTATTATTAATAAGTAAATATTTTTTTTCATAATTAATCGATTTAATTAATTAAAAATGTATTTAGCTGGAATTCATTTGTTTTTTGATCATAATTTTATGGTAATAATTATTGTTAAATTCTGAGAAATTGAATTTGTAATTTATATTTAAAACATTTCAAAAACTAAAATAGTTTTACAAAAAAATAGCATTATGTTAATAAATGATAGTTTAACATCCGATATTTGTTTATTTTAACAAAAAAACTCCCCCGTAGATTCGGAGGAGTTAATAGAGTAGGGGATAGATGATTAAATCTATTACTTTACTTCAGTTTTCATATTATATGTTCCAGAATATCAGTGGTTTTAGCAATGCTTTCGTCTGTCAGTTCGTAATTTCTCAAGTCGCCCGCCAGAAATTGATCGTACGATGACATATCGACAAATCCATGACCTGACAAATTAAAGAGAATAGTTTTTTTCGTACCTTCTTCTTTAGCCTTGTGAGCTTCGCGAATGGCAGATGCAATTGCGTGGGATGATTCCGGTGCCGGTATAATCCCTTCGGTCTGAGCAAAAAGCACACCTGCCTCGAACGATTCAAGCTGAGGAATATCCACAGCTTCTATAAATCCGTCCTTCATAAGTTGACTTACTGTACTTCCGGCTCCGTGATACCTCAATCCGCCTGCATGAATATGTGCAGGAGCAAAATTATGACCAAGAGTAAACATAGGAATGAGCGGTGTGTATCCTGCTTCATCGCCAAAATCATACTGAAATACTCCGCGTGTCAGTTTCGGACACGAAGCTGGCTCTGCTGCAATAAAACGTGTTTTTACACCCTTGCTGAATGTATGTCTCATAAAAGGGAATGAAATTCCGGAAAAGTTTGATCCCCCTCCAAAACAGCCAATCACAATGTCGGGATATTCGCCAGCCATTTCCATTTGTTTTTCTGCCTCAAGCCCGATAACTGTCTGATGCAGCATCACATGATTGAGTACACTACCCAGCGTGTAACGGCAGTTTGGTGTATTCAGAGCCAGTTCTATCGCTTCAGATATGGCAGTTCCGAGGCTACCCTGATAAGTCGGATGCTCTGTGATTATTTTTCTGCCTGCTTTGGTGGACATGCTTGGCGATGCTATTACCTGCGCACCCCAGGTTTGCATGAGCGAGCGGCGATATGGTTTTTGTTCGTAGCTGATTTTTACCATATATACTGCCAGTTCTATCCCGAATGTTTTGGCTGCAAAAGCCAGTGCAGTTCCCCACTGACCGGCTCCTGTTTCAGTAGTGATGTTAGTAATTCCTTCTTTTTTACAGTAATAAGCTTGTGGCAGGGCCGAATTTAGTTTATGAGAACCTACCGGACTTACACTTTCATTTTTAAAATAAATATGGGCAGGGGTATCAAGGGCTTTTTCGAGGTTGTAGGCTCTTACAAGAGGGCTCGGACGATAAATCATGTATTTATCACGAACTTCCTCCGGAATATCTATCCAGGCATCGGTTGTATTCATTTCCTGCCTGCTCACTTCCTGCGAAAATATCGGGAATAAATCTTCCGGTTTTAACACCTCCCTTGTTGCCGGATTGATTAATGGAAGAGGCTTGTTAGGCATTTCGGCTGTAATATTGTACCACTTGGTTGGTATATCATTTTCCGATAACAGAAATTTTTTCATTTTACTCATAGAATTCTAATTAATATGTGTAATTTATTTTTCAATTGCAAATTTAGTAATAAAATGTAATAAAAAGAGGAAATTATTGACAAATAAATCAATTATTTCGTATTGTATTCTTATATTTTGTTTTTTGTTATGGCTGTCACTTTATATCCTTTATTACGCAACAAGTTGATTAACCCCTTTTCACCCGGCAAATGAAGTGCTCCTACTGCAATAAAGCATGAGTTTGATTTCATCAGATCAGGTAGCTGAGCCACCCAGTCAATATTCCGCTCGTCAAGCATCCGGGTATTTTCTTCTTCAGAAATGCCCCATTCCCGGTTCCAGGTTTTATTTAACCTCTCCAGCCCGTTAATATTTCCGGTACGGTAAAGTCTGTTAAGTTCCCGATAACTGTCATATAATATATCTTTGTTTCGTATTGTGCTGACGAGTTCTTCGGCTTTGCCTTTCAGGTTATTCATCGGAAAAAGCAATTCAATCTGTTTGTCAACCGTTTCGAGTCCTTTGACAGGGATTCCTTTTTGGCTTGCTACAAGCTGAAAATAGGAGTCGGATGCTGTATTTTCATCAAATCGGGTTCTATCTCTGTAAAGTTCAAGTTCATAAATAGTCTGAATAAGCGAGGGATGCATCCTGGTGATGTCTTTCAGACTCATTTTCAAAGTGTTGATGAGTTCCTTATCCACAAATTCAAAATCTTCTGCCGTCAGCAAACTTTTCATCGTCAGCGAATCGGGGAGTACTGAAGCTTTTTGAATCCGTGCCGGTACATCCGCTTCATTCAACACGATTTCTGATACGACCATATCTGAATGATTAAAAGCAGGAAAAACTCCCGGGATACTATCCAGATAATGAATAGATATTAAGTGATGTGTACCAAACAGATATGAATTATGTTTTAATCCGTGTCCGCTTATTTTCCAAAGCAACTGGGCATTTAAAGTGCATACACCCATAGTTGCAAACAAAATCAGAAGTTTTACCTTTTTCATTACTTTTTAATTTTGAAGGCAAAAATAGATGAAATGATTCACTGAACAAGATGGCTGTTTCATTTTTGTCAATAATTAGCGATATTAGAGCCACAATATCCAAATTTTAATAAAAATAATCTATATCTTTGTGAAGATTATTCTTAAAAAATACATTTTATGACACTTCAACAGCTGGAATATATTGTGGCTCTGAGTAAAACCAAACATTTTGTTCATGCAGCAGAAATGTGTGGTGTTACACAACCAACATTGAGTATGATGATACAAAAGCTTGAGGATGAACTGGATGTGAAAGTTTTTGACAGGTCGAGGCATCCTATTGAAATAACTGCCATTGGCCAAAAAATTATTGACCAGGCTCAGGTTGTCCTATGCCAGCTGAATAAAATAAATGAAATAGTAAATGTCGAAAAAGGTAATCTGAGTGGCAATATCAATCTTGCCATTATTCCCACAGTGGCACCATATCTATTGCCAAAATTCTTTTCAGAATTCAAGAAAACCTATAAAGAGTTGTCATTCAAAATGTATGAAATGATTACCGACTCTATTGAACGCAAGCTAATTATGGGTGAAATAGATATGGCAATTGTATCAACACCGCTCAACAACCCGAATATTCTTGAAATACCGCTGTATTACGAAAATTTCATAGCCTACGTTTCACCCAACAATGAATTGTATCAGCACAGCGAACTTGTATCCGGCAATCTTCCCCTGGAACATCTTTGGGTGCTTGAGGAAGGTCATTGTTTTCGTAATCAGGTATTTAACTTCTGCAACAGCGACATACTAACTTCATATACCTACGAATCGGGCAGTATTGATACGCTGGTGAAAATTGTTGATGAAAACGGTGGTTATACTGTTATTCCGGAATTACACACAGGGCTTTTAACCGAAACTCAGAAGAAAAACCTGAGAAAACTGGTTGATCCGGAGCCGGCAAGGGAAATCTCGCTGATAATACAGCAAAATTTTATTCGTGAAGGACAGTTAAATGCTGTGGCTGAGACTGTTAAAAAGATAATACCATCCCAAATGCTCGATGCAAGACTGAAGAAATTTGCCATCAAAATATAGTAAAAAAAGCAGAGTAGGGGGGTTAATATATGAAAAGAGTACTTTTTTGTCGATTTTAACATCCATTCAGTTATTGCGTACCATAGTTTGTATATTTAATTCAAACTACTGATTCTAATTCCGGATTTATCAGGTAAAAGAATTATCATGTTAATACCACGATTCAAAAATTATCCATCATTTTTTCTCACAACATAGACGATCAGATTTCTGAATTTAAATAATCCGGATTTTTTTATTTCGTAATGAAACACTTCAGGATTTTGATATTTCAGAGCACATTTACTTTTATCCTGAAATTTTCTATCTACATTGAACTGAGGTATGTTAATCAGCAAATCTTCCCACAAACTTCTGTTTACTATTTTCCTATAATTTATATTATGTCAAATATAATTTATAATCATTCCCTGCTTAAAGAAAAAGAATAATTTTTGATGTTATAAAATTCTATTGAAATTGAAAAGTCCCGGGTAATTTTACCCGGGACTTTTATCTTGTATCGAATCTTAATTTACAAATCATTATTTATTTATGTGAACTTTCAGATTTAGTTCGTCGAGCTGACTCTGGTCAATTTCAGTTGGTGCATCAAGCATTACATCTCTTCCCGAATTGTTTTTTGGGAAAGCAATGCAGTCGCGAATGCTGTCGAGACCGGCAAATAAGGATACGAAACGATCCAGTCCGTATGCTAAACCACCATGCGGAGGTGCACCGAACTGAAATGCTCCCATCAGAAATCCGAATTGAGCCTGAGCTTTTTCAGGTGTAAAGCCCAGTAGTTCAAACATTTTGGACTGCAATTTGCTGTCGTGAATACGAATAGAACCTCCTCCCAGTTCCACGCCATTGATTACCATATCGTAAGCATTGGCTCTTACCTCGCCCGGATTAGTGTCCAGCAGGTGGATATCTTCGGGTTTTGGCGACGTAAACGGGTGATGCATAGCAAAATAGCGTTGCGCTTCATCATCCCATTCAAAAAGCGGGAAATCGACAACCCACAGGGGTGCAAATTTTTCTTTACTGCGAAGACCCAACCTCTCTCCCATTTCGAGCCTTAATTCGCATAAAGCTTTACGTGTTTTATGTTTATCTCCTGCCATAATCAGTATCAGGTCGCCTTTCTGTGCATCAAACCGGGAGGCTATTTCCGAAAGGTCGCTTTCAGTAAAGAATTTATCGATGGAAGATTTAATCGATCCGTCTTCGTTGTAACGGATATAAATCAGTCCTTTGGCTCCTATCTGGGGACGTTTTACAAATTCAGTCAATTCATCAAGTTGTTTTCTTGTGTAACTGGCACATCCGGAAGCACATATTCCACCTACATACTCAGCATCGTCGAATACACTGAATTCATGACCTGTAACTATTTCTTTCAATTCAACGAATCTCATTTCAAAACGCATGTCGGGTTTATCCGAACCGTAGTACTTCATGGCATCAGCCCATGTCATTTTCAGAAAAGGCTCATTAAAATCTATCCCCTTAAGTGTGCTGAAGAGATATTTTGTAAGCCCTTCAAACGTATTCAGCACATCGTCCTGTTCAACAAAAGACATTTCACAATCGATTTGTGTAAACTCCGGCTGACGGTCGGCACGCAAATCCTCATCGCGAAAGCATTTAACTATCTGAAAATAGCGGTCAAAACCGGAAACCATAAGCAGCTGTTTGAGTGTTTGAGGCGACTGTGGCAGAGCGTAAAATTGTCCCGGATTCATGCGTGAGGGTACCACAAAGTCACGGGCCCCTTCAGGTGTAGAACCAATCAGAACAGGTGTTTCAACTTCCAGAAAACCCAGGCTGTCAAGATACTGACGAACTGCAATAGTCATTTTATGACGCAATTCAAGATTAACCCGCACACTGTTTCGCCGCAGGTCAAGGTATCTGTATTTCATACGGATATCGTCACCTCCATCGGTATTATCTTCGATAGTAAACGGAGGAGTTTTGGATTCATTCAGTATTTGAAGTGAATCAGCAAGAATTTCAATTTCACCGGTTGGGATATGGGCATTTTTATTACTTCTTTCTGATACTATGCCTTTAATCTGTATTACGAATTCTCTTCCGAGTTTGTTAGCCTGGTCGCATAGCTGTGCATTTACTTCCTGATTGAATACCAGCTGTGTGATACCATATCTGTCACGTAAATCAACAAAGGTCATTCCTCCCATTTTGCGGGTACGGTGCACCCATCCTGCAAGCGTTACGTTACTTCCTGTATCGGCAAGTCGAAGCTCACCGCATGTTTTATTCCTGAACATTTTTGTTTCTGATTTAGTTTTTTTTCAAATGCAAATTTAAGAAAAAAGTGGGAATTCTTCCCCTACTCCATTAAATTTAATTTAATCAAAGGTCTTACAGGGATCAGTCCCGTTTATAAAAAAAATGCAGAAACCTTAGTCTCTGCATTTTAGTATTCCGGATTATTAAGTCCGGAAAGTTCGAAAAATTATTTTTTCATGCATTAAACAGTGGCAACTTCCACCAGTGGAGCACCTTCAGGAACTATTTCACCTGGTTTTACAAAAATATTAATTACTTTTCCGTTCAACTCAGAAGTGATATTGTTTTCCATCTTCATTGCCTCGAGAATGAACAGAGTCTGACCATCCTTAACCACATCACCTACTTTTACTTTCACATTCAAAATGGTACCCGGAAGCGGACATTTCATTTTCTTGCCGACAGGAAGTACAACTTCTTCCTTTTTTTCCACCACTTTTTTCTCCTTATTTTCAGTTATCTTAACAGACTGGGGATTTGTTTTGTATTCATTTTCCCTCACTCCCTTCAGATAGTTGGTAGCTACCGACGGGAAAAGTTCGAGCAACAATTCGTCTTTTTCATCTTTGGCAAGTTTTACGTTACCGAATTCAGGCAATACAGGATTATCCTGACGCTTGTAACCACTTGTATCATAAGGTACCTCTAATGCTGAACCGGTTATCTGAGCGCGGAACTTCGGATCAACCGCTACAGGAGTTTTACCGTATTCTCCTTTTACCAGTGCAATGAACTGATTGGAAGGATTTGCATATTTAGGCCTTCCGTTTTTGATGTTCAAAGCCGAAGAAACAGCCTGTACACCAACAATCTGGCTAGTAGGCGTAACCAAAGGAGGTAATCCTGAATCTAACCTCACACTTGGAATAAGTTTCATGGCATCTTCAAGTATATCCATTGAATTGAATTGCTTCAACTGCGCTACCATATTGGTGTACATTCCACCGGGCACTTCTGCTTTTCTGACAAGATCATCCGGTTTCGGAAAATCAAAATAGGCCTCGATTGCATAACATGCTGACAACAACGCGTTTTCGTCCTGTTTCTTAACGGCTTCAATGGCTTTGTCAAATTCCATGTCGATTTCTTCCGGCAATGTATCCGTAAGCGGATTGAACGGTTTCGGGAACTGTTTGCTGGTGTCAAATGCTGCAAGTTCTTTACGGATTTCGGCTAATTCATTATTAATTTTTGCCACAGCTTCCATATTTACATCCAGCTCAATACCCAGTTTTTTACAGAAAACGTAAATCAGTTCGATAGCAGGTGCGGCAGGACCGCCTGAGAAAAACCAGATATTTGAATCTACCACATCCACGCCATACATAATGGCTGTGAGTACAGACCCTAAACCGAATCCGGGAGTACAGTGGGTATGGAAATCAACGGGAACTTTTAATTCTTTTTTGAATAATGACATCAGCGAAGCTACTCTCGAGGGAGGAATGAGCCCGCTCATATCTTTAATGGTTATCATATCGGCACCCAGAGATTCCATTTCTTTGGCTTTGTTCAGAAAATAGGTGTCAGTGAACACAGGTTCTCTTTTCACCACGATTTCTTCTTTTTTGCTGAAGAGTCCCAGAAAACCTTTTTTCTCTACGATCTTTACTTCATCGTCATATTTGGGGTCGATGGTGTAACATACGGCACAATCTGCCATACCACCATATTTTTTGATGGATTTAACGCTTGATTTTATATTTTCCACATCATTCAGTGCATCAAAAATACGCATGATATCCAATCCTGAGCTTACCGCATTCTTAAAGAAGCCATCAATTATTTCATCCGGATAAGGTGCGTAGCCATACAGGTTCCTACCCCGCGATAGCGCTGTTAATTTTGATGCTCCTTCTGTCCCTGCACTGATTTTTTCAAGACGGTGCCATGGATTCTCGCCCAAATAGCGCATTACAGAGTCGGGCACAGCTCCTCCCCAAACCTCCATAGCATAAAATTTTGCTTCTTTGTAGAAAGGTAGCACGCGGTCAATTTGTGGCTGGCTCATGCGGGTAGCGAATGATGACTGCTGACCATCACGTAAAGTAAGATCCCTGATTAAAAGTTTTTTTGACATAAACATTTGAATTTTAATTCGTTATACTGACAGAATTCATAAATTTTCTATTTAAAATTTGTAAAAATATTAGTTTAATATTCTTTTCAAAGATATAAAAAAAAAGTAAAACTACGATAACATTTAAAAAAAACATTGCAGTTTATCTGCAATGCTTTTTTTTAATTTTAACTGAAATTATCCGGTTATAACATCCGGATTCACCTTTCTCACGAGTCCTTTGAGTACATCGCCCGGACCAAGTTCGAAAAATTCACCTGCACCATCGTTGATCATGTTTTTAACAGTCTGAGTCCAGCGAACAGGTGCTGTTAACTGTGCAATGAGATTTTTCTTGATTGCTTCGGGTTCAGTTTGCGGATTGGCATTTACATTCTGATACACAGGGCATACGGGTGTGCTGACAACAGCTCTTTCGATAGCAGCTTGCAGTTCCTGCCTGGCTGGCTCCATGAGTGGCGAATGGAAAGCACCACCCACAGGCAATTTCAGAGCCCGTTTTGCACCCCGTTCCTTCAGTAATTCGCATGCTTTGTCTATTCCCTCTATCGATCCTGAGATGACAAGTTGTCCCGGACTGTTGTAATTAGCTGCAACTACGATATATTCTCTGTTTACCTGATCGCAAACTTCCTCTACAGTTTCATCGTCGAGTCCTAACACGGCAGCCATAGTCGAAGGTTCTGATTCGCATGCTTTCTGCATTGCCATTGCACGTGCAAAGACCAGTTTAAGTCCTTCCTCAAATGTTAGCGCACCTGCTGCAACCAATGCCGAAAATTCACCCAGGGAATGACCTGCAACCATTTCGGGCTTGAAATCATCGCCCATGGCAATAGCAGAAATAACGGAATGCAGAAAAACTGCAGGCTGGGTCACTTTAGTCTGACGAAGATCTTCAGCGGTACCTTCAAACATCAAATCGGTAATGCGAAAACCAAGTATTTCATTTGCTTTCTCAAAATACTCTCTGGCAACCGGTGAATTATCGTACAAATCCTTGCCCATACCTGTAAATTGCGCTCCCTGTCCGGGAAATATATATGCTCTCATATTTCTTATTTTTTAATATGCCGTACGCAGATAACAACGGATTATCGGGTACGGTTTGCATTATTAATAAATTTAACTTGTTTGAAAAACGGGTGCAAAGGTACAAATTTTTAATCTATTCTGAAAATGGCTTTTGTCTGTTTGAGTATGTGCAAAAAATAAAGTACTTTTGAACTTCTAAATAAATACTTCAGGTATATGGATATAATTCTGAAATACTTCAAAAATTTAAGCGAAACTCAAATTTTACAATTCGGCGCTTTGTACGACTTGTACGCCGAATGGAACAGTAAAATAAATGTTATTTCACGTAAAGATATTGAAAATCTGTATGAAAGACATGTCCTTCATTCACTGGGAATAGCTGAAGTTATTCATTTTAAACCCGGCTCAAAAGTACTCGATGTAGGTACCGGTGGTGGATTTCCGGGTATTCCGCTGGCAATCCTTTTTCCCGAAACTCATTTTACACTCATCGACAGCATTGGGAAAAAAATTAAAGTTGCACAAGAAGTTACACATGCTATCAATCTGCAAAACATCGTATTAAAACATTGCAGAATCGAGGAAGAAAAAGCGAAATTCGACTTCATTGTGAGTCGTGCTGTAATGCCTCTCGCTGATCTGGTCAAGCTCAGCCGAAAAAACATCAGCTCTGCTCAACACAACGCTCTGCCAAATGGTATAATCTGCCTCAAGGGCGGTGAACTTGAACACGAAGTTTTGCCATTCAAAAATGCCGCTGAAATCTATGAACTGAAAAAAATCTTCGCAGGAGAATTCTTCGAAACGAAAAAGGTGGTTTATCTGCCGCTTTAGATTCGTGATTTTCAGATGGTTAATAACAGTATTAACGATAATTAAAAAATATGAACATAAAAGTTTTTCCGTTTAATCCGTTACAGGAAAATACTTACCTTATTTGGGATGAATCCGGTGAAGCGGCTATAATTGATGCCGGAATGTTGTATGATAAAGAAAAAGAGCGAATCAGGCGGTTTATTGATGAAAATCGGTTATTACTCAAACGCCTCATTAATACTCATTTACACTTCGACCATCAGTTTGGAAATAAATTCCTGTCTGATACATATGGTGTGATTGTCGAGGCGGGTTCTCAGGATGAGTTTCTGCTTGATTCGGCATATGCGGCAGCAAAAAGCTGGGGCATTCCCTACATGGAAGAACCACTGCGACCATGCTCACATATCGTTGATAATCAGATTATTAAATTTGGTAACACATCTCTTCTTGCTTTATACACACCAGGTCATTCGCCCGGTAGTTACTCGTTCTATTCCAGTGATGCAGGAGTGGTTTTTACGGGAGATGTACTTTTTAACGGTTCGGTAGGGCGTACTGATTTTGCCGGAGGTGATTACAAAACACTTATCAAATCCATTGAAGAAAAGTTACTGACATTGCCTGACGAAACAGTGGTATACAGCGGACACGGACCATCCACAACCATCGGAAACGAAAGAATGAATAATCCGTTTTTATAAATCTTATTTACGATATCAAAAGCGATTATTCGCCGATAATCAGTTGGAATACAAATTATTATCAATAATATACTGATACACCTCCGGATGCAGCCATTCTCCTGCATCTTTTTTACCTGCTATCAGTTGACGTATTTCAGTAGATGAAATCCCGAAAATCGGGGCTTCTTCAAGTATCTGCATTTCGGGATATTTCTCCTCAAAATCCTCGTAGGGATATCCATCACGGGGATAGACCAGTACAGAAAATTTATCGAGTATAGTCTGATAATCTTTCCACTTGTCGAAAATCTGCATATTATCGCTGCCTATCAGTAAAATGAAATCGTCTTCGGGAAATCTTTCGCTCAGTATATTCAGCGTATTAATTGTGTACGAGGGCTTTGGAAGGTCAAATTCGATATCCGAAGGAATCAGGTATTCCGTATTTTCGGTAGCCAGCCGGAGCATTTGAAGCCTGTGGTGCTCGTCTATCAGTTCTATCTGTTCTTTCAGCGGATTGCGGGGACTTACGATAAACCATATTTCTTCCACTCCGGAAAAATGAAAAATGTATTCAGCAAGATGTGTATGTCCCAGGTGAACCGGATTGAAAGAACCAAAAAAAAGACCAATCGATTTCATTAACTTATTCTTATTCAGTGAGTTGTTTTTTCAAGACTTATTCCCGAAGAAAATCTTTGATTACTTCTTTTGCCTTGAGTTTTGCGGTTTCTAAATTGTCATTCAGAATAATGACGTCAAACTTCGGTGCAAAGGTCAATTCGTATTCAGCCTTCCCCACCCTTTTTTCTATCATTTCAGGACTATCGGTATTGCGCAGCAGCAACCGTTTCCTTAAAGCATCGATCGAAGGGGGAGCAATAAAAACAGCCAGGGCTTGTTTCCCGAACTGTTCTTTTATATTTAATCCGCCTTTCACGTCCACATCAAAAACAACATGCCTCCCGGAGGCAGTAATACGCTCCACTTCGGTACGAAGGGTACCATAGAAACATCCCGGATATACTTCTTCGTACTCTACAAATTCCTGATTTGCAATTCGTTGCCTGAATTCATCCACAGAAATAAAATAGTACGCTTCACCATCTGCCTCGTTGCCCCGCGGAGCTCGCGAGGTAGCCGAAATTGAGAATTCGAGGTTCAGACCGCACCTGAGCAAATAATTTACAATGGTGCTTTTGCCTGCCCCGGATGGCGCCGAAAATATTATGAGTTTTCCAAGCATGTGAACTGGTATGTAATTAGCCTGCTGTGCAGGAATGATTATCAAAAAAAAATGTGAAAATTCTACTTAGAAATTATAAAGTATTCAATACCTGTTCTTTAATCTGTTCCAGTTCGTCTTTCATCACCACCACAATCTTTTGCATTTCGCTGTGGTTTGATTTCGAACCGAGTGTGTTCACTTCTCTTCCAATCTCTTGCGCGATAAATCCCAGCTTTTTGCCCGGCGATTTTTCTGTTTTCATTGTGCTGATGAAATAATCGAGATGATTTCTCAACCTCACTTTTTCTTCGTTTACATCGAGTTTTTCTATATAAAAAATCAATTCCTGTTCCAGCCGGTTTTTATCGTATTCAATTTTATCGCTGATACTTTGCAGGTTGCTTTCCAGCCGGTTTTTTATCTTTTCCACACGTTCGTTCTCAAAGGGTTCGATTTCAAGGAGCAATTTACCTATCTTATCAATTTTTTCAACAAAAACACTTTCAAGAGTTCTGCCTTCCTGATTTCGGAACTGGATAAGCTGATCCACAGCAAGGTTGATAGTTTTCAGAATTTCATTCCATTCGTTTTCATCCAGCTCTTCCATTTCCGTTTTCATGCTATCGGGCAGGCGCATCAATACAGCCAGCCAGTCCTGAGTCTGAGGTATCCCTGTTTCTTTTGAAAGATTCTGTAACTGCTCGTAGTACGATTTAACAACCGCCTGATTGATTTTGGATCCGCTTTCCTTTCCGGAAGTATCAATATAGAGTGAAAAATCAATTTTCCCACGTTCCAGTTTGTTAATCAATACATTACGTATTTCAATCTCTTTCTCACGGTATATTCCTGAAATTCGGGTCGATAGGTCAACCTGCTTACTGTTAAGCGATCGTATTTCAACCACTATTTTCTTGTTGTTGATTTCGCAAAAGGCTTTACCGTAGCCTGTCATCGATTGTATCATATCTTGTTTTTCGTTATAATTTACAAAATTACTATAAAAAATCAGTAGAAATGCCTTTTTGGGTTACTATTTATTCAAAAAGGTTTCGAATGGTTTTATATCCTGTGTGTAATAAAAGCAGGGAATCAACTGTGATTCAGATGATTCCCTGCAAAAACAAATGCCGTGTGTATATTTAAAAACCGAGTGTGAAATTAACCGATGAACGCACTAAATTGCCATCGGATAAAACTGCAGTGGGATAATAATTATATGCCACATTGAAACCGAGGATGTGAAATAAACGAAAACCTGTTCCAATAGTCCATCCTGCCTGAATCGGATTGAAGTCTCTGTAGGGATATCCGTCCAGTTTTGCCGAAGTAATTAATTCAAGAGTTGGTCCGGTATACACTTTCCACCCCATCCCGGTGAACCTGTTTTGATGAATATTGTAACCAACATATGCCGGTACAGAAATTGAAAATGTTTTAATGATTGCATCGTTAGCACCCATTCGATAATCACCATCGTGATAAAGCGTATATTTACTCCAGTTGAAATTACCTCCGATAAACCAGTATGCCCTGGGTTCCGATTGAAAATTCCGGGTATAGCCTGTACCTAAAGCAAAATTTCTCCACCGGTAATTATCTTCTTTGTCAATATCCCAGCCCAAATGGAGATTTTTCCACAGTTGTTTTCCGAAATCATTGTTGTTTACCTGCTGTTTTTTCGGTGGTTTGTTTTTATCCCATACCAGTGAAGTATTCAGATTGTAGTCCTGCATTGTTATCTGATTATCAACAGCTGCAACATTTTCATTCAATCGGACTGAGTATTCTTCAGCCTTAATTTGAAAATCTGAAATAAAAAGCATAAACAACGATATGCAAATAATTAAGTTCTTCATATTCAATAGTTTTAGTATTTATTCTTTCTTAAATCAGTTTCATTTGTATGCGTTTCCGCTGGAAATCCACCTCGAGAATTCTGACCCGAACATATTGATGCAGTGAAACTACTTCCGCGGGATTGCTTATAAAACTGTCTGATAAGTTTGAAATATGTATCAACCCGTTTTCCTTGATTCCCACATCACAAAACGCGCCAAAATTTGTAATATTTGTAATTATTCCGGGTAATTCCATTCCTTCTTTGAGATCTTTGATTTCTTTAACATTCGGATCGAATTCAAAAACTTTAATAACCGAACGGGGGTCTCTTCCGGGTTTCTCAAGTTCATCAAGTATATCGTTGAGTGTTGGCAGTCCGGTTTTGTCTGTGACGTATTCCGATAAATTCAGTTTGCTTCTGATATCTTTATTTCCAATCAGTTCGGTGAGACTGATTTTCATATCTCCGGCAATTTTTTCAACAATCTTATAACTTTCGGGATGCACAGCTGAGTTGTCAAGCGGATTATCGCCATCAGGTATGCGTAAAAAACCGGCACATTGTTCGAATGTTTTTGCCCCCAGTTTGGGCACTTTTTTTAATTCGGTTCTGTTAGGGAATGCACCGTTTTCGGTTCGGTAATCCACAATATTTTGAGCCAGCTGCGGTCCTAAACCTGATATATAAGTAAGTAAATGTTTGCTGGCTGTATTCAGATTCACTCCTACCCTGTTCACAGCATTCTCAACAGTCTGATCCAGTGATTTCTTAAGTTTAACCTGGTCAACATCATGCTGATATTGTCCCACACCGATGGATTTCGGATCAATTTTAACCAACTCAGCAAGCGGATCCATCAACCTCCGCCCGATAGAAACTGCTCCACGCACTGTTACATCATACTCAGGGAATTCCTCGCGGGCAATTTTGGAAGCAGAATAGACTGAAGCACCGCTTTCACTCACCGAAAACACTTGTATCTTTCTGTCGTAACGAATGCTTTGTATAAATTGCTCGGTCTCACGTCCGGCAGTTCCATTACCAATAGCAATTGCCTGAATATCATAGGCTTCAACCATCTTTTGTACTTTTCGCATAGCCTGCGAATACTCATTTACCGGAGGATGAGGATATATATTCTCATTGTGAAGAAGTTGTCCCTGGGCATCGAGACACACTACTTTACATCCGGTTCGGAAGCCCGGATCAATGCCCATGACACGTTTCTGGCCCAGAGGGGGTGCGAGCAGCAGCTGGCGCAGGTTTTCGGCAAAAACGCGAATAGCTTCGGTATCCGCTTTTTCTTTGCTCGAAGCGGCAAATTCATTCTCAATGGAAGGTTTCAGCAACCGCTTGTAGCTGTCAGCCACCGCTTCGGATACTTGCTCACCGCATTCGTTATCCGACTTTTTGAATATCCGCAAAAGTCTTTCTATACATTTTTCATCGTCGGCAGTGATATTTACACGTAAAAACTCCTCTGTTTCGCCTCTTCGTATTGCCAGCAAGCGGTGCGAACTGATGCGCGACAACTTCTCGGATGCATCAAAATAATCCCGGTATTTGGCAGCAGCTTCTTCTTTCCCTTTAATCAGTTTGGATGTAATTATGGCATCGTGCATAAAATTTGAACGAACAGCATTCCGGGCTGCTTCACTCTCGCTTATCCATTCGGCTATAATATCCCGGGCGCCTTTCAGGGCTTCTTCTTCATTTGCTACTTCACTGGTTATGAATGGCCTGGCAGAATTGTATACATGATTGGAGTGCTGAGCCATCAGTATTTTTGCCAGTGGTTCCAAACCTTTCTCACGGGCTATTTCGGCTCGTGTCCGCTTTTTTGGTTTGTAAGGAAGATAAATATCTTCGAGTTCGGTGATATTCCAGCATTCTTCTATCCGTTTTTGAAGTTCAGGAGTCATTTTTTCCTGCTCTTCAATCGATTTCAGAATTGATTCACGACGACGGATGAGCTCCTTTAGTTTTTCGTATTGTTCCTGAAGATCAGCAAGCTGAACTTCATCCATACCATCAGTTACTTCCTTACGATAGCGGCTGATAAATGGTATGGTTGCTCCGTCTTCCAGAAGTGCGATTGCATTCTGAGTCTGTTTTTTTGTAAGCCGGAGCGATTCAGATAGAAGGCGTACAGAATAGTCGTTTAACATGCGCGTTTATTTGAATTTGATTGTACTGAATGCATTTTCAAGTATAATTCGTTCGTCTTCTGTGGCATAAGTTTGAATCGCAGTGAGCGCAAAATCATTGACTATCACCGTGTAATAATTTTGATTATATGACTTGTTGCTGTCAGTTGTTACCACGCGCATGGTAGAAAATTCAGTTCCGTTAATATTTTGAACCGGAACCAACCCCTCAGGATATTCACGCTTAACAGGCTCTTTTTCAAGCGCCTGGCGGGTGAGCTTCAAATAATCCGAACTGTTCCGTATCCGGGCGTTTCCTTTGATATTTTCGGCAAGTATAATCATATTTGCATTGAAAACAGTATCTGTTTCACCCAGTTCAAACTGGGATGCCGTTAAGAGTATCACTGTCGTTATTTTTGAAACATCTTTACTTCCGGCTGCGTTTTGATTCATCAGGTTTTGATTCTGCTCCTGAGTCAGTGTTGCCCAGTTTGAAGGTACTTTTATACTGAATTTGAAATAAGAATTGTGATAAATTCCTTTTTCAATGGTTCCATAGTCGAAATCATGACTTTTTTCATTCGTCGGCTTGTTGCAGGCAGCAAATGCAAGGGTCAAAAAAAGCAGAAAATACGGGAATATTTGCTTCATAATGTATGTGTTTTACTTGTTTGAATTACAAAATTAGGGATTTTTTTCCTATTTTTGTATCTCTGAAATATAACAAAACATAAATGCGATTAAATTCAATATCGATACTCAATTACAAAAACATCCGCCAGGCTGACCTTAATTTCCCTGCTAAAATCAATTGTTTTGTAGGCAATAACGGCATGGGAAAAACTAATTTTCTGGATGCCATTTACTATCTGTCATTTTGTAAAAGTCACTCTAACTCAATTGACACACAGAATATAAGCCACGATGCCGACTTTCTGATGCTTCAGGGTAAATATGAATTAAGGGGTAAGGACGAAGAAATTTATTGCGGCATCAAACACCGTCAAAAAAAGCATTTCAAACGAAATAAAAAAGAATACATCCGACTGGCGGATCATATCGGTCTGATTCCTCTGGTGCTTATTTCACCTGCCGACTACAGCCTCATATCCGAAGGAAGCGAAGAGCGGAGAAAATTCATCGACAGCGTCATTTCGCAATACAATAATCAGTACCTCAACGCATTAATTCAGTACAACCATGCACTCAAACAACGAAATGCACTTCTGAAAGATGAGAATATGACTGATGAATCTCTTTTTGAAATATGGGAAGAGCAAATGGTTCTTCACGGGAATTACATTTATTCCGAACGAAAGATGTTTATCGGGAGGTTTATTCCACTTTTTCAGGAAATATACAGTTTTATTTCCAAAGAAAAAGAAATTGTAGGGTTGAATTACAAATCACAGCTCGACGAAGTGAATTTTTCAGAGAAACTTGCACTAAACCGTGTTCGTGACAGGATTATCGGCTTCAGCATGAACGGAATTCATAAAGATGAACTGGAAATGACTCTCGGAGGTTTTCCGATGAAACGGGTCGGCTCGCAGGGTCAGAACAAAACCTATCTTATTTCGCTTAAGCTGGCGCAATTCAGTTTTTTGAAACAAACACAAGGTGTAAAACCCATTCTCCTTCTTGATGATATTTTCGATAAACTGGATGAAGAACGCGTGACAAAAATTGTAGAACTCGTGTCGGGTGATGAATTCGGGCAAATTTTTATTTCGGATACCAACAGCAAGCACTGGCAGGAAATATTACCGAAAATCAATCAAAGTTCGGCAATTTTTGAAGTGACCAATGGCGAAGTATCAGAACTTTGATCTAAATAACTCCGGAGAATATGGAAGCAATAAACAATTTATCGCCAGAGAATCGTGAAAAACTGTTCAGGATACTTCAAAGTCGCTTTGAGGAAAACAAATATCGTCACAAGGATATGCACTGGACAAGTATTCAGGTAAAACTTGAGAATAATATACCTAAACTTGTGTCAGTCAGCAAAATGGAAGACACAGGCGGAGAACCGGATGTAATTGATTACGATTCGGAAAACAACGAATATATCTTTGCCGACTGTTCGGCCGAAACTCCAAAAGGACGACGAAGCATCTGTTATGACCGTGAAGCGATGGATTCACGTAAGGACTTCAAGCCCCAAAACAGCGCTGTGGCTATGGCCGAAGAAATGGGAATTGAAATGTTAACCGAAGATGAATACCGCGAATTACAAAAAAAGGGTGCTTTCGACCAAAAATCATCCAGCTGGGTGAAGACGCCTCCCGAAATACGCAGACTGGGTGGTGCTTTATTTTGCGACAGACGCTACAATCATGTTTTCACCTACCACAACGGTGCCGAAAGTTATTATGCATCAAGAGGATTCAGAGGTAAACTCCGGGTATAACATGAGCGAAACAAAATTCCATTTGGTAAAGATAATATTAATTCAAATTTCAAATATTTAAATGAGAAATATACGAACAGGCATTATTGGTTACGGATTGTCAGGAAGAGTATTTCACGCACCGTTTATCGATGTGATTGATGGTTTTGAATTGGCAAAAATCAGTACGTCCAATCAGCAAAACATCGAAATAATAAAAAAAAGATATCCTGCGACTGAGATTGTTGGTTCTGCTCAGAATATTATTGAAGACGAGCAAATTGACCTGGTTATCATAACATCACCGAATACCGTTCATTTCAGATTGGCTAAGGAAGCACTGCTGGCAGGCAAAAATGTTGTTATCGAAAAACCGTTTACCAATACAACTCAGGAAGCCGATGAATTGATAGAATTAAGTAAGAAAAAGGGGAAAATCCTGACTGCCTACCACAACCGACGGTTTGTAAGCGATACAAAAACCGTAGAAAAAATCATTAACAGCGGACTTCTGGGTGAATTGGTTGATTATGAAACTCATTTTGACCGTTATCGTCCCGAACCGCGTCCGGCCGGATACTGGCGCGAACAGGCTCTGCCCGGCTCGGGCATTTTTTACGATTTAGGTTCGCATCTGATTGATCAGGCGCTGCATCTGTTCGGTTTGCCTTTATCTGTTACAGCACATATCACATCTCAACGTCCCTGGGCAAAAGCCGATGATTGTTTTGATGTAAAACTACACTACCCTGCCCTTACAGCTACTTTAAAATCATCTATGCTTGCCTCTGTTCCCGGTCCGACTTTTCAGATTCACGGTACGAAAGGTTCGTACGTGAAATACGGACTGGATGTACAGGAGGAAAACCTCAACAGGGGAATGATTCCAAATACACCTGATTGGGGCAAGGAGCCTGAAAGCATTTGGGGAAAACTGGTTGCTGAATATAAAGGAGAGAAAATGGAATCTGTTATTGAGAGCGAGAATGGCGACTACCGGGAATTTTTCTTCAACCTGCGGGATGCAATTCATGGAAAATCCGAACTGCTGATAAAACCGGAAGAAGCCCGCAATGTAATCCGTGTAATTGAACTGGCATTCCAGAGCAACCTTGAAAAAAGAACTGTTGAATTCGAATTATAAAAAATCAGTTATATTATCACAGAAAAACTCTGCGCTGAGATTAATTTCGGGCAGAGTTTTTCTGTAAATGCATATTTCGTTTCGAAACACGAAACCTGTGAGTTTATAAAGTCGCTGTATTAAATGTATCGCCCTGCGAGAAGTCACCTGTACGATATCCTTTCATAAACCATCGCATACGCTGTTCGGCAGTTCCGTGTGTGAATGAATCAGGTACTGTATAACCCTGTGCCTGTTTCTGTATGGTATCGTCCCCCACAGCATTTGCTGCTCCCAATGCCGATTCTATATCGCCTTCTTCCAGCTGAATCGTTCCCATTTTAACAGCATAATGCACCCAAAGACCAGCGTAGAAATCGGCCTGCAGCTCCAGACGAACAGAAAGGTCATTGTATTGTTTTTCTGATACCCGTCCCCGGTAATTTTGCATCTGATCTGTCAGTCCGAGCAGTTTCTGAATATGATGACCGACCTCATGAGCCGTTACGTAAGCAATAGCCAACTCACCGGGAGCATTATATTGTGAAGACAGTTTGTGAAAGAAATCCAGGTCCATGTACACTTTCTCGTCGCCGGGGCAATAAAATGGCCCAACCTGCTCGGAAGCGCCACCGCATTCCGAATTCGTATAATCGGTAAAAGTAACAAAAACCGGTTTGCGGTACTGAATTCCTTCGCGTCTGAAAATTTCAGTCCAGACATCGTTTGCACTATTGAAAACTCCAAGCGAGAAAACCTTCAAATCTTCATTTTCCTTCGCTCTCGAGGGATCAACAGTTGATTCCGTCTGAGTGGAAGCTCCACCGTTAAAAACCTCCAGAAGAGGAGAAAAATCCTGACCGGTAAATAAATAAAGCGCCAGCATGATAATAGTTCCAAATCCGCCTCCCAAAGCAACTTTACGTCCGGTCGACATACCACGACGGTCTTCGTAATTCGACTCGTCGTCATTTCTGTTAATCCATTTCATAAGTATTCAGTTTATAGTTGGTATTTTTTTATTTGAATTCCGAATGTAATTATTAATAAAACTGAAAGTAAAACTACCAGTTTATTTGAGTTTTTCCATGCTTTTTTAAATATTCATTTGCCAGTACAAAATGGTTGTTTCCAATAAAACCTCTGTAAGCAGAAAGCGGTGATGGATGGACGGATTTCAGCACCAAATGTTTGTCATGCTGTATGTAAATACTTTTCTGCTGTGCATAATTTCCCCACAAAAAAAATACCAGATTATTTTTTTCGGATGAAATTATCTTTATTACTGCATCGGTAAATGTTTCCCATCCTTTTCCCTGATGTGATCCGGCCTGATGTGCTCTGACTGTGAGCGTGGCATTCAGCAGAAGCACTCCCTGATCGGCCCAGCGGGTCAGATTTCCGTTTTCCGGAACGGGTTTTCCATAACTTCTCTCTATCTCACGAAAAATATTTATTAATGAAGGCGGTGATTCCACTCCGTTATTCACCGAAAAACACAGCCCATGGGCTTGTCCGGGACCATGATATGGATCTTGCCCGAGAATGACAATTTTCACCTTATCAAACGGACAGGCATCAAAAGCATTGAAAATGAGACTGGCCGGTGGAAATATCTTTCCGGTCTTATATTCTGATCGTACAAAGTCTGCAAGCTCCCCGAAATAAGGTTTGTCAAATTCCGGTTGCAGGTACTTTTTCCAGCTTTCGTCTATTCTTACATTTGTCATCCGGTTTGTTGTTTTTCAGGTATAATTCAGTTAAATATCTTTCAGAAACTTTGAATTTCACATCGCCCTGATAATCATATAAATAAAATTTATTTTAGCTGATCTATACCATCGGTTGCTTCTTTCAGCTGTTTCATTGCCTGTACAAGCACACTACGCGGGCAGCCGATATTAAGCCTGAGATGACGTTCACCACCCGGACCGAAAGAAGTCCCTTTGTTGAGTCCCAGTCCTGCTTTTTTAACCATAAAATCCTGTAATTCATTTGAGTTCATATTCATTCCGTTACAGTCGAGCCATATCAGAAATGAAGCCTGAGGAATCATGGGTTTTATCTGAGGTATATTTTTTTGTAAAAAGTCCACAACAAATTCCAGATTGCCTCTGATATATTCTATCATCTGCTTCAACCACTCCGAACCATTTTCGTAGGCTGCTCTTGCAGCATAGTAGGCAAAAATATTACCATTCGCCAGTTCGGAATTTTCAAGAAATTCGCTGAATTTTTTCCGGATTTCCAGGTTCGGGATAATGTATGACGAACTGATTAAACCAGCCATATTAAAAGTTTTGCTGGGCGCCATGTAGGTAATGCTGTTTTGTTCGGCAAGCTCTGAAACGATAGCAAACGGAATGTGTTTGTTGCCGGGTAATGCCATATCGGAGTGAATTTCGTCTGAAATGACCAGAATACCATGCCTGTAGCAGATCTCAGCCAGCCGGATTAAGGTTTCCCTTTCCCAAATTCGTCCTCCGGGATTATGCGGATTGCAAAGAATAAACAACCGGGTTCTGCCCGTAATTTTACGTTCCAGATCTTCAAAATCCATTTCAAACAGTCCGTTTACTACTTTCAGCGGATTGAATACCACTTTTCGGTCGTTCTTTGTCGGGACATTCAGAAATGGCGGATAAACCGGTGGCTGAACGATAATCTCATCGTTGGGCAGCGTGAATGCATTGACTCCGAAGGCAAGCCCCGGTACTATGCCGGGCAGGAAACCAAGCCATTCTCTTTCGACTTTCCACTGATGCTGATAATTAATCCATTGGAGCACACTTTTGAAATAATCTTCGCAAGCTGTAGTATATCCAAGTATCGGATGTTCCAATCGTTTCGATATTGAGTTTGTAATGAAATCGGGTGTGCGGAAATCCATGTCTGCCACCCAAAGTGGAATTACATCTTCCGTCCCGAAAAGTGATTTGCATTTTTCAATTTTTATCGCCCCGGTGTTGTGCCGGTCGATTACTTCGTCAAAGTTATATTTCATTTTATTTGTTCCAACTCCCTGTAAGGGAGCAATTTACAGTATTGATATTTATTTTATTATTTAGGTGAAACGGAAAACCGGGCAGCCAAAAATAGGCTAATCTGTTATCAGATTTTTATGGTGTATCGGTAACAATGCTTTTTCCGATACAGGCATTCGGATACGGGATTTTCAGCAAATCAGATATCGTGGGAGCTATATCGGTAGTAGAATACTTTTCTGAAATAGTGCGCGGCTTTATACCTTTTCCCATCAGAAAAAAAGGAACATGAGTCATCGTGTTGTTTGCCTCACCTACTATATTGCCTTTATTATCCACTTCCAGCCAGCCGGGCATCAGTGTGATGATTACATCGCCCGCAGTGCTTTTATTGTATGAGTTTCGGGTTTTCAATCTTGAGTCGGAATCACCGCCCGAATACATTAGAATTTCTGACGATGAATATGCTGCCTGTACACCCCCGAATTCCATCATGAATTCAGCGACACGTTGCTGAAAATCATTCCAGTTCAGATTTTTATCTTCGATTTTCTGTTTATTCAGAAATATATTTTTCGCATAGTATCCTGAAATCCATCTTTCCTGCCCATAAAGTGCCATCAGATAGGTATTGAGCAATGCCAGGGATTTATCGGCATTAAACAATCCGGCAGGAATCTGATTATTACCAAGTTCTACAGGTGAATGTACATCGCTACTGCTTCCTACAATAAATATGAGCGTCTTATCCAGTCCGATTTTAGTGGATAATGCATACAGAAGCGACTGGATATTTCTGTCGAGACGGATATACATATCTTCCTGTTCAGCATACCGGAGTGATGAGGCGATCTGATTCTGAATCTTCACTGTGTATTGAAGCATAAGTACATCTGTGTTCTGGTCGTTGCCGAGTTGTTCTTTTTCCAGAATTGTATTTGCAAGTTCTGTAACCAGTGAGTTGGCTGCAGGAGTGTTTTTTAAAATCGTTTTTGAACTATTTACTTCACTCCTTTCAGTCGGATTGTAACTGAATGGTGCTGTTCTCGAGCCTTTCAATGTCTGATTCTGATAGTTGGAAATGGATGCAGACGGTGTCCATTTATCAGTTATCAGCTCGTTGAATGTTCCATTTACGTTCATCAGATCAGCCCATCTGGAAAGTCCTTTTGTATAGTATCCGGTTGTGACCCATCTGTTTGTGCTGTCATCAATCCACGATACAGAAGTAGCTGTATGCCCTCCCATCATAATTGCATCTTCAGCCTGAATGGCAATGCTGTGTACTTGCGACTGATGGTTGTATAGCATCAGTTCGTCTGTAAATGTGGATGTGAGCAAACGATGGGCCGAGTATTTGTTTTTTGTGCCGATACCGGTCTGATTCTTGTCATACAATACTGAAACGATCTCATTTTCATTTCTGCTGAAGTGATAGTCACTGCTTATCCCGTGATTAAACGGAAAAGCACCGGTCATATAGGTAGCTGCGTCTGCTGCATTACCTGCCGAAACGATGTTGTGTTGCATATTCTTAAGCAACATGCTCTCAGTCATGATTTTCCGGAAACCTCCGGGAGTCAGGTATTTCCACATTTTTCGGATGTGACTGACCTGCAGTCCATCTATTTTAATGCCAACCACCAACCGGGGAGATTCCTGATTAAAATCCTGAGAAAAACCGAATGTGGAAAATAACAGAAATAAAAAGAATAATCTATTTCGCATTGTTATGTATTTATATTTTATATACTTCACGGAGTATTCAGGAAGTGAAGAATATTCACGTCATGTTACAATTTTCCTTTCGTGCTTGGCAACTGATAATTGTATACATCACGTTTGATTGCCATTTTCACAGCTTTGGCAAAAGCTTTGAAAATTCCTTCAATTTTATGGTGTTCGTTTTCTCCTTCAGCTTTAATATTCAGATTCATGCGTGCTGTATCACTAAGCGATTTGAAAAAATGATAAAACATTTCGGTTGGAAAATCGCCCACATATTCGCGTTTGAATTCTCCTTCAAATACCAGCCACGGTCTGCCTCCAAAATCCAGAGCAACCGAGCACAAACATTCATCCATCGGTAAGGTAAATCCGTATCGCTCAATTCCCCTTTTATCGCCCAATGCTTTCAGCAAGGCTTCACCAAGGGCAATTGCCGTATCTTCTATCGTGTGATGTTCATCCACTTCCAGATCTCCTTTTACATGAATTTTCAGATCGCATCCGGAATGGCGTCCAATCTGCTCAAGCATATGGTCAAAAAACCTCAGTCCGGTGTTGATATCCGTATCACCGCTTCCATCCAGATTCAGATGGACATAAACATCTGTTTCTTTGGTCTTTCGCTCTACGGTTGAGGTTCGTTCGCCTGCAAACAGATATTCGGCAATTTGATTCCAGTCAGAAGTCTGAAGAGCACAGAATCCGGTAAGTCCGGTACCATCCAGCAGGTGAAAATTCTCATTAATTAATATCGCTTTACATCCAATATTTTTTGCAAGCTCCACATCTGAAAGTCTGTCGCCGATGACGTATGAATTTGTCAAATCGTATTCGCCTGTTAAATAACCTGTTAGCATTCCGGTATTCGGTTTTCGGGTCTGAAGATTCTCTTCCGGAAAAGATTTATCAATAAAAAACTGATCAAAATGAATATCTTCATTTGCTAAAATCTGAATGAGTTTATTTTGCACCCTGTCAAAATTCTCCTGCGGATATGCTGAAGTGCCCAGACCGTCCTGATTAGTCACCATAACCCATTCAAAGTCCAGCCGGTGACGAATAAAATAAAGATTACGTATCAGACCGGGCAGTAATTCAAGCTGCTCAAGCGTATCTACCTGAAATGTTTCTTCCGGTTCAACTATTAAAGTACCGTCGCGATCAATGAATAAAACTTTCTTTAAATTCTCAGCCATTTTTTACCGAATTTATAAATCTGATTTTGAAGTTTCCAATTTGTATGATGCAAAGATACAAATTACTTCAGAGATAATAAATACATAAATCCACTATCCTGCCGGTCAGTCAGCAGAAAAAAATAACAAAAGCCACGGCAAACTGTAAGTTGATATATAGAAATAAAATACTTATCTTTGCACCCGCATTTGAAAAAGTGAAAAATTAAATTATTCTTCTTAAATTCAGGTATTTATAAAAAATATGGATTGGTTAAACTCATTGTTATTTGGAAATGGTATTGCCCATACTATCCTTATTTACTCTTTTGTAATTTTTACAGGTTTAATTTTAGGAAAGATAAAATTCTTCGGAATTTCACTGGGAACAACCTTTGTTTTGTTCATGGGGATTTTAGTTGGTCATTTCGGATTTGAGGTCAATCATGAAATTCTCGACTTTATCAAGGATTTCGGACTAATTCTCTTTATCTATTCCATTGGTTTACAGGTTGGTCCCGGTTTTTTCTCCTCTTTCAAAAAAGGAGGGATAGTTCTCAATTATCTGGCTGCCGGGATAGTATTACTTGGAGTCCTGGTAACCGTTTCATTTTTCTTTTTACTTGACGGGCGCGTAAGTATGCCAATGCTTGTTGGTATAATGTCGGGAGCTATAACCAATACCCCCGGACTTGGTGCAGCCCAGGAAGCTTTACGGCAGGCTAATGAGGCTGGTCAGATTGCCGATATTCCACAGATTGCCCTTGGATATGCTGTTGCATATCCGCTTGGAGTAGTGGGTATCATCACATCCATTGTTCTGATTCGTTTTCTTTTCAAAATTGATTTGAATAAGGAAGCAAAAGAACTTGAAAACGACGACGAAGCCACCCTGGATAAGCCCGACAGACTTTCAATTAAATTCACCAACAAAGCCATAGCCGGTAAAAGCCTGCATCAGATCAAGGAAATAATTGGTCGCAAGTTTATTATATCGAGAATGATGCGGGACAATCATTATTTTATCCCTCAATCCGATACATTACTTTTGGCGGACGATATTTTATTAGTGGTGGCATCGAAATCGGATACGGAATCCATCATTGCATTTATGGGCGAAGAGATGGAAATGAACTGGAAAGATTCGGAAAAGCGCCTGGTTTCACGACGTATTGTTATTACACGAAACGAAATAAACGGGAAAACGCTGGGTTCGCTAAAACTGAGAACTATCTTTGGCGTGAACATTACGCGTGTCAATCGTTCGGGAATCGACCTGTTGGGTGCAACTAATCTGGTATTACAGGTTGGAGACCGTGTAATGGTGGTTGGAGAGCTTGAAGCAATCGAAAAAGTTGAAAAACTGCTGGGTAACGCGTTGAAAAAACTTAACGAACCACCTGTAATTACCATTTTCGTCGGTATATTTTTAGGAATTCTGTTCGGAAGTATTCCATTTTATTTCCCGGGAATGCCTATGCCCGTGAAGCTTGGTCTGGCTGGTGGTCCGCTGATTATTGCTATACTGATTGGCCGGTTCGGGTATAAATTAAAACTTATTACCTATACAACTCAAAGTGCCAATCTGATGCTCCGTGAAGTTGGTATTACACTATTCCTTGCGAGTGTTGGACTGGCATCAGGAAGTCAGTTTGTCGAAACTGTTTTCACCAGCAACGGGCTGCTATGGGTTGGTATCGGATTTCTGATTACCGTCATTCCATTGCTTACAATTGGAATAATCGGCCGAAAAGCAGTAAAATTAAACTACTTCACTCTCATGGGTTTACTTGCAGGCAGTACCACCGATCCTCCGGCACTGGCATATTCAAGTTCCGTTGCACCTAACGATCAACCGGCTGTGGCATACTCTACTGTGTATCCTCTGACAATGTTTCTGAGAGTGATTATGGCCCAGATTCTTATCTTGCTGTTTATATAACCGGATGAATAAATGCCCGGGTATTTTGCAGCCGACAAACTTTTAATAATTAAAGCCGGATTTTTTACCAAATCCGGCTTTAATTATTTCCAAAAATAAAAATTACTTCTTCATAAACATATCCAGAATATCATCCAGAGGACTTCCGTCTTTGTCTTTGTCTAACATTCCCGAAATCATATCAAAAATACCACCTCCGGAACTTTTTTGTTGTCCGCCACCTAAAATACCTCCCAGTAAATCTCCTAAGCCACCGGCATTTACATTATTCGTACTTTTTTCCTTACCGAGATAAGCCATAACCACCGGAGCCAGCATTTTAATAATCGGGCCTATTTTATCCATACTGATACCCGTCTTCTGAGCCACTCCATTTTCTACAGCGCTTACATTATTTCCAAATACATGCCCCAAAATACCACCGCCATCCTGAAGAAGATCGCCAGTGCCGCCTGAAAGAATACTTCCAAGGTTATCAAGCAAACTGCCATCATGTTTTGATTCCAAAGCATTATTCAGACTTTCAGCGCCTTCAGGAGTCTGTACATTCTTATTTAAACCACCCAGAATCACCGGAATAGCCGTGTTCACTGCTGCTGAGGCCTGATTTTTATCCAAACCAAACTGACCTGCAACACTTTCGACGATAGACTGACCTATCGAACTGTTTAATAAATCAGATAAATTCATACTAATAATTTTTTAAAAGTTAAGAGAAAAGTTTTTTCAAATATACGTATTTTAATTTTAAAAAACCGTACCCGATAAATCATTTTGTTTAAAAATAAATAATATACTGATAGTAAGTAATTTGATAAAACACAAAATTTAATTTAAATTTTAGGTCATTTCTTTTTTCATTATACTAAAATTTTATATCTTTGCACCCGAAATAATTATTGTCCTATAGCGTAATGGTAGCGCAGCAGATTCTGGATCTGTTAGTCTAGGTTCGAGCCCTGGTAGGACAACA